>JAPLDK010000056.1 GCA_026391775.1 Bacteroidota bacterium
ATGCTGTGTATCGCGGTGGATGTCGATAACGAAAACCACCTCTTGGCTGGAAGCGCTTCGGGAGGGATGTGGGAATCGAATACCGAGGGGAACCTCTGGCATAAAGTCACAGCTCCGGATGCGGAACAGAGCGCAACCTGCATCGCACAGGACCGCAGGCCGGGAAAACATTCGACCTGGTATTATGGCAGCGGGGAGCTCCTGAGTACGACCAACCGTAACGTTAGCACAAGCGTGCGTACTGTGGGGCTGGGGAACGGAATCTTCAAGTCGACCGACAACGGGACTACCTGGCAGGCGCTTCCGTCGACCCAGGGCGGACAGCCGGGAGTGCTTAAGGATGTGTTCCAGGGGGTCTGGCGCATAGTCACAGATCCGGTGACAATGAACAAGGATATCGTGTATGCGGCCTGCTACGGGGCTATCATGCGGTCGGAAAACGGCGGGCAAACCTGGACTATGGTGCTGGGCGACCTTGTAAATAAATCCTTTGCATCGGATATAGCGGTGACTACGAACGGCACGCTCTACGCGGTCCTCAGCGGCTACGGCTGGTCCATAGAACCTCCGGGCAGGAAGGGGATCTGGCGCTCGGCCAACGGGATCAACTGGACCGAGATCACACCTAAGGGCTTTCCTGCCGATAACCGGGCAACGAAGCTGGCCATCGCTGCTTCGAACGAAAATGTGGTGTATGTGCTCACCGAATCCCAGTCACCCGACCTCAACCCCTTCAACGGGTATACGAATTCGGTGAATACCTTCTGGAAAATGAGCTGGAACGCCGCGGCCGATTCGGCGGTCTGGGAAAACCGGACCACTGGCATACCGGGCGCGGGGAACGGGAGCATGAACTCCTGGCCTTTTTCGTTTGTTTGTTACGGCGGGTATTGCCTGACCCTCGGCGTGAAACCGGATAATGAGAACGATGTTTTCCTGGGCGGGATGAGCTTGTTCCGTTCAGATAACGGCTTTGCCGACAGCCTCCACACGGCAAACCTCGGCGGATGTCCCTACGATATGGACTCCATCCACGAAATCCACCCCGACCAGCACGGTATCACTTTTTTGCCTTCGAACCCCAATACGATGTTCATGGCGAACGACGGCGGTATTTACCGCACAACCAATTGCACTGCCGATAGCGCCCATATCTCCTGGGACCGCCAGAACGCCAGACTCACAACTACCCAGTTCTATTCGGTGGCCATCGACCACGGGGCGTCGGCCGAGGACTGGGTGCTCGGCGGCTTGCAGGATAATAATTGGTATTATACAGTCACCAACAACCCCTCGGAATTCTGGTTCAATATCGATATCTGTTACGACGGATTCGCAGTAGCCCTGGCCCCTTCATGGGAGTATTGCGTGATCTCCGCATACAGCGGCAATATCTGGACTTCACAGTTCGACGCATCCATGCACACTAAAAACATTTTCCCCCAGCTGCCCGATACCCTGCTCAAATACTACGACCCGGTGATGGGTTCCAATGAGCTCTTCCCTTTTTACCAGAATTTCGCCCTCGACCCGAATACCTCCCGCACTTTCTACCTCCCTACCATCAACAGCATCTGGCGCAAGGACGACCTCAAGGCTTCGGCCATGGATTCTTCCCAGCGCAACGCGGGCTGGAACCACCTCAGCAATGTGGATATCGGCAACGCTTCGACCCTCAGCGCGATCTCGGTCTCCCGCTTCCCCGCCAACCGCCTCTATTACGGAACCAGCCTGGGAAAGCTCTACCGCCTCGACAATGCGAATACCGGGAACCCCATGCCTGTAGATATCTCGGGCAGCAATTTCCCCGCCGAGGGATTCGTGGCCTGTATCGATATTAATCCTCTGAATGCGAATGAAGTGGTAGTGGTCTTCTCGAATTACAGCGTCTTAAGCTTATTTTACTCTGCGGATGGAGGAGCTGCCTGGACCTCAGTTTCGGGAAATCTCGAGGAACATCCCGACGGATCAGGTGCCGGCCCCTCAGTACGATGGGCCAAACAGCTGACTTACCAAGGAGAGAAAGTTGTTTTTATAGGGACTTCTGTGGGATTATACTCAACCACAAAGCTCAATGGTGATTCCACAATCTGGATCCAGGAAAGCCCCGACGCCATCGGCAACGTCATCGTCGACATGATCGACGCCCGCTCCACCGACGGCTTCGTCGCCATAGCAACCCACGGCAACGGGGTTTACAGCACATATTACAAGCCATCATCGGGGATAAGTGACCCTGAAGGATCACGATCACTGGTATTGCTGGATCCCTTTCCGGTACCCGCACATGATGTGATTAACCTGCTTGTCGAAACCCAGGTTGGGTGTCATCTTGAGATCCGCCTTACCAGTAGTTCCGGCGCCGACTTAGGACTTATATGGAAGGGAACTCTCCGGCCTGGCAGGAACAACATACCTGTCAACCTTATCCAGTTATCCAGCTATCCATTGCCAGCGGGAGTCTATTACATCACCGCCGCGACCTCATCCGCCCACCAAACAAAAAAGATCATCGTAATGTAATTCTTCAAGGTCACAATTTGTGACCTTGAAGAAAAGATCTTGCCCTGAAGATCGATGAGCTGGATAGCTGGATGCGGGTCAGGGGTTTATGATCAATATTCGTTTGGACTCTTTGGTCCCTACATACCAGTAAAACCTTCCGGTGTTTAATTTATTGGCCGGGATGGTCAGCTCCCTGATCCCGGGACGTATGCCTCTCCACCATGCCAGTTTATTACTGGCTTCCGAGAAAAGATAAAAATTTGTAAAGCTGTCTGTTGACTGTTTCCACCTGAAAACTATGTCCTCTGCCCTGTTCACACCCATGCCATCGGCAGGCGATTCCAGCACAATGGATTTATGAAGGCTGATTGCCTGTTCCGGACTGCCTGCTTTTTCGGGTTGCTGGGTCTTGGCCACAGCTTTTTCAACAACCCGGGCAACAGGTTTCTTCTCTCTGGTTTTCTGCATTGGTCGGCTTATCCTGATGAACAGAAAATAAAATAAAATTCCTGCTAACAGCACAATGATCGCCCAGACGAAGTGCCGGGGTTTTAACAGGTAAACTTTCTTTTTTTTGATCCTGACTTCAGGGACTTCCACAACGGCCTGTGCAATAATATCATCCCCTGCCGCATTAAAAAGGGAAGGAAAAGCTTTCCTGAGCCTTAATTTTCTCGCAAACTCGTGGTCCTCGCCCAGCCTTTCCTCAAAATCCACAGCTTCAGCGTGGGTGAGCTGTCCGCTTAGGTGCCTTTCAATAAGGTCAATATCTGCCTGATCGGTATTCATTTACAAGGGGATTAACTTTTGTACGTGGAAGGACGTATCAAAGTTTCAATTTCAAAGGTCAGAATCCGGACAAATCTTCATTCAGGCCGCCAGGCCGCATCGTTTAATCGTTCGTTCCGTATTATCACGGTTGATCCGGCATTTGTAACTGTAAGTCCCCCAATGCGTAGTTGCCTCGGTACGGGTGTAAATGAAGTAAACAATTCATCAAACAATAACCCTCTATCCCCTTTCCCTGATCACTCCCCCCTCAAACACGGGGATAACCCGGGTTGTATCGGGTGCAAAGCTGTATGGGATCACATCGTCCAGACCGAGCTTCCTGAGCCGGTGCCGGTGGGCAGCTTTCTCTAAATAACCCGGAAGATCGTATCGGGCAATTTGCCATAAATCAAGCGAGGCGTGGGTGCTGTCGCAGAAGGTTACAAACCCGGGATGGGCTAACAGTTTCTCAGCGAGCGCCCCGGCAAAGAGTGAGTCTTCAAGGCAGAATTTATTCTTCCAGCCTGAACATAAAATTACCACGTTCTTATTCTCATGAACTAACCAATCGGATAAGGCAGAGATGTTTACAAATGCGCCCATTGCAATCTTTCTGGCTTTTTTTGCTATTTCCAGTGCCCGTGTTCCGTTGGTAGTGCAGTAAACGAGGGTTTTTCCTCCTATGGCTTCGGGTGTGAAGTTGAAAGCTGAATTCCCGAAATCGGCCCAATCAAGCTTTTTGCCGTCCTGCTCGCTGGCGACTAAGTATCCCTTTGATTTAATCTCTCTGGCTTCGTCCAGGTTGGCAACCGGGATGATCTCCTTCACTCCGTTCTGGAAGGCGGCACAGATGCTGGTTGTGGCCCGTAAAATGTCAGCTAATACAACGATATAATCGTCCTTTGTAGTTATATCTGCAAAGAGTTTGGGGGTAAAGCAGACTTCTATGGTTTTGTTCATGGGTTCTGGATAATAGCGCTGCGCGCCGATCCTGGATATCCGGATATCTGATTATCCATCTATCTAGTAAAATACGACTTCACACTTCGGATGCGAGAGCTTAAACTTTTCAACCTTCTTCGCCGAGATCTTGGTGTTGAATATCTTGAGGTTCACGAGACCGCGGATGTTCTCGAGCTCATCGAGGCTGCTCACTTTGGTGTTGTAAAGTTCCAGCAGTTTCAATCCGGTAAGGTTAACCAGGTATTTCAGCCTCTTCACCGGGGTGCCGCTGAACCTGAGGCTCTCGAGCTGGCTCATGTTCTGTATGGGCATCAGCTCTTCTACCTGGCTGTTGCTGAAATCGAGGTCCCTGAGCTTGGGCAGGCCTGCAATTGGTGTAAGGTCGGTGATGGGGTTCTTGCCGCAGTGCAGGCTTTCAAGGGTAAGCATAGTACTCAGGGGCTCAAGGCTGTTCACGGTGGTACCTGTGAAAGAAAGGTCCTTAAGTCTTGAAAGTTTCTGAACGGGGCTGAGGTCACTTATCGAGAAGTTCTCGCTGAAACCGAGACTGTCTATGTTTGCCATCTGCTGCAGCTGCAGCTTGTCGGGCGCCCCTTTTATGCCCATGGAAGCAATGAACACATCCTGCCAGGCTTTGCTGATGCCTTTCCACCAGTTGGTATTCTCGAAGGTCTGGAAAATGAGCAGGCAGCCGGGATTTTTGTCGAGGAAAGCATTGGCTTCCTTCAATAGAACCTGGCTGTTGTCGGCATACACGAATTGCAGGTCTTTCATGCCGTACAGCGGGCTGAGGTCGGCTACCTGGGTGTTATCAATACTGATGACTTTGAAGTTGACAAGGCTGCTTATGGGCTGCAGGCTGCTCACGGATGTATTGCTGAGGTAGAGGGTCTGCAGGTTGATGAGGTTTTTTAACGGGCCGATATCGCTCACCCCCGTACTTGAAGCATACAATACTCTCAGAAGCGAAAGCATGGCCACGGGTTCCAGGCTTTTAATGTTCATCCTGCCAACGATATTAAGACTGTCGACGAGTATGAGTTTGTGCAGTTGTTCTTTTGAAGGCGGATTGCTTAGTTCGGTATAATGGCTGAGCAGGTTCTGCCAGTCGGTGTTCATGCCGGTCCACCATTTGGCAAGTTCGGCCGATTCGAACACCAGAAAGGCATTGGGATGCTTCAACATAAAATTAATGGCTTCGGCCTTTGGCAGCTGGGTATAATCGCAGTATATCTTTTGCAGGGCATTATTGTTATCCAAAGCCTTGAGGCTGGATATCCCGGTGCTGTCGGCCTGCAGTATCCTGAGTTTGCTTAAATTCTTCAGTGCATCAATATTTTTAATGCCCGTGGATGAGATGTTGAGTAATTCTATGTTTATAAGCCCTGCAACAGGGGCCAGATCGCTTACGGGGGTATTTGATAACCTGAGGTCGTCGATGGAATCCAGAGCTTTTATGGGCTCCAGGGAGGAGATCTTCGTATTGCTGAGGTCAAGGTCCTGGAGGCCGGGGAAATTCACCAGCAATCCCAGATCCTGTATCCCGGATCCTTTCAGGAACAACTGTTTTATATGTGTGCAATAATGCAGGGGCTCCAGGCTGCCCACCGATGTGTTGGATATGTTCAGTACCTCGAGGTGGTTGAGATTCCTCAGGGGCATCAGGTCGCTTACAGGCGTACCTTTCAGGTTGACTTCCCGGAGGGCGCTCATCTTGCTCAGCGGACTGAGGTCGGCTATGGTTACATCCCCCGAAAGGTCTATCTTATTCATTCCCATGATCTGTACAAGGCCTTTATAATAGGCATTTGAATCAATGGCGGTTTTCTGCCCGCCTGTCATCGCAACGGTATCATTATACGAAGCCACGGAACCAAGGCTGATCCCGCCGCCTACCTGTATATCCTTGCCCAGCTTCTGCTGCCAGCCCTGGGAAAGGCCGTTCCACCAGTTGCGCATATCGTCTTTCTCGTTGAGCTTTGTGGTGTATACGCTTACGATCTTCAGCTGCTGGTTCTTTTCGTCGTAATTGATCTCTAAATACCGTACCTGGTTGGTATTTACATTGACGTCGTTGAGGTTAATGCCGGTAAGGTTGCGATTGCAGGTAACCTTGAAAAAGGTGTTCCCCAGCTCGTTGGTCATCACGCTGATGTCCTGCACATTGTAAGTGAAGACAGCCTGTTTGAAAAAGAAATCCACGTCGGTGAGGTAAGCCTGCACATCCTTGTACATGGGCACCATATGGGTGTCGAGGTCGTCTTCGATCTGCACCTCGCTGTCCCAGAAGAATTTCAGGTAGCTGGCGTTGATGATCACCTGTTTGTCCTGCACCGTGTTCTTTTTGTCGGCCAGGAAATTAAGGGTGCTTTCAAAGAATTTCACGATCCCGTTGGCCTGGTCGCGTAATGGGCCTATCTTATCTGCGGGCAAAGCCCCTGGCTTCGGAGCGTTCTTATCCACTGTTTTACCGGATGCGGGATGCTGGTTGCGGGATGCCGGCTGCTGTATACCTGTTTTTGTGCTTTTACCTGGGGACTTTGTCGCGGTCTTGCTTCCCGACTTACTCTGCGTACTGCTTGTCTTCTTGGTCTGGGCCTGGGCCTGGGTGCAAACAAATCCGCCGAAGGCCAGTATTAAACTAATGACCGCTATGGTATGGAGCCTGGTTCTCATGGACCTAATTACTATGTGTGTAATGCTTGAGCAATTCTTTTTTGTCTCCGGGCGAGAGGCGGACGAGGTTCGAGATGAGCCAGCCGCTGTTGTAACTGTTGCGGTTGAAGAACGAGATCTCAAAATACCAGTTGGGTACCTGGAAGACATGGAATTTTTCATTGTTGACCGATACAAATTTAAGGTTTCCTTCCTTTAGTTCCGAAACAAAGAGAGCCAGGTGGTCGGGCACGTAGTCGCGGTCGAGGTAGTAGTCGATATTTTTGGGATCATCCAAAGCCTTGTGGATGTTCATGAAATCTACCTCGTGGCTCATTGGGTGAAGGAAAAATTTCAAGTTGGCGGTATCGCCAAGATGTGTGAAATACGTATTGAATTTGTCGCAGTAAACGTTCGAGATCACCCATTTGTAGCCTCCGTTCTGCTGTTCAATCCTCAGGTAAAGGATGATGTTCAACGTTTGCTTCTTCCATGTGAAGGTGGATGTTACTTCACAAAACCAGTCCCTGGCATGGAAATCAAGCAGGATAGGGGCTTTTTTGCTGAGGACTTCTTCTATGAACACTGTTTTGGAATCGGTATTGACCAGGGGGCTGTCCTTGTCGAACAGCATGTTGAGGTACTTTCGCCTTGCTCTGAGGTCATGATATCCGCTTTGCCCGGGATAAAGCCTGTTGCCGCTGACGTCTTCTTCCCCGTTGAAGCGGCGGAAGAACTGGTTCACCTGCTTGGTCTGGGCATAGAAAACGGTCTCGTCACCGGTAAATCCGCCAATATTGTTTTGCGGCTGGGCGCAGAGAGGGGCCAGTAATGCCAGGAAAATGAATGCAAGTTTTCGCAGAGCTTTGATATTAGGAGGTTTTTACAAGCCAGTGTTCGCTATGCTTTACTTTTTGGAGGTTTCTTTTACCCTGATATCGCCCAGCATCACATCCCAGAAGCCGACAAGGCGGCCGCCGATCTGGGTTTCCTTGCGCTTCACGTAAATTGTGATGTCTTTCTTTGTTGTGTCTTCATATACCAGGCCTTTTTCCTTGTCGTAGCCCTGGAATTTCTGGTACACCGTGATCACGCCCACGAAAGTGCCGTCGGGCTGGCGTTCGAGGTCGCTCACATACTGTATCTTGTACCAGTCGATCACAACCTTTGAATAGTTGAGCTGCATCAGGCGGTCGAAGTATTCGCGCACCTTGTAGTTGGTGATCTGGTCGGGGCGGTTGATCGAGCTTACACCCATCTCGGCTCCATCCATAAAGAGTTCGCAGGCGCGTTCGATAACCCTCTGCGCATCGCTCCAGGGTGTGGTTTTATCGCCTATTATACTGATATACTTCGAGAGATCGCGTACTTTCTCCAGAGCAAGGCTGTCGATAGCGTGCTTGCGGTCGGGGGTGATCTCTACCGGTGGGACCTGGTTCTGGGCTAACAATCCTGTTCCGAACAGGGTTGCAAATATGGTTAATGCAAATAGCTTCTTCATGGTCTTTCTTACTTTTTGATCAGGTCAAGTTCTTTGATTTTTCCGCTGGCATCCTGCTGGATCGCATCCACTGCATTTGCGTTCTTCTTCTGGTCTTTGCAGAAGTTCAGGTAACGCTGTATGGTCGTGGGCTTGTCATAATCGACGGTGTTGCCCTGCCTGTAAATGATGATGAGCACAGGGGCATCGGGATCGGTGAAATACTGCAGTGTATTCTTGATGAGGTTGTCGGCTTCGGCCGGGTTACCGGCCTTTGCAGCATCGGCAATACCCTGGAAGGCATTATCGATCTGGGTCTTGATGGGAAGGGATGGCTTGCTGTTCATTCCGTCGATCTTGTTCTGGACCTTGTACACAAGGTCGTTGATCTCGGTATCGCCCAGGTTCTGCGATTTGATCACATCAAGCTGCTTCTGGAGCTCGGCAGATGACTTTCCGTCCTGGTTCAGAAGCATGTCGAGCAGTTGCGCCCTCGCCGAGTCGATCTTTTGCTGGTGCACCTTCTCTTTATCAGCATACGCTTTCTTGATCGCCTGCTGGGCCTGTATGATCAGGTCGTTGACCGTGGGGTCGTTGAGTTTTTTACTGATGATGTCGTTCACCTGCTTCTCCTGCTGGGCCAGCGATAGCGTAGATGTGCCGTCGACGATGCTCTGCAGTTGTTTCTTAGCGATCTCGATCTGGGCCTTGCGCTCTTTCTTGGACATTTTGCCGGTTGATTTGCAGCTTTCGGTTCCGAGGCCCATGGCAATGATTGCGATCATCACAATTACAGATGACCACCTGATCATTTTTAGTTTATTCATAGCTTTTGTCATATGCGTTTGCTTTTTAGATGCAGGATCCGGGATGCGGAATGTGACATATCTTACATCCTGCATCTTGAATCCCAAATATTAACGTTTCTCAAACCACCTTAGTATGATTATCCTTTATAGAATGGAAATTTCACCACGTGAGCCTTTAATACCTTTTCTCTCACCTTGACGTAAATAATTGATCCTTCCTTGGATAGTCCGGAGGGAACGTAGCCCATGCCTACGGGTATCTTAACCGAAGGTCCCATGGTTCCTGAAGTAACCTCCCCTATCTTGTTTCCTGCGGCATCGGTGATGTCGTAACCGTGGCGGGGAATGCCTTTATCGTCCATCACAAATCCAACCAGGCGGTGTTTTACGCCTTCGTTCTTCTGCTTTAAGAGGTAAGCTTTATCAATGAAATCTTTGTAATCGGCGAACTTGGTGATCCATCCAAGACCTGCTTCAATAGGTGAAGTGGTATCGCAGATATCATTGCCGTACAGGCAATAGCCCATTTCTAAACGGAGCGTGTCGCGGGCCGCTAATCCGATTGGTTTTATCCCGTATTCTTTTCCTGCTTCAAACACAGCTTCAAAAATTTTAGGAGCATCATCGTTGGACATATAAATTTCGCATCCGCCCGATCCGGTATAACCGGTGGTTGCAAAGATCACATCCTTTACGCCGGCAAAAGTGAGTTTCTTAAAGGTATAGTATTCCATATCGGTGACCTTGGTATCGGTGAGCTTCTGCATGGCTTCCAATGCTTTTGGTCCCTGAATTGCCAGCTGGGCGGTCTCGTCCGAAGCATTACGGAGATCGGCTCCCATTTTATTGTTTTTAGTACACCAGGCCCAATCTTTATCAATATTAGCGGCGTTCACCACGAGCAGGTACGTAACGTCATCCACCTTATACACTAAAAGATCATCCACAATACCACCTTGTCCGTTGGGGAAACAGCTGTACTGCACCTTGCCGGGAACCAGTTTGGAAGCATCGTTGGAAGTGACCCACTGTACAAAGTCCAGCGCCTTCGGGCCTTTCACCCAGAACTCGCCCATATGCGAAACATCGAAAACGCCTGCGCTCTTGCGCACAGTCTCGTGCTCTGCGATAACTCCTTCATACTGCAGTGGCATGTAATACCCTGCAAATTCAACCATCTTGGCACCCATGGCCTCATGGAACTTGGTAAAAGCTGTGTTTTTCATTATAGCGTTGTTTTGTATGTTCAGCCAAAAGGCAAATTTAGAAAAAATCCGAACGCTATAACGGCAGATGGAAGGTCAGGATAAGGAAGTTTTAATCTTTTATAAACTTTGCCTTGGCTGTTCCTGAAGCATTGCCCGCTTTTACAAAGTAAATGCCTTTGGGCAGGCTGCTGATGTTGATTTCAGTTTTTTCCTGCAGCAAAGGTTGCTGCATTACGATCCGGCCCTGGATGTCGTAAACCGAGACCGTTGAGCCCCGGTATGCAGGAAATTCTATCCTGATGTTTTCATGTGCAGGGTTGGGCGTAACCGAAAGTCTGCTGTCACCGGCCCGGAGGTCGCCAATGCCATTCCATTGCCGGGCATACTTTGCTTCGAAGCGATATTCATTATTAACATAATCCCGTTGAAAAAGGTCTAAACTCCCTCCCGAATAGAAAACCTTCATTGTCCCCATCCATGGTATCCAGACTGAAGATTTGAATAACTCAAATTTCCCGTTAATGGCGTTATCATTTGCATCGTATGTATAGGTAATCGTTGTGCTGTCGTTCCATGATGGGGAAACCCATTCCTGCCTTGTGATCGACAGGGGGTAACCGTCGGGGTTGTTGGTGTACAGGTATTTCGTATTGCTGACCCAGGATGTGCCGTTCCAGATTTCATGAAGCATATACTGGATGTCCCCTCCAATATCAAGGACATAGGAATCCCTGAAAGAATTCAGCCAGGTATTATACTGCCATACTTCGTTGGTCTGTACCCAGGTAGTGCCATCGAATGAATATAATATTCTCGCATTGTTCACCCAGGCAGTGCCGTCCCATTGCTCGGTGAGATCGGATAACACGGAATCACTGCTTACGTCCATGGTATGCGTATACCTCATGGCATTTACCCAGATGCCGCCCAGCCAGCTTTCATGTACCTTGGTCAATGTCGCGGTGAGGCCGCTTATGGTTAGAGTAAGCGTATTTCTTGCAGAATTCCCCCATGCACCGGATTTCCACCCCTGCCTTATCTCAGTGGTTATTTCGTTGATGGTATCGTAGGCAAAAATGCTTTGCGAAATGTTTTCCCATGCGCTGCCCGCTACAACCTGGGTAGTTTTATTGGCGACCGTACCGTTGGTGTTGAATGTTTGCACCATCAGTTCTTTCATTGCGGTTGTGTCATAAGTGAAAATAGTGTCCCATTTCCAGGTAAAACCTGCAGGTTTGTAAAATTTAGTACTGTGCTTCAGCCCCTGGGCGTTCGCAAAACAAATACAGCTTAATAAAGCAAAAGAAATAAGTAGATTTTTTTTCATATGAAGGTTGTTGTTAATGAGTTCCTAATTCCTGCAAATGTACGTTAAAAACTGCTGATTTGTCAAAGATGGGCTGTTTAAATTTATTGCGAAATGATTAAAACCAAACCAAGGAATCCTTATTTTTGAAACCGCTATGAATATTTTATCCCTTCGCAGAAACACTCCCAGGGGCATCATCTGGCTCATCGACATGCTGATCGTGCTGGGGTCTGTCATACTGGCCTACCTGCTGAGGTTCAACTTCGACATCCCGCCAAGCGAGATCAAACCCTTCCCCGTCCTTATTCCCTGGATACTTGCGGTAAGAGGTATCAGCTTCCTGATTTCGCGCACCCATGCCGGCTTAATAAGGTATACGAGCACTGCCGATGGGCAAAGGGTTCTGCTTACTCTTCTTATCGGAAGCCTGGTTTTCGGGCTCACAAACATCTTCACATGGTTGACCATGCATTGGTTCATGATCCCAACCACCATCATCATGCTCGAATTCCTCATAACTACACTGGGCATGATTCTTTTCAGGACCACGGTGAAGATCGCATGGCTGGAATTCCAGAATCCCGGGGGCCAGCGTGTCGATGTGATCATCTACGGTGCAGGCGAGGAAGGCATCAACGCCAAGCATGTGATGGACCGCGATGCAGCTACCAGGTACAAAGTGATCGCCTTTATCGACGAGGATAAGGGAAAACAGCATAAAAAACTCGAGGGGGCCGATATTTATCCTCCTTCCCGGCTCGCTTCCCTGCTCAGGGACCGTACCATAGCCCAGCTCGTCCTGGCCTACCATCCGGTGGATCCTGCATATAAACAGGAGCTGGTCGATCTCTGCCTAAAATACGACACAAAAGTCCTGGCGGTCCCCCCGGCCATTCAATGGGTAAACGGTCAGCTGAGTTTTTCCCAGATCCGACAGGTGAATATCGAAGACTTGCTCGAACGGGATGTGATTGAACTCGATACGGACGACATCCGCCAGTACCTTCATAATAAAGTGGTGATGATCACCGGGGCCGCAGGTTCCATAGGCTCGGAGATCGTTCGCCAGGTTGCCGGATTTCTCCCCGCCCGAATGATCCTTATCGATTATGCCGAAACGCCGATCCACAGCCTCGAGCTCGATTGCAAAGCCTCGTATAAGAATGTTGCCATTGACTTTATCCTGGGCAATGTTTGTAATGTACTGCGGATGAAATCGCTCTTTGAGCAGTACAAACCCGAAATTATCTTTCATGCGGCGGCCTACAAACATGTACCGGTTCAGGAAGCTCATCCCGGCGAAGCCATCTTTACGAATGTGCATGGAACCCGCGTGATGGCTGACCTTGCCATGGAGTTCGGGGTTAAGAAATTCATTATGATCTCGACGGATAAGGCAGTGAACCCCACCAGCGTGATGGGGGCCAGCAAGCGTATAGCTGAGATCTATTGCCAGGCCATGAATAGTTTGCATCAAACCAGTTTTATCACCACCCGTTTCGGCAATGTGCTTGGGTCGAACGGTTCTGTTATTCCTTTATTCAGGCAGCAGATAGAGAAAGGCGGACCGGTTACTGTGACGCATCCCGAAGTGATACGGTATTTCATGACCATTCCCGAAGCCTGCCGCCTCGTTCTCGAAGCCGGCGCAATGGGCAAGGGAGGCGAGATCTTTATTTTCGATATGGGGAAGCCTGTTCGAATAGTCGACCTGGCCAAACGCATGATACAACTCTCCGGGCTTGAAGAGGGGAAGGATATTCAGATTGAGTATACGGGCTTGCGGCCGGGCGAAAAACTTTACGAAGAACTTCTGAATCTCCAGGAAAACACCATGCCTACGCATCATCCCCTTATCATGATCGCGAAGGTAAGGGAGTACGATATTGAACAGGTGCGTGAGGATATCGACGGCCTGGTAGAACTTACAACACGGCCAAACGATATGGAGATCGTACGCAGGATGAAATTCATCGTCCCCGAATATAAGAGTCAGAATTCGGTTTACGAGGCGCTGGATAAGCCGTGAACCGTGAATCGTGAACCGTAAATCGTAAATGATCAAGATGCCCGTGATCCTCGGACCCACCGCCTGCGGCAAAACCGCAGTGGCTGCGCGTTTAGCTTACGAGCTGGATGGTGAAGTGATCTCGGCCGATTCCAGGCAGGTTTACAGGGGAATGGATATAGGTTCAGGCAAGGATCTCAGCGATTACATTGTTGAAGGCGCCAGCATCCCTTATCATTTGATCGATATTGCCGAACCCGGCTATGAATATAATATTTTCGAGTACCAGAAAGATTTCTCAAGAGTTTTTAATGACATTACTTCCCGGGGCAAACTACCCGTTTTATGCGGTGGCAGCGGCATGTACCTCGAAGTTGTGTTAAAAGGCTATTCTCTTCCCGAAGCCCCCTCCGACCCTGACTTTGGGGAATATATGGCGCCGATTAGCGATATTTCCCTGGTGGAAGAGCTCAGCCGGCTTAAGAAGCTCCACAGCACCACCGATACTGTTGACCGGACTCGTATACTGCGCGCACTTGAAATAGAATTAAAGCGGCATGAGGCAGATGAAGGTGATGATGCCGGAGCGAGCATTTCACACAAGCCGCATCAGGTGAGCCCGGCGAATCGTAGCGGCGGTGTGAAGATGCAAGAGATATTGAACGTTCATCACATGATCTTCGGCATCAATCCAGGCCGGGAGATCGTTCGCCAACGCATAACAGTACGCCTGCAGGACCGTCTCTCAGGCGGTATGATAGAAGAAGTGCGAACCCTTCTTGCGAAGGGCATTCCACCAGAACGGCTCAAAGCCTATGGGCTTGAATACAAATATCTTACTCAGTACCTTGGTAGCGAACTGAGTTATGACGAAATGTTTCGCTACCTCAACACCGCCATCCACCAGTTTGCCAAAAGGCAAATGACCTGGTTTCGCCGCATGGAACGCCAGGGAATGAAAATCCACTGGATTGAAGGGGAAATGCCATCCGCAGACAAAGTAAAAATGATCAGGGAGGTTTTAGAAAACGTACTTCAATAAACAAAACCGACTCCTGCCGGAACCGGTTTTGTTTTTGTAAGCGAAGTATCGGGCGGAATCGCTACTTCGTCTTATCAGGGAACGGGGGCATGCCCGGCAATTCCTTAGGCCAGGATTTCAGTTCTTCCTTCATCTGTTCAATGGCGCGGTTGAGCTGCTGGTCTTCACCGGCGTATTCCTTTGCCGGATCGTTGTCGACCACGATATCGGGATCAACCCCGTGACCTTCGATGATCCAGTTCTTGCCGTCGTTATCGTAAGGGGCGAATTCGGGGCGCATCATACCTCCTCCGTCAACAAAGGGAAGTGAACCGCGTATGCCGACAACCCCGCCCCAGGTGCGGAGTCCGATGGCCTTCCCTATCTTCAGCTTTTTGAACTGGTAAGGGAAGAGGTCACCGTCGGATGCTGAATAGTTGTCGATGAGAATGCATTTAGGCCCCCACTGCATGGCAAGCCGGCCGGGTTGAGGCTCGGTATTCCTGCTCATGGTGATCATAGTCATTTCGCGGTTGAGGCGTTCGATGATCATGGGGGATACGTTTCCTCCACCATTACCCCTGTCGTCGATGATAAGGGCGCGTTTGTTAAGCTGGGGAAAGAAATGCTTCACGAATTCGTTGAGGCCCTCGGCACTCATATCGGGGATGTGGATATAGCCGACTTCCCCGTTCGTGGCATCGCTCACCTTCCTGATATTAGCTTCCACCCAGTTGTAATAATAGAGTTTGGCCTCGTCACCGGTAGGGACGACGATGGTTTTGCGCGCGCCATCCGGCGAAGCCTTAGCATTAACGGTAAGTTCGACCTGTTCACCGGCGGTATTCACAAGGGCTTCGTAAATATCGTTCATACCGTTAGTTGGCTTGCCGTTGACGGCAATGATGAAATCGCCTTCTTTCACATCAACACCCAGTTCGGTAAGAGGAGAACGTTCTGCAGAATTCCAGTTCTCGCCCTTCAGTATCCTGTCGATATGATAGTAACCCGAAGCATCGTGGCTGAGCTTTGCGCCAAGCAGTCCCAGCTTAATCCGTTTGGGCTCGGGCCTGTCGCCGCCGCTTACATAAGAATGGCCTATGCTGATCTCGCCCACCATCTCGCCGAGGATGTAGGTAAGGTCGTAACGTGAATTGATGTAAGGCAGCAGGGGTTCGTATTTTTTCCTGATGCTGTCCCAGTTCAGTCCCTGCATATTGGGTGCATAAAGGAAATATTTCATCTGACGCCAGGCTTCGTTATAGATCTGGGTCCATTCCGATTTCAGGTCCACGACCACCTTCATATTCGAAAGATCGGCCCAGTCCTTGATTTCGATCTTGCCACCCTTGGGGAGGTCGATAACAGCATATTTTCCCTGGGCTCCCACCATCATCTTTTTAAAGTCAGCCGAAATATCATAGGTAAAGAATTCTCCGAGCATGCTTTCCTTTTTCTCCTTCATGTTGAACGTTGCAAGCCCGCCCTGTCCGCGGCGCTCGCCCTTGATGTAGTAAACATTGTCGCCCACGGCCGTAATCCCGCCGTAATTCGAAGCATCGACAGGGAGCACTATAATACGGTCAATGATCCCGTCAAGGTCGACCTTCATATCGGGGACAGCATCCTTCTTTACGTCTTTCTTCTCGTCTTTCTTTTCGTCCTTTTTGTCTGCGGATTGCTGATCGGCTTTCTCATCCTTTTTTACCGCCACTTCGTCATTCTCGTAAGCAAAGGGATTGGGCGTAGCCTTAGCCAGTGTCACGAAATAAACCTTGGACATATCGCTGTAACTGTGATTCCATTCAGTTGCTGAATAGGTAGGATTGAAATCGCGGTCGGAGGAAAAGAACAGGTATTTTCCGTCGTTGCTGAATGCGGGGTCACCGGAGCTGTACCAGGTATCGGTCACCGGGGTTTTCGTTTTGGAAGCAAGCTCATAGATATACACTATGCCGAAGTTGCGGCGGTCGGGAAAAGTGTAGGTTATCCATTTGCTGTCGGGCGACCAGTTGTAGTTGTTGAATTCCCATGCCCTGGCCTGGTCAACCACTGTAACATCTTTCGAATCGATATCGACATACTGCAGCCTCAGCATTTTGTCGGACCACATTAATTTCTTGCCGTCGGGCGACCAGAGAGGTGAATATTTATAGGTGTCTGCATTTTTGGTCAGCTGGATCACATCGCCCGTACCATCCTGCTTTGCTATATAGATCTCATCCTCGCCGCTGCGGTCGGAAATAAAGGCAATGAATTTCCCGTCGGGCGACCATGCTACGTCGCGGTTGTGAACGCCTTTGGTCTGTGTAATGTTGCGTGTAATGCCAGTCTTTGCCGGAACCGTCCATACATCGCCCCGTGCATCAAAGGCAATACGCTTGCCGTCGGAGGAAAGGGAGGATGAATTAATGAATTTGCCTGCGTCTTTCAGCTGGTTCCTTCCCGTGATGAGGTCATTGGCAATGTTGATGGTTACCTTGCTGTACTTCTGTGTGGCAAGGTCAAAGACGTAAAGATATCCGCCG
Source organism: Bacteroidota bacterium (assembly GCA_026391775.1). Lineage (GTDB taxonomy): Bacteria > Bacteroidota > Bacteroidia > Bacteroidales > FEN-979 > CAIRDP01. Next base: position 17,258 of record JAPLDK010000056.1, read on the forward strand.
TTCTCAAAAATTATGGAATTGTCGCCAAGCGAAGGAAACTTGATGTCGAATTCCGTGAAATCGGTAAGCTTCGTTGTTTCTTTTGTTTTAAGGTCATACACAAAAAGGTTCATGGTACGGTCGCGGTCACTGGCAAAGTATATCTTCTCTCCCACCCACATCGGGAAGATATCCTGGGCGGGATTGTTGGTGACGTTTACTGTTTCCTTGGTTTTAAAATCGTAGATCCAGATATCGTCGGCCATACCTCCACGGTAGTACTTCCAGGTACGGAATTCGCGAAAGACGCGGTTGAAGGCAAGTTTCGATTTATCGGGGGAATAGCTGCAGAAACCTCCGGCCGGCAGGGGAAGTTCTTCGCTGAGGCCGCCTTTAATGCCGGCAATAAAAAGCTGTCCCTTGAAGTCGTTGAAGCTCTGCTTACGCGAACGGTAGACAATACTTTCATTGTCCCTCCAGGTCATCACCACGTTGTTCGGACCCATACGGTCCGAAACATCATCGCGGTTCAGGGTAGCGGTATAGGTTAAGCGAACCGGTATTCCGCCATCCGCAGGTATCATATATACTTCGGTGTTCCCGTCGTACTGGGCGGTGAAAGCGATCTGCTTACCGTCGGGCGAAAAACGGGCGAACATTTCGAAACCGTTCTCATCGTTTGTGAGTTTGCGTGCCAGTCCGCCGGCCTTGTCAACCGAGTAGAGGTCACCGGCATAGGTAAATACGATCTGGCTCCCGTGAATGGCGGGAAACCGCATAAGCCTTGCTTCACTCTGGGCAGCAACAATCCCGATAAGCAGCATGGCAATAAAAGTCAGACTGAGTTTTTTCATATGTTTTGTTGGATTAATGAATCATGGAAATTAAGAAAGCAAATTTATTGATTTAATGAAACCAGCGTAGAGAAATCGGTGAAACCCGCGGAAAAGTCGCTGAGTAAGTGAAGATTTTGCGAATTCTGCTGATGAGTAAGCCGGTAAGCCCTCCAATTTGCGTTTTGCGCAATTTCCGGCTTTGGCTTCGTGGAATTCAGTTTTGCCGCGCCCTTATACGGAAGTAATTTTGTTCGTGAAAAAATGATTTCACTACTTAAAATCAACAAGCAACAATATAAAAACCAACAAAAATGGAAACAAAAATCATCAAGGGAGAACTGATCAGGGATCAGATCTTCGGGGAAGTGAAAACCGAAATCGCAGCCCTGCAGGCAGAGTATGACCAGACGCCAGGAATTGCATTCGTAGGATTCAATTGCGTGCCCCTGTCAAAATACAATATTCCCATGCACATACAGATGGCGCAAGGCGCAGGCCTCAGGGTTTTTAAGGAAATTCTCCCAAATGAAGCCGTTGAGGAGGAAGTGTTCGATGTGATCGACAGGCTGAATGCAAACAGGGAAGTCCATGCCATCGTGCTTCTTCAGCCCCTGCCCGAACACCTGAACCCGGTGCGCATCGTGAACAGGATAGCCCCCGTTAAAGAAGTGGAGGGATTTCATCCGCAGAATATGATCAATACCATGATCCCGGACCTGAATACCGCCCGGTATCCGATGTGCCTGTCAACTGCCCTGTATGAGATGTTCAGGGAGGCCGGACTTCATATCCTGCCTGAAAAGGAATGGGTGTTTGTGCTCGACGATGGTTTCTTCACCAACAGCCTCACCAAAATGATCGTAAGGTCGGCAGCATCGGTGGTTGTCCCCAGGGAAAGCCCGGTGACGTTCATCAACAAGGATTCAATAAACCTTATCGATCATGTGAAGAGGGCGGATTTCCTGGTGGTGGTGACCAAATTTCCCGAATACATACAAGCCGGATGGCTGAAGGAGGGGGTTTGCATTATTGATATTTATTCGAACCTCGTGAAGGAAATTCCTTCCAAAACCGATCCTTCCAGGCTGGTCCCGATAATACGGGGAGGCATCAACATAAGTTCCGTGACCGGTATCGCGGGCGCACTCCTGCCAATACCCGGAGGGCTTATGACAGTTGTGCTTGCAATTTTATTCCGTAATACCGTAGCTGCTTTTAAAAATAGCATCAGAATGACGAATCCATCCGTTCTGTCCGCAGCCTGAGTGCTTTCACCTTTTCATGCAGTGAATTGAAGAAGCGGTACCTTTCCTTTGCAGACGTACCGCTTATCATTGTCGATTTCTGCATAAGGTTGCGGAGTGAAGCTTCAATCTGGTCGCAGAACACGGGGTTGTTCGTGATCAGCTGGTTGATGATATTATAGGTAAGGTAAGCCGTTTTCCGGCCGTCGGCATGCACCATTATGGTATTGTCGTTCACCAGCACCTCATTCTGGAATAACTTATACGAGTTTTCAATCCCTTCGGGAGGGCGGCCCAGCATATACTGGAAACCGTGTTCGGCCTGGCTCTGGACATGCTCAAGCCAGAGGTCAAGAACGTCGCATAGCCTCAGAGCGTCTTCCTTTTGTTTAAAGAAGCCCGATTCAAGGCAATATTCAATCTGCCGGATGATACTCGATATGGTATCCTCACTCCAAATCTCGATGACGGGTATTTTCATATAACAGCGAAGGAGGGAACGACCTGTTTCAAAGAGGGCTTCAGGAACTTCAAGAGTTACATGCTCATTTTTATAATTGGCAGAGGGGATAAGAACTTTATGCCAGAAAAAGAATTTAAAGGCCGCAATTTCGGGGAACTCAAAGTAGTAGAATATAGGAACATCTTTTGCAGCATAGATAAAATCCCTGTTCTTACATTCATAGATCTTTTTCATCTCCTCTAAAAGGGTGTGCAGCCAGCCTTCGAAAGTAAAGCCGTCTTTGCCGATGGCCAGGGTTGTAAATGAGACGTTGTCGGAATTGAAATTCAGGATCTCATCCATTGAAATCCTGTAATGTGCACAAATCAGCTGCAATTCATCCAGGGTGAGGTCCTTCTGCCCCCTGATCCTGCGGTATGCGCTGTCGTAACTTATACCTAATAATTCCGAAAGGTCATGAACAAAGGAAATATTGGGTGCAAGTTTACTTTTTATAAGATTGAAAAGCTTCTCTTGTATACCTGTATTTTCACTCATCTGCAATGCATTAGATGTTGTAAAAATAGGAAAAAATATTCACGGAATCCAACTGTATAAAGATTTTATTAAAATTATTACCCATTACGCTATCAGGTTCATCACGATCATGACATGCTTCACGCCATCACGAAAAATTTCCTACCTTTGCCCACTCAACCCGCTAACATATCTGCACATGTCAATAGAAGTATACTTCTCAGGGCCTAAGAAAGTCAATGCAAAGCTTGAAGGATTTACCGTCGAAACCGACCAGAGTGTCCGCGCAGGAGGTGAAGGCAGCGCCCCCACTCCTTTTGCTTTATTCCTTTCATCACTGGCAACCTGCGCAGGCATCTATGTTAAAGGTTTCTGCGACCAGCGCGGACTTCCCACGCAGGATGTTCGTCTCAGCCTTGATTATACTATAAACCCGGCAACCAAGAACATCGGGAAATTCATTATAAAGATTTTCATTCCTTCACAGTTCCCCGAAAAATATGATTCGGCTCTGATACAGTCAGCATCCCTTTGTGCCGTAAAACGCCACCTTGACCCTGCTATTGAGAATGAGATCACGGTTGTGAGAGGCTAAACCAGAGTATTCATTTCCCATTATAATTCCCAGGCTTTTATGAAAAAGAAACATTCCGGATTCAATTCCGCACTTGTGCATGGTGAGGGTTTCAAAGATCCCCACGGCAGCGTGATCATGCCCATCTACCAAACATCGACTTTTGCATTTGACAGCGCTGAACAGGGTGCACGCCGTTTCTCGGGCGAGAGTGACGGGTATATTTACACCCGTATCGACAATCCCACAACCCTGGATCTTGAAAAGACTATTGCCTTGCTCGAACACGGGCATGATGGGATAGCAACTTCTTCGGGAATGGCAGCCGTGAACACAGTGTATATGACTTACCTCGGAGCCGGCAAACATATCGTAAGCCATAACGCTGTTTACGGTCCTGCCCGCGGCATTATGGAAGGCACTTACGCCAGGTTTGGCGTGGAATCAACCTACATCGACACTACCGACCTGGAGCAGGTGAAGAATGCCATCCGCCCGAACACAAGCCTGATTTATCTTGAATCGCCGGCAAATCCCACAATCGGGATCTCCGACATTCCCGCCATCTGCGGGATTGCGAAACAACACAACATCCCGGTCTGCGTCGACAATACCTTCTGCAGCCCTTACCTTCAGAATCCATTGGATATGGGGGCGGATATCGTGCTCCATTCGCTTACGAAATTCATCAACGGCCATGCCGATATCGTTGGCGGAATGATTGTGGCAAAAGATCCGGTGGAATATAAAAAGATACGCACCATGATGGTGAACCTGGGATGCAATATGGACCCCCACCAGGCTTTCCTTACACGCCGCGGGCTTAAAACTCTGGCCATCCGTCTCGACAGGGCACAGGAAAACGCCATGAAAGTTGCCGAATACCTTGAAAAACATCCCAAGGTCGAATGGGTACTTTATCCCGGGCTTAAATCACATCCGCATTACGAACTTGGAAAGAAACTGATGCGTGGTCCAGGCGCCATGATAAGTTTTGGTCCAAAGGGAGGGCTCGAAGCTGGCCGCAAACTGATGAACGCAGTTGAATTCTGCGTACTGGCCGTTTCCCTGGGAGGCATCGAAACCCTTATACAGCACCCCGCATCCATGACCCACTCCAAACTCTCGGCCGAAGCCAAGAAACAGGGTGGAATTACAGATGAACTGGTTCGCCTGTCGGTAGGGATCGAAGAAGTTGAGGATATCATTGCAGATCTGGACCAGGCGTTGGCGAGAGTTTAAAAGAGGATGGATAACTGGATAGTTGGATAGATAGATTTCTGTGATCGGCGCAACGGGCCTTATCCAGCATTACGAAATTCCCTATCTTTGATCATCCATATCCTTCCCATGGGATTCAGATCACTCATTCTGCTAATCAGCATAGTCCTTTGGTGCATGCCTGCACAATCCCAGAAGGTCGCCGTGATCCTGTCAGGTGGCGCCAGCAAGGGCGGTGCGCATATAGGAGTTCTGAGGGCCCTGGAAGAACAGCATATCCCGATCAGTTACATCGCCGGCACCTCCGTTGGTGCGATCATAGGCGGATTGTATGCTTCGGGCTATACCCCCGACGAGATCGAAACACTGATCAGCTCGGAAGAATTCCAGAGAAACGCATCCGGGCTTATGTACGACGAATACGTGTATTACTACCGCCGGGAAGAATCCAATGCGTCATGGATATCACTTGACATTAACCCAAAAAAGAAAATAACCTCATCCCTTCCAACCAGCCTTAAATCCCCTTTCATGATTGATTTCCGCTTCATGGAGATCTTCGCCCCTCCGAATGCTGCAGCCGGGGGTGACTTTGACAAACTGTTTGTGCCATTCCGCTGCGTTGTGGCCGACATCGATTCCTCATCCGCAGTCATTATAAAAAAAGGAGACCTCGGCAGTGCCATCAGGGCATCCATGAGCATTCCCTTTGTATACAACCCGGTGATCCTTAACAATAAAGTAATGTACGACGGGGGCATGTATAACAACTTCCCCACGAATGTTGCTGCTGATGATTTCAAGGCGGATGTCATTATCGGAAGCCGTGTGGCTGAACGCTATGACAAGCCGGATCCTGAGGATATCGTTTCCCAGCTGCTGATCATGCTTATGGGAAAGCAAAGTTCCAACATCCCCTATCCGAATTCGGTGCTTATCCTTCCGAATGTGCCTGTAGTGGACCTGCTTGATTTCAGCCATACCAAAACTCTGGCCGACAGCGGATATGCAGCTGCCATGCGCAAAATCACAGCTATCCGGAAACTGGTGCACGACAGTGTAGATTCCGATAACCTCATCCGCAGAAGGGAAAAATTCAAACACTCTCAACCTCTGCTGGTGTTTGACTCCGTCATCACAAAGGGATTGACCAGGGCCCAGAACGCTTATGTAAGACAGGTTCTCAAACATGGGCAGAAACTGGTCAGCCTGGATGAGCTTCGCCCGGAATACTTTCGTTTTATTGACGAAGGTTTTGTTAAGACAATTTATCCTGAGGCCCGGTTCAATGCGGGAACAGGGCATTTCGACCTGCTTCTGGACATCCGTAAATCGGACGGGTTCAGCGTTGATTTCGGGGGGAATCTTTCGCTGGGGACTGTGAATGAAGCTTTTCTTGAATTACGGTATAAATATCTGTGGACTAAAGCCCTTCATTTCCTGGCAAACGGATATTTCGGGAAGTTCTATGCATCTGCCAAGCTTGGGGCCAGGGTGGATTTCTATATCATCGAAAGAGAGTATTTTGGAGATCTGTGCATTGGGCTTCCCATCACAAATGCCGGGAAAATAGGGCTCGATTTCACTTATGCGTTCACCAATAATAAATATTATCAGTCGAACCAGTTCTCGAGGTACGACACAGCCGACCAGACAGGATTTAACTTTTTTGCCCCATCGTTATGCTTTGAGCTGAACAGCCTCAACAGGAAGCAGTATGCAGGTGCAGGGGCCTGGCTGAAGCTGAGCCTTGCATATGTTAACGGGACTGAGGGCTTTCTTCCCGGATCCACCAGTACAGAGAAAAACGAAATCGTGAACCACCACGAATGGTTCTGCTTCAGGCTGTTGTACGACAATTACTTTAAATCCCTGGGGCCTGTTAAATTTGGCTTTTACGGAGAAGCGGTGATTTCAAACCAGCCCCTGTTCTGCAATTATGTCTCGACCCTGATCCGGGCAACAGCCTTTCAGCCGGTACCGGAAAGCCAAACCCTTATTTTGCCAAACTTCAGAGCTCTGAGTTATGCCGGGGCAGGCCTGAAAGTGGTTGTAAGGGTGTACAAAAAGATTGAATACAGGCTGGAAGGATATCTTTTTCTGCCTTACCAGGAGATACTTGAGGACCCTGTGACCCATACAGCAACCCTCGGCCCGGTGTTCAGTTCCCGCTCTGTTATAGCGTCCACGGCACTCGTTTACCACAGCCCGCTTGGCCCGATTTCACTGGGTGTAAATTATTATGATAAATCGCCCGGGAGTTTCCATCTCAACCTGAATTTCGGCTATATCATTTTCAACCGCCGGGGTATGCCCTGAGGCTTCCCGGGATGATTTCGTAAACCCTGTCATTTTATTTATTATCTTTGCTTCCCTTTTGGAACTTATCATTACCGGCCCAGGTCGGACGCTGAATAATAATATGATTAATTGGAGTTTATATTATAATGGAAAACACAGAAAACACCCCGAATCCCGGGATAGTAGAAGATACTGTACGGGAGGAGAATTCTTCATCTGCAGTTAATGCGGAACCTAATGAGATTAACCCTCTGCCCACTGAGTTAAATCAGACAGAACAAGTAACAACCGAAGAATTCCAAGCCGAACTGGTTCAACATCCGGCCGAGGACCAGGAAGAACACTTAGAAGAACACATAGAAGAGCTCGCGGCCGAGCATGAAAGCCACGAAACCCAGACAAATTACGACCAGATGTCCCGCACTGAACTGGTCGATCTCCTCGAAAAAGTCGTAAAAGAAGACGATATCAATGCGATCAAAACAACGATTGCACTGATAAAAGTCGCTTTTCTCAAGAAGAAAAAAGAAGAAAGCCTGACTAAATACGAGGCAGCACTGGGTGCTCAAGGCGAAGCTAAGGAAGGCGAAGTGAAAGCAGAGCTTCCTGCCGAACAGGATGAGATGGATTTGAAGTTCAACGAGTTCTTCAACGTCTACAAGGCAAATAAAGCCAGATTTATCGAGGAACAGGAGAAACTGAAGAGCGAGAACCTGAAAAAGAAACTTCAGATCATCGAGGACCTTAAACAACTTATCAGCTCGGAAGAGACTCTGAAGAAGACCTACGATGAGTTCAAAGTGCTGCAGGAACGCTGGAAAAATGTGGGTATAGTACCCAGGGGAGAGATCAACAACCTCTGGCAGAACTATCATTTCCTTGTTGAGAAGTTCTTCGAAAAAGTAAAAGTTAACAAGGAACTCAAAGACCTTGACCTGAAGAAAAACCTTGAGGCCAAGATGTCTCTCTGCGAAAAGACAGAGGAGCTCCTGCTTGAAACATCCATTCTGAAATCATTTAAGAAACTCCAGAAATACCATGAGGAATGGAAAGAAATAGGTCCGGCGCCGGCAGATAAAAAAGACGAGATCTGGGAAAGATTCAAGAATGCAACCGATAAGATCAACGAACGCCGCAGGGAACATTATACCCGCGTTGAAGATGAACAGTCCAAGAATCTGGAAACCAAGACTGCGCTTTGCGAGCAGGGCGAGGAGGTACTAACTTCTAAAAATGAATCAATAAAGGAATGGCAGGACCAGACCAATAAGGTCAACGAGCTGCTGAAAATCTGGAAAAGTATAGGCCCTGTGCCCCAGAAGGTGAATACGGAGATATGGTCAAGGTTTAAAACCAGCCTGGATGCTTTCTTTTCCAACAAAAAAGAATTTTTTGACAAGCTGAAGGACCAGCAACTGCACAATTATAACCTCAAGGTTGAGCTTTGCATGCAGGCTGAATCCCTTAAGGCCAATACCGACTGGAAGAAAACCAGCCAGGAACTGATCCGCCTTCAGAGCGATTGGAAGAAGATAGGCCCCGTGCCAAAGAAGCATTCCGACAAGATATGGAAGCGTTTCAGGGCCGCCTGTGACGAATTCTTCAATGCAAAATCATCCTACTTCAACAACATCCAGACCCATGAAGAAGAAAACCTGAATAAGAAAAACGATCTTCTGAAGAGGCTTAATGATTACCAGTTCAGCGAAGACAAGAACGCCAACCTGGAAATCCTGAAGAATTTTCAGAGGGAATGGACCGAGATCGGCCATATTCCTATCAAAGAAAAGGACAGGCTTCAGAACGAATTCAGGACCGTGGTGAACCAGCATCTCGACCGTCTCAAGATAAGTGAAATTGAGATTTCCACGCTGAACTACCAGAACAGGATGGATCATCTTAAGAACGATCCCAATGCCCGAAGGGTACTCAGCCGTGAAAAGGAAGTGCTGATCAACAAGATCAGCAAAATGAAGGAAGACGTAAACCTCTGGGAAAACAATATCGGTTTTCTGGCTAAATCGAAGAACGCGGCAATCCTTAAGGAAGAATTTGAGAATAAGATCAATAAGTCCAAGAGCGAGCTGAAAGTAATGGAAGCCAAGCTAAAGATACTGAAGCAGCAGCAGGTATAGGCCTGTAACGCATACCCGGTTTTGCCGGTGTTGTTCATGATAGGTATTTTATGGCCGGAAACTCATTCGGAAAAATCTTTGTGCTGACGACCTTCGGGGAATCGCATGGCCATCTGACCGGCGGGGTGCTCGACGGGTTTCCATCCAATTTTCCCATCGATCAGCATTTTATACAATCGGAGCTCAACCGAAGGGCTCCCGGTTTCGGTGATTTCTCATCACCCCGGAAGGAGGAAGACCGCATTGAAATCTTATCCGGTATTTTTGAAGGGAAGACAACCGGTGCCCCGATCGCTTTCATTATTCCCAACAAGGACCAGCGATCAGAGGATTATTCTGAGATAAAGGAAATTTACCGGCCTTCCCATGCCGATTATACCTGGGACAGTAAATACGGGCATCGCGATTACAGGGGAGGTGGAAGGATTTCGGCCCGGGAGACAGCAGCCCGGGTTGCAGGTGGCGCATTTGCCAAACTTTTTCTTATTTCCAGGGGCATTACCGTACATGCTGAGGTTTGTGAGATAGGCGGATTCAGGTTACCCGAAGAAGAAGCCATAGTAAATAACTACTTACTAACCCTTAAGGAATCCGGGGATACGGCCGGGGGCATCATCAGCTGCATTATCAACGGACTGCCGGCAGGCCTGGGGGAACCTGTATTTGACAAGCTGCAGGCCGTCCTTGCCAAAGCAATGATGAGCATCAATGCGGTGAAAGGATTTGAATACGGCTCGGGGTTTGAAGGATCCAGGATGAAAGGTTCGGAACATAATGATGCCTTTATTTCTAATGCCGAAGGGGGTGCGCTGCAAACAGCAACGAATTACTCGGGAGGGATCCAGGGCGGTATCTCTAATGGCATGCCGGTTGTTTTCAGGGTTGCCTTCAAACCCGTTTCATCCATCCGCCAGCC
>JAPLDK010000006.1 GCA_026391775.1 Bacteroidota bacterium
AAGATTTTTGAATTGAAAAATCTCAGCGGCACGGTTCCAAAAACAATTGATTTACGCCCGGTCAAAGCAGGCGTTTATCTCATGGTACTGCAAAATGATGCTACCCATCTTGTAAAAAGAATCACTATTAAATAAGTGGTTTTACAGAGTAGTATTATTCTGCTTCTTAATTGAGAAAAGAGTAGGATCCGGTTAGCCCGGAAAAAGGGTGGTTATGAAAATTTCAATAACCACCCTTTTTTTTTAATCCTCAGGTAAGTTTCCCTATATATCGGCTATGGAGAATCAGGGAAATGTGGATAATTGTTTAGTTTTTCACCATCTTCCATGTTCCGGTGAAGGTATCACAGGATATCTGCAGAAAATAGATCCCGGGGCTCAGCCCTGAAAATTTCTCCAGTGTGATCCCATTCTGGCCTTGCATTCCCTGGGCTATGCGTTTCATGAGGAGGCGGCCCGTCTGATCCAAGAGCGCCAGTTTAATTTGTTCATCCCGGCTGCAAAAATAGTTTACGGTGAGATGATCGGTGAAAGGGTTTGGAAAAATAGAAATTGCAGGCCGGGAGGTTTTATCAACCTTCAAGACCAACAAAGCGTTTGAGAAATCAGGAATTCCGTAACCCAGCAATGAATCCGGATTGGCATAATGGCTTGCAGATCGCTGGATTGCAAGGTAAACATCGTAATTTGTAACCGATGAGTTAAATTGCCACAAACAGGCGACCAGCCCGGCCATGATTGGAGATGAAAATGATGTTCCGCTTCCCCTTGAGATAACTCCATCCGATCTTGATACAACTGTTTCCACTCCCATAGCCGCCACGTTCGGTTTTACCCTCCCGGCAGTGTCAACTCCCACACTGCTGAAACTTGCCCTGTAACCCAAGGAATCCACAGCAGCAATGGCCATCACACCATCCCCATCGGCAGGAGCGCTTACGCAGTCCCAGCCTGATCCTCCCGAATTGCCTGCGCTGTTTATGACAGCAATCCCCTTGCTTGCAGCAAAGTTGGCGCCCATCGTGACAGGCGTCATATGTCCGTTCATGTCGGCACAGGTATGATTATATTTAGGGTCATCAAAAGTGGTATAGCCAAGCGATGAATTGATCACATCCGCTCCTGCACTGTCGGCATATTCCGCAGCCGAGACCCAGTTGTACTCTTCTATGATATTCTCTGTATTTACATCCTCAGATCTCAGCAGCCAGTACTTTGCCTTAGGTGCAGTGCCCACCAACATTCCGGGAATATTTCCACCCATGATTGAAAGCACCGACATCCCATGGTAAAACTCATTATACACGTTGTTACCGGCCACCACAAAATCGCGGGTTCCGAGGATCTGGCCGTTGGCCCTGAGGCTGTCGAATGCAGGAAGCCAGTCTGCATTCAGGAACCCGGCATCCAGCACGGCAATCACTTTGCCTTCACCATGGAATCCCAGGTTGTGTAATGCATCACCCTTGACCTGATGGATCTGTGTGTAGGAAATGCCGTAGTTATATGCCGCTGAGGCATTGGCTGATTTAACCGGACCGGGGGCAACAACTGCCGAAAGACTGGACTCCATAAGGAATTTGTCATCAGGCTCCGGACGCATTTTTTTTCCGCCCGTGCTTTTGTATACCTTCAACACAAAGGGCAAGGCCCTGATAGCCGCCATCACCGAAGTATCTGACGCATATATAGTAACTCCGTTCAGCCATTTCGTGGGGTTCAGGATATTCACTCCCAGATTCTTCACCTGCTGAATATAGGATGGGGTCACAGGCAGATCATTTTCAACAACCGCGATGCCCTGGGTGTTCCTGCGGTCGATTGCCCTCTGGGTGAGAAATGCCTGGGGATTGCCTATGGAATATGGGGTCCCGTTTTTATCGGTGAAGGCCACGAAAAATTTTCCCGGCGCTACCTGCCCCGATACAGCATAAGTCAGCAAAAATATAATGATGCCAAAAGTCAGTCTTTTCATTTTTATTTAGATTAAATTCACGGTAAAATTAGTAAGAATTTCAATGTCCCTGCAAATTGAATCACATTAAGCTGCATGAAAATCTTCAGAAACACAAAAATTAAGCGTACCTTGGTGAAATCCTAAAGATTATAATTTTCTAACAGAAGGAATGAATGATGAAAAAAACCACTCTGGAATACAGAATGATGCAGGAACACAACCGATTAAAAATCCCCAATTCAAAACTATTAACAGGGTCAATAATAGATAAATATCCTATAACCCTTGATGGTGGCCGTACAACGATATTTATTTCAGATAAAAGCAAAGAGTCAGAAACAAGAGAAAAGTATCAGTTGCGAAAGGATAACAGGCTTAATGTTTTTGTTAAAAAGCCCAAAGTATAAATTCTTTAATTCCCCCTGTCAATACTTTCTTCGGATATCAGGATGGGGATATAATCCGGATTTGGGTTTCCGCTCCCACTGTCAAGATTATACTGAAATAAGGATACCACATCAAGATCTGATCCGGTCCACTCCCCTGGTTTGATTACCAGGAACGTTCTTACTGGTTTGCTGCATAAGTCCGCATTAACCCATGAACCTGTGTTTGCATAGATTCCTGTATATTGTTTTCCCAGGGGGTAGACTTTCAGCATGGGATTATGAGTATGCCCAAATGCAACTATTTTAAAGAGATTGGGCACCGTGGGTTGCATATATTCATATGCAGCTGTAAAAGAAAGATCAAGACTCCCATTCAGTATGGCCATCAAAACAGGCATGGTAACCGGGACTGCATTCCTGGTTTCTGTGGAAGGCCAGACATCTTCAATGTTTGAGCTGTACATATCCCTGACCCCATTGAAGCTGAAAGTGCTGGAATAGTTATCTATCCCTCCCATCAGGATGTTTGAGGAATCTGCTGCAACGGTAAGGGAGTATTGAATTTTAAGATATTCAAAAGCAGCCGTCCAGGCCGCTAAAAATTCAATCTGCCCGCTACCGGCCTTAAGCTCTTTACGGTTAAGACTTCCATGTTCCATCAATCCTTCAGCATCCAGCCTGGAGATAAAATATCCCGGAGGCAGGATATGACCCTGGTTTGAAAGAGGTTGGGGACAATTGAAAAAATCATAGCGGTGGCCGTGCTCCATTATCATCTCACTCAGGGGCGAATAATGCCCGAGCCCCGACGAGTCTCCCTTCCAGATAACTCCCGGTATGATCTCCTGAAGGATGTCCTGTGTTAACAGCATATCATGATTCCCGGGAACATATATCAATTGGATAGCCCCGCTTGAGGCAATTGCTTTGAGTTTATTGATAACATTGATGTTAACAGCCGAGTTTGCTATAGACAGAAAGTAATCCCTGGAAGTGTTGATCCCTGCCGCAGAATCAAATGGTGATATGCGATAAGGGACCACCCATTCATCGAAGAGATCACCCAGAATGACCAATTGCCGTACATGGTCGCTTGTAAGCACTACATTGAGCAAACTTTCAAGGGCCGCTGCATTCTTATAGAACCAGCAATACCCATATACCACAGACCGCGGATCCCCCATATGGATATCACTGATGCACACAATGGAATTCCGTTTTGTGGTATCGTTATCAAGAACCAGATGCCTTGCAGTTGTTCTTATTTCGATCACTTTAGACGACTGAAAGGTCACACCGGAAGTTGATCTCAAACCGGTTGTGATGGTGATCTTATATTTCCAGCCATCCTGCAACAGGAAACCAGGTTGAAAAGCGATGAAAATTTTTCTCCCGTATGAAGTCATTGTATACATTGATGCCGGGATGACATCCTTGTCAGAAAATGAAATATTTCCTTTTACGGTAGAAGAATCAACCGTCTGGCTGAAATCCAATTCAACAGATCTTTCCTGGTAATTCAGCGAATAATATAATCCGTTCTGCATCACCGATCTTGGTAAATCCACAGTCAGATACAAAGGTTCGGGCTGTGTCTCTTTCTTTTTACAGGATTGCAGCAGGCCAAACAAGCCGCCGAGAACGATCACCAATACGAATGTAAAAATGCGCCTGGGTTTCATAAGCATTGTTCTTAATCACCAGCAAGTTAAGCAAAAAATCGAAATTTCGTATATAATTAAGCTGAATTCTTAGTTATATTTACAAGCTGGAAGTATTCTTGTGAAAGCAAAAATAAAATTAATAATCACTTGCCGGATTCTTTTTACTGCTGTTGCCAGGCTTACTTATCTGACAGTCTTCCTGTGCTTCCTTCCCTTTATACCCCGTTCGCAAACGCTTGTTTTTAAAGGCATTGTCAAAGACGAACAAACCCTGAAGCCCATTCCGGACGTAAATATCAAAGTGATCGGGACGACACTGGGGGCAGCAACCGATAAAACAGGCAGATTTGTTTTAAAACTTGACAAAATACCCACTTCGCTGGGATTTTCATGCGTAGGTTTTAATGAAGAGCATTTCAAAGTCACCAAAATCACGGATATCCAGCTTGAATTTCTGCTAAGGTCAAAGGCTTATAACCTGAAAGAAGTGAATATCACTTCCAATAATTATTCATTCCTTTTTAAAGACAGGGAGTATTCTGTTCTTGATTATGAGCTGATGGATGACAACGTCCTTTTGCTGATCTTCCGTACGTTGTTGAAACAATCTCAGTTAGTCCTGCTTAACAGGAACGGCGACACTTTGGCTGTATCGGCATTACCGGAGCTACCCCCAACACGATTGTATAAGGATTTCCTCTCAAATATTCATTACTGCTCAAAACCAGGAAATGCATACCAGTGTTTTTATAACAGGGAAGCCATGTCTCTTGATTTTTTGTATAAAACCAAACTTGATTCACTTCGAATTTTGTTCAAACCGTTTATTTTCAGCATGTCCGACCATATTTATTTCCAGGCAAGCATCCTTAACGGGTTCGGGACGACCTTTGGGATTATTGAGCCGGGAAAAGGGAAGAAATACATCAGGCAGGTAATCAACAAGAAAAAAATTACGGAATACACTGATGACCAGATTTTTTACCAAAAGTGGAATGCCGGATGCCCTCCTCAACACTACTTCATGCAAACCAACCCGGATGAATTTGACATAGAGCCAGCCTTTAATTTTTCAGTAGGTGACAGCGGTGGGGGAGCTTATGAGAAAAACGAAGCAAGGGCGCACTCCTTTGAGTATTTCAACATGATCTTCCCGGTAATAAAAACCAGGGATAACACCATCGCATTTTTCAATTTTGGCAATGATGTGATAGAACTGATGGATAAAGACGGAAAACTCTTACAAAAGATCCCTATAACATTTCATAAGGGTTTTTTGTCAAAGTATGATTCAGTTACATCAGTCAGGTTGTCGGAATCGGGCTGGCGATGGAGTCCTATGATCCTGGTTGATGAATTTAACCGCAATATGTATACAATTTTTCTAAAAAATGAAATGGTCAGGATACACCGGATAAACATGGAAACCGGGCAATTGCATGCGGGAACCATATTGCCCCTCCCGTTCCCTGAAAAAATTGAACTATATGATGGCGAAGCCTATTTTCTGAATAAAGGTGTGAATGAAAACTGGAAACTTGTTAAGTGCAAATTGTGAACCCAAACATCGAACTTTAAAATATTGCCCGGCTAAAACCGATTTACAAGTAACTTTGAAACTCGTGTCATAGAGACCAAGTGAACCATAAAACCTAAAGTTATGAGAACATTTATCATTACCACTTTGTTTTACTTCATTACTTTCCAATGTTTTTCCCAGCAACCAACACTTCAGGATACCTTGCTGGACTACATTACCGGGCGATGGGTACTCAGGGGGAACATAGCCGGGCAGGCAACAGTGCACGACATCTCTGCCGAATGGGTTTTAAACCACCAGTTCGTACTCATCAGGGAAACCTCCCACGAAAAAAATGCAAAGGGAGAACCTGAATACCAGGCGAATGTATATGTGGGTTGGGATCAGGCCTCCAGTGAATATATCTGTATATGGCTGGATATCTGGGGTGGTTTCACCCCTCAGAGCGTGGGACGTGCAAAACGTGAAGGCGACAGCATTCCATTCCTGTTCAGGAAAAACGACAATACAACCGATTTCCATACCACTTTTGTATACGATAAAAAAACCGGCACTTGGCAGTGGAAGATGGATAATGATTACGGGGGAAAATTGCAGGCCTTTGCACGGGTAACATTGTCCAGATATTATTCACCCAAAATGCAGGTTTCGGAGTTTGCCTCTGTGAGCCAGGTTGCAAATGGCAAGCCGGTATCTGTAATGCTCACCAGCTACAGCACTACTCTTCTGGCAAATGGCAGGGACCATGCAAAATTGAGGATAGCCCTTATTGATAGTATCTCACGGGAGATCACATCAGCCAATGATTCCATTCGTATTTATGTGACCGGCGACGGAAAAGTTACAGCTTCTGACGGGAGCGATCTCCTTATGCGTACTGATACTGCCGGAACACTTTATTCTGCATGCAAGCTTGTGAACGGAACCTGCCGTATGCTTTTTATTGCAGGGAACAAACCCGGAAAGGTTAAGGTTGAAGCCCACTCCGGAAAACTCTGGCCTGGTTCTCATGAGATCCATACCCTCCCTGCAGACTTTGCAATGATGAAGCCGAAAGCAGATCAGCTTTCACCGACAACAAAACCTATTGACAGAATGATTGGTGCCGATATTTCATTCCTGCCTGAGATCGAGGCCAGGGGAAGTAAATTTTTGGATAACGGGCAAGAGAAAGATGCCATCATGCTGCTCAAAGACCATGGATTCAATTACATCCGCTTAAGGATCTTCGTTAACCCCGAAAATCAAAAAGGTTATTCACCTGGCAAGGGATTTTGTGACCTTAAACATACTCTTGATATGGCCCAACGCATCCATGATGCCGGGATGAAACTCCTGCTCGATTTTCATTACAGTGATTACTGGGCCGATCCTCAGCAGCAATTCAAACCTGAAGCATGGGCAAACCTGGATTTTAATACATTGATGGATTCAGTGAAAACGTACACTTCAAAGGTGCTGATGGCCCTTAAACAACAGGGGACAATGCCTGCCATGGTCCAGGTGGGGAATGAAATCAACCACGGCATCCTCTGGCCCGACGGCCATATAGGCAATCCCGACCAGTTGGCCGGGCTATTGAAAGCAGGCGTAGCGGGCGTAGAGTCTGTGGATCCCGCAATCCCGGTAATGATGCACCTTGCCCTTGGTGGTCAGAACGAAGAGGCTGTATTCTGGCTCGACAATATGATCGCCCGGGGAGTGAGATTTGATATAATAGGCCTCTCCTATTATCCACGATGGCATGGTACCCTGGATGACCTTCAAAATAACCTGAATGATCTTAGAAATCGCTATAACAAACCTCTTAACGTGGCCGAATATTCGGATTTTAAGCCTCAGGTACATGATATTATTTTTAGTTTGCCTGAAGGTATGGGAAAAGGAGCCTGCATCTGGGAACCCCTCAATAGCTGGAGCGGACTGTTTGACCGTAATGGAGCGACTACAAAACTAATCCAGGTGTATGATGAAATGAATTCAAAATATTTCACAACGGTGAAATGACTTTTAAAATACACATTACTGCAGTATGGTCCAGGGATTATCTCATCAAACACGGATCCTATCTGAATAATATGATCCGTCGGAAAACTGAAATTATCACACCGCATTAATTCTTTGTAACATGAAAATCTCGGATAACAAAATCCTCATAACAGGCGGTGCATCAGGCATTCGACTGGGCCTTGCCGAACGGTTTCTCAAAGAGAATAATGCTGTTATTGTCTGCGGACGGCGTGAGTCCCGCTTAAAAGAGGTTTCGGAAAAGTTCCCTTCCATCATCACAAGGGCTTGCGATCTCTCAAAAGCCTCAGAAAGGGAGGGACTTTTCAACTGGATATCCGCAGAACATAACGACCTGAACGTTTTAGTCAACAATGCCGGTATCCAGCAGAGGATGTCAGTAACAGACCATGACTTTTATACGCGTTCAAAAGAGGAAATAGATATCAATATTGAAGCTCCGGTCCATCTTACATCATTGTTCATAAAGCTTAAATCCCTCGATACTGTTATCAATGTTACCTCCGGTTTATCCTTTGCCCCGCTCACCAGTGTCCCGGTGTACTCGGCTTCAAAGGCATTCTTTCATTCCTTCACACTCTCTCTCAGGCACTTATTGAAACCCAGGAACATTGAGGTTATCGAACTTATTCCCCCTGCCCTGAATACCGATCTCGGGGGGAGAAGTATACACAGTGAAGCTCCGCATGTAGCTGTGTTTATTGAGGCTGTATTTGAACAATTAAAACAGGGAAAGACTGAAATCACTTTTGGTTTCAGCGAAGCAATGACAAAAGCCGGACCCGAAGATCTTCAAAGGGCGTTTGCAAGGATGAATGCAACCAGATGAACTATTAACATGGTTCTTGAATATGAACAATGCCTAAGGATGGATATCATAACTCATCCCTCCCAGCAACTTCCAGCTATAGCCTTTTTTCACCCAGGTATGTGTTATACGTGATGAGGTGGTTTTAGTAAGCCCTGTATCGCCGGGGCAATCCACACTTATCACATATTGCGTTAAAGCAACATCGTCATGCAAACGTATGCCCTGTCGGTCGATCCTGAAACTGCACTTTGAAGGCTGGGGCACCAGCTTCCTCATGAAACTGGAACTTTCATTCCGGTCGATAGGCCTGAGCATTGCACCGGGCCAACCCAGGAACTGCTCATCCACCAATGATAAAACGCCCTTGTAATCCGCCTTATAGAGGTTTGAGAAATAAGCCTCTTCAAGTTTCCATATCTTCTCTTCGGCTGTGTCAGTTTTGCTGTAAGTAAGGGACTGCGCTGAACAAACAAACGAACACAAAAACAGGACAAAGGCCAGGGTGAATGCTTTCATAAATCCGTATTTTTGTTGCAAAACTACCAATATAAACTGAAGAGAACTATGAAGGAGCTATTTGATACCCTGTTGTTGTTTTTGTGCTATTACCAGAAGATCATCATCATACATGAATAGAAGCTTAATAAAATTGCTCATGAAACAACCTGTACTAGTTGGTCTACTGCTTATTGCTTCTGCTTATTGTTACTCCCAGTCAGATTTCAGAAAAGGTTACCTTGTTAAAAATCCGGGTGATACAGCCTGGGGGTATATCGATTACAGGGGAAATAAAAGCAATGCCAGAAAATGCATTTTCATGAAGGACAAAGATGGCAGAGGGAAAAAAACGGCATACACTCCCGAGCAAATCATTGCATACAGATTTATCGACAGCAAGTATTATGTTTCCCGTAATGTTCAAAACATAGACAAGGAAGACCATCTTTTTCTTGAATATCTTATCCACGGAATGGTTGATATTTACTACTATCGGGACGAATTCGGCGAGCATTATCTTGCACGGAAAGGCGATGGTAAAATTCTGCCGTTGACGAATGAAGATAAGGCCCATTATGTCGACGGGGTAACGTATCTGCAGGAATCGAAACAATATATTGGAATGTTGAAATTTCTGTTCCAGGATAGCCCAGAGGTCAGCAAGGAAACCGAATCGGTAGGATTGAGCCATAAATCCCTGATTAAAATTTCTAAAAAGTACCACGAAGCAGTATGTACAAACGAGCAATGCATCATTTATGAGAAAAAAATTCCTAAAGTATTTGTTTTCCTGGGCCCTGTGGCAGGCGTGAATGTTGACTTCCTGAACCGCATCGGCAGCACATTTACAGACAGATACTATTATTTCGGTGACTGCAAATGGAAAGCCGGCATCGATCCGTCCATAGGCCTGTCGCTTACGCTTACACTGCCTTCATTAAACGAAAGGATGTCGGTGGAATACGATGTTACCATCAACCGTTTTACTTCAAAAGCAACTTCAACAACAAATGACGGAGTTAATTCTATGTTACTTCAGAATGACATCTCATTTACACAATATAATTGGAACAATGTTTTGATGTTTAAATACCAGCTGAGTATTGGGAAAGTGAGGCCGGTTATTATTGCAGGAGGGTTTCTCAATTATGTTTTTAACACCAGCTATACCAGGCATTTCTCCACCTTTTTGTGGGGACAGGCATTCCAGAATGAAACATTTACAAACAACCCTTTTAGCAAATTCATTTACGGACTTACGATCGGAGCAGGCTGTGTATTTATAGTCCATAAGGAGCAAACCATAACGCTTGACCTGAGATACAGCAGCGGGCTTGGTATTTTTCCTAACCTGAATACAAACCTGGTTTCGCTTACTCTTGCTGTGCCTTTTAAATTGTAATTGCAGATGTGTTTTTCATTATTATTAAACACCTAATGGTTAGATGATTTCGGAATAATGAAACGATTCTAATAATCAGATTAAAGTCATTTTTGACGGGCTGCTTAACGAATGGGGAAGTGGTGGGGGTTATTCCACTGTTGATGATTCTATTATTTTTATTTCTCCCGGTTGGGAAAAAACCCTGATTATAGCACCATGGCTCTACATTGCGGCCGGTTACCGGTATTATTTCAACAATAATAAAACCTTTTATACCTCACCGGAGTTATTCTACAAGTATATGTGGGCCGATAAAATTGTGTACACTTTCGGGCTTGGAGGAGGAGGGACCCTGACAAACCAGTATGAGATCAGTTCCATGAATGCCGGGATAACCGGCCTGAATCTTTTACTGGGCAAGAAGCTCAGGATAAAGTTCAGCGCAGGCTTTAACATGGGGCTGGATATTTATACAGGTTTAACCTTCAGGTACAAAATGCTTAATACAACGATTTACTGAAAAAAAACTGCCAGCCGTTATCATGACGAATGGGTGAATGTTATTTCAATACCTTTGTCGGAAAATCCGGAAATAAGTCATGAAAATCTGTTTCAGTTTTCACTTCAGTTTGGTATAAATCTGTTTTTCTCATGGTTTTTGGTATAAATCTGTTTTTCTCATGGTTTTAAAAATTAAGGCAATAATCACAGGCACAACCGGGATGGTTGGCAAAGGTGTTCTGCTGGAATGCCTCGACAGTCCTGATGTGGAATCCGTTCTTGTGATCAACCGCAAGCCCCTGGGCCTGCAACACTCAAAGCTGAAAGAAATCCTGCACAAGGACTTTTTTGACCTTCAGGCAATAGCATCAGAAATGAAAGGATATAATTCCTGCTTTTTCTGCCTGGGGGTATCTTCGGCAGGTATGAACGAAAAAGAGTATACGCATCTTACCCACGACCTCACACTGACGTTTGCAAAGGCCTTTATTCAACAGAACCCCGGATCGTTGTTCACCTATGTTTCAGGTGCAGGGACCGATTCTACTGAAAAAGGCAGGATCATGTGGGCCAGGGTAAAAGGCCGTACCGAGAATGCTTTACTTGCCCTGCCGTTCAAAGCTGCATACATGTTCAGGCCGGGATTTATCGAACCCCTTAAAGGCATAAAATCCAGTACCAAACTCTATAACACACTCTATATAATTCTAAAACCGTTTTTCCCCATCTTCAGGGCCATGCCGAAATACGCTACAGATACCATAAGAGTTGGCAAAGCCATGATCCATGTTGCCCTCAGAGACTATGAAAAGAAGCACCTTGAATGTACCGATATTAACATCATTGCAAAACAATAAATCATGAAAACAAAGTATTTCTTCGGATTTCTGGGACTTGCAGTCCTGGCGGTCGTTTTGCTCAGCGGTTGTGCACACCGCGAGATCGTAACCCATTGCCTCCAGGGGCACACGTATGGCTTCTGGGGTGGTTTATGGCATGGCTTTATCTCTCCTTTTGACCTGGTTGGTATGCTGATCTACGATGATGTTACGGTATTTGCCCAGAACAATAACGGAGCCTGGTATGCATTCGGCTTTCTTCTCGGTGGAGGGGGCTGGGGCCTGCTGGGAGGTAACAGGCTAGGCAGAAGATAAACAACGGTCCATTTAATCTTCTTATGGAAAGTCTTATTCAAACCAACATCGGACAGATTATAAGAAAATATCTGGTCCCAGCTGAGAATTTCATTTACGGCTTTGCCGATCTCCGCGGATTGCTCAATCCGGAGTTCAATGACTTTTCCTACGGGATTTCGATAGGGAAAAAATTGGACGACCGCATCCTGGATTCGGTTGAGAACGGTCCAACCAGGGAGTACTATGAGCACTACAGGGAAATGAACCTCGCGCTTGAGAAGATCACCGATGACATCTGCCTTGACCTGAAAAAAAACAGGATCAATTGCGTGAACGTATCCCCTACTGTGGTCTTGACCAGTGAGGAGTTTAAACCCTATCTGAAGGACCTGCGATACAAGTTTTCCCATAAAATGGTTGCAACAAGAGCCGGTTTGGGATGGATCGGGAAGACAGATCTGTTTGTCTCGAAAGCCTTCGGCCCCCGCCTGAGGCTGGCAAGCATATTACTCAGCGAATCAATCCCGTTTCAGAATATGCCCATAGATAAAAGCAGATGCGGGACCTGTGAAGTCTGTGTCGTGAAATGCCCGGCCGGGGCTGCAAACGGGAAGTTATGGGATATCTGTACCGACCGTGACCTGTTCTTTGATGCTCAAAAATGCAGGGCACAATGCGGAAAGTTCGGTATGGACCTTTTTCAGAAAGAAACCCGTATCTGCGGTATCTGTGTATCCGTTTGCCCGCTGGGTCACAATAAATCTTAGGTAACCAAACAACTATACCGGATTAATCCGTATTCCGATTTAATCCCTAAATTTACTTCCTCAAAAACCTTAAAACTCCAAACATGAAAAAAACAGCAGGTTTAATTTGTTTGATCTTTGCCTTTGGCCTTATTACTCCAATATCAGCAAATGCCGGAGGCGGAAAATTTGAAGGTGTTATTTCCTATTCCATAACTTTCCCTAACAGTACATTGCCTGCTGAACAGCTTGCCATGTTCCCTAAGGCCATGACCCTAACAGTAAAAGGCACAAATACCCGTAATGAATCAGTATCGGCAATGGGCAATATGGTTGAGATCACCAATTTTGATAAAAAATTCACTGTTAGCCTTCTCAATATGATGGGAAAGAAACTTGCCATAAGGAAAACTCTTGATGAAATCAATCAGGATATCAGTAAGGAGCCTAAACCCTCTGTACAGATAACTAATGAAACTAAGGATATTTCAGGTTATAAATGCAAAAAAGCCGTTGTCACTATTGAAAAGAATGGGAAAAAGAATTCTTTCGAGATATGGTATACAAATGAATTGGGTGGAAGGGAAGTGAATTTCGGTAACCCTGTATACCAGGATATTGATGGTATGCTTATGGAATTCACCTTCCAGGAGCGGACTCTCTCAATGAAGTATACAGTCACGAAAGTTGAAAAAAAGGCTGTCTTAGATAGTAGCTTTGAGATTCCTTCAGACTATACGCTCACAACCGAAGCGGAACTTAAAAATATGTTCGGCGGCGGGATGTAAACAGGCCCTGACCAAATTAACAATATGCTGTCGGTACGGCATATCCTCATATACTTGCAGATTATTCTTTCTTTACCGGCCCTGACACAGCAGGCGTATAAGGGAGTTATATATGATGTAAAGTCCCGTGATCCTGTTCCTTACGCTACCATCAGGCTGATAGGCAAACAAGGTGGGATGATCGCCAACGAGGATGGCAGGTACTACTTGCCTGCCGTTGTTTTCCTGAAGACTGATACTGTCCTGGTTTCCTGTGTAGGTTATAACAGCAGGAAGATCCCTGTGAGGGCACTGAAAGATTCAGCCAATATCGGGTTGCACCCCATGGTTTATGATCTGAAGGAAGTCAATATCGTTGCAAAAGGACAGCCTGATTACTTGTACCGGATGTATTATGACATCTGCCAAAAATACCGCAAAACCGATGAGAAACTCTATGCCAAGGCATACTTCTCTTTCCTGAGCGAATGCAATGGCGAACCTCTGGAACTTATAGAAGCTTACTTTAATGCTTCGGTTTCTGCTGGCGAGGGGATTAGTCAGCTCACACCAAAAAACGGGAGGATCGGTTTAACACTCAGGAATTTCTGGAGCCTGAATACAACTGATATTCTTAAGCACCTGTTTCCGTTCACAAGCGGGGGACATCACACTGTTCCCATGTGTGCCGGTAATTTCAGCTATCACCGGTTTAAGGAACTTTATTATGTGAACCTGATAAAACATTCCGGGGAAGGGAAGAACATCAATTATGTTCTCAGGCTGGTACCGAAGAGTGACAGCGTCAAGCTCTTCGAAAGCATAGTCTACCTGAATGAATATGACAACACCATTGACAGGATAGAAAATTCGCTCAAAAACATTGATTTCTATTATCTCCGGACGCCTATCCACGGCGACAGGGTTGATTCAGTTAATGTAGCCTGGTCAGTAACATTCGACAATTCCGATAAAGAACATCCGAAGATATCCAGGATGTCACTCGATTATTCATTGCTTTATATTGAAAAACTGGAGGAGAAAAAGACCAGCCTGTCGGCAAATGCCGAACTCCTGTTTTACGACTTCAATAAACCATACCTTAACACTCTTGGGTATCTGGGGGATCAGCCGAACGATTACCAGAGGATCATGAGTATTCCCTATGACTCCGTATTCTGGATGTATCCAGGGATTACACCCGAAAGCAGGAAACAATCGAAATTCAGGGACTTTTTCCGTTCAAATGGTGTGCTGCTGAACTATTCCCCCTCCCTCAACAGTTTCGTGAGGTCAGTGTATATTCCCTGGGCAGCCGACCGAAACCTGGAATTCTATGAGCTGGGAACATCGCCCCCCGTATCAAAAACAGTTTATATCCCGACAGTACCAGGGAGAAGCGATCCCCGTAAAGGATCTCAGATATTGGGTTTAATCCTGATCAATCCCGTTGAAATAAATGACAGCCTTCATTTAAGCTCTGTAACCCTGGTCAATGCCCGGGGCTCCTATATGAACGAAAGGCAAAGCTACAGGGCAACTGCCTTTATCAACGTGATTTTTGACCTGTATGAGCTGAAAAGAAGGGAGACCGTGAATAGGTTCCATAGCATGAAATACGGGTCACTGACTTCATGGAACGAGTTTAAGGACTTGTATGGGAAAGAGCTGGGCAATGTCCAGGACAGTATTCTTCTTTTCTATAAGGATAGCTGGGAAGGCACTAATGTAGATATGATAGTTAAATGGTCTGAGATTGTTTCTGCAAGACTCGGTGTGAAACGAACTGCCCTCATCCAAAGAATGATTGTTGAAGACCAGGATAAAAAGAAAAGAAAAAGATCAAAACCCTGATTTTTTACATATCTTTGTACTCAGTCTAAATTAAAATTATATCAACAACCGACCCAAATGGAAACAACAATCATAGTATCCCAGGAAGTAAAAAGTTACCCTGTATGGCAGGACGCCTTTTATGCAGGAGCCGGAATGCGTGAACAAGCCGGTATCAATGTGCTGGGAGTATACCAGGACATGAATAATAAAAACAGGATCACAGTGATCTCCGAGGCGCCCAGTCCAGAAGTCGCGGAAGCCTTTATCTTCAATCCGGAAATTAAAACAATCTGGGAAAAGATCGGGGTAATTGGTGAAACTCAGATAAATATACTGAACAAGGTGATCTGAAATAAGAGAATCTAATCAATGATGATCTCACCCTTGAGGTAAGTTATCGCTCTGCCCGAGATCTCTGTCCTGTCGCCAAGATTTTCGCAATATAGCCAGCCTTTTCGTGCTGAAAGCTGCATTGCAGTGAGTTTCCGTTTATTTAGTCTGGAACTCCAATAAGGTGTTAAGGTGGTATGTGCCGACCCGGTTACAGGGTCTTCTGGCACACCTGACTGAGGTGCAAAAAAACGGGATACAAAATCAACCTTATCACCCTGGGCTGTTGCAATCACACCCCTTCCGTTGAATTGCATGATGTCATCGTTTGAAGGCCGGAGCCCTGCGATCTGGGATTCCTTCTCAAACACCAGCATAAAATCGGTTTTCCCTTTCCAGGCTTCCAGGGGAATAACACCGAAGCATTTCCCCATTTTGTCGGTAACAGGCACTCTCGAGATGGTATCGGTTGGAAAATTCAGTGTAAGGAGTTCTGTTGACCTTCTTACAAACAGGTCACCACTGAGGGATTTAAAACAGATCTCCATTCCTTCAAAACCTTCATGCTTGAACAGGACATGTGCAGAGGCAAGTGTGGCATGGCCACATAATTCCACTTCGACAGCCGGTGTGAACCAGCGGATATTCCAGGTTCCGCCTGTATTAAGGACGAATGCAGTTTCTGGCAGGTTGTTTTCCATGGCTATGTTCTGCATCAGGGTTTCGTCAAGCCATTCATCACGCAAGGGCACAACGCCGGCAGGATTGCCGGTGAACGGACCGTTTGAAAAGGCATCAACTTTGTAGATCTTCAACGATTTCATAGTTTTTTTTCTATTATAAGTGCTCCCTCAAAGTATTTTTCAGATCTCATGACATCCCCGTTCTCTTCATAGATTATCCATGCCCCATCCTTATGGCCTGCCTTATAAGCTCCGGAAAGATTGATCTTCCCATTGGGATAGTATCCGGTGAAAGGACCATCCTTCTCATCACCGGCATATGAACCCTTGAACTTCAGCTTACCATCTTCAAAATACTGAACCCACTCCCCTTCTTTCTTCCCTTCCCTGTAATGGATGAGTTCGGCAATAGTCCCCTTTGAATAAAACGTCCTGAAAACCCCATTTTTCACTCCGGAGTTGTAACTTTCTTCCGAAAGCATGACCCCGTCATAATCGCTGTAGTATCTCCAGATGCTGTCTTTTTTCTCATTCATGTATTTGCCTTCTGCGATCTTACGGCCATTGTTTGCGTACGTTACTGTTCTTGCCGTTTTGCCTTCATCACTCAGCACCGAATTCGTTTTCAGTTTGCCGTTGGTATAATAATACCTGAATTCTCCATAAGGGATACCGTTTTTGAATTGTCCGTCGTAAATCTTATGTCCATCTTTGTCAAGTTTCCGCCAGGATCCTTGTCTTCGGCCTGATGCATCAGTGAGATTAAGGCTGTCCTGGCTGAAAGACAAAAAATTTATTCCGAGCAGCATAAAAAGTATAAGAAGGCGGGTCATCATGAAAGAGCTAAAAGATTACATTTGCAAAATAAACAATTTTTAGTGAATTCTCTACCATCCAGGGTATTTGAAACCGCAGTAAATGAACTGGCTAAATTGCCCGGTATAGGCAGGAAAACCGCCCTGAGGATGGCTTTGCACCTCCTGAAATCAAGGAAGGAAGATGCAGAATCTTTCGGGATGGCCATCATCCGCATGCATAATGAGATCCGTTACTGCCGGGAGTGCGGGAACATCAGTGATAATGAACTTTGTTCAATCTGCGGAAGCCCGAAACGTGAGAAATCAATCGTTTGTGTGGTTGAGGACATCCGCGATGTAATTGCTATTGAGAATACCGGTCAGTATAACGGCGTATACCATGTCCTCGGCGGGATCATCTCTCCTATGGAAGGCATAGGCCCTAACGACCTGAACATTTCAGGGCTTGTCGTAAAAGTTGAATCGGGCAGTGTTGCCGAGATCATTCTTGCATTGCCCACCACCATTGAAGGGGATACTACGAATTTCTACATCTATAAAAAACTGCATGCATCGACAATTCCGGTGACCACCATTGCCCGGGGGATTTCGGTTGGTGATGAACTGGAACATACTGATGAAGTCACGCTGGGCAGGTCGATCATCAACAGAACCCCATACGAGAACACCATTCTGAAAAAAAATCAGTAAACTTTTATTCCATACTGAACAGCTGGAGCTGGTTAACCTTTGAGGAGACATGATTCACCTCGAGGTCATGGTAATTTTCAAGGAGGGGACGTATAGCCTTTTTAATGATCTTATTGGGTGTGCTTTTTCTTGATTTGCAGAAATTCATCAGGGATTTTTTCTGACGTGCAGAGATGGTGATCGTCACCTGCTTGAATTTCACCGTCTTTTTCTTCTTTTTCTTACTCATTTCCCCTGATGATCTCGTCAACGTCCCTCATTAGCTTCATTGCAAGATGATCAGCCTTTGCCTGTACATTGCTCTCGGCATATATCCTGACGATGGCCTCTGTATTTGACTTTCTGAGGTGGACCCACTCCCCATCGAAATGTATTTTTATTCCGTCGATAGTCGAAACCGGACGGTTTCTATATTGCTTTGCAATCTTTTTCAGGATATCGTCGATATCCATATCCTGGGTAAAAGTGATTTTGTTTTTCGAGATAAAATAGCTTGGATACTCATCCCGGAGCTTGGAACAGTTTTTGCCGGAACGGGCCAGGTATGATAAAAACAATGCTATCCCAACGAGGGCATCCCTTCCGTAATGCAATGCCGGATAAATCACACCTCCGTTTCCTTCCCCTCCAATCACAGCTTTATGCTCCTTCATGCATTCAACCACATTGACTTCCCCGACGGCAGATGCAAAATATTTTCCACCATGCTTTTGGGTCACACCTTGAAGGGCCTGTGTTGAAGAGAGGTTTGACACTGTATTTCCCTTTTCGTACCCTAAAACGTAATCAGCCACCGCAACCAGGGTATATTCCTCTCCAAACGGCTCGCCAAGCTGGTTTACGATGGCAAGGCGGTCGACATCCGGATCAACGACGAAACCCACATGAGCCTTATTTTTAACTACAATCTCACAGATGTCGGTGATGTTTTCGGGAAGCGGTTCGGGGTTATGCGGAAAATCTCCGTTTGGATCACAGTAAAGGGGAACCACCTTGTTTACCCCCAGGGCTGTGAGTAACATGGGGACAGCAATTCCACCAGTACTGTTAACGGCATCCACAGCGACGGTAAACTTAGCCTTTTTAATGGCTTCAACATCCACAAGGGGAAGCTCAAGTATTGTTTCAATATGCTTCTGAATACATGAATCATCCGAAGAACAGATCCCCAGGTCCTGCACTTCGGCATATTTACGGTCTTTCCTGGCAGCCAGTTCGAGAATATTTTCCCCGTCGGCTGCTGAAAGAAATTCCCCTCTGGAATTAAGCAGTTTTAACGCATTCCACTGCTTCGGGTTGTGGCTTGCAGTAAGAATGATCCCACCGTCGGCATTGTGAAATCCTACGGCCATCTCTGCTGTGGGCGTAGTAGTTAGCCCGATATCGATAACATCCACCCCGCAACTCAGTAAAGTCCCGCAAACCAGGTGATTGACCATCTCACCCGACATCCTTGCATCCCTGCCAAGAATCAGCAAGGGTGTTTCTTTCCCTGTATCATTTTTGACCCATTGTGAAAATGCGGATGTAAATTTCAATACATCAACCGGCGTCAGTCCCTGCCCTTCCTTTCCCCCTATCGTTCCACGTATCCCACTGATTGAAGTGATTAAAGTCATGTTTTTTTAAACAAATGTAAAGTATTTTTTATGTTTTCAAAATCTTTGTTAAAAAAAACGCAGAACATAGTCCTGCATGGAGCAACGCATGCCGGAATTTATTACTTTTGCAGGGAATTTGTTTGTTACGCTTTTCTGAAGTATCCTTTATGGAAGATCCCTTTGAATCCCAGTTCGACCCTGAGCTGATTGCCCTTGTGAGACACTACGAGGACATGATCAACCATAAGGAACAGCATTTCTTTGATGTTTTTGAATACGAAGACATTATTGACTACTACATTTATCTGAACGATCTTCCTTCAGCTCTTCAATGCCTGAAAAAAGCCCTTCGTCAGCATCAGAACAATCCCCTGATCCTCCTTAAGCAGGTACAGTATTACATCCATGCAAAAAAAGACCATGAAGCTTTGAACCTGCTGGATGAGCTTGACCATACTGAAGTCAGTGATTCAGAATTCCTTGTTCAGAAAGGAAACCTCTACAGCCAGCTTGAACGATCGGAGAAGGCCATTCAATCGTACAAAAGTGCATTGGAAAGCGGCGAGGATCAGGATGATATCTACGTTAGCCTGGCTTTTGAATATGAGAACCTTGGCAAATATAAACAGGCCATTAAATACCTCACCGAAGCCATCCGGATAAATCCTGAAAATGAAGCTGCACTATTTGAGATCTCATTTTGTTTCGAGATCACCAGGCAATCGGAAAAATGCACTGAATTTTTCAAAACTTTCCTCGAAGAACATCCCTATTCCAAAGTGTCGTGGTTCAACCTGGGTGTGGCATATGGGAACATGGAAGAGTTTGATAAATCGGTAGAAGCTTACGATTATGCAATTGCCATTGATGAATCGTTCTCTTCAGCTTACTTTAATAAAGCTAATTGCTATGCAAATGCCGGCATGTATGAAAAAGCTATACAAACGTACCTGGAGACCTTGTTTTATGAAGACCCCGAGCCCTTAACCTATTATTATATAGGCGAGTGTTATGAAAAACTTTGCCAGTTCGACTACTCAATTGACTATTATAAGAAGGCGATCACCCTTGACAGCGACTTTGCAGATGCGTGGATGGGGATTGGCATTGCGTATGATGAACTCGGTAAGCCCCAGACAGCACTATCCTATATAAGAAAAGCAATAAAATTGTCACCAGCTGTGCCTGAATACTGGTCTATGCTGGCCGACATGTATATCAAGCTGAACCGTTTTGATGAAGGTATCCCTGCCTATAAAAAGGCAATTGAAATGAACCCTGATGATCCGGAGGTCTGGCTTGACCTTTCTGTTGCTTATGCAGATGCCCGGCTCCAGCAGGATGCTTATGACGTGCTTCTTGAAGGCCTGAAATACCATGATGAAAACCCCGATTTCTTCTTCGGGATGGCCTATTACCTTTTCCTTCTCGGCAGGAACAAACATGCTAACGAAACCCTTTCGAAAGCTCTCAATATGGACTTCAACGGGTATAAGCGATTGTTTACAATGTTTCCTGAAGCCCAGCATAATCCTGCTGTTATTGAGATTATTGAAGCCCACAAAAAATAAACCCTATGTTGAACATTGACCTTCCTTTTTTACCTGAACGATCGTTAAAACCGCGTCAGACCGGTATTGCCATGGTAATGGATAAAAGCCTCAGCGTACGTGAAGCCGAAGACCTTGTATCAGTTGGCAACGATTATATTGATTATGTCAAACTTGGTTTTGGCACTTCAATGGTTACCCATGACCTGCAGAAGAAAATCAAAGTGTATAAAGAAGGCGGGATCAAAGTTTATCTTGGCGGTACTCTTTTTGAAGCCTTTTTCATCCGCGACCGCTTTGATGATTACCGGAAATTTATGGATCAGCTGGGGCTTGACACAGTTGAGATCTCCGATGGCTCCATGAGTATCGACCATGACGTGAAATGCGAACATATTAACATCCTGTCAAAACAGTACACCGTTCTTTCTGAAGTCGGATCCAAGGAATCTGGCATTCTTATTTCCCCAAACAAATGGATCGAAATGATGCAGAAGGAATTACAGGCAGGCTCGTTTAAAGTCATTGGCGAGGCCAGGGAAAGCGGCAATGTGGGTATTTACAGGCCGACCGGAAAAGCCCATGTGGCCCTGATCAATAAGATTCTAAGCAAGGTTGACATCCAGAAGATCATCTGGGAGGCCCCGCTGAAATCCCAGCAGGTCTGGTTTATCAAGCATTTCGGCGCCAATGTGAACCTAGGGAATATACCACCCTCGGAGATCATTCCACTGGAAACATTAAGGCTCGGCTTAAGGGGAGATACGTTTTTCCAGTTCCTTCCCGAAAAGCTGAAAAAGTATCAGCAGGTTTGAACAGCAAGCCCTGCCGGTTCGGACTGATCGGTTACCCGCTTGAACATACCGCATCAGCCAGGTATTTCGCGAAAAAGTTTGAACGCGAAGGATTATCAGATTATTCTTATTCCCTTTTTCCTTTAATGAATGTGGATGAGGTAAGGCATTTGATCTCAGGCACTCCCGGTTTGCAAGGTCTCAATGTAACAATACCTTACAAACAAAGTATTATTCCCTTTCTTGACCGCCTCGACCCTGTCGCAGAAGAGATCGGGGCTGTGAATACTGTGGCAATAAGGCCATCAGGCCAAGGGTTTGAGCTTACCGGGTATAATACGGATGCCGAGGGTTTCAGGAGGTCTTTGAGACCTGATTTCCATCATAAACAAGGGCTGGTTCTCGGGACAGGAGGCTCTTCAAAAGCTGTTACCTACATCCTGAGGAAGATGAGTCTGGTGGTTTTGAAAGCCTCAAGGACCCTGAAACAAGAAGGAGTAATCAGCTATCAGGAAATCAACGGGGATATTCTTGAAAAATATACATTTATTGTGAATTGTACCCCAGTGGGGATGTTCCCTGATGTGTATGCGGTCCCCGACCTGCCTTTCAGCCTCCTGAGGCCATATCATGAGGTGTATGACCTGATCTACAACCCGGTTGAAACCATGCTTTTACGGTTTGCCCGTGAAGCAGGCACAAAGGTGCAGAATGGTCAGAAAATGCTGGAACTGCAGGCGGAGCTGGCGTTTGATATATGGATGGGCGCCCGACCCTGATGTGGATTTGATCCTAAATCGAAATTCGTAATTTCTAAGCTTTCTTCTCCAGCTCATCATTACGGATGACCTCTATCTGCAGATGGGCAACCATAGCGGCGATGGCGCCAACTGCAGCCAGCATAGGCGCAATCAGAGCTCCAATCACACCCACGGTTACAGGGATCTCAAGATAAACCTTACCGGTCTCATCCTTGATGATAAGCTTTCTCACATTTCCTTCGTGAATGAGCTGCCTGACTTTTTCAACGAGTTCTTCACTTTTAACCTTGAATTCTTCCTTAATATTTTCCATGACATTTTCTATTAACTTTTCAGTATGACGAAGCCCTGGCTCCAATGTTACATTTTGACAATACTTACTTCAACAACATCTTCAATATCCGTAGTTTACCCCTGTATGGCGGATACCTTACAGGAACATCCATCCTGGTCGATTTGCTGATCACCGACCGCTGATGAGAGAATGTTTCAAAACTATATCGGCCATGATACTTTCCCATACCCGAATTCCCGACTCCTCCGAAAGGCATATTCGGATTGGCCACATGGGTAATGACGTCGTTGATGCAGGCACCGCCTGAGGAGGTCTTCCCCAGGACTTCAGCCTGTCTTGAACTGTCTTCAGAAAAATAATACAGGGCCAGTGGCTTGGAATGAGAGTTGATAAAAGTGAAGACTTCGCTGATGTTTGAGAACTCCATGACAGGCAGAATTGGACCAAAGATCTCTTCCTGCATGATGGGATCACCCGGCTTTACGTTATCAAGTATGGTTGGAGAAACAAAGCGGTCCAGAATGTCGACTTCACCCCCGGCGATGATTCTTCCCTGCCCCAGGAAGCCTGCGAGTCTTTGCGTTTTTATTTCGCTGACAATGCGGGTCAGATCCTTGCTTTCCCTGGGATTAGTTCCAAAGTATTGGGTAATTTTATTACTCATTAGTCGAAGGAATTCATTTTTCACGGAGGTATGAACAAACAGATAATCCGGGGCAATACAGGTTTGGCCTGCATTCAGAAATTTACCCCATGCGATGCGGTTTGCGGCCACTTTAAGATTTGCATCGGAATCAACGATACAAGGACTTTTTCCTCCAAGTTCAAGTACAACCGGACTAAGGTTCCTGGCTGCGGATTCCATCACGATCCGGCCCACAGCAGGGCTTCCTGTAAAGAAAATCTGGTCCCATTTCTCCTCAAGTAAAGCCTTGCTCAGTTCAACCTCCCCGTTAAAAAATGAAATGTACCTGGGATTAAAGAATTCCACTATCATTTCTTCCATGACCCCTGCTATAGTTGGTGTAAGTTCGGAAGGTTTAAGGGCAACGCAGTTTCCTGCCGAAAGAGCTCCAATAAGGGGATTGATCAGTAGCTGAAAAGGATAATTCCAGGGAGCCATGATCAGCACCAGCCCGTAAGGTTCCTGGTATATCCTGCTTTTTGACCAGAAATGAAGCAGTTGGTTTGTACCTACTTTCCTGGGTTTTGCCCAATGGTGAAGATTTCGTATATGCCGCCCCGTTTCCTCAAGCACCAGCCCGATCTCGGTCTCATACACCTCAAACTTTGACTTTCTGAGGTCCTTCCAAAAGGCTTCATATAGCCGGTCCTCATATTTGAGGATTGCTTTTCTCAGAGTCTTTAACTGCTCAAGCCTGAACTCAAGGTCCTTGGTTTTGTGTGTGAAAAAAAATTCACGCTGTGCCTGCAGGACAGATGAGATGTTCTCTATATTCATTGTTCAATAAATTAATTCCGTAATTTCGCTACTTCGCTATTTACAATTCAAAGGTACTTATTTCCATCTCCTCAAAAAAATTAAGCAGATTCTCATGTACATTTGGTAAATTCCAAAGAATTATGTAATTTTGCAGCCCGATTTTAATACCCTGAAAAATACGTTAAATTAAGTTGTCAGAAAATGAATTTAGCACCTGAAGTAAAGAAGAAAGCATTTAAAGAGCACGGAAAATCTGAGTTTGACACTGGTTCGGCTGAGGCTCAGATCGCATTGTTTACCATGAAAATCCAGCATCTTACCGAGCACCTGAAAGTGAATAAAAAAGACATGGCCACCGAAAGATCATTGGTTGCCCTTGTTGGAAAACGTCGTCGTTTGCTCGATTTCCTGAAGAAAAAAGAGATAAGCCGTTACAGGGCTATCATCAAGAAACTGAATATCCGTAAATAAATTATTTCTTTACGGAATTGTAAAAGAGGCAATTCATTCAATTGCCTCTTTTACTATCTGAAAGACTGTAAGAATTTCATCCCGGGCTTACAGCTTCCTTTAATAAACCAGAAAATCCGGGCCCATACATAAACGAATTATTCCAATGAACCCTATTTTAAAAACTTTCCAGCTTCCCGACGGCCGCGAGGTAAGTATTGAAACCGGACGCCTTGCAAAGCAGGCTGACGGATCCGTTGTCGTCAGGCTGGGCGATACTATGTTACTGGCCACCGTGGTAGCCAGGCAGGAAGCCGGCGAGAATGTCGATTTT
The DNA here is from genome assembly GCA_026391775.1 of Bacteroidota bacterium. Lineage (GTDB taxonomy): Bacteria > Bacteroidota > Bacteroidia > Bacteroidales > FEN-979 > CAIRDP01. Next base: position 25,008 of record JAPLDK010000006.1, read on the forward strand.
ATGCCGCTTTCGGTTGAATACCGCGAAAAATATGCCGCAGCCGGCCGTTTTCCCGGCGGTTTTTTCAAACGCGAAACCAGGCCTTCCGACTATGAAGTACTGATCGCACGTCTTGTCGACCGCGTTTTGAGGCCTTTATTCCCCGATGATTTTCATGCCGAAGTCCAGGTGATCATCACGCTCATCTCTGCCGATAAAAATATTATGCCGGATGCGCTGGCAGGCCTCGCTGCCTCTGCAGCCCTTGCCGTCAGCGACATTCCTTTCCTGGGCCCCATTTCGGAAGTCCGCGTGGCCAGGATCAACGGCCGGTTCGTTGTTAATCCCAACATTTCCGACCTCGCCAATGCCGATATCGACATTCTGGTTGGCGCAACCATGGAAAACATCATGATGGTTGAAGGTGAAATGAAAGAAGTTTCGGAAAACGATATGGTGGAAGCCCTCCGTTTTGCACATGAAGCTATCAAAATACAATGCCAGGCCCAGATTGACCTTGCCTCTCAGGTTGAGTCATCAACAGTTAAGCGTGTATACTGCCACGAAGTCAACGACGCAGAATACATGCAGAAAATACATGCCGCCTGCTACGACAAGATCTATGCTATGGCAGCCAAAGGCGTTGCCGATAAACACGAACGCAAGAACATTCTTGACACGATAAAGGAAGAATTCCTTGCAACCCTTACCGAGGAGGATAAATTAAAGTTTGCACCGATGACCGGCCGCTATTACCATCACCTGGAAAAGGAAGCCATCAGGAATGCAACCCTCGATGCACGTGTTCGCGTTGACGGACGCAAGCTCGATCAAATCCGCCCGATCTGGACCTTGGTAGATTATCTTCCCGCAGCCCACGGCTCGGCAATTTTTACCAGGGGTGAAACCCAGTCGCTGACCACGGTCACCCTGGGCACAAAGCTCGATGAACAGGTAATCGACGGCGCAGTGATTGAAGGCAAAACAAATTTCATGCTGCATTATAACTTCCCTCCCTTTGCAACCAAAGAAGTGAAGCCTATCCGCAGCACCAGCAGAAGGGAGATCGGCCACGGCAATCTCGCACTGCGGGCATTGAAGCCTGTCCTGCCTACCGACGTGGACAGCCATTATACAATCCGTATTGTTTCCGATATCCTGGAATCCAACGGTTCTTCTTCCATGGCGACGGTCTGTGCAGGAACCCTTGCGTTGATGGATGCCGGTATTAAGATTAAAAAGCCCGTTTCCGGTATTGCAATGGGACTTATCACCGATACAAAGACCGGCAAATATGCAGTCCTCTCAGATATCCTTGGAGATGAGGACCACCTTGGCGACATGGATTTCAAGGTTTGCGGTACTGCCGACGGCATAACTGCCTGCCAGATGGACATTAAATGTGACGGACTTTCCTACGACATACTGAAAGAAGCCCTTGAACAGGCAAAACGCGGAAGAATGCATATCCTTGGCGAAATGGCCAAGACAATTAATGAACCGCGTGCAGATTACAAACCATTCGTGCCCCGTATCACCCAGATCAAGATCCCCCGTGAATTTATCGGCGCTATTATCGGCCCCGGCGGAAAAGTCATCCAGGAAATGCAGCGTGAAACAGGTACTACTATCGTTATCGAAGAAGTTGGTGAATTCGGAGTTATTGATATCGTAGCCGACAATATTGCTGCAAGGGATGCCGTTCTTGACAAAATCAAACGCATTGTTGCTGTTCCTGAAGTTGGTGAGATTTACAAAGGCAAGGTGAAGAACATTCAGCCTTTTGGCGCTTTCATCGAAATCCTTCCAAACCAGGACGGGCTCCTGCATATTTCCGAGATCGAATGGAAACGGCTTGAAAAGGTTGAAGATGCGTTGAAAATCGGTGATGAAGTTGAAGTAAAACTCATCGAAGTCGATGCCAAGACCGGGAAACTTAAACTGTCAAGGAAAGTCCTGCTGCCCAAACCTGAAGGCTATGTCGAGCACAAAGAAAGCCAACGCAGCGGCCCGAGACCTGAGCACAGATCGGAACACAGGCCTGACCACAGGCATCCGAGAAATGACTAACTTTGTAACCTTAGGACCAACTTTTCGTAAAATTGACCATACCCAGGTTTAAAAAAGGAAATCGCGCATGAGGCAGCTGAAAATCACCAAACAGGTTACCAACCGCGAAACCGCGTCATTAGACAAGTATCTCCAGGAAATCGGTAAAGTTGAATTGATCACCGCCGATGAAGAGGTATCCCTTGCCCAACGCATAAAGCAGGGCGACCAGGGTGCACTGGAGAAACTTACCAAGGCAAACCTGCGTTTTGTGGTTTCAGTGTCGAAACAATACCAGAACCAGGGGCTCAGCCTTCCCGACCTGATCAACGAAGGGAACCTGGGCCTGATCAAGGCTGCGCAGCGTTTTGACGAAACCCGTGGTTTTAAATTCATCTCCTATGCAGTGTGGTGGATCCGTCAGTCAATCCTTCAGGCCCTTGCCGAACAGTCCAGGATCGTGCGCCTTCCCCTGAACAAGATCGGTTCCATCAACAAGATCAACAAAGCATACGCCCAGTTGGAACAACAGTACGAGAGGGAACCGAATTCCGACGAGATCGCCCGCCTTCTCGAAATCAGTGAGAATGAGGTCAAGGAATCTCTCCGCAACTCCGGCCGCCATGTTTCCATGGACGCTCCCCTGATACAGGACGAAGACAATACCATGTACGACGTCCTCAAAGGTGAAGAGAACACAACCCCGGATAACGGTCTTCTTTATGAATCTTTGAAAAAGGAAATAGAACGTGCGGTTTCAACGCTTACACAAAGAGAAGCCGATGTGATCCGATTATATTTCGGCCTTAACGGCAGCCACCCGATGACCCTCGAAGAGATCGGCGAACGCTTCGACCTCACACGCGAACGTGTGCGTCAGATCAAGGAAAAAGCCATAAGACGTTTGAAACATACGTCGAGGAGTAAGATATTGAAAACGTATCTCGGGTAAAATGTGAATGATTGGGATTAGTATTGAATTTGAATAGAGAATACTCGAATACCGAATTTTGAATTACGAATGAAGGTATTACATTAAAATTCATAATTCTTAATTCGATTGTTCGATTATTCGAATATTTTTTACGCTTAATTTTTCCTGTATGCCCCACCTGGTTGCCCCATCCCTCCTCAGTGCCAACTTCCTTAATCTCGAGAAGGACATTGAGATGGTTAACCGCAGCCAGGCCGACTGGTTTCATCTGGATGTGATGGATGGTGTTTTTGTTCCCAATATTTCTTTCGGGCTTCCAATAATTGAAAAGATCAAAAAGGCCACCATTAAGCCTTTCGACGTCCACCTCATGATCATCGATCCCGACCGCTTTGTGGAGAGATTCCGCAAGGCCGGCGCCGATATTATCAGTGTACATGCCGAAGCATGTACCCACCTGCACCGTTCGGTATACCTGATTAAAAATACAGGCGCAAAAGCAGGTGTTGTGCTCAATCCCCATTCACCGGTGAGCCTGCTTACCGAGATAATCAATGATACGGATATGGTGCTGCTGATGAGTGTAAACCCCGGATTCGGCGGACAGAAATTCATTGAGAACACTTACGCTAAAGTCAGGGACCTCAAAGAACTTATCCTGAAAAAGAATTCCTCTGCCACAATCGAAATCGATGGTGGCATTGACCTTAATAATGCCCCCCTGCTGGTAAATGAAGGTGTCGATATCCTGGTTGCCGGCAATACAGTTTTTGCCTCTTCAAACCCCGAAGAGACAATAAGGTTGTTAAAGAATTTCTGACCCTCCACGCCTTTTCATTTTTCTTTTTTGCTATTTTTACATTTCATTTTCCTTATGAACCATTATGGATTTCCAGGGAGCAAAATCTTTTATTATCCGGGAACTGCGCAGGGAACTTAACCCATTATACAGCTACCACTGCATTGGACACACCCTTGATGTCCATACTGCAGCACAAATGCTGATCGGAATGGAAGGTATTCCCGAAAAGGAAGCCGGTCTCATTGAAATTGCTGCCCTGTACCATGATTCAGGAATGATCCTGACGTACAAAAACCATGAGGATGCTTCAGCAGAACTCGCTTCCCGTTTTCTTCCCGACTTTGGCTTCTCCAAAAAGGATATCAGCATAATCAACAGCCTGATCATGGTAACATGTCTTCCTCAGAGAGCTTCATCTATTGCAGAACAGGTACTATGCGATGCTGATCTGGATTACCTTGGCCGGGAAGACTTTTTCATTCACTCTTTCGAACTGCAGAATGAATGGAACCATTTCGGGATCAGGAAAACGGATCTTAGCGAATGGCTCGACATACAGATAAAATTCCTCAGCGAACACACTTATTTCACAAAATCCGCAGCCTTTTTACGGAATAAGAAAAAATCAGAGAACCTTAATGAAATAACAACCTTATGGCAACAAAAAAATTAAAAGAGACCAAGTACGACAACATCATCCTGATCCCTACCGATTTCTCCGAAGTATGCGGAAATGCGGTTATCCACGGCATTCACCTTGCCCGTTTTCTAAAATACAAAGCGGTCATCCTCCATGTCATCAACAATGAGACAAAGTCGGCTTTAAAGAAGAAAAAAGTTGGAACCGATTATGTTGAAAAAAGGCTGAAAGAATACAAAGCGTATTACGAGAAAAAATACGATGTTATTGTTGACACAATTGCGGAAGAAGGCAGCATTTTCAGCACTATTAACGAAGTTGCCTCCAGATTAAAGGCCAATATGATGATCCTGGGTACACACGGAAAGAAAGGCCTGCAGCATGTGTTTGGCAGTTATGCCCTCCGTGTCGTTTCAGAATCACCCGTTCCAGTCATCGTGGTACAGAAAAGATCGTTCAAACAGGGTTACCAGAACATTGTTCTGCCGGTTTCCAATGATCTTGAATCAAGGCAAGCCGTTCAGTGGGTAAAAATGATCGCGAAACTGTTCAAATCGAAGATCCATATTTTCCAGGCTGTTGAAGCCGACAAAGGGCTTAACAGCCGCCTGAAGATAATTGCACGTCAGATCACCGATGCTTTCAACGAAGAAAACATTAACCATGAAATCACCTATGCTGAGCCAAAGGGTGATTTTGCAAAGCAGCTGCTTTCTTATGCTGCCGTGAATCATGCCGATATGATCATGATCATGACCAGGCCAAATATCGACGTTCCCGGCTTCAGCATGTCGGCCTGGGATGAAAAACTGATGTTCAACGAAGCCCAGATCCCGGTAATGTGTATCAACCCTATTGAACTCGGGTATTACTATTACGAGTGGATCCAACTGGCCTGAGATTAAACCGAATGCGGATCCGTAAATACTGGGACGATCAGCCCCTGATACTGATCATGGCTCTGGCAATACTTTTCCGTTTGCTGGCTGCTATCTTTGCAAAAGGCTGGGGAATGTTTGATGATCATTATATTGTCATCGAATCGGCCCAGTCATGGGTCGACGGCCATGATTACAATAACTGGCTGCCGGGGAGCCAGGGGAATACAGGTCCCACCGGGCATAATCTGTTTTATCCGGGGTTTAACTTTTTGTTCTTCTCACTGATGAAACTTATTCATATCCATGATCCCCAGGTGAAAATGCTGTTTATGAGGCTTCTTCTGGCTGCATGGTCACTGGTCATAGTTTTCTACGGATACAAGATCACCGAAACCCTTGATGGCAAAAAATCAGCCCGGCTTGCAGGCATACTGCTGGCCTTGTTCTGGTTCATGCCCTGGTTGAGCGTAAGGAACCTGGTGGAAATGGTTTGCGTGCCATTTATCATCCTTGGATTCTGGTTTATAATTAAACCTGAAAGCAAAAAAAAACCGGTCCTTTCCTGGTTTATATCAGGTCTCTTCCTGGGCCTGGCCACCGATATACGTCTGCAGGCAGTGTTTTTCCCCCTGGGCCTCGGAATATGGCTGCTATTCACCGGAAAATTCAAATACCTGCTTTCCTTTACGGCCGGTTCCATTCTGACATTCAGCCTGGTGCAGGGCGGTATTGACCTTGTTATCTGGGGCAAGCCTTTTATTGAGATTTATTCATACACCGCATTATGTTTCAATGAAAGAAACGATTATATAAGCCTTCCGTGGTATGATTTTTTTCTTGTTATTGGCGGAATGCTGATCCCCCCGGTAAGCATTTTCCTTTTCTGGGGGTTTATCCGGAAATGGGAAAAACTATTCTTTATCATCTTTCCCATCCTGCTTTTCTTTGTTTTCCATTCCTGGGTCCCGAATAAACAGGAAAGGTTTATCATTCCCATGATCCCTCTGTTAATCATGATCGGCAGTATCGGATGGATGGAATTCCGCGAGAGGTCGGTTTACTGGTCCCGGCATAAAACATTTTTGCGTTCGTGCTGGATAACTTTCTGGGTCTTGAATTCCATTATGTTACTGGTTTTCACTTTCACTTATTCGAAGAAGTCCATGGCTGAAAGCATGGGGTATCTTTCAAAATACCCTGATATACAATACATGACATCTATCGACGATGGGAATAACCCGGAAATGTTCCCAAAATATTACCTCGGCCAATGGCCGGTCATGAGCAATGAAAAGAACGGGGACCGGAGCCTTGACAGCATTCTTGTATATTCTCTCAAAAGAGGGAATGCGGATGCTCCCAGGTTCGTGCTTTTTACCGGGGACAGAGACATTGCCCCCATGGTAGTCAAAGCGAGGCAATACCTTCCGCTCCTGGTTTACGAAACAACCATAAAACCCGGGTTCATCGACAGGCTTGTGCATTGGCTGAATCCCATCAACAGGAATAAAACCGTATATATATACAGGAATGCCGGATTCTTTCCTGAAAAGAAACAATAGAAGACAGCGAAAACTGATGAGTGAACAAAGAATTCAGATAGCAAGACCATCCTTCCTGGGAAATGAGAAGAAATACGTACTTGATGCTTTGGAATCGGGCTGGATCAGTTCCATCGGGCCTTATATCGACCGGTTTGAAAGGGAATTTGCCTCCTATCATGGTATGAAACATGCCATTGCCACGCATAACGGAACAATCGCCCTTCATCTCGCCCTTTCGGCTTCGGGTATCAGTACCGGGCATGAGGTGATTGTGCCTGACCTTACATTCATTGCCACATCAAACTCGGTAAGATATTGCAATGCCATACCCATTCTGACAGATGTGGATCCTGACGACTGGAATATAAACCCCGGATGTATCAGGGAGGCGATAAGTCCGGTTACAAAAGCCATTATCCCGGTTCACCTCTATGGCAATCCTGCCAGGATGAATGAGATCATGAAAATCGCAGGTGAACACAAGCTGATGGTAATAGAAGATTGTGCAGAAGCGACAGGAGCACTTTTGCAGGGCAGGAAAGTAGGGACGTTTGGCCACATAAGTTGTTTCAGCTTTTTCGGCAACAAGATCATGACCACCGGCGAAGGCGGGATGTGCCTCACAAACGACGATGAGCTTGCCGAGAGAATGAGGATCCTAAGGGATCACGGGATGAACCGTAAAAAGAAGTACTGGTACGACAACCTGGGGTTCAATTACCGGATGACCAATATGCAGGCGGCAGTCGGCCTGGCCCAGCTTGAACAGCTCGATTCCCTTCTGGCTTCAAGAGATGCCATCCTCAGGCAGTATAAAGAAAAACTTTCATCCTGCGAAGGCATTGTTTTTCAGGAAACCCATGGAAACCGAAATGTGAACTGGCTTGTCACAGTAAGGCTCAAAGGCATGGGGTTCGAGACCAGGGATGTCGTGATAAGTGAACTAAGCCGTAATAATATTGACAGCCGCCCGGTGTTTTATCCAATTCATTTTATGTCTTTCTATAAAGACTCTGCCTTTATGCGGGGAGAGAACCTGAACAGCATCGCTATAGCCGGGGAAGGCATTAGCCTGCCCACATACGTAGGCCTTGAGGAAGAAAAGATTGATTATATTGCGGCTTGTCTCATCAAGGCCTACGAAAAATACTCCCTATGAATCTCAGCATAATCCTGCCAACGTACAACGAATGTGATGCCATCAATGCGCTGATTTCTGAAATCTATGAGATGCTTGAAGCCCACCGTTTTGCTTTCGAGATCATTGTTGTTGACGACAACAGTCCCGATGGAACTTTCATCAAGGTTTCTGAAAAATGGAAAGGGAATCCCAGGATAAGACCGATCCTTAGAGAAAAAGAGAAGGGCCTGGCAACAGCGATCCTGCATGGGATAAGGAAGAGTGAAGGCGATAAGGTGATCATCATGGATACCGATTTCAATCATCCGCCCAAACTCATACCCTTACTTGTAAACATTACCGATTATTTCGAAATCGCTTCCTGTTCACGCTATGTGATAGGGGGAGGAATGGAGACATCCCGTTTCCGTTTCTTCGGCAGCAAGATATTTAATAAATTCATTCATTATACCCTTAAAATGCAGACCACCGATAACCTGAGCGGTTATTATTGTTTCAGAAAAGAGGTGCTCGACGGACTTCCTGTAGAAAGGATCTTTTTCGGTTACGGAGACTATTACATCCGTTTTCTTTATGTGATGCAGCGCCTGAAACATCCCATCATTGAAATCCCGGTTGTATATAAGGACAGGCTCGGCGGGTTGTCTAAAACCAATCTGAAAAACGAATTTTTCCGGTATTTTAATACTGTTCTGAGGATCAAATTCGGGCTCTGGAAATTAAAGTGAACATGAACCGCGAGAAGGCAAGGCAGAGGATTGATGAACTCTCGGAAGAGATCCGCAGGCATAATTACCAGTATTATGTGCTTTCCCGGCCACTGATCAGTGATTACCAGTTTGATCAGAAACTTGAGAAATTAATTAAACTGGAACAGGAATTTCCCGAATTCCTGTTTCCCGATTCTCCTACCCGGCACGTAGGCGGTGAAATTACAAGGGAGTTCCGGCAGCTTGTACACAGGTACCCCATGCTTTCGCTCGGTAACACTTATTCAGAGCAGGATGTAAGGGATTTTGAGGAGAGGATACATAAGCTTATCGGTGAGGATATTGAATATGTTTGCGAGCTCAAATTCGATGGGGTGGCCATAGGCATTACATACCGCGACGGCAGGCTTGTACAGGCCGTGACACGTGGCGACGGGGTACAGGGCGATGAGGTGACTGCCAATGTTAAAACGATTCGCAGCATTCCCTTAAAACTGCATGGCGAAGGCTACCCCCGGGAATTTGAGGTCCGGGGTGAGATCATACTTCCTCATTCAAGCTTTGAGGCCTTGAACCTGCAAAAGGAGGAAGATGGAGAAGAACCCTTTGCAAATCCGCGCAATGCCGCGTCCGGAAGCCTTAAGATGCAGGATTCGGGCGAAGTGGCAAAACGCAGATTGGATTGCTTCCTGTATTCCATTCAAGGCTCCGGCATTGCGTTCAACAGCCATTACGAATCCCTGCAGGGAGCCCGCAAATGGGGGTTCAAGGTTTCGGATTACGTGGTGCGCTGCAGGACCATTGACGACATTTTCGAATATATCAACACCTGGGACAATGCCCGTAAAGAGCTGCCTTTCGATATAGACGGTGTGGTCATAAAAGTGAATTCCTTTGCACAGCAGGAACAGCTTGGCTATACAGCTAAATCGCCGCGCTGGGCCATTGCTTATAAATTCAAAGCCGAAGAGGCTTCCACTGAAATGATCTCTGTGGATTTCCAGGTAGGAAGAACGGGGACTGTCACCCCTGTGGCAAATCTCAGGCCAGTCCTGCTTGCAGGAACGGTAGTGAAACGGGCCACCCTGCACAATGCCGGTGTCATTGCCGGGCTGGATGTGCGAACCGGAGATACTGTATTTGTTGAAAAAGGAGGTGAAATAATTCCCAAGATCACTGGTGTGGATATATCCCTCAGACCGTCGGATTCACAGCCTCTTCAATTTCCCCTGGTTTGCCCCGAATGCGGAACTAACCTCATCAGGAACGAAGGTGAAGCTGCCTGGTTCTGCCCTGACGAAACGGGATGCCCTCCCCAGATAAAAGGCAAACTGGAACATTTTATCAGCCGAAAGGCAATGAATATCGACAGCCTGGGTGAAGGAAAAATAGAGATCCTGTTCGATAAAGGACTTGTATGCTCCCCTGCCGACCTGTATGAGCTCAGATTTGAACAGCTTCTGGGACTTGAGAAGCTCTACAAGGGAGAAGGTGATAAGAAAGACAGGGTTGTGAAATTCCGCGAAAAGACAGTTGCCAATATCCTGAATGGTATAGCGGCTTCCAGGGCAATCCCTTTCGACAGAGTACTGTATGGCTTGGGGATACGGTATGTTGGTGAAACTGTTGCCAAAAAGCTTGCCCGGCATTTTGGATCTTTTGATAAACTGCGGATGGCGGATCCCGGAGAACTTACAGATGTTGATGAGATCGGCGAAAAAATCGCCCAAAGCCTCCGCTCATGGCTGGAAACACCAAGAAATACAGATCTTATCGAAAGTCTGAAAAAGCACGGAGTGCAGCTGGAGTTCGCTGGGGCTCAGACAGCCAGGAAAAGCAATAAACTTGAAGGGATGACTTTCGTTGTAAGCGGCGTATTTGAAAGGTTCTCCCGGGATGAGATCAAAAAAGTGGTTGAAGATCACGGGGGAAAAAATATTTCATCCGTTTCAGCCCGCACTTCATATCTGCTCGCAGGGGAAAACATGGGACCGGAAAAACGAAGAAAGGCTGAATCCCTGGGGGTCAGTATAATCAGCGAGGATGAATTTCTTAAAATGACAGAAGAGTGAAAGAAATGGTGTTTTGCAAAGCATTTTACACAAGCCGCCTTGGTTTTTGGAGCGAACAACCGAACCGTAGCCGCCTTGCAAAGATGCGAGTGAATTCACAGCCATCACGATCATCAATCCATCACGATCATCACGTCCTTCAGGCCATCACGATTCTGATCCTCCTGTTCCTGCTGCCACTCTCCCATTCAGCTTTTTCACTTGCCGGCTTCAAAGCAGTTAATCCGGGGGCCTTATGTTATGTGATCAACAGCACTATTACCATTACTGTGAGTGAAAGCAGTGGCTCCGGTCTTTCTGCTGAGCCTGATGAAATCACAATTCCCCTGAAACGCGCCGGCAGGTTGCTTATGATGGAAGCCCGGATTGATAATGAAACCGGTAATTTCATCTTCGATACCGGCTCTTCGAAGCTGGTTCTCAACAATACCTACTTCAGGAAATATGTGAGCGTGGAATCTGGTGAACGGGGCGGGATCACGGGAGGGGTTGCCAATGTAAGGCAGACTAAAATCAGCAGGATACAGATCTCGGGGTTTTCGTGTACAAACGTCATGGCCGATCTCACCGACCTGGGGCATATCGAAAACCGCAGGGGTATAAAAATCCTGGGGCTTCTGGGTCTCAGTCTTCTGAAGAACATGGAAATTATTATCGATGTCAGCCATAACGAGCTCCATCTCTACCGCCTTGACCACAGCGGCAACAGGATCAGTAAGGGCTCAAAGGAATTCAAATCCGATATAAGTCAGAAAATTCAGATGTACCAGGATGTTTTGTTCGTAAGTCCGAAAATTGGCGGCAAAATCCTGAGTTTTTGCCTGGATACAGGGGCCGAATCAAATGTGATCAGTTCAGCAGCCCCGAAAAAGGTGATGAACACTGTGAGCATAACCCGCCGTTCGGGCCTCGTCGGATCAGGGAGGCCTTCAACCGAAGCTTTGTACGGGATCCTGAACGATTTCGTTCTTGGCGGACAGCAATTATCTCAGATGGAAACCATTATTACCAATCTTGATAATATGTCCACAGCCTTTGGTTTGACGGTTGATGGTATGCTTGGTTATGATTTCTTTGCCAGAGGACAGATTTGTATTAATTTAGTAAGACTGGAAATGAAGGTATGCTTCAATAAAAGCGAGAAAAATTGATAAGAGGACTACGGCATATTATCCTATTAACATTCATGGCTGTGATAGTTACTGCCCAGCCCCAGTCAGACCAAAAAGACATTTGCAGGATTGATAACAACCGGATGATCTTCAGGCTTGACCGGACTTGGACTGCGGTTCAGAAGAAGTCAGTCATGAAGCAGTTTGATCTCGACAGTTCCTTACTTGCGTCTGCCTTTAGCGGGAAACCAGAGATTACCGTCAGCGGCATAAAATGGAATGTTAAAAAGCTTGATAACAACTGGGTGGAATTGTCGAAGCCAATGGGAGGAGGACTTTCCCTCGAAAAGGGCGATGTTTATATGCTGGATGACCGCTGGATCAATGCCGCCGGAATAGAAGAAAGAGAATCGGCAGCATTCGGGATCAATATACTGACCCTTTATACCGTTTTTAATTATCATAACGGGGTAGCCACGTTTTTTCTGCCTGAACGGAAATATGCACGGAATGTTTATATAGCAGGAACTTTCAACAACTGGAGCACAATGCAAACCCCGATGATCCGCTGCGACTCCGGTTGGTTCATCACCCTCAGGCTGAAACCAGGAAAATACACTTATAAATACATCATTGACGGTAAATGGAGTCCCGACCCCTACAATAAGCTCAGGGAAAATGACAGTCAGGGAGGCCAGAATTCGGTGATCTTCTGTTACAATTACCGCTTCTTCCTCCCCTTTTATAAAGGCTCGAAGAAAGTGTTGGTTGCCGGCAGCTTTAACAACTGGAACCCTTATGAATTAAGGTTGCTCGGGGTTGACGGCGGCTGGGCGCTAAACCTCTACCTTCGTGAAGGGACACATGCCTATAAATTCGTTGTGGATGGCGAATGGTTCCTTGATCCCACGAATGATGCCCAGAGGCCCGACGGCATGGGGCATGAGAATTCTTTTCTGAGTATTGGCGACACCATGTTTTTCATTCTGAAAGGGCATTCGGCCATGAAGCAGGTTAATGTTGCAGGTAATTTCAATGCCTGGAACAAATCGGAATTAACCATGAAGAAAGTTAAAGACGGATGGCAGCTTCCCTATGTTCTGGCTGCCGGAAATTACGAGTATAAATTCATTCTTGACGGCCGCTGGATCACCGATCCCGATAATCCCACCACCGTCGGATCAGGTGCAGGTCAGAATTCTTTTATTACGATCAAACCAAACCACATTTTCCGCCTTGAAGGAAAAGCAGGTGCCAGAAAAGTCATACTCACAGGCAGTTTTAACGGATGGAGGAACGACGGGTATGAAATGATGATTAAAGAAGACGGAACATGGGTTTTCCCAATATTCCTGAAACCCGGCAAACATACTTACAAATTTATCGTTGATGGTAAATGGATCATTGACCCTGCCAATGAGCTTTGGGAAGAGAACCAGTATGGGACTGGGAATTCGGTTTTATGGATTGAACCGTAAATCAGTCCTCATGCTTTATCGATCCCGCACCTGAAACGCTCTGGTTGATCACAGATGGGTTTCCTTTATAACGTATGCTGCCGGCCCCGGAGATCTCGGCATTTATTTTCTTGGTTACATGGATTTGAGCTTTTCCGGCCCCACTCATGTCAACGGTAAAATTCTCACAAACCAGGTCGAAACCATATATGTCGCAGGCTCCCGACAGATCGGCTGTTACATCGGTAACAGTACCGGCCAGCCTCAGTTTGCTGGCACCACTGCTGTTCAGATCGAGTTTCTGTGCAGTAACTTCCATACGCACGTCAGAAGCCCCACTGGTATGTAAACTGAAATCGTTCAGGGTGACTTTGTTCTCAGTCACAATATCCACTGCCCCGCTGACTTCCACTTTTTTCAGGTCTTTAAATGTGATGTACACGTTTAATGAGGTGGGATGGTTGATGGGTTTCCTGGTATCGATCACAAGGGTGGATCCACGGACCTCAGCACGAATGATTGTCTGAAGATTTTCATCTGCTTCAATGATCACTTCTTCATTGGGTCCCTGCCTCAGGTAAATATTAAATGCACCTGAAACGTCAATGCCGTCAAAGGAACTTACAACACGGGTTTCCTTTATAACTTTGCCGTCGCCATGCACACCGGTAATCATATTGCAACCCGAAGTAATTCCCGAAATGCCCGTGAACAGCATCACGAACATAAACAGGGTAACTAATTTTCTTGTTTTCATACTCTTGGATTTTAATTGTTCGGATTTATATTTGATGATCAAATTTATTTTTGGTTACAATTTTCACCATTTTACCATTTATTTCAATGACACACTTCCATAATCGCTCCTCACCACAACACTGGCTTTTGGTTTGGCATCCTTGCTTCCAACAACACCCCTGTATTCCGATGAGGTCGGTGTTACCGAGCGGTAGTTCAGATTTGAATTACTTTCAGGGAAATGCAGTTCACAGTATTTCAATGTGGCATCCAGGCTGTACACGGCCGATTCGGGTAGCCTTACATCCACATCAGCATATTTGTTTTTAATGTTGATACTCGTAAAATCGGGCCCCATGTTGCGCACACTGCAACTTCCGTATTGTATGTCAAGGCTCAGGCTCTGCTCTATCCTTTCAATGTCCATATCGGAAAACTTGGAACGGCTTTCAATGGTTGATGAATTTTTAATATCCACTGCCCCTCCCTCGAAACTGACATTCAGGGCAATGATCTTATTCGCATTAAGGTTTGAAAATTTCGAATCCAGTCTCAGGCTTCCCGCATAATCTATATCCAGCGTGGAATATTTCAGGTTTATAACAGCTCCTTTTATGCTGCGCACCTTGGCCGAGTTGCAGAATTTGAGATCGATGAGATTATCGGAATTATTCAGCTTGTTCACATCCAGGCTGCCATAACTGAGATTGATCCTGGTTTTTCCGGATGCTTCGTTAATATAAATATCCCCGAATTTATTCGAAAGGTCAAGGCTCATGCTTGACGGGAGGTTGATGGTATAATCCACCTGGAACCTGTTTCTTCCGGAGGTATTCATCTCATCGAATACAGTTGTAACTTCTACCAATGAAGTGGTACTGTTGAAGTTCACATTGATCTTTTCAAGCATTTTTGCTGCTGTATTGTCATTTGTGGCATCCACGACCACCTTGACTTCTATTCCAACCACGTTTTTATCCCAGTTGGAACAATGGATCCCGCCGAATTTATTGGATATCGTAAGTTGTGCATCGGGGCTCACGCTGAATTCCTTTTTTATTACCCTGGTATACTCATTGATGCTGGCTCCTTTCATTCCGATCGCAAGGCCGACCAGGAGTATTATAATGGTTATTTTTAAAACAGTTTTCATATGCTGTGTTGTTAGTATTGTTAATGTTTGCTTAATTTTTTGACAATGTTGTTCATAATTCCTTCTTTCATCTGCTGATTCTGGATGACGGCAGCCTGTAGCCGCTCACAGTTTGGATTCTCGGCAAGGGATTTCTGGAGATCACGTGTACTTTCATCAAGAGATTGCATTTCCTTCAGGGCATCCTCATTGATGATGTTGGCTTGTACAGGGTCGCTGGCAAGCTTGCGAACTTCTTTCATCTGAGCCATGGCCCTGTCATCATAATATTGAATTGCTTCTGCAAATTCAGAGGACATTTGCACGGTAGCCTTATCGGAAGAAAACCTTTCCCGGATAGAACGTGTTGCCAGATCGAAAACTGCAATGCTTCCCGTGATGATCAACAGTATGATGGCAGCGACCTTAAGCTGGCCGAACCTTGAAGGAGCTGCTATTGCCTGTTGTTTTGTAATACCCAGCTTCTCGCTGAATCTTTCAAAGTGTCCGTCCAATGGTTCGATCACATCAAACCGATCGCGCTTTTCCTGTATTAATTTATCCAGATTGTTCATTCCTAATTATATAAAAAGACGTTCCGGTATTTGTTTTCTTTTAAAATGGCAAGAAGCTTTTGCCTGGCGCGTGAGTACCGTGTCCGCGAAAGCTGGTTGCTGATGTTCAGTATTTCGGATATCTCATCATGATCATATCCTTCCAGGAGGAACAGGCTGATGATGACCCGGTATTCCTCGGGAAGCTGCTGGATTGCCTTCATCACTTCATGCACCTGGAGCTGGATCTCAGCCTCATGGCTTTCTTCATGCTCTGCAGACAGGTCTACGCCTTCCTCTTCGAACGATATGGTATCTTTTACCCTTCTCAGGGAGTCAAGCGAGTTATTGACAACGATCCTCTTGAGCCAGCTTCCGAAACTGCCCTGTCCCGTATAACCGGCCAGCCTTTGAAACGCATCCAGGAAGGACTCCTGCATGATGTCTTCGGCTTCGGCGGTATCGTTGACTATTCTGAGACTGGTATTGAACATGGCTTTATAATATAGTTTGTAAATTTTAAACTGGGCGCTTCTTTCCCCGCGACGGCAGGCATCGATCAGATCCTTATGAATATTCTCGTAACGGGTTTCCAAACTCCCTGTTTTAGCCAATAGACTCGCCAAGTTAGTAAATGTTACAATGAAGATTTAAAATTCTATTTTTGCAGCAGGTGAAAATGAATAAAGTCCCGGTGCATTTTTATGCTCTGGCAGCCATGCTGTTCTGGGGTATGTCCTTTGTGTGGACTACCCGCTTGCTGGTCCATTTTCAGCCGGTCTCCATTATTTTTATCCGCCTGCTGATATCGTCTGTATTCCTTTTTCTGCTGATGATCTTCTCGGGACGGTTCGAACGGATCCGGCGCGAAGATATCTGGCTGTTGCTAGGAAGTGCTGTTTTTAACCCTTTCCTGTATTTCCTCGGAGAGAATTTCGGTGTTAAATTTACTTCAGCTACCATATCCAGCGTCATTATCGCGACAATCCCTGTTTTCTCGCCTGTCATAGCCTGGCTCACTTTCAAAGAAAAAATATCCAGGCTGAATATCTTCGGCATCTTTGTGTCCTTTGGCGGTGTCTCAATAATGCTAGTCTCAAGGGACCTGTCCCTTTCGGGAGAAGGTAAAGGAGTCCTGGCACTTTTTGGTGCCGTAATGTCGGCCCTGGTCTTTTCGGTATTTCTGAAGAAACTTACTCAGAAATATTCGCCCGTCACACTAGTGGCCTGGCAAAACATCCTTGGTGCACTTATGTTCCTCCCTGTATTCCTCATATTTGAGAGCCACGGGATTAAAGCAATCCATATAAATTATGAAGTTGTTTCTACATTTCTTTTCTTATCCGTCTTCGCCTCTTCCCTCGCATTTGTTTTCTTTGCCAAAACCGTGAAGGAAATCGGGATAAGCAAGGCAAATATATATTCCAATCTTATTCCTGTTTTTACAGCATTTTTTTCATATTTTCTTATTTCAGAACCATTTACTGTTCAAAAGCTTACAGGTATCATCCTGGTGATTGGCGGGGTTTATCTGTCGGAAAGGAACAAGTCACGTAAATAAGCATCCCTCCCCTTCTTTTTTTGTACCTTTGCATTCGGGTAAAACCTGCCGTCAAACCACCAGAGATGCTGTTTAAACCTGAGAAACTGAGAATAAAGGATCAACGAATGAAATCCTTCATTGATCCTGATGAAATATGGGGGTTCATTAACAATGCCAGGCCAACAAAAGAAAGAGTGAGGGAGATTATTTCAAAATCACTCGACAAGCAGCGGCTTACGCTTGAGGAGACTGCCCTTCTGGTTCAGGCTAACGACCCTGAATTGGTCGAAGAGATCAAGCAGGGCGCTAAAATCCTTAAAGAAAAGGTTTACGGTCAGAGAATAGTTTTATTTGCTCCCCTGTATATCGGGAATCTTTGTATTAATAAATGTGCTTACTGCGGATTCAAATCCACAAATGAAGCCATCCGGCGTATCACCCTCACCAACGATGAGCTGGTTGCTCAGGTTAAAGCCTTGGAGGATGCCGGCCAGAAGCGCCTTATCCTTGTTTATGGAGAACATCCGAAATATGATGCAAAGTTTATTGCCGGGACTGTGGGTATCGTATATTCCGTTCGCAGCGGCCCCGGAGAGATCCGAAGGGTCAATATCAATGCAGCACCAATGGATATCGACGGTTTCCGAATCATAAAGGACGCAAAGATAGGTACTTACCAGATTTTCCAGGAAACTTACCATGAAGACACATATGCTAAAGTTCATCTTGGCGGGATAAAAAGGAATTACGAATGGAGGTTGACCGCTCTCGACCGTGCACAGGAAGCCGGGATTGATGATGTTGGTATTGGTGCGCTGTTCGGACTCTACGACTGGAGGTTTGACCTGCTCGGCCTGTTAAGGCATACAAATCATTTTGAAGCGGTGTATAATGTCGGTCCACATACAATTTCTTTCCCAAGGATACAGTATGCCTCCCAGCTGAACATCGACAAATCCCATATTGTCACCGATGCAGAATTCACCCGCTTGGTAGCCATTCTGAGGCTTGCTGTTCCATATACCGGCCTTATTCTCACCGCCAGGGAACCTTCGGCCGTACGGGATGAGATTTTGCAATTCGGGGTTTCCCAGATCGACGGCGGCACCAATATCGAGATGGGAGGTTATGCAAAAAAGGAACATGCCGAAACCCAGGATATAGACCTTGAACAGTTCCAGATCAACGATAACCGTAGTTTGAATGAGATTATGGATGAACTTATACAGCAAGGTTATATTCCTTCGTTTTGCACTTCATGTTACAGGAGAGGGCGCACAGGAGAGCATTTTATGGAATTTTCCGTACCCGGATTCATTAAAAGGTTCTGTCAGCCCAATGCCCTGCTCACCCTGGCCGAATACCTTGAAGATTACGCCCCGGAAGCGACAAAAATAAAGGGATATCAGCTTGTACAGAAAAAATTGGATGAAATGGATGAGGATTCATTCAAAAACAGCCTTATAGAAAAACTTGACCAGGTTAAGGAAGGAAAACGTGACTTGTATTTCTAAACAGAGAATATGAAAGAAATCCGTATTATTGGCCTGCTGATAACCGACCGTATCAAAGAGGCAGGCCTTACCCAGGGTGTGCTTTCAGAATATGCACACCTTATTAAATCAAGGTTGGGATTTCATGAAGTAAGTGAGGATGTATGCAGCAGAACAGGGGTAATCCTTCTTCAACTAAGCGGGAACCAGTCTGAATTTGACCTTTTTGAGGAAAAACTTAAGAAAATCGACGGTCTCGAAATTCAACATATGATATTCAAAACCTGAGGAAAAAAATCTAAGCAATGGAGCAGCAGTCACGCAAAGAATTGGATAAGGAATTCCAGGAATATTACCTGTCTTCCTCAATTCCAAGCATGAAAGTTGGCCTTTCTGTCACCCTCCTGCTATTCGTTGCCTATGCCATTGTCAACAACATTCTTTTTGGTTCCCTTCCTGAACAACAGTATTTTTTAAGATTCGGGCTGATTATACCCTCCCTTCTTCTTTCCCTGCTCGTTATTTTTATTCAACCCTTGCGCAAACATCTTACCCTGATATTCATCATTGTAAACCTTTTCTCATGCTTTGCCATATATTACATTGGGGTCACTACAGATATCACAAGCCGGGGCTATAATTACTTTTACGCCTGGGTGATGCTTATCATGATCGGTATGCATACATTTTACAGGATCCGTTTCTGGGATCTTATCATATTGAATGCTATGCAGCTGCTGGCCTATGTCCTGGCCTCCCTGTTCAACCGCAGTTATACTGTACCGGTACTTTTTCTCAACCATTTGTTTTTTGTAGTTTCAGTAACCTCACTTGGATTTTTCATCTCCTATATTTTCCAGAGCCTTAACTGGAAGAACTTTCTCCATCAGAAAGCGCTCACCGAAAATTACCATAAACTGATCCTTGAGATCAGGGACCGTAAGGAGGCCGAAGAAGAACTCCTGCGATCGGAAAGGCAGTATCATGAGGCTCTGGACAGTTTTCCCGACTGGGTTGTTGTTGTGGACCGGGACATGAATATTATTATGGTTAATTCCACACTCAAGCAGGTTGCCACGGAAGCAGGCCTTTTAGCTGATCTTACAGAGTTAAACTTCAAGGACTCATTTCCCTTCATCCGGAAAGAAGAAATTGAAGACGTTAAAGCCGTTTTTGAAACCGGCAGGATCTCCATTGGAGAAATGAATTTTGAATTCATGGGGAAGAATGTTTTTCTTGAGACCAGGAAAATCCCTATGATACGTAACAGCAGGGTTGAGCAGGTGATGGTGGTTACCAGGGACCGGTCGAAAGAGAAGGAAGTTGAAGCTCTGAAGCTAAGGAATGCCGAGACAAAAGAGATTATGCTCAAAGAGATTCATCACAGGGTGAAAAACAATCTCGCTATCGTGATCAGCCTCCTCGGCATGCAGGGAAAGAAAAACCCTGATCCCGACTTCCAGAGACTAATCAGGGACATTGAGCTCAGGATCAGGTCGATGGCCCTCATCCATGAGCATCTTTACCGCAGCGAGAATCTCGATAAAGTACCACTTTCAAATTACATTCACTCCCTGGTATCGATTATTTCAGGTACTTTCAGTGGACATAAGATAAGGCTGGAGATGCAGCTTGAAGATATCCTGGCAAATATTGAGACGGCCCTGCCCCTGGGCCTGATAACGAATGAACTGCTTACAAATTCCTATAAATACGCATTTCCCGGCAATAAGGAAGGCATAGTTACTTTGAAACTCGAAAAATACAATTCGACAGGGTTTAAGCTTGAAATTTCCGATAACGGAGTGGGCCTTCCTGCTGGTTTTGACCTGCAAAGCCAGGAATCTCTAGGTATGTTTATTATTAAACTCCTGGTTGAACAGCTGGATGGCAGTATTACTATCACGTCAAACGAAGGGGTATCAGCATCCATTATTGTTCCAACTGTTTAAGCCATTAAAGAAATTGACATGAAAGAAATCTGGGTTCTTGGCATCAATATCACCGACCGGGCCAGCAGAGTGTCCCTGGTTCAGAATGTACTGGCAAAATTCGGCTGTTCCATACGTACAAGGCTTGGTTTACACAACCCCGACCCAGGTGCATGTGCAGGTTGTGGTCTTATTTTACTTGAATTATACGGAGATACTACTGAATTCTATAAACTGGAGAATGAACTCCTGAAAATTGAAGGTATAGAAGTAAAGAAAATGGTCTTTAAACAAGGGTGATCCTGGTCCCCCCATTGTCGATCCCAAGCATGGTAGTCTTGGTGATAATGGTATCTTTCCCTGAATTTTCCACAAAATGAATTGCAGCCCTGATCTTGGGGCCCATGCTCCCCTCAGGAAACTGTCCTTCCTCAAGGTATTGTTTAGCCTTGGCAATTGTTAAACGGTGAAGTGGTTCCTCCTGTGGAGTGTTAAAATTGATACAAACTTTTGGTACATCGGTCAGGATAAAGAATTTATCGGCATTGATCTGTGAAGCCAGGAGTGCCGAAGCAAGGTCTTTGTCTATAACGGCATCAATTCCCTCCAGTTTGTTAGGTTCAACATAGTAAACAGGAATCCCTCCTCCGCCCACAGCGATGACAATATTATCCTGTCTGGCAATTTTCTCAATGGTTTTCTTATTCAGGATAACCAGGGGTTTTGGTGATGCCACAACTTTTCTCCAGCCCCTGCCCCGCGCATCCTCTTTAAAAACAGCATTGGAATCGGCAGAGATCACATCAGCTTCTTCCTTTGTATAATATGGCCCTACAGGTTTTGTAGGGTTTTTAAATGCAGGATCATCCTTATTTACCAGTACCTGTGTTGTTATTGTGATGATGTCTCTTTCCATTTCATACTTCTCGAGCACATTCTTGAGTTGCTGCTCAATAATATAGCCTATGAACCCCTGGGAATAAGCCACACAGATATCCAAGGGCATCTCTGGGATGCCGAACATCTTATATCCTGCCGAATTGGCGAGCATTATATTTCCTACCTGGGGTCCGTTGCCATGGGTTAGTACAAGGTTATAATCGCGTTTCATGAGTTTAACAAGACTTTCGGATGTAGCATAGGCATTTGCTTCCTGCTCTCCGATCGTCCCTTTCTGATCGGACCTGAGAAGGGCATTGCCTCCAAGAGCAACAACAGCAAGCTTTTTCATAATTCAGGGTTTATAAGGCAAAAATAAGACTTTTTTCAATCTTTCTTACCTTCGCAACGCAATGTACAAAGGGGGGAAGGATGAAAGCGCAGCGAAAAGCTTACTTATATGCATTCTCAGCCATAGCCTGCTGGTCGACCATTGGTTCGGCTTTCAAGCTCAGCCTGCGCTACCTGGATCCCCTGGGCCTTCTTCTATTTTCAGGGATTATAGCATGCATCGCTTTGTTTATTATCCTGCTTGCCCAGGGGAAGCTTTCATTGCTCAGAAAAACCACATCCAGGCAAGTCCTGATGTCGGCAGTGATGGGGATGCTCAACCCCTATTTGTATTATCTTGTACTTCTGAGGGCATATGACATTCTGCCGGCACAGGAAGCCGGGACACTCAATTACATATGGCCTCTGGTACTTGTATTGCTTTCGATTCCCCTTCTCGGTCAGAAGATCAGTGCCTGGAGCATAGCAGCCGTGATAGTAAGTTTCATGGGGATACTGATTATTTCCACACATGGCCATCTTCTGACCTTCAAATTTACAAGTACTACAGGCGTTCTGCTTGCCCTCGGAAGCGCTGTTTTCTGGGCTCTTTACTGGATACTCAACCTTAAGGATAAGAGGGAAGCGGTAGTTAAGATCTTTCTCAACTTCTGCTTTGGATTATTGTATGTTTTTATTACGATAGCGGTCACAAAGCACTTCTGGATTCCGCCCTGGACAGGCATTGCAGGAGCGGTGTACATAGGTCTGTTTGAAATGGGCATCACTTTTGTGCTCTGGCTCAATGCCCTTAAATACTCCGAGACAACTGCCAAAGTGAGCAATCTTATCTACCTCTCCCCTTTTCTATCCCTGATAATAATTCACCTTGCAGTAGGCGAAGCGATCCTGCTTTCCACGATAGCAGGACTGGGGCTGATTGTTTCGGGCATATTGATGCAGCAGTATTTTAAGTAGCGATTTTTTTCGCTTATTCGCTTTTTCGCTACTTCCCTACTTTGTACTTTTGCCCCATGTCTCCTACCACTATCGCATTTCACCATTTCGGCTGCAAGGTCAACTTTGCCGAGGCTTCTTCAATTTCCCGCCAGTTCCGTGAAAAAGGGTTCGAACTGAAAAATCACCATGAAGTGGCTGATATTTACGTGATCAGTACCTGTGTTGTCACTGCTGTTGCTGAAAAAAAATGCAGGGCTGCGATCCACCAGGCCCATAAGCTAAACCCGGATGCTAAAATTGCTGTGATAGGGTGTTTCTCCGAATTAAAGCCGGGTGAACTCAGTCAAATCGAAGGTGTGGACCTTGTTCTGGGGAACAGCTCAAAATACATGCTCATTGAGGAACTTGAAAAACTCAAATCTCCTGATTACCATGGAGGGTTCAATCCGGGCATCAGGGGAACCAGCAGTTTTGTTCCTTCCTTCTCATTTGGTGACCGCACCCGCTCTTTCCTGAAGATCCAGGATGGATGCGATTATTACTGTTCTTATTGCACGATTCCGCTGGCCAGGGGGCATAGCCGCAGCGATACCATCGCCCACGTGATCAGCAGCGCTCAGGAGATAGTTAAAAACGGGATCCGCGAGATTGTGCTTACAGGAGTTAATATAGGTGATTTCGGCAGGCATAACGGAGAAAATTTTTTTCAGCTAATACAGGCTCTTGATCAGCTTAAAGGGCTTGTCAGACTAAGGATCTCCTCGATAGAGCCTGATCTTCTCTCAGATGAGATTATCGATTTCGCAAGCACTTCCCTTAAATTCATGCCCCATTTTCATATTCCGCTTCAATCTGGCTCAGATAAGATACTCAAGGCAATGAAGCGGAAGTATAGTCTTGAAGTCTATTCAGGCCGGGTTGAGAGGATAAGGCAAAAGCTTCCACTGGCCTGTATAGCTTCGGATATTATCGTTGGGTTCCCCGGGGAGTCAGAAGATGACTTCCGGGATACTGTTAATTACATCGGGCATTTGCCTGTTTCATATATGCATGTTTTCACCTATTCGAAACGGGAAAACACTCTGGCTTCCCTCATCAGTGAAGAAGTGCCCGGCAAAATCAAAAAAGAAAGGAGCAAACTGCTTCATCATCTTTCAAAACAAAAAAAACAGGCCTTTTATCAGCAAAACCTGAACAGGGAAGTTAATGTTCTGTTCGAGTCGGATAATTCACAGGGCTGGATGCATGGTTTTTCGGAAAACTATATCAAAGTCAAGACAAAGTTCAATTCCGCTCTGTCAAACCAGGTAAGAAAAGTAAGACTTCAAGAGATGGATGATGAGGGTGTTTACATATTTGAATAATCCGTAATTTCGCGGGATGATGAGCCAAGAATAATTCTATAATCAATCCTTCATTCCTTCTTCAATGAACCTCCAGCATATCACTCAACAAACCTGCCAGGTCGCAATCGAGGCGGGTGAATTCCTCAGGAACGAGATACGAAAACTTAAATCCTCCGATATAGAGATGAAAAGCTTCAACAACTTCGTTACTTATGTTGACCGCGAATCGGAGACCAGGATCATGGAACAGCTTTCAAAGATCCTTCCCGGTTCAGGCTTTATTGCAGAAGAAAGTCCGGATTTAACAAGCAGCGAACTTACCTGGGTAATTGACCCTCTCGACGGGACCACGAATTATATTCATGGGGTACCAATGTATTGCGTCAGTATAGGCCTTATACAGAATGATAAGGTCCTTGCCGGTATCGTATATGAGGTTAACCTCAATGAATGTTTTTATACCTGGGAAAATGCCCCCTCATATAAAAACGGCGAACAGATCTGCGTATCAAAAACACCGAAAGTTGCCGACTCCCTGTTTGCCACCGGCTTCCCTTATCATGATTACGGCCGGATGGAGGATTATCTTGATATTTTCAGGCACCTGATGCAGCACAGCAGGGGCATACGGAGGCTTGGGTCAGCAGCTGCCGACTTGGCCTATGTTGCAGCAGGGAGGTATGATGGTTTTTATGAATACGGATTAAGTGCGTGGGATGTCACGGCCGGTGTGCTGCTTGTGAAAAATGCAGGCGGCAGGGTTTCTGATTTTTCAGAGAGGGAAAATTATATCTTTGGTAAGGAAATTATCGCTACGAATAACTCAATATACGACGAATTTAAAAACTTGTTCACACAATGGAAGAACGTATCAAACTGATTCAGGGCGACATTACTGCAATACAGGTCGATGCGATTGTCAATGCAGCCAATACTTCCCTGCTTGGAGGAGGTGGTGTTGATGGCGCAATTCACCGCGCAGCAGGCCCTGGCCTTGTTGAGATCTGCCGGTTGCTTGGAGGTTGCGAAGTGGGGGAAGCCAAAGTTACTCCAGGTCTCCATCTGCCTGTAAAATATATCATTCATACTGTAGGCCCCGTATGGAAGGAAGGGAACAACGAAGAAGCCGAAAAACTTGCAAACTGTTACAGGTCCAGCCTTGAACAGGCCATGCTGCATGATTGCAAAACCCTTGCCTTTCCCAATATAAGTACAGGGGTTTACCACTTTCCAAAACAGCTCGCAGCTGAGATAGCCGTTCGCGAAACCAGGGCTTTCCTGGCCTCCAACACAATCCCTGAGTCTGTTACATTTGTTTGTTTTGACGAAGAAAATTTCAACCTTTATAAGGGTTTGCTGAATTCATGAGACTCCTGATTGCCTTGCTGCTGATGATATCTTTTTGTTGTCAGGCTTCAGGGCAGGCCATAAAGAGAACGGTGGAAGCCGTCAGAACCAATGCCTCCATAAAGATAGACGGGGTTCTTGACGAAGAAGCCTGGGACAAAGCAATTCCGGCTGGGGATTTTATTCAACGGCTGCCTTACAACGGCTCCACAGCGACATTTCAAACAGAGGTAAGGTTCCTATATGACAATACGGCCCTGTATGTCGGAGCAATGATGTTTGACCCGCATCCCGACAGTATTCCTGCTCAGCTTGGGTTAAGGGATTCACAGGGGCTCAACGCCGATTACTTTATGCTGATGCTCTGCCCGTTCAACGATGGGCTTAATGCATTCTGTTTCCAGGTGTTTGTTTCCGATGTGCAGGCCGATTTCCAGCTTCATGGTACATATTCAGGCGAAGATAACGATATGAGCTGGGATGCGGTTTGGTATAGCAAAGCTAAAATCAATAAGCAGGGTTGGGTCGTTGAATTGCGTATCCCATACTCTGCCCTGCGCTTCCCAAAGAAAGATATCCAGGAATGGGAAATTAACTGCCAGCGCGACATCCGCAGAACAAGAGAAAATGACACATGGAATTTTGTTAATGCCGCCGTTCAGGGCTATGTAAACCAGGGAGGCCTGATGCAGGGGATGACGAATGTAAAACCCCCGCTCCGTCTTTCTCTTACACCGTATGTTTCAGGATATATGGAGAAAAACCCGGGAGACCCCAACTGGCAGTTTTCCTATAATGTAGGCGCCGACCTGAAATACGGGATCAACCAGTCTTTCACTATGGACATGACGCTCATCCCCGATTTCGGGCAGGTGCCTTCGGATGATAAGATTTACAATTTCACACCTTATGAGATCAGGTATCTGGAAAGAAGACAGTTTTTCACCGAAGGGACCGAACTGTTCAACAAATCCGGGATTTTCTATTCAAGGAGGATAGGCGCACTCCCGAAAGCCTACGACAAGCCTTATGGAGGGCTTGATTCGGCCGAATTTGTTAGCAATAATCCAATGCAGACCAAACTGATCAACGCAACCAAGATAAGCGGTCGTACTGTAAAAGGCCTGGGAATCGGTGTTTTCAACGCCATGACAGCCAATACCTGGGCCACTGTTTCCGACATTGAAACCGGGGATACGAGAAAGGTCCTTACCCAGGGCTTTACAAATTATAACATGATCGTGTTTGATCAGAACCTGAAAAATAATTCCTTCTTTGACATACTGAATACTAATTACTTCATGCCTACCGAAGGCTATATCGCCAATGTTTCCGGGATACAATTCAAATTTGCCAATAAAAAATACACTTATGCCTTAACAGGCGACGGCTTCATGAGCCAGAAGTACTATTCCCATTCAAGTCCTGATTTCGGGTACAGGGCCGATCTGGCATTCGGCAAGATCACGGGCCGGTTTCTATATCAATACGCAATGAATCTTGAGACTCCCAACTACGATCAGAACGACATGGGCTACGACCCGGTGAATAACAAGTTCAACAATTCAATCACCCTGGAATACAACTTCTACAAGCCATTCTGGAAACTACTGAATTGGTATAATTTGCTGAGATTTTCCTATAAATGCCTGTATGATGACCTGAAATACTCTGCCCTGACTATTGATTACCAGACTCACCTGAACACAAGAAAATATCTCACCATTGGGCTGAACTTTTCGGCACAACCATTTCAAGGTAATGATTACTATGAACCCAGGGTTGCCGGTTGGATGTATATCTCACCTGCATCACTTACAACCGATGCCTGGATTTCTACTGATTACCGTAAAAAATTCGCTGTTGATGCATGGGGGATATGGTATGCGGTTTCAACCCGGGCCACCAGTGGTTTTGAGCTTGGAGCCGGGCCAAGACTCAGGGTAAGTAACAGGTTGTTCTTTTATTGTGCTGTAAATTTCAACAAGGTATACAATGATGTGGGATACGTAATGGATTCGGTCAGTAATACAGGAGAACAGGTGATATTATTCGGACGCAGGGACAGGCAAACCATCATTAATATCCTGCAGGGAAATTTTATGTTCAATTCCTCCATGAGTATTGATCTGAAAATAAGGCATTACTGGGTACTTGCACCATATTATTCCATCTATCGGCTTCAGCCTGACGGAAGCCTCCAACCCATTGATTATACAGGTAATGTGGGCCTCAACTTCAACCTTTTCAACATCGACCTGAGCTATATCTGGAATTTCGCACCCGGCAGCCAGCTCTCGTTCATGTGGAAGAATGCCATCGGTACAAGCAACAACCAAATTGTAAGAAGTTATTTTGACAATTTACATAACACGGTTTTATCTCCCGCGTCTAACAGCCTTTCCATACGCCTGCTTTACTACCTTGACGCTTTATATTTGAAGCGAAAAAAGAAAACGGATTGACCTTTGCTTTATTTTATTGTACATTTGTTAATAGCGGATGATATGCAGCAAAGTGTCTTTTTACATTAAATAACTTATCTGTGAAAATGATAAATAACAGTGAGTTTAAGATTCTCGTGGTTGACGATGAACCCGACCAGCTTAAAATCACTGAACACCTGTTGAGAAAAGAACACTATGCCGTAAAAACGGCTCAAAACGGGATGGAATGTCTCCATACAATCCGCATGGATAAGCCTGACCTGCTTATGCTGGATGTTGTTATGCCTGATATGAGCGGTATAGACATTTGCATGATAATTAAAAGTGATCCTGCATTATCTTCTGTTTACATTATTCTT
Organism: Bacteroidota bacterium; assembly: GCA_026391775.1. Classification (GTDB taxonomy): domain Bacteria; phylum Bacteroidota; class Bacteroidia; order Bacteroidales; family FEN-979; genus CAIRDP01. Next base: position 53,388 of record JAPLDK010000006.1, read on the forward strand.
CTTTCAGGTTTAAAGATACAAACGGATCAGATAGCTGAAGGTTTGGAGACCGGAGCAGACGGGTACATAATTAAACCGTACAAAAGAAGGGAGTTGCTTGCAAGGATTGAAGCGGCTCATCGGACTATCAGTGCAGAAAAAAAACTCCGCATTCTCCAAACCAGGACTGATGTCATTTTGTCGGAAATGCCAGACATCATTATGGAAGTGAACAGGAACAAGGTTTACACATGGGCCAACCATGCTGGTTACCAGTTTTTCGGAGATGATGTGATCGGGAAAGAAGCTGCATTTTATTTTGAAGAGGATCAAAAAACATATGAAATCGTCGATCCTCTTTTTTATGGCGCTGATGATATTTTCTATGTGGAAAGCTGGCAAAAGCGGAAGGATGGAGAGAAGCGTCTGCTTGCATGGAGATGCCGGGTACTGAAAGACGAAAACGGTAAAGTCGTGGGTGCACTCTCTTCTGCAAGGGATATAACCCAGGCAAAGCAAGCCGAGTTGGCCATGATGGAAAGCGAAGAACGGTTCCGTTCACTGGTTAAACTGGCTCCTATCCCATTGTGCTTCGTCAACCGGGAAGGCGTCCTGAGTTATTTCAATGATCGCTTTATTCGAACTTTTGGCTATACTTCGGCCGATATTCCAACCTTAAGAGAATGGTGGAAACTGGCATATCCTGACGAGGGTTACAGGCGATGGGTCGTGGAAACCTGGGAGAAGGCCGTGGCAAAGGCAGCAAGGGAAGGTATAGATATCGAGCCTGTCGAGTACAATGTGACCTGTAAAAACGGGATAGTGCGCGTTATGGAGATCTCAGGGATAACCATCGGAGAAAATTTCCTGGCCAGCTTCATCGACCTTACCGGGCACAAGAAGGCCGAATATGCACTGCGTGAAAATGAACATATGCTAAGGGAGTCTCAGGAAGTTGCCCGTTTGGGAAGTTACATTTGGGATTTGTCCGAAGATTTATGGACAAGCTCAAAAATCCTGGATGATATCTTTGGCATAGATGAAAAATACATCCGTTCCCTTAAAGGATGGACGGCATTGATTCATCCCGACTGGCAAGATACAATGCATAATTATGTTGTAGATGAAATTTTAGGGAAACTTAAAAGATTTGATAAGGAATATAAAATCATTAACAAAAAAAATGGTAAGGAATACTGGGTACACGGCTTGGGTCGACTTGAATTAGACCAGGATAACAAACCCTTAAAATTAATCGGCACCATAACCGATATTTCCAAACGCAAGCAGGTGGAAGTAGAACTGCTTAAAGCTAAGAACAAAGCGGAGGAGAGCGACCGTCTCAAATCTGTCTTCCTTGCAAATATGTCGCATGAGATCCGCACTCCAATGAACGCCATTGTTGGTTTTGCAGGCATGCTGTCTGATCCGGAACTTTCTGAAGATGACCGTAACCGGTTTTCGGGGATCATCCAGTCCCGTTCGGATGACCTGATGCATATTATCAACGATCTGCTGGAGATTTCCAGGATCGAATCCGGGAATGCTACTTTTGTAAAACAAAAAGTCTTCCTGAACTCTGTCCTTGACGAGATGGAGGAAGTGTTCAGGCAGAAGCTTGAAAGAAGCAACAAAACCAATATTCGGCTTGTAGCCGAAAAAGCAATGTTCGACACTGATTCAAACATTGTTACCGATGGGCTTATTCTCAGGCAGGTGCTATCCAATCTCATCGATAATGCTGTCAAGTATACCGAATCCGGGTCGGTCAGGTTTGGATACAATACACCAGTAAACGGGACAATTACATTTTATGTAGCCGACACCGGTATCGGTATCTCACAAGAGAACCATCATGTCATTTTTGAACATTTCCGTCAGGCTGAATCACAGGATCAGCAAAAATACGGAGGCACCGGACTGGGTCTCTCAATATGCAAAGGGTCTCTTGCCCTTCTCGGTGGCGAGATCTGGGTGGAATCCAGCCCGGGAAATGGCAGCACTTTCTTTTTCAGGCTCCCCTTTGAACCCGATAAAGAGAAAAACCAGTCCACCGGATCAGTCCTGGATAAGCAAACCGTTAGAGCCACATATAACTGGTCTGGTAAAAAAATCCTGCTGGTCGAGGACGAACAAACGAATATGGATTTCCTACAGATCATTCTTGGCCGTACCAATGCTGAATTGATTCCAATATATAATGGCAGTCAGCTGAAAGCCATGTATGATAATCTGGATTCCTTTGATCTCGTTCTGCTTGATATCAGGCTTCCTGACGCCAACGGTTGGGACCTGGCTAAAGAGATCAAATCGATTAGGCCTGGATTAAAAATTGTCGCCCAAACTGCATATGCCATGTCGACAGACCGTAAAAAAAGTGAGGAGGCCGGTTGCGACGGGTATATCTCCAAACCGATAAGAAAAAATGAGTTGTACCAGATTCTTGATAAATTTATGCTCCGTTCATGATCAGGCCTTCCCCTTATCAAACCACACAGGGTCTCCGTAGAGTGATTGCCTTATCAGGTGGGTTAACCATATTAACTGGCTCAATTGCTCTTGGGGTATGGATATATGGAGCAGGCAACCTCACCAGTATGTCTCCGGAATATATCCCGATGGCCGTATCAACCGGTATTTTAGCCAGCATATTCGGACTGATTTTCTTATCCGGAGCTTATCAGGTGTCTGGAAAAATATACAGATTTGGGACAATTGCTGTGGTTTGCCTGGTATCATTGTATGCTTTTTTAAAATTCATTGAATATTTCCTGAAGGCAGACCTAACATTCGATTCCTTTGTTTTTCCTATCCAAAACAGGCTTGGAAGGTATGCTGTTAACCGTATATCACCCATTGCCGGTTTGTTATTCTTCCTTTGCGGCCTTGCTACACTGATCAGGATTTCAGGAAAGGGTCATGTTTTTGGGGTAAATCTTGTAAGCGGAATTGGCGCTATAATCTTGTTTTCAGGTTTTACCGGTTTGATTGGCTACCTTGTTGAGACTCCCTTATTCTACGGAGGCGATATAACACCGGTCTCCTTACCAACTACATTTGTTTTCCTGGTTTTGGGTTGCGGGCTAGTGGCAATGGGAGGAAATGAGAGCTTTTTATTGCGACAATTCACTGGGGATTTTGCCAGTGCCAGGATTTTACGGGCAATTCTTCCTCTTATCGTCCTTGCAATGCTGGCTGATGACGTTTTGAGAGCTTTATTATCTCATATCACGTCAATAAACATGGTTGCCGCATCAGCTGTTATTGCATTATTGCTGATTCCTGTCACGGTATGGATTGTAATGAAAATTTCACAGCAGATCTTCCAAAAAGCCGAAAAGGCGGAAGATTCGCGCAGAAAAGCTGAAGCATCACTTAAAGAAAGTGAAAAGCGCAACAGTATCCTCCTTGAGAACCTGGGTGAAGGCATTGGCCTGGTTGACCCGGAGGAGCGCTTTGTTTTTGCGAACCCTGCAGCTGAAAGAATTTTTGGTGTTCCTACTGGTACACTGATAGGATATAATCTTAAAGATTTTCTTCTCCCTGATCAGCTTTCAAAAGTATTACAGGAAACGGAAAAACGGACCCAGGCCGAACCATCTACCTACGAAGTCGATATTATTACACCCGACAATCAAATCCACAATCTACTCGTCACAGCAACCCCACAGGTGAACAGTGATGGAGCGTTTACAGGAACATTTGGGGTTTTCCGCGACATCACAGCAAGGAAAAAAGTGGATTCCGAACTTGAAAAATTCACTATAGCATTGCAGCAATCCAATGCCACAAAGGATAAGTTTTTTTCCATCATTGCCCATGACCTGAAAGGCCCTTTCAATTCGATCCTCGGACTTACAAATCTGTTAATTAATGACTATGAGACTTTTGAGGAAAAAGAAATAGAGCATACCTTAAATACGATCAGAAAGTCCTCCGAGAAAGCCTTTGAGTTACTTGAGAACCTGCTTGTTTGGGCAAATTCACAAACCGGGCAAATCATATTCAATCCGCAGGAGTTCAATCTCACGAATACTATGGATGAAAATATCGCACTTCTTGAGGTCCAGGCTGCACGAAAAAAAATTCGTATTGTCGCAAACTGTCCACCGGAATGTATTGCATTCGGTGACAAGCAAATGATTCAAACAGTGTTACGTAACCTGATGTCGAATGCCATTAAATTTACACATCCCGGCGGAGAAGTGGGAATAGCTCTTATCCTACATAACAACCACCATGAAATTTCGGTAAAAGATACAGGGGTTGGTATTGCTCCAAAAGAGATTCAAAAACTTTTCAAAATTGAAAGCAAGTATAGTACCAGCGGCACATCCAACGAGAAAGGAACCGGCCTGGGATTGATCCTCTGCAAGGAATTTGTAGAAAAACACGGAGGCAGGATCTGGGTAGACAGTGATGTAGGCCTTGGAAGTAAATTTAGTTTTACTATCCCAAGGGTAAATGATAATACAAATTAACAACCCATTAATGCAACAAACTTGCAGGTAAATGATTCATCCCATGGGAAATACTGCCAATGAATTGTTTTTATTGAACACCAGCCTGTCTCAGCTAAGAAACGCCGGGCAGGTAATTCAGCTGTTCATTGAAAGTATTAAAACAATCTTTCCCAATAAAATATTAAGCTGGCATCCCGAAAAAGACAACCCACCTCACCCTAATTTCCCTGTCTGTTCGCGAAACAGGACATATGGATTTATACACTTTGACAAATCCATGCAAAAGGACCAGGAATCTTACGTTTTGTTACAGATCGCTGCCCAAACACTTGCTGTCCTGCTTGAAAAACTTTCGCTTGAAGAATCTCTCCTGATTCAGAAAATCCATCTTCAGCAATTGATTGATGAAAAAGCCAGTGAGAATGCTGCATTGAATGAAGAGTACCAGGCGATGAACGAAGAGTTGATGGAAGGGAACAGAAACCTGCTACAAATCAACGATCAGCTTGCGTTGGAAATACAGGAGCGCCGGAAAGCGGAAGAATTGCAACAGGCAACCCTTCAACGTCTCAACACCCATATCTCAAGTATCTATGCGGGGGTTATTGCCGTTTCCAAAGAGAACCAGGTTGAAATTGTTAACCAGGCCTTCTGCGATCTTTTCAACCTGCCTGAACCACCTGCCTTTTACATCGGGTTAGCCTCTGAGGAAATGATAGAAAAGGTACTTTGTGCCTACGCAGATCCTGCTGATACCCTTGCCCGGATGCAGAAGATAATTGCTGAAGGGCATCCTGTGAGGGGTGAGGAACTAGCGATGCAGGACGGACGCTATTGCCTTGTTGACTTCATCCCGATAATTGTTAATGATAGAAAATGTGGTCACCTCTGGCATCATCAGGACATTACCAACCGTAAAAAAACTGAGGAGGCATTGCGTGAATCCAACGAATACCTGGAGAATCTGTTCAACTATGCAAATGCGCCAATCATAGTTTGGGATCCTCAATTCCATATTACACGGTTTAACCATGCATTTGAATATCTTACCGGACTAAAAGAAGCCGAAGTAATCGGGAAATCGCTTGAGATGCTTTTTCCGCCGGAGCTTGCCTTACAATCCATGATTCTTATCCGCAAGACTTTGACCGGCGAACGATGGGAAACAGTCGAGATCAAAATTCAGCACGAGGACGGTTCTGTAAAGACCGTCTTATGGAATTCGGCTACCTTGTTTGGTTCCGACGGTAAAACCCCTGTTGCCACTATAGCCCAGGGCCATGACATTACTAAACGCAAAAAAGCGGAAGAAGAAATCAACCTAAAAAACGAGGAACTTCAAAAAATAAATTTAGAAAAAGATAAATTTTTTTCCATTCTTGCCCATGACCTTCGAAGCCCCTTCAGCGCCTTCCTTGGGTTTACTCAACTGATGGCCGAAGAATTGCCCACCATGACACTCGACCAGATCCAGAAGATTGCCATAAACATGAGGAAATCGGCCACTAACCTTTATAATCTGCTGAACAACCTCCTGGAATGGTCCCGTTTACAAAGAGGTGCCACGAGTTTCAAGCCTGAATCGTTCATGTTGTTGCCAAGCATAACCGAATGCCTCGAATCGGTCAAGGAAAATGCAGTAAAAAAAGGAATAGAAATTATTACAGATATTCCTGAGGATTTGAACATCATTGCTGATGTCAATATGATGCAGACTATCATCCGTAACCTTGTCTCAAATGCTGTAAAATATACAAACAAAGGAGGAAAGGTAGAAATTACAGTCAAAGTCAACACTGTGGGATCGCTGGAACTTTGCATAAAGGATAGCGGTATTGGCATGACAAAAGATATGATCAGCCATCTTTTCAGCCTTGATCAGAATATCAACCGCCAAGGGACGGAAGGAGAGCCCAGCACCGGACTTGGATTGATAATCTGCAAGGAATTTGTGGAGAAGCATGGCGGGAAAATCCGGGTCGTAAGCGAAGAAGGCAAAGGGAGTATTTTTTGTTTTACTATTCCAACTTGACTGAATTAACCTTTTTTCCTTATTTAATTATTTGCACTTTATTTTCAAGGAGGTTTGCATGTCTTTAAAAAAATTATTTATACTCCTTTTCGGGATTCAATTTATCCTGATTATCGGGTTGGGGATAATGACTCTGCGTTTGTTCCGGAATGAGGAGGAACTTAGCAGGAGTCGTGATGTTCGTTTTCACTCCTGGCAGCTTTCGGATGAACTTCGTCAAAGTTCAGATGATCTCACACGGATGGCCCGGACCTATGCAGCGACCGGCAATCCGGAATATGAGCGCCAATACTGGACTGTGCTCGGTATCAGGAACGGTAAATGTCCCCGTCCGTTAAACTACAACCAGATCTACTGGGATTTTGTTATTGCACCGGGGCAAAAACCCCGCGAAGACGGAGAAGCCATATCCCTGCATGATCTGATGATCAGGGAAGGGTTCACAACTGCAGAATTTAATAAATTGACCGAAGCACAGAAGAATTCAGATGAACTGGTCAATGTTGAAAGAATTGCCATGAATGCGGTCAAAGGATTGTATGCTGATAATAACGGAAATTTCACTGTGAAGAAAAAACCGGACCGGGAGTTGGCGATCAGATTGATGAATGATAAGGCTTATCACATAACCAAAGCCAACATCATGAAACCCATCGATGAATTCTATGTCATGTTTATCAAGCGGACAACCCTTGATGTAGTCACGAATGAACGGCACTCAAAGAATTTACTAGTAGGCATCATAACGCTTATTCTCCTTATTATGGGCATCTTCGCATTTTCATTCGTTATGATCCTGCGACAGATTGGAATGCGTGAGCAGGCGGAAGATACGCTTCGTGAAAGTGAAGCACGTTTTCGGGATATTATTTTTAGTTCCTCTGATTGGATCTGGGAAATTGACCAACATTGGAATTATTGTTATTCTTCAGCAAATATTGACAAAATATTAGGTTATTCTGTAAATGAGATTCTTGGCAAATCACCATTTGATTTAATGACCGGGGAAGAGAAAGAACATTCGGGGCCTTATTTTCAAAACATAGTTAAAACCAAAGGAGTAATTAAAGATTTAGAGAATTGGAATTTACATAAAGACGGACATAAGGTCTGCCTTTTGACCAATGGCTTTCCTATAATTGATAAAACCGGAAGGTTAACCGGATTCAGAGGAGTCGATAAAGATATTACCGGTCGAAAACTGTCGGAGGAAGCCTTACTTGAGAGTGAAGAGAAATACCGTGACCTGATTGAAACGATGACGGATGGCGTGTATAGAAGTAGTCATGAGGGAAAATTTCTGGAAGTTAATCAGGCAATGGTTAATATTCTCGGATATGACAGCAGGGAAGAACTTAAGGCCATAGACATCAAATCACAATTGTATTTTGCTGAAGAAGACCGTGAAAGTGCAGCTTTGGAAGAGAAACTTGAAGAAATGGCAGTTTTTCGTCTCCGGAAAAAAGATGGCTCTGAAATCTGGGTGGAAGATCATGGCAGGCATGTACTTAATGACATAGGGGCTATCCTGTACCATGAGGGGACTTTGAGGGACGTAACGGAACGTAAAAAGGCAGAGGATGAGATAACCCTTAAAAATGAACAACTTCAACTCATCAATGCCGAAAAAGACAAGTTTTTCTCCATCATTGCTCATGATCTCCGAAGTCCGTTCAGTTCATTGCTTGGCTTTTCGCAAATGTTGGTCGAAGAATTACCTGCCCTTAAACCGGAAGAAATTCAAAAGATTGCCCAGAGTATTAGGAGAACGACCACTAACCTTTATAGTCTGTTGGTAAATCTTTTAGAGTGGTCGCGACTGCAGCGGGATATGATCAGCTTCAACCCGGAATCCTTTCCATTGAGGCATAAAATAACTGAGACGATGGAGTTACTTATGGAATCGGCCAATAAAAAGAAAATTTCAGTCAGTTATGATATCCCGGCCGATTTGGAGCTATATGCAGACACAACAATGTTTGAAGCCATTATACGAAATTTAGCTTCTAATGCTATAAAATTCACGCGTGAAAACGGGGAAGTCTCCATCATTGCAAAGTCAGCACCCGACCTTTCGGTTAAAATTTCCGTCTCAGATACAGGTATCGGAATGAACCAGGAAATGATTTCCAATCTGTTCCGGCTTGACGAGAAAACAAACCGTAAAGGCACCGACCATGAACCAAGCACAGGATTAGGCTTGATCATTTGCAGGGAATTTATTGAAAAACACAGTGGGGAATTACGGATTGAGAGCCAGGAGGAAAAGGGAAGTACAATAACAATCACCTTCCCGCCACATTACAGGTAAAGTTGAAATAATTTTCAAAAAATGAAGAACGAAAGTAAATTACGTCATTGCCTGTTTTCAGGTGTTTTTATGATCCTGCTTTTAAGCGCATTCACTCTTCCCGGCTGTCACCGCCAACCGCCTGTTTTAAGAGTTGCTACAAACCTGTGGCCGGGTTATGAAATGCTGTATCTTGCCAGGAACCTGGGATATTATAATGAACTGCCTGTTCGACTTGTAGAAGTCCCTTCTACAAGCCAGGTAACAAGAAACTTAAGGAATGGCACACTGGAAGTGGGCTGTCTTACTCTCGATGAGGCGTTAACCCTTCTTCAGGACAAGATTGACCTGCGGGTCATACTGGTAATGGATGAATCTTGTGGCGGAGATGTGCTGATGGCAAAACCGGATATAGACGGTCTGAAGGGATTGCGTGGCAAACGCATAGGTTTTGAAAATTCAACTGTAAGCGCGGTCCTTCTTGATGCGGCATTGGTAGAAGCAGGGTTACAGATCAATGAAATCAAGCAGGTTCCTATGTCTGTAGACGAACAATTCCAGGGTTATATGACCGATAAGGCTGATGCAGTGGCAACTTATGAACCTGTGCGAAGTCAGCTTCTCCGGAAAGGGGCAAAAATACTTTTCAGCAGCGCCCAGATACCGGGAAGGATCATTGATATACTTGTCGTCCGTGCTGAAGTTATAGACAAATATTCAGAAGAACTGACAGCTCTGCTTGATGGCTACTTCAGGGCGCTGGAATACTTCGAAAAACATCCTTTGGATGCTGCCAAACAAATGGAGAAGAGGCTTGGCAGGGATCCGTTGACACAGTTCAAAGGACTTCATATTCCAAGCCTGAATGAAAATTATCATTACCTGAGAGGAGATTCGGCCCGTCTTTTAAAGTCTTCCCAAAATCTATTGGAAGTAATGTTGAAACGTAAGTTGCTGCGGCATAGTTTCTCATTCGGTAACCTGGCAGAACCAAAATTTCTTCCAAACCAAAAACCATGAAGAAAATAACTACAATACGTCTGCGCTTCTGGTTACCCTTCTCGATTTTTACAACCTTCACCTTATTACTCATTTTCTTCAGCTTCCTGCAATTTCGTGACTTACTCAGTAATCTTGAAGAAAGTATGATTATTTCATCGCAGGAAAAGCTGACCCGCATGGGCAACCGGATCGAAAGGTTATACAATAATAATCTCAATTACATGATTGGCGCAGAAATTGCAGATCTAAACATTTCAAATGATGTTCAATCCATTGTACTTGTTGACGAGAATGGCATAATTCTTAACGCATCCCAGGTTGAATGGGAGGGACAATCTATACGGAAATGCCTTCCTGCTTTCAATGAATTCATTTTCCACTCCACTCAGCTTAAGAACCGGCAGGAAATCCAAGTATCAGGTGATGGCGACCACATCTTTGTATATGAACCTATCTTATTGGAAACCCGCCCAGGGGAAATCAGGCCGATGCGAATTGGCTTACTTTTTGTGGATTACAATTTATCAGAAATCAAATCTGATCAACGTTCAAGTCTCCTCGTGAGAACCTATACCGTTTGGGGTATCGGTGCGCTGCTGATGATCTTTCTCTATCTTGCCCTTCGTTTTTGGTTGACGAGACCATTTCGCCTTCTGCAAACAATCATTACCCAATTCGGCAAAGGTAAATACGATGCCAGGATTAATATTATGGGCAATGGAGAACTTGCCGAACTCGGTAATGCTTTTAACCGGATGGCGGAGGATGTGTCCAATCAAAGAAATGAATTGCAGACCGTATTAGAGTCGAAAACACAGATCGAAAAAGAATTACTGATTGCAAAACACAGGGCTGAAGAGAGTGACAAGCTGAAATCGGCATTTTTAGCCAACATGTCACACGAAATCCGTACACCAATGAATGGTATTCTGGGTTTTACAGACCTTTTAAAGGATAAAAACCTGGCGGATAGCGACCGGGATAAATTCATTACGATAATTCATAATAGTTCACACCAGCTCTTAATGATCATTAATGATATCATCGATATCTCAAAAATTGAGGCTGGGCAGGAAATGATAAACCCAGAGGATATAAATCTTAATCATACTTTTAACGAACTTTTTTCCTTCTTCCATCCGTATGCTGAAAAACGCAATCTGAAGCTGATCCTTTATAAGAAATTACCGGACAATGAATCCTTTATTCGATGCGATTCAGTCAAACTGCGGCAAATCCTTACAAATCTCCTGGGAAATGCGCTTAAATTTACACCAAACGGAAGTATTCAGTTTGGTTATCATATCGAAGGATCAAACCTGGTTTTTTATGTTGAAGACACTGGTATTGGCGTAGAACCACAACTTCAAAAATTCATTTTTGATCGTTTCCGGCAGGCTGAGACTACACTCTCCCGAAAATTTGGAGGTACAGGTCTTGGACTTGCAATTTCAAAGTCATATATCGAAATGATGGGAGGTGAAATTTGGGTTGAATCAAAGCCTGGCCTTGGCAGCCGGTTTGTTTTTACTCTTCCATATTATTCCACATCCTCAGGATCAACAATCACAAAGCCAAAGGCTGATGACAAATCCCTCTCCATACCAAACTGGAGTGGAAAAAAGCTAATGCTAGTAGAAGACATAGAAGATAATGCATTCTTAATAAAACATATATTAAAACCTACAGGGATTTCAGTAATATTAGCTCGTAACGGATTGGAAGCCATTGAACTGCAATCAATAAATTCTGACATTTCGTTGATTTTGATGGATATGAAAATGCCTGAAATGGATGGTTACGAAACAACAAAAAGGCTTAAAACTGTAAAAGGCGATCTTCATATTATTGCTACGACAGCATTCGCTCTGGAAGGCGACTGTCAGAAATGCCTGGCTGCAGGCTGCGATGATTACCTGGCCAAACCTATTCGCAGGGACGAACTATTTATGATGATAGAAAAATATATGTGAGCGGTAAATGGGATTCGAACCCACAACCCTCAGCTTGGCAAGCGTATGGGCACATCTGTACTGGCTTATTTGACGGGCTTTTTATGACTGGTTTCTTTTTTGGCACATTTTTAGAAACACTTTTTGGCATCTGTTTTCCTCATAATACCAGTAAAATTAGAGACTCGAACCTAAGACATACTTTTTCATCTTTAGTTCGAATGGAACCGAACTGGCAGAAAATGAGTCCTCCGGTGCTGGCCGGAGGAACCATTTAGACCCATCCCAAAATATGATATCGGGAAATATCGTTCAACAGGATGAAGTTGCAAAGTTGCCGGACAGCGGCGAACCTAAGCGTTGCTGAGGTTTTGCCCTATACATGAAGTTTAAAAATAAATTGATTTTTTTTAGACCTTGAATTAATAAAGGTTATATTAGATGTCAATTTCATATATTTGTGCGTATGCAATTTTCTCAAATATGTTTGAGTTAATAAGTACAGGATTACCTGAATAACTCGATTCAAGATACTAATAGTGTGATTCAAGAGAAATTTGTTTATTGATTTATTCCTTCATTTATTATGAAAGCAAATATTCACACCTAACACTGGCGTTATGAAGCTGCTTTACAAATTATCCGAGATTGTATTTATTTGTATCCTGTTATTTATTGCCAGTAGTTGCAGTAAACCAAGTGACAACAGCAATCCTTTTCCGCCCCTTACAACCGTTACAGATATTGATGGCAATGTATACCATACTATCAAAATAGAAACACAAGTTTGGATGGTTGAAAACCTGAAAACTACGAAAGACAATAACGGTAGCTCTATACCACTTGTTACATACGATTCAGTATCGAAAGAAACGCTAACTCCCGCATATTGCTGGTATCAAAATAACATTGGCTTTAAGGATACTTATGGCGCATTATACAACCGGTATGTAGTTCACACTGGAATATTAGCCCCAGCCGGGTGGCATGTTTCTTCCGATAATGAACGGTTAACGCTTTTCGCATATCTTAGTGGGCCATTCCAAGCCGGAGGGCCATTAAAAGAAAAAGACACATTGCGTAGGGCTTCTCCTAATGCTGGTGCTACAGATGCAAATGGTTTTAAGGCTCTTCCAGATGGATACCGCACGGCGAATTTATTTTCAGGCTCTGCAACCTATAATGGAATACGTAAATCATGCTGCTTTTGGTCTACTTCTGAATATTCAGCTACTGAAGTTGGTGACTTGGAAATCTACCATGATAAATCAACTGCTTCATTGTACAGCATGTATAAAAACTGGGGAATATCTGTTCATTGTATAAAAGATTAAAACACCTTTAAGATATTAACATCTAATAATTGTATTATGAAAAAAGGAATTATCTCCGTATTCTTTGTTTTTACAATATTCATTGTAAATGCACAGTCCAAGGTTGACACTCTTACCAATGCAAAAATCATTCAATTATCCAAGATTGGATTGCAATCTTCTGTGATTATCAATAAAATTCAATCGAGCTACACATTGTTTGATGTAAGTACAGATGCGATAATTAACTTAAGTCAGAAAGGGGTTTCATCAGAAGTTATAAATGAAATGATGAAATCAAATAACAGTAAACAATCTGAAATTGCAAGCAAGGAGGATAATAAAAATCCAAATGCAATGCATAAAAACGGTATTTATTATTATAATCCTGCAAACTCTGAAAAACCCTTGAGTAAACTCGATCCGGTGAAAGTAAGTTACGAAACCCATAGTGGAGGCTATGGTGGATACGGAGGATCTTCGACAACTGCAAATTTAAATGGGGTTGAAAGCAAATTAAAAATTTACGATAATAACCCCACATTCTACTTTTATTTTGATGACAAAGGAAACGGTTCTGATTGGTTTGAATCGACTTCACCAAATGAGTTTGAACTTGCCAAACTTATTGTTAAAAAAGATAAGCGTTACTGCAAGGTTGGTGGTGCATCTTCCGGATTTATGTCTTCCAGTGAAAATTCAGGAATACCGGAAAAAGATAAAATTCCATTCGAATATGAAAAAATACAGGATGGTATTTATAAAATAAAATTTGGCAAACCTTTAAAACCAGGTGAATATTGCTTTGTTTATTCCAGTAATTCTTACAAAGTATTTGACTTCGGCATACAAATTATTAAGGAAATTAAATAAACCTATATGAAATCACTACTCCTGATTCTATTCTCTTCATTACTATTTGCCTCAGTTTTTGCTCAGAAGAAACCGGATACTCTTACAAATGAGAACGTAATGACCTTATTTAGAGCAGGTCTATATCCATCGATAATTGTGACTAAAATCAAAACAAGTATAACGAAGTTTGATGTCACTACTGAGGGTATCATTAAATTAAAAAGTAATGGTATTCCTGATGAGGTTATTAATGCGATGATTAATCCAAATCCTGTTAATGATGAAAAAATATCATCAATTGACAGTGTTTCAATTTTCAAAAAATGGAAACTGGTTTCCCGGACAAAGAATGATAAGCCAGAAGTGTTAAACTCCAAAATTATCATGCATTATTTTGATGACGGCACATATCGTTCAGAATATACCAACTTCAAGATAAACAAGAAATTTAATAGTGCTGGAAAATTTGAATTATCTAAAGACAAAAAAAGCATTAAATACTTTTATGAAGACGGCAAGCAGAATATGTCAGAGATAATTAAACTGACTTCTAAAGAATTCGAAACAAGAGTTATTCTTCAAGGAGATGAATATATCTCCTTTTTTATCGTTGATGAATAAATGTATTCAGAGTAATCCGTCAATCAACAAAAGTCCAATTAGTTTTGTGTTCTTCATGGCCCAGACCTTTGGAAACAAAGCTTATAGAAGTATTCATATCCTTGTCTACGGGAGCCCAGGAATGTCGTACGACGTTAGATGTGAGGTTGCTTTGGATTGCAAAATAATTTTCAGGATGAGGCATAAAAAAAGCCCCGTCAACCTTGTTTTCGTGAAGTTTACGGGGCTTTTGCGAAGAAATCGGGTGCAATTTGCTGTGAGCGGTAAATGGGATTCGAACCCACGACCCTCAGCTTGGGAAGCTAGTTTGCATGTTTGAA
>JAPLDK010000027.1 GCA_026391775.1 Bacteroidota bacterium
AACGTTCCAATGTTTTCACTGCATCGGCACTCTCGATCTCAGGAATATCCAATAACAGCATAGTGGCAATATGATGATCTCCGGCTTCCGGTTTTCTTTTATCTCCCGTCATAATCCTCATGAAGGCCGAATACATTGTGCCGCTCTGGGCAGATGTTATAAGGTGATGGCCGAATCCTATGCCCAGTGGAAGCCTTCCCTCTTCCAGTTTACGGTGTAATTCAGCTGGGGGTAAGGAAGTATCTATCCGGAACCCGGATTCAAGTACCCTGAGCTTTTCGAGGTATTTTGAAGCCCTTAAAGTTGATCTCATTTGCCTGATGAAATTGAAGAACCTTACAGGAAATGAAACTTCAGGGAACACAATCAGCCCAGGGAAAACTTTTCCGCTGAGTGCGTATTGCACATCTTCCGCCTTATTCAGCCATATCCTCTTGGGATAATCCATCATGTTGCTCATGTTGATGAACAGGCGGTTATAGAACAACTGGATGTATCTTGGTCCTTTACGGTCGCGCATCCTGAATGCGCCGGCCCGCTCAGCCAGAAGCACCATCCCATAGTCGATGGCTTCCGCACTCACTGAATAGGTGAGGGGAGTTGCAACACCAGGCATCATTTCACCTATATTGCCAAGGGTCCAGATGTCTTTGCTTTCACCTTTGACTGTATCAAGTTCATTCAGATGAACATCGTTGAGTGCCGTAACAGGCCTTACCTGCAACCAGTTCAAAATTCCAGACTGGTCTATGGCCCATTCCATATCGACCGGAGCATTAAAGAAGTGCTCGGCTTTTATTGCCCCGTCAACGATCTGCATCAGAAGTGTCTTGTCCAGCAGATTACCATTTTTTTCGGTTTCTGCAGCAATATTTGATCCACTGCGGAATACTTCATAATGACAGGCATCTTTTTTACCGCTTACCAGCTCTTCTCCATGTCCTGCAATGGCATTGACCAGTATCTTGTCACGGCGGTTACTGACCGGATTGACCGAAAAAACCACACCGGCTACCCTTGCATCAACCATGTTCTGCATTATAACCGAGATCCTCAGGTCAGCTTCAGATAAAAGACTGCCCGAATAAGACCTTACACGCTCCGCGCCTGCGGCTTCAATACATTTGACAATAGCCGATTTAATCTCCTCAAATGAATGCAGGTTGAGGTAGGATTCGAACTGTCCTGCAAAAGACACGGAATGCCCGTCCTCACTTACTGCTGATGAGCGTATTGCCTTTGGCCCCGGCCCGAGAGTATTAAGATGGTGCATGATGACTGCATCCTGCAATTCCTTCGGTTCAGGATGCAGCAACACAACAGCTTCGGGGACATTAAAACCAAGCTCTTTCAGAATTTTCAGACCTTTAGCCTTGCCTCCAACAGGCTGTCCGTCAATTTCTTGTAGCCGGAGTATCATTTATCAGATTTATATATCAGTCGATTTTATACTTGTCTATGTGGAAACCGAACTCAACCATACCAAGTCCATCAACACCATCGAATTTATATGTTCCGATAGCTTCACGCATCTGGTATTTCCAATCCATAAGATATGGGAAATGGCCGTTTCTCCAGAATTCCACTTTGTGTTTGGCGCCGCTCCGGCAAACAATATCAATAAAACCATGGTCGGGAAGCAACTTCTCTCTGGAAATTGTTTCCAGGTCAGTACATTCAATAATTGCATCTGTATGCCCGTCGGGATGAGTAATGAACCCGGCTGTGAGCCGTCCCAGAAAATCCCATTTGATAGTGGTCACCGTCCAATGCATTCCGGTATCAGAAATCCCCGTAATCCAATAATGCCGGTCCCAGGTCAGCCAGGTCCTGGAACCAAAGGAATGATCGCGTGAAGCCCTCATTTCCATATTATACACCTGGTCATCCAGAGAAATAGCCCCTTTAAAAATTCCGGTCTGTTCATAATGGGTCTGATGCGTATCCTTCATCTTGAAAAAAAACTCCCTGTTCCACTTTTCGCCGGCAATAGCCTTTGCGATCATACTCTGGTCGGAGCTTTTAGCAAAATCGTACGGTTCATGTTCGCCAATGAAAAGGAGATCTGTCTTACAATGATATGATTTGCCCTGTTCATCGGTCACGGGCCCGTCGTAGGTGATCCTCCATTCATTACCAACAACAGTGTTTTCCCACTTCAGATTGCCCATCTGGAATCCTGTACCCTCAGAGCCAGGATCGGTTTTCAATCCGAAAAACCCTCTCCCTTTAATAAAAAAATCAAACCACCATTCATGCTGCCGCTTGGGGCCTCTGAAAGCCATCCGGGCAATAAAGGCGTTGCCTGATTTATCACCACCATAGAAATAAGAGCTGTCATTAGGGAAAGGTTGGTTCAGATCGACATGTTTCTGCTCCAGGTATCCAACGGGAAACTGCCTGTTTTTAGTGCGTTTCACCATCTGGCGTGCGATAAAGTACTTTAGCATAAATATTTTTTTAAGGCGCAAACATACTTTTTTTCCATGAATTGTCGAAATTTGAACTTCGATGTTTATTGAAAATATATTACAAATGAAACTATATCAGCGACATGCCCTGCTTGTAACTTTTTTGTTCATCTTTGGCTGCAATCTCAGCTCACTGGCTTCGGAACCTGATACTCTGAAAGGTCAGTTCTGGAATTATCATTTCCAGCTGACTGTGCTTCCTCAATATCATCCGGCTTTCAAAGCCGCTTATTCCGGGGAGAACAGCCTTCAGAAATGTGAAGAATCCACTGTTTCAATTTCCGCCACGCTTTTTCTGGGAATGAGGCTGTGGAAAGGCGCCCAGGTTTACTTTAATCCGGAGATCTCTGGTGGAAAGGGCTTTTCCCAAACCCGGGGAGTAGCTGGTTTCCCGAATGGTGAAGTTTACCGGGTCAGCGATCCGTCGGTACATATATACATAGGACGGTTGTACCTCAGGCAGGTCTTTGCCCTTTCAAAAAGCCGGCATAGGGTGGAGGATGAATTCAACCAGCTTACAGGCCGTGAGCCCGATACCTATCTCTCGCTTATTGCGGGTAAATTCAGCATGATGGATTTCTTTGATAACAATACTTTCAGCCACGATCCCAGAACGCAGTTTTACAACTGGGCATTGATGGGTAACGGGGCCTGGGATTATCCGGCAAATGTGCGAGGCTATGATTATGGGCTTGCCATGGAATTTGTAAGGCCGAAATGGGCAATGCGTGCTGCTTTCGTCACAATGCCTGAAGAAGCCAACGGACAACAGATGCAATTTGATATTACAAAGTCATTCGGCACTGCCTTTGAGTTTGAAAGGAAGTACATGCTCGGAAGGAGACCCGGCATTCTTAGGGCCATGGCTTATCTTAACCTGGCGCCCATGGGCAATTACAAGCAGTCGATAAATCTGGGGCAGCAAGAAGATACCATACCCGACATTACGCTTACCAGGGATGAAGGCCATACAAAATATGGTTTCGGGGTAAACCTTGAGCAGGCACTTGACAGGAACTTCGGGATGTTTATGCGTGCAGGCTGGAATGACGGGCAGAACGAGACCTGGGTTTTTACTGAAATTGACAGGGCCGTTACCCTTGGCCTGAATATAGATGGCAATTTGTGGAAACGGGATAATGATAACCTTGCTGTTGCTTTTATAATGAATGGGATTTCATCGCCTCATGCTGACTATCTGAAAGCAGGGGGCCTGGGTTTAATAATTGGGGACGGGAACCTCAGGTATGCCCCGGAATTCATTGGTGAGATCTATTATTCTTTCCAGTTCTTCAGTAAGCTATTATGGATATGCCCCGACTACCAGCTCATTATCAATCCTGCATATAATCAGTCGAGGGGACCGGCCAATGCTTTCGGCCTCAGGGTTCATATCGAGATTTGATTCTTTACTGAAAGCGCCTGATCAATCAATTGCCTCCATTGTCTTCTCGATCATAATACTTTTATTGCCCAGCAATGTAAGCCTGATGGCCTGCATCCCAAATTCGTAGTAGACCTCAAAATAGACTTTGTTCGGGCGCTTTACCAGGAATTTACTCTGGCTGTAAGGCATGTTCTGATTGAAGTTATGCCTTGTAAGCCACGATGAAATTATCAGTGCCATTGCTGCCTTGTCACTGACAAGCTGGCTGATGTTCCTGTACTCAATTATAGTCGGGATGATTTGTGTTTCGATAGGCTCGGTATAAATCCTGTATTCCCCGCTGAGCACCGGTAGTTGGAATCTTTTATTGTTCAGACAGGTTTGCATCCTGCGGAGGTTTTTAATTTTCACTTCATCAAAGCCAGGTGATTTCAATTGTTGCAAGGTCAGTCCAAGCATCAGTGCAATATATCTTGAATCGGGGCGGTTATTTAAAGGTTTCATATTCATCAGGCGATCAAATTCAACAGATGGATCGGGGTACTTCACCGGTGCGGTTCTTGTTGAGATCCGGCTCCATTCCTCAAAATCTTTTCTCAGTTTCCTTTCCAGGAATGTTTGGTATGGTTTCCTGCATATAAATACCGGTAAAAATCTATAAAGCTGATCATAGATCCAGTATACAGTATCTGATTTTATGACCTTGGGTACTGAACAATAATACCGCAAAAGATTAGAAGCGGCATGCCTGTTATCGGTATTCGAAGCAATATCAAGTGTATACCTGGGAAGTTCCAGTACGTAATAGCCGATGCTGTCGGGATGCCCATGCAAAAACCCCTGCCTGAATTCCCAATCTACAATATGGCTTGCATAGGTAGTATCAAGATAAAGCAAAGCCATCGGATTGATCAGTCTCTCAACAGCTTTCAGTCCGTTTTTGTCGCCCAGCAATACCAATTCATCGGCATCTAGTAATGAAGGCTGTTGAGCTGAATAATAAAGCGGTTTTGCAAGGAGAATGAATAAAACCGTAACCCGCAGAAAAAACATATTCTTCCGTTATTCAGGGTTTTACGTAAAAATAAAGGAAATGTTACTCCTTGATCACAAGAACCGCCAGGCTTCTGTGGGCTACCTGTTCTGGCCTATGGTAAAACAGAAAGTAGCCCCCTTCCCAATTTCACCCTCTGCCCAGATCCTTCCACCGTGTCGTTCAATGATACGTTTGGCTGTTGCAAGCCCAACACCGGTCCCCGGGAACTCCTCCTGGGAATGCAACCTTACAAAGGGAGTGAAAAGGTTTGTTGCCCTTGAGGAATCAAATCCTGCACCGTTATCTTTGACGTAGAAGACAGTTTGCCCGTCTTTTTGAAAACTACTCACATGGATGGTAGGATGGTTGGTTTTTGATGTGTATTTCCAGGCATTTCCAAGAAGATTCTTCACAACAACCATCAACAGGCTTTGGTCACCGGTCAACTGCAGATTATCATCAATCTTCACATCGATCGGCCTGTCAGGGTTATCCTGGTGTATCCACTGCATGACCTTACGGCACATTTCACTCAGGTCGATAGGCTGGGGATGAATGTTTATCGTGCCTGTACGGGAAAACTGCAACAGGTCGTTAATCATTTCGGCCATTGACTTTGTAGTTGAATGTATCGTTTCAACGTAGGAAGCCCCCGCCTCATCCAGCTTATTCAAATAATGCTGGTGAAGAAGCTGTGCACTCATGCTGATGTGGTTCAAAGGGGTCCTGAGGTCATGGGAAATAGTGTACGAAAACGCTTCCAGGTCACGGTTCATTGTGATGAGGTGTTCATTTGACCGTCTTAGTTCAGCTTGTGCTTCTATAAGCTGATAGTTTTGCTGGATTGCATTTTCATACACCGATAAAAGCAGGTCAAGTATCTGTTTCCTCTCCGAGTTGATCGCATACTTCTGGCCGTTAAACATGATCTCAAGCACCAGGTCACTGGTGCCCTGGTATCTGAGTTCCCTGTTGGCCAGGAGGTAATTGATACGGGACAGCAGGTACTTTGCATCAAATGGCTTGGTGATGAAATTATCCGATCCTGCCTGCAAGCCTTTTATAATATCCATCGAGTCCTGAAGTGTAGTCAGCAGGATAATGGGTATCTCTTTGAGCTCTTTGGTGCTTTTAACCTTCTCGCATAATTCGTAGCCATCCATTCCCGGCATCACTATATCACTGATGATCAGAATGGGAGGTTCTTCCATGGCTGCTTCATACGCAGCTAATCCGTCTTCAAAATCCCTGACTTTATAGTCGTGTTTTTTCAAAAGGGATTTCAGCATCATCGCCTGGCTCTTTGAGTCCTCGACGATCATAATATAACCTTCCCTTTCCCCGGATGAGAACAAATGACTCATATCAGCCCATTTTTACAACGAGGTCGGCCATCCTGTTGGAATAACCGTTTTCGTTATCATACCATGAAATGACTTTAACAAAATTTCCGCCCATCACTTTGGTGAGCAGGGAATCAAAAATTGAAGAATGTGTGTTGCCAACAATATCTACACTTACAATAGGGTCTTCAGTATACTCAAGTACACCTTTCATTGGCCCTTCGGCAGCAGCTTTCATAACTGCATTGATCTCTTCCTTAGTAGTCTTTTTAGCAAGCTCGCACGTCAGGTCAACGAGTGAGCCGTCAGGAGTCGGAACCCTTACCGCAAAGCCGTCAAGTTTCCCATCGAGTTCAGGGATCACAAGGCCGATGGCTTTGGCGGCACCTGTCTTTGTGGGGATTATAGACATGGCGGCAGCGCGTGCCCGGCGCAGGTCTTTATGGGGAGCGTCAAGAATAATCTGGTCATTGGTATAACTGTGAATCGTATTCATCAGCCCTCTCACAATACCGAAATTGTCATTCATAACCTTGGCAATGGGAGCGAGGCAGTTAGTGGTACATGATGCATTGGAAATAAGCTTCATTTCATGGGTGAGCATACTGTCATTAACACCCAGGACTATAGTAGCATCAACATCTTCCTTAGTATCGGATGGCACGCTCAGCAAAACTTTCTTTGCACCGGCGGCAAAATGTTTGCTCATCTTTTCCCGCGTACGGAAAATGCCTGTGCATTCCAGAATTGTAGTGACATCCAACGATCCCCATGGAAGGTTTGCCGGGTCCTTTTCAGCATGAACCTTAATTTTTTTCCCGTTGATGACCAGATAGTCTCCTTCTACTGTAACAGTGCCCGGAAATTTTCCATGAACTGAATCATATTTTAAAAGATGGGCCAGGGTCCTGGAATCCGTAAGATCATTGATGGCTACAACTTCAACATTTTCTTTCTTGAGCAGCGCTCGGAAGGTCAAACGCCCGATCCGGCCAAATCCATTGATACCGACTTTAATTGTTGTCATAGAAGTAAGAATTTATTTTTATTTTCAGTTTTAGTTAGGTTTTCAAAAGTACTTAATTTAATCGATAAGCTAAAATATGAAAAAAATGCGAAATTTTGTATTTCGTTGAAAATACTGTAGTTTTAAACATCAAATTATTTTTATGCCATGAACAAAGTATATGTGGTTTCCGACGGCTCGGGACGTACTGCCGAGCAAACCCTGATGGCCGCGCTTACACAGTTTCCCGATGCAAGTATGGAAGTGATTCTTAAAGCTGAGGTCCGTGACGAACAGACTATCGAGGATATTGTAAGGGAAGCAGCGGAAGATAAAGGCTTCATTGTACATACCCTGGTTGGTGAACACCTCAGGGCGATCATTCTCAAACTCAGCCGTATTCATAACGTGGATGCCATCGACCTGATGGGGCCTTTGTTGTCAAGGCTTTCACATCATTTTGCTGACTCTCCCAAAGGTGAACCAGGCTTGTTCTTCAGCATCAACAAGGAGTACTTCAAGAGGATAGATGCCATGCAGTTCGCATTTACACATGATGACGGGCTCAGGGATTATGAGTATGAGAAGGCAGAAATAATACTTGTGGGAGTTTCCCGTACTTTTAAAACACCTCTCAGCATCTACCTTGCCTTCAAGGGCTGGTTCGTGGCAAACTATCCGATAGTGCTTGGAAGCGAATTGCCTGAATCGCTTCACAGGCTGGAACATGGTAAGGTTTTCGGGCTGATGACCGAGCCCCAGGACCTATGCACCCTGAGATCGGTGCGACAGCAATACCTTGGCGGGTTTTCAAGTGAATATGCTTCACTTAATTGTGTAAAACGGGAGTTGAATTATGCCATGAAGTTTTTCTGCAAATACGAATTGCCCATTGTCCGTGTAACCAATAAACCAATCGAAGAGATAGCCACTGAGATCCTTACCATTAAGCGTATGATTGACCAGCCCGGTTATGTTCGTAAAAAATGCAAGGACTGGTAAACTTATTTCCCCCCATTTGCCGAAAACGATTATTTTTGTGACCCGTAAACCTTCATTATGATTTTGCCATGTCTTCAACTAAATACATTTTTGTAACCGGCGGAGTAACTTCATCCCTCGGCAAGGGAATCATCTCGTCCTCGATCGCGAAACTACTGGTTGCCAGGGGGTTTTCGGTGACTATCCAGAAACTGGATCCCTATATCAACATTGATCCCGGAACCCTGAATCCTTATGAACATGGCGAATGCTATGTAACCGAAGACGGAGCGGAAACCGATTTGGACCTTGGCCATTATGAGAGATTTTCAAGTGTGCCAACAACCCAGGCTAATAATGTTACAACAGGTGTTGTTTACCAGAGTGTCATCAACAAGGAAAGAAAAGGAGAATTCCTCGGCGAGACGGTCCAGGTTATCCCCCATATTACCGATGAAATTAAATCAAGGATCAAGCTACTTGCCAGTAAACATCATTACGATTTTGTTATTACAGAGATAGGCGGAACGGTGGGCGACATCGAATCCCTGCCTTTCATCGAAACAGTTCGTCAATTGCGATGGGAACTTGGAAAGGACAGTGTGGTTGTTCATCTTACACTTGTACCCTACCTTGCAGCTGCTGGGGAACTCAAATCAAAACCGACCCAGCATTCTGTGAAAACGTTACTGGAACAGGGAGTTCAGCCCGATATCATTGTTTGCCGCACAGAGAAACATCTTCCCGAAAGTCTTCGTAACAAAATTGCTCTTTTTTGTAATGTTAATCCTTCCTCGGTAATTGAATGCATTGATGCCGAAAGCATATACGAAGTACCGGTGCTGATGAGGCAGGAAAATCTGGATGTTGAGATCCTCAGGAAGACCAATTTGCCAACCGACGGAGTTCCTGATCTCCGCGACTGGGAGAAATTCCTATATACACTTAAGAATCCAACATGCTGCTTCAGCATAGGTCTGGTCGGGAAATACGTAGAGTTGAAGGATGCATATAAATCCATCAACGAATCTATTATCCATGCCGGTGTGTCGAATAGCTGCAAGGTCAATGTAATCTCACTGCATTCGGAATTTATTGATGAAAGCAATGTGGCTGAGAAACTTTCCGGGCTTAATGGCATACTGGTTGCCCCGGGTTTCGGTGAGAGGGGAATAGAGGGTAAGATCACTGCAATTAACTATGCCAGGACGCACAATATCCCTTTCTTCGGGATATGTCTTGGAATGCAGTGCGCTGTAATAGAATACGCCCGCAATGTTTTAGGTATGCAAGGAGCCCATTCCACCGAGTTCAATAAAAAAACACCTTATCCTGTCATCGATATGATGGAGGAACAGAAGAAAATCATGGGGCTTGGAGGCACAATGAGACTTGGAGCTTACCCTTGTAAAATCAATAAGTCATCCAAAGTATACAAGATTTACAAATCACAAAATATTTCCGAAAGGCACCGGCATAGGTATGAGTTCAATAATATTTACCTTGATAAATATATCAAAGCCGGATTTTTGCCTGCAGGTATTAACGTTAAAGATGACCTTGTTGAGATAATGGAACTGATCAGCCATCCATGGTTCATTGGTGTACAGTTCCACCCGGAATATAAAAGCACGGTTGCCAGACCGCATCCCCTTTTCGTGGCATTCATAAAGGCAGCAAGGGAATATAAACCCAGATAAAGACAATTTCTTACCTTTGCACCCCCAAAGGCCGCATTTGCGGTTAATTTAAAATCATTCATGAATAACAAGAACACGATTATCGGGCTCGTCCTCATCTTCACAATTTTTATCGGGTATACATACCTGATGAGCCCATCCAAGGAACAACTCATTGTACAAAAGCGCAAGGCAGATTCAATGTATATGCTTAATGTGCAGAAACAACACGCGCTGATCTCGGCTGTTGCCAGGGAAAAGGCTATTTCGGTAGCAAGGGAAAAAGAAAAATTTGTTGCCCGTGGTGAACATGTTGACTCGACTACCCTTGTAAGGATGACTATGAAGGGAGAATTGGGAGTTTTTGCCAATGCTGCCGTAGGTAAAGATACAACCTTCACTGTTGAGAACGATGTTTTTAAACTGAAATTTATAAGCCGGGGCGGGAAGATAGGCAAGGTAGAGCTTAAGGATTACCTTACCTGGGATAAGAAACCACTGGTCCTCATGGACAGCGACTCCCTGAATTTAGGTATTTCGTTTTTCTCTAACAACCGTACCATCAACACAAACCGTTTGTACTTCCAGCCTTTCTGGCCTGACCCTTCGCGAAAGGGGCAGCCATTCATGAAAGTCGGCGGGAAGGATTCAATGCAGTTCGGCATGAGGCTGTTTACGTCTTCAAGTGATACCGGTTTTAACAAAGACCAATACATCGAATTCCTTTATACTATCAGAGGCAACGATTATATGCTCCGTTACCAGGTTAATTTTGTGGGTATGGACCAGGCCATTGACGCCGGAAATAAATTTCTTGTCCTCACCTGGAACGATAACCTGAAAAACCTGGAAAAAAGTCAGAAAATGGAGCGTATGACTACCACGCTTTATTATAAGTACGACCAGGATAAGGTTGATTATATCTCCGAAACAAAAGATGAAGAACGTTACCTGAAAAATGAGAAAATCAAATGGTTCTCGTTCAAACAACAGTTTTTTACCAGCATACTTATTTCCGATACATACTTGACGGAGCCAAGGCTGAAGACGCAGGGCATGCAGGGGCCTTCATTTTACCTGAAGGGAATGTATGCCGAAGCCGGTATTCCATTCAATGCTAAAGAAACGAAAACGGTGGGCATGTCCATGTATTTCGGCCCTAATAAATACTATACGCTGAGAGGCTACAAGCTGGACCTGGAAAAACAAATACCCCTGGGCTGGAGCTTTTTCCTCATGGCATGGATCAATATATACGCAGTTATCCCGGTATTCACTTTCTTCGGGAATCTTGGCTGGAACTATGGCATTATCATCCTTATACTTACAATTCTCCTGAAAATAATACTGTTCCCCATCGCTTACAAAACATATAAATCCTCAGCCAAAATGAGGGTGTTGAAACCCGATATTGATGAACTGAGCAAGAAATTTCCTAAGAAGGAAGATGCGATGAAAAAGCAGCAGGCAACCATGGACCTCTATAAAAAGGCCGGAGTGAATCCTATGGCAGGCTGTATTCCAATGTTGCTGCAGTTTCCTATCCTGATCGCGATGTTCCGATTCTTCCCTTCATCAATAGAGTTAAGGCAGCAACCGTTCCTCTGGGCAACAGACCTCTCCTCATATGATTCCATATGGACCTTTCCGGGAGGTTTCAGCCTGCCGTGGTATGGAAACCATATCAGCCTTTTTGCGCTTCTGATGACTATCTCCAGTATAATCTATACCAGGATCAATGACCAGATGATGGGCAGTACACAGCAACAGATGCCAGGTATGAAAACCATGATGTATCTGATGCCGGTGATGTTCCTTTTCTGGTTCAATGACTATTCCTCAGGTCTAAGCTATTATTACCTGCTTGCAAACCTTCTCACTTTTGCGCAAATCTATCTGATCCGTGCATTTCTTGACGAGAAAAAACTCCATGCCCAGATCGAAGCCAACAAGAAAAAGCCTGTTAAAAAATCCGGGTTCCAGAAGCGGCTGGAGGATATGGCCAAGCAAAGGGGAGTGTCTACAAAGAGATAGTACTTCTTAAAGATACGAGAGAAACAAATTCAAGCCTTCATGCTTTGGCTTGTCGAAGATGTATGAAATGTTTTCGGTGAGATATTGTCGGCAATCAGCATTCTTTGGCAAGCGTGACTCGAAAAACTCAAGGACTCCGTCAATATTCTGAATCCCGTATTGCAGGGCTTTATTAAACTGCGACAATATGGGTTCAGGGAGAGGTTTGACCGATATCCAAACCGCAAAAACAAAAGGCAGACCGGTAAACTTTATCCATTCATCAGCGAGGTCGTATGAATATGCATAACGATCACGTATCCCGAATGTTTTATCACCGATAGCTACAATTGACTCCTTCTCGTTTGAATCCTCTGCCTGTCCGGGTTCAAGTCTTTCAAAAACAGGTTCTATTTTCCAGAAGGAACGGGCCAGAATCTGGACGAGCCTGACTGATGTCCTTGAATCAAAATCCAGAAAAATTTTTCTGATCTTTTCAAGTGGGTTATTTGATAATAAAAGTACTGTAATCACCTTTTTAACCGCACCCAGGCAGTAGTCTGAAATAATATGATAATTCCGGAAGTCGGGCAGCGCTCCTGCAGGCACAAGCGCTATATCAGCCTCACCTGATTTTAAACGTTCGGCGCAAATGGAAGGAACTTCGAGATAAAGATGATAGTCTTGAAGGTAGCCCGATTGCTGTATCCCGTAAACAAAAGGATAGGTATTGAGGTAGGAAACGGCAGAAATGTTAAGCGTTTTCATGGGTGTACATCTGAGACAAAGTTACAATGAACACATGTAGTTTTGTTGCTATGTTCGAAAAAATTCTATTTTTGTATGACGAATATGCGCATGAACAGGAAACTTGCCTCAGGCATAAGCAGGCCGGGCAGGAATGTGATTGTAGCTTTACGCGCAACCTTGTAAGAGTTTTTTATGGATGGCGATCACCTGCGGAATAAGCAGCAGGGAGCCGTCGTTGATGATGACAAAATCCGACATGCGGGCTTTGTCATCATTTTTTAACTGGTGGCTCATCCTGTCAAGGACCAGACCGCGTTCAAGCCCGTCGCGCTTCACCACCCTCTCAATGGCAGTATCTTCAGGGCAGGAAACGTGGATGATGCGGTCAAATTCCTTTGCATAGCCGCTTTCAAAGAGGATTGCAGATTCCATGATCACATAAGGTTCTCCGGCCCATGCCTGGAGCCAGCTGTTGAAATCCTTTAATACCAAGGGATGCAGAAGACCGCTTAAACGGTTTAATGCCTGTGAATTACCGAAAACAACCGAAGCAAGACGCTTGTTGTCAATCATGCCATTAACGACAACTTCCTTCCCGAACAATCCGGCAATTTCATCAATGACCTCAGGAAGTTTCAGGATATTCTTTGATTCCTCATCGGCATGGAATACAGGGATCCCTAGGGAGGAAAATACTGATGCAACGACCGATTTGCCGCTGCCAATATTACCGGTAAGCGCAGCCCTCAACATTCCCAGGTTTTATTTTACTTTGTTAAAATGGATACTGTCGTGTTTCGTTGTAATAACAGTCGCTGACTTTATATCAATACGCTGGATCTTCTTTGGAGCAAGCTTCTCAAGATCGAAAAAAAGGGTGTCGGGGAATATCAT
This sequence comes from Bacteroidota bacterium, assembly GCA_026391775.1. GTDB lineage: Bacteria > Bacteroidota > Bacteroidia > Bacteroidales > FEN-979 > CAIRDP01. The sequence continues at coordinate 13,561 of JAPLDK010000027.1, forward strand.
ATAGACTTCACTCTGAAAATTCATCCTGTCTTTGATCTCCCTTCCGATATCTTCCGTCGACAGGTATCCGGTGATCTGGCCATCTTCGGAATGAACTTTGATCTTCCTCAAGCTGACACTGTATTTCGGATTCCTGGGATGGATGAACTCCTCGGTAAAAAAATCAAAACCCTGGATCCTGATGCTGACCGTAAGTATGCTGTCGGAATAACCCGTCATCCTGAGGTTGGAAGGCAGGTTCGTGTAATGAATCCTGTAGTTTATAGTATAATAATATTCACGGGAAAGCCTGACCAGCGACCAGATGAAAACAGAGATTACCAGGCATACCGCGAATATATACAGCTGGTGTCTGAATTTCTCACCCCTGTTCTTTCTGGCTTTACCGATCAGATCAATAAACCCGCTTTTCAATTAACAAGGTTATTTGTTCTCGATTGTCTGGCTTGTGTCGATAGCGATAGCTGATTTCTCAACACGAAGCTTAACATTATTATCGACTTCAATTGAAACCGTTGTTTCCTGGATCTCCACAATCCTACCGTGAATTCCACCGATTGTAACTACTTTCTGTCCCTTATCGAGTGTTTCCCTGAACTTTTTCTGATCCTTGCTGCGCTTCATTTGCGGGCGGATGAAAAAGAAATAAAACACTACAATGATGAGCAGAAGCGGTAAAAACGAATACCAGCCGTTCTGCGAGCCGCCCTGTCCCTGGGGAGCCATTAAAAGGATGTTAAGAATATTCATACTTTGAATTTGATTAAATATAAAATGAATTATTTTTCTGAATTTGGGCCAACGATCTCAGCTTTGATCCTGAGAAGCGTGGTATTGGGCTGGGTGTTTGCTACAACCAGTACGTTTTTTGCCTGAAAACCGTGCTTCCCCGCACTGTTAAATGAAACTTTAATCGCCCCTTTGTCACCCGGGCGAATCGGCGTTTTGGGAAAGGATGGCACAGTGCATCCGCAGGAAGTGCTGACATCGACAATAATGAGGTCTGTCTTACCCGTATTGGTGAACTGGAATTCATTTGATACCGATTCACCCTGAATGATCTTACCGAAATCATGCTCGATCTCTTCAAATTTGAATACAGGCAAAGTCCCGGAATTGTTCTCCCCGTTTGCTGTATTGGGGTTTTTAACAAGATCAGTTGAAATCTTTTCCTCTTTATCACCGGAGGAATTGCAGGCTGAAATGAATGAGATGGAAAGTACAAGCAGAATCAGGTATAAGCCTCTGAACATCATAACCTTTATTGTTAACGGACTGCAAAGGTAGTAATTATTTTGCTTGATTTTGTACATTTACGCTCAACTAAACCACGAAATTGAAGACCTATCTGATCGGATTTATGGGATCGGGGAAAAGTGCCCTGGGAAGACAGCTGGCAGGCCTGCTGCAGGCCGGGTTCCTTGACCTTGATGAGATGTTCGAGGAACGTTACCATATCTGCATTTACGATTTCTTTGCAAAATACGATGAGGGCAATTTCAGGAGGATTGAAAGAGAACTGCTGCTTGAGACGGCTGATTTCGGGAATATGGTCATTTCCACAGGAGGTGGCACCCCCTGTTTTTATGATAATATGAAGTTTATCAGGGATAATGGTATTTCTGTTTATCTGCGGATGACATCCGGGGAACTGGCCGAAAGGTTGAAGATTGTCAGAAAAAAACGTCCATTGCTGAAAGACCTGTCATCAGACGCATTTGAGGAATGGATTTCAGTTCAGCTGAAAATCCGGGAGGAATTTTACAATCAGGCAACCCATGTCTTTTACCCTCTTAAGGAAGACATTCATGAACTGGCATTTAAGCTAAAGTAAGAAAAGCCACATTCTCGACATGCTGGGTATGCGGGAACATATCCACAGGTTGGCATTCCACCAGATTATATCGTTCCTTCAGCATGAAAATATCCCTGGCCTGGGTGGCAGGATTGCAGCTTATATAAACAATTTTCCCCGGAAGAACGGCAAGCAATGTTTGAATTACCTTTTCATGCATGCCGTTTCGGGGAGGATCGGTGATAACTGCATTGGGATGACCATGTTCACTGATAAAGCCGGGGGTGAGCAGTTTCTCGGCTTCTGCAGCGTAAAACTGAAGGTTGGCATTGGCGTTCAGATCTGCATTAATGCCGGCATCTGACACCGCAGAGGCTACGGATTCTATACCTATAACCTGTTTAACGTAAGGTGCAATGTAATTGGCTATAGTCCCTGTGCCTGTGTACAGGTCGTAAACCATTTCACTTCCTTCAGGTGAAAGGTATTCAGCGGCAATACGGAATAATTTCCCAGCCTGTACAGGGTTCGTCTGGAAGAAGGAAACAGGCCCTATCCTGAAACTTACCTCCCTGTGGTTCTTCCTGAAGGGGGGAAGTATTTCAGTGATGAAACGGGTGCCGGCGTAATGCCTCATCTCCAGGTCGTTTATTATATCGTTCTTCTTCTCATTGACAACGTAAAACATTGATGTTATCTGAGGGAAGGCGGCCTGCAGATGGTATAACATTGGGAGGATGCGGTCAGGCTCATTTGTCCCGTAAACCATGATCAGCATCAGATCGCCACGGGTGGTAGTCCTGAGAATCATGTTCCGGAGGATCCCTGCATTATTCCTGGCATCGTAAAAGCTAAGCCCCTTTTCGATCGCATATCGCCTGGCTTCAAGCCTGATGGCGTTTACGGGTTCCTCCATCAGGTAACAATGATCAATATCAAGGACCTTGTCCCAGCGTTTGGGAATATGGAACCCCAGGGCAGGGGAAGCTTCTCCGTCGGCCGGTCCTGTAACCCATCTGCGGGAAGAGAATGTAAATTCAAGCTTGTTGCGGTATCCCCTTGTTGCATCAGACCCCAGAATAGGGCGGATCAGCGGATTATCAAGCTTAGCGATGCGTTTGAAGGTGTCTTCAACCTGTTTTTGTTTGAAATGAAGCTGGCTGCCATAGTTCATTTGCTGCCAGCGGCAGCCCCCGCAAATACCGAAGTGAGAGCAGAAAGGCTCTGTACGGTTCTCCGAATACCTGTGAAATTTTATGATCCTACCCTCTGCATAAGAACGTTTTGACTTAAAGACTTCAATGTCGACAACATCCCCGGGCACACCATAAGGCACAAAAACAACCAAATCTCCATGCCGGGCTACCGCATTGCCTTCTGAGCCGGCGTCGATGATTTCAACTTTTTCTAATAATTTTACCATTTCTGTTTTTAAAGTGCCTGCTGTCTCCCCACTCCCCATAACCAATCTCATCCCCTTCAGCCAGGATGTGCTTCTCAAGAGCTTTCCGTGTCTCATCAGGCTGGTCTTTAACATTTGGTTTGTTTTCGTAAAGCAGGTAGTTATCTCGGTATTTGACCGGTGTCAGGTTAGGCATTATCACATTGGCCCCGGCATAGATGGCTAGCTCCCTTCCCCGGGGGTCTAAGGTCTGCATAGCCGTTGTAGCTGCAATGTTGATGTCGGGCATTATGATCCTTAAAATCGCAACCATTTTGATGGAAAGGTCAACGCGGTCTGCGGCTGAAGGAATCAGATCCCTGTAAGCCCAAAAGGGTGTATCTTCATGTTCGATATAGGGTCCCATGCCCACCATATCGATATCGAAATCCCTGAAAAAACAAAGATCGTCGGCAAGGTCTGAAACTGTCTGAAACGGTAATCCGATCATTACTCCGGTGCCAACCTGGTAACCTGTTTTCCTGAGTAATGAAAGCGCTTCCAGCCTGGCATTATAAGTATGCCTCTTGTCACCGGGATGGAGTTTTGCATATAAGGCGGGGTTTGAAACCTCTATCCTGAGCAGGTAACGGTGAGCTCCTGCATTATACCATTGTTTATAAGTTTCTTCGGTTTGTTCACCCAGAGACAGTGTTATATGGAGTTCTCCTTTGGTCTTAGTATGTATTTCCCTGAGCAGATTTTCGATGGACTTGCTGAATGCTTTGCTGCTTTGCTCCCCGCTTTGTATCACAATTGAAGCGAAGTTGTTGTCATGGGCATATTTGGCGGTTTCAAGAACCTCCTCATCACTCATGGTGTACCTCTTGTACCGGTTGTTATCCATCCTGATTCCGCAATAGAAGCAGTTTTTTGTACAGATATTCGAATATTCGATCAGACCCCTGAAAAAAACTTTTCTTCCCGCCAGTGTTGTTTTAATTTCGTGGCCCCTGCGGAAAAGCCGCTCAGAACCTTCCTTGTCAAGTGAAAGCAGGAACTGTATATCGTCCTTGTTTATATATTTATTTTGTAAAATATTTTCAACAGTTTGATTCATTGTTAGGGAAATATTAATATATTAGCTGCTGATGCAAAGGTACCGTTTTTCTTTGCAATTAATCAGCTGAAAAACCGCCTTTTATGGAAGACGCTATAAGGACAGTCCTTGTTGATGATGACAGGACCAGTTTGCTGACCCTACAGTCCCTGCTGGTGAAACATTTCCACGAGGTCAGTATCATCGGAACGGCCATGACGGTCAAAGAGGCCATTGCCCTGATTGATGAAACCAAACCTGAAATGGTGTTTCTTGATGTCAACCTGCCCGACGGGGAGGGGTTTGATGTGATGGAAGGAGTGTCTTTCAGGAAGTTCCAGGTTATTTTTGTTACCGCTTTTGACAAATATGCGGTTCGTGCCTTTGAATTTTCGGCACTGCATTACATTGTAAAACCTGCCACTTTTGACGGCCTGAAAACAGCATTCGACAGGTACAGGGATTCCAGGGAAAAAGACGAGGATATTGATGACCGTATCTCTGTTCTGAAAGAAAGCCTGAAAGGCGGACAGGAGAAAATAATCATCCCTTCCTCAGATGGTTTGAATATCGTTAAACTCGGGGATGTTATACGGCTTGAGGCTGATGATGTATACACCACTTTTTATCTTTCAAACGGGCAGAAATTCGTCGCCTCGAAATCCATGAACAACTACGAGAAAATACTTGAAGATCTACCGTTTTCGCGGATACACAGCAAACATCTGATCAACCTGGTGTATGTCAAGAGGTATATGAAAGGTAAAGGCGGCTCAGTGATTATGGAAGACAATTCCGAGGTTGAGGTGTCGGTTAGAAAAAAAGCCGATTTCCTGGAAAAACTGAAATCTTTTGCCCGCTTTGTTTAAACATTAAAGCGGATATGCAATATATCCCCGTCGTCTACAATGTAATTTTTCCCTTCTACAAACAATTTCCCTTTCTCCCTGCAGGCGTGTTCTGAACCTAAGGCGATAAAGTCGGTGTATTTCATTACTTCAGCCCGAATGAAACCCCTTTCCAGATCGCTATGAATAACACCTGCAGCCTGGGGAGCTGTCATACCTTTACGGATGGTCCAGGCCCTGACTTCCTTAGGCCCTGCTGTAAAGAAATTCTGAAGGTCAAGCAAGTGGAAGGCGGCCCGGACAAGGCGGTTAACTCCCGGTTCTGCCAGACCGGCGTCGGCAAGGAACACTTTCCGGTCTTCTTCCTGTTCCAGTTCGGCAATTTCAGATTCAATTTTACCTGCGAGCAGTATAACTTCTGCATTTTCTTCCTGCACAGACCGGATGAATCTTGCCGAATATGAATTCCCGTTTACCGCCGAACCGTCATCCACATTGCAGACATATAAAACAGGTTTTTCAGTCAGCAGGGCGATATCGGCGATATACTTTTTATCTTCCTCATAAACATCAGCGGTACGTGCACTCTGAAAAGATTCCAGGTGGTTCTTGTAGACCTCCAGGATTTCCACACACTTCTTTGCTTCCTTGTCTCCTCCCATAGCCACTCTCTCAACTCTCTGCATCTTCCTTTCAACCAGTTCCAGGTCTCGTATCTGCAGTTCCAGATCAACAATTTCCTTGTCCCTGACCGGATCAACGGAACCCTCGATATGCGGCATACTGGGATCGTCGAAACAACGGATGACATGAATAAGGGCATCGACATTACGGATATCAGTAAGGAACTTGTTCCCTTCGGTATGGCTGCCGCCCTTGGAAAGCCCGGGGATGTCAACCATTTCAATCGTTGTGGGAACAATCTTTGCCGCATGGATGAATTTGTCGATCTCAAAGAGCCGTGGATCAGGCACATTCATAGTTCCCAGGTTCGATTTTGTTGCTGTGAAAGCAGCTTTATGGGTTTCAGCCCGGTTCGAGGAAATACAGTTAAAAAGGCTGGTCTTCCCGGAGCCGGACAAACCGATGATTCCGCATTTTAAAGGCATGTAATATTAATTTTTAGTGTTTCAATTCAATGTTACGGTTTAGTATTCCTGTATGATTTTGGTTTAAAATCTAATATTTCAGAACGAGTTTGCGAAATTACATTATCCATGAGGAACATTCAAGCCTAATTGGAAATTTCCTTTAAATCGGCATTTACTTTTTTTGATATTAGATATTTATCTATATTTGAAAAAAAAACAGTATGAAAAGAACAATGAAAAAAGTTTTCGTTATGGTGATTATGGTGATGACCATGGGATCTTTCACCGCTCATTCCCAGATTATAACCGCCGCCGTGCAAAAAGGCAAGCTTTGGGGGTACATTGACCTGAATGGTCAATGGGTAATCAATCCCCAGTATACATCAGCTGCAGGTTTCTCGGAAGGTTATGCCCCGGCAGAACAAAATAAATCCTGGGGATATATTGATGGGAAGGGGAATTGGTCCATCAACCCTCAATATAAACGGGCTGAAGGATATAGCGAAGGCTTGTGCAGGGTAATTACTACTGATGACAAGTACGGTAAATGGATTTATCTCGATAAATCGGGCAAACAGCCATTCGCTGCGCATTTTGACAATTGCATGGATTTCAGTAACGGAAGGGCAGCGGCAAGGCAGGGAAAGATGTGGGGATATATTGATAATACAGGGAGGTTTATTATTGAAGGCAAATATGAGCATGCTGAAACTTTTTATGATGGAGTTGCCAGAGTGAAAATTGATGAAGTATATGGTTTTATTGATGTTTCAGGAAACTGGGTGCTGAAGACGGATTTTGAGAATATACGTGATATGAAAGAGGGGGCATTCCCGTTTAAGGGTAAAAAAGGATGGGGGTTTGCCGACCGGCTGGGAAAAGTCATAGTATCTGATAATTTTGATCATGCCCAGCCGTTTTCGGAGGGATTGGGCAGGACCGAAAATAAGGGCTTATGGGGTTTTTATGACGTCACGGGAAAACTGGTTATCCAATTCAGTTTCGATAACTGCAAAGATTTCTCGGAAGGGATGGCTGCAGTGAAAAAAGGAAAATTATGGGGATTTGTTGACAAGAGCGGATCAATGGTTATTCCACCCCAGTATGACGAAGTTGATTCATTCTCACATGGCCTGGCTGCTGTAAAATCAAGCTCATTTTGGGGCTTTATCGATAAAACAGGTAAGACGGTCATCCCATTGCAGTTTGATGATGCACTTGGGTTCTCTTCAGAATAAGCCTGGTTAAACCTTTGGTAATTAAAATATTTCTTCCTACCTTTGCACCCCATTTTATCCGGGGTGGAATGGCCTCATGTTCTTTATTTTAAATCCCCGGAAAAGAAAATAAAAGTCAAACCCGGAAAGCGCTCCTGCGCTTCCAATTAGCCAAATTTATTACATGACTCCTGAAGAAACCAATGTCAACATGGAGCAGAATGTTAATGTTGAACCAGAAACCACCGGAGCTGAAGCACCCCAGGCAGAAATAACTCCTGAAGCCGGAGCTGAAGCACCCCAGGCAGAAGTAACTCCTGAAGCCGGAGCTGAAGCACCCCAGGCAGAAGTAACTCCTGAAGCCGTAGCCGAAGCACCGGAGAAAAAAGAGAGAAAAAAGAAAGTTGCCCCCTCAGAATCTAATATAGAATTTGACTGGGACTCCATCGGAAAGAAACATGAACTGTATTCCCCGGATGAGCGCAAAAGGCTGGAAGATGTTTACGACCAGACCCTGAAAGCCATTCAGGACCACGAACTCATCGAAGGCACTGTAGTCACTATGACCAACCGCGAAATTGTCGTGAACATCGGCTTTAAATCCGATGGCGTGCTTATGGCCAACGAATTCCGCTACAATCCAGACCTGAAAATCGGCGATAAGGTTGAAGTTTATATCGAGAACCAGGAAGATACAACCGGACAGCTTCTTCTTTCGCATAAAAAAGCCCGCATTCTGAAATCATGGGAACGTATCAATACAGCCTATGACAACCAGGAAATCATCAAGGGCCATGTTAAATCCCGCACCAAGGGCGGACTTATCGTGGATGTATTCGGAATCGAGGCATTCCTTCCCGGCTCCCAGATCGATGTGAAGCCCATCCGCGATTACGATGTGTTTGTTGACAAGGTTATGGAGTTTAAGGTTGTTAAGATCAACCACGAATACAAGAACGTGGTTGTTTCCCATAAAGCCCTTATTGAAGATGAACTCGAAGCCCAGAAGGCAGAGATCATCAAGAAACTTGAAAAAGGACAGATACTCGAAGGCACCGTCAAGAACATCACTTCTTATGGTGTATTCATTGACCTTGGAGGGGTTGATGGACTTATCCATATTACCGACCTCAGCTGGGGACGTATCAACCATCCGGAAGAGATCGTTAAACTGGACCAGAAGATCAAAGTTGTAATCCTTGATTTTGATGATAACAAGAAACGTATCGCACTTGGACTCAAACAGCTCACTCCCCACCCCTGGGATTCACTTGACCAGAACCTAAAGGTTGGCGACAAGGTTAAAGGCCGCGTGGTGGTCATCGCCGATTACGGTGCATTTGTTGAGATCGCAACCGGCGTCGAAAGCCTTATCCACGTTTCCGAAATGTCATGGTCACAGCACCTCCGTACTGCCCATGATTTCCTCAAGGTAGGCCAGGAAGTGGAAGCTGTTATCCTCACACTCGACCGCGAAGAGCGCAAGATGTCGATGGGTATCAAGCAGCTTATTCCTGATCCCTGGAACAACATCAAGGACAAGTACCCCCTGAAGTCGAAACATACTGCAATTGTCCGCAATTTCACTAACTTCGGCATCTTTGTTGAGCTGGAAGAAGGCGTTGACGGGCTCATCCATATTTCAGACCTGAGCTGGTCGAAGAAGATCAAACATCCGGCCGAATTCACCAAGATCGGTGAGAAAATTGATGTCATGGTGCTGGATGTGGATGTTGATAACCGCAGGCTCAGCCTCGGCCACAAGCAGCTTGAAGAGAATCCCTGGGATGTATTTGAAAGCGTATTCTCGGTAGGTTCTGTTCATAAAGGTACCATTGTCAGCATGAACGACAAGGGTGGCATTGTTGCCCTGCCATATGGTGTTGAAGGTTTCGCACCATCACGCCATCTGCATAAGGAAGACAATACTTCCGCAAGAGAGGAAGAGATACTCGACTTCAAGGTGATTGAATTCTCGAAAGAGAACAAGAAGATCATCCTTTCCCATACCAAGATATACCAGGATGCCGCATATGCTGAAAAGAACAAGGAAGCAAAGGCAGGCCAGAAGAAGGAAAAGGATACCAAGAAGGCTGTTAAAAAGCTGAAGGATAACCTGGAGAAGACGACTCTTGGCGATATTGACGCACTTGCAAACCTCAGGGCCGACATGGTGAAGGCCGAAGAGAAGTCGCGTACTCCTAAAGTTGCGGAACCTAAAGTTGCGGAACCCAAAGCTGCCGAGCCCAAGGCCCCCGAACCACAGGCAGAACTTCCTTTCGACGAACCCAAGGCAGAAGAAGGAGAGACCGAAGAACCTAAGGCAGAATAAGCCTTATGACTTTCTCAGTGACCATACTGGGAAGCAATTCGGCCATCCCGACTTTGCAGCGTAACCCAAGCGCTCATTTGCTCAACGCAAATGAGCGCTTGTTTTTGATAGACTGCGCCGAGGGCACCCAACTCCAACTCCGGCGCTATAAAATCCACTTTCAGAGAATAAAACATATACTGATCAGCCATCTGCACGGCGACCACTTTTACGGGCTTATCGGATTCCTGACCAGCCTTCACTTATTGGGTCGTAAAGAGGAGCTACACCTTTACGCAAATCCGGAGCTTCAGCAGATCATAGAAATTCAACTTGCCGCATCGCGAACTACGCTGATCTATCCTTTGATATTTCATCCACTGCTGTCGATCAATAAGGAGCTTATTATCGAAACCGAACGATTGAAGGTATATACGTTTCCTCTTGTCCACAGTGTCCCAACATATGGCTTCCTGTTTTTAGAGCAGCATTCATCCACGATGAGGATACGCCATCCAAGATCATATGCCTATTGTACCGACACGGCCTATTCCGAAGACATAATCCCATACATACATGGAGTGGACCTGCTTTATCATGAGGCGACTTTCCTGCACGAAATGGCCGCTACAGCCCGGGAAAAGCTGCATAGTACCGCCTATGAAGCTGCAACTATTGCAGCTAAAGCCCAGGTGAAAAAACTACTCATCGGGCATTTCTCGGCCCGTTACGATGACCTTCAGCCCTTGTTGGATGAAGCCAGATCGGTTTTTCCTGAAACAATCCTGGCGACGGATGGGGATAAAATCGATGTCTAATCTCTTTAGGGGTTAGTTCCCCGCCGCTTGCGGCGTAAAAAATATATCTTTGTATATATGAGCGAAAGCGCATACATACATAAATCGCACAATGTTTCTGTTCTGTTGTATCACTTTGTTTGTCCGGCCAAATAC
>JAPLDK010000020.1 GCA_026391775.1 Bacteroidota bacterium
GCATGCCTGGGACCTTTTCAGGGTAGTTGAAGGAATGGGAGGAATGATAGAGGCGGTTAAAACCGGGTTTGTTCAGGACGAAATTGAAAAGAACTGTAGCCGGAAGGAAGCTGACATTGCTGAGAGAAAAGCTGTTCTGATAGGAACCAACCAATTCCCTGAATTAAAAGAGATGATGATCGGAAAAGTGGAGAGCCCATCCGCCAATACTGAAAGCATTAGCGGGAAATACAAAAAGCTGCATCCGTTCAGGGTGTCCATGTCTCTTGAAAAATTAAGGCTCTCTACGGAGAAGTATATTAATAACGGGAACCGCAGGCCTGAAGTTTTCCTTTTCACTTATGGGAACCTCGCAATGATGAGGGCAAGAGCGGGTTTTGCAACGAATTTTTTTGGATGTGCAGGTTTATCTGTCACCGACAATACCGGATTCGACACTATTGAGGAAGGAATAGCATCTGCCATTTTGAAGAGACCCGATATCGTGGTGCTTTGCAGTTCCGACGGAGAGTACGAGGAACTTGCCTCCAGGGTAGCTCCGGCATTAAAAGCTGCTATGCCAGGACTCATCATTGTGGTTGCCGGCTACCCAAAAGATAACATTGATGTATTAAAGGAGGCCGGTGTGGATGATTTTATTCATATCCGCAGCAACCTGCTTGAAAGCCTGAGAAAGTTTTGTAACCAAATTGGTATTCCGTTAAAGTAAACAATCTTAATTACAGGAATTTTATGGATCAGAACCAGACGATGAACAGGAGTGAACCCACACAGGAAAAGAAACTTGCGATTCTTGTTGTAGAAGATAATGCGATAAATCTGAGACTTATCACAGCCGCCCTGACAAGAGCAGGTCACAAAGTCGATACTGCAACTGATGGCCAGATTGCACTTGATAAATTCAGTGGAAATTCCTATGATGCTATTTTGATGGATATCATGATGCCTGTAATGGACGGGCTGACTGCAACAAGAGAAATACGTAAACTGGAGGCTGAAAGAGGTTCAGGCAAGGGTAAAAGGGTGAAGATTATTGCCATAACGGCTAATGCTTTTGAAGATGACCGTAATAAATTTTTTGAGAGTGGAATGGATTTTTACATGAATAAACCGATTGAAATAGAGGAATTGAACAGGATACTTCAGTTATAACAAAATTATTCCCGGAAAGGGGGGTGAGTGAACAGGAACTACTTTCTAAAGGTTATTATAATTCCATCCATTACATACTTGGTAATGGTGGGGTTATACACTCTGTTTACAAGTTATTCCGAGCGGGAAAGGATTATCTCAGAGGTAGACAGAAGGCTCGTTATTGCAGCCTCCAATATTAAGCAGGTTCTGGAACCTACTTTTTTCGACAGGGCTTCAGATTCTGGTAAGATCAGTGCAGAAGAGCATCTTAAAAACATTTTAGAGCTTTCCCGCAATGCCAAGACAGCGGGCCTGACTTACCTTTACGCAACTGTTATACGGAACGGCAAGGTATTTTTCATAGCTTCAAGCGCCAAAGATGAAGAATTCATAAAACGTAAACTGCCGACATACTGGCAGGCATATCCTGAGGCTACATCGGAGTTTATCCAAACTATTAATTCGACTCAGCCGACTTTTGAAACCTCCGAGGACCGATGGGGAAAGTTTGAAAGTGCAATTATTTCCCTGACTTCACCTTCAGGCAATCGCTACCTGGTGGGAGCCGACATGGATATAACATATGTTAACGAGCTTATCGTCTCACGCATCCCATATGTTGTTATGCGTACTTTTTTCTTTCTGATCATCGTTTTTCCATTTTTTTACTTTCTCACAAAATATTATAAGAAGAATACAGCTGTCCTCAAAGCCGAGATACTTGAAAGAAAACATGCCGAAAAGCAGCTTGAAGATTACAAAGTCCATCTTGAAGAAATAGTACAATCAAGGACTGAACAGTTTCAGCTGGAAGTTAAAGAGAGGAAGCTGATGTCGGAGGAACTACAGATTGCGAAGGAAATTGCGGTGAAAGAGAGCCGTGCAAAATCCATATTCCTGGCAAATATGAGCCATGAGATCAGAACCCCGATGAATGGAGTGATCGGCATGACAAATATTCTCAAAGAAACAGAACTTACAGACGAACAGAAGGAATATCTTGAAATTATTGAAATTTCAGGGACAAATTTGCTCTCGATAATAAACGACATCCTGGATTTTTCGAAGATTGAAGCCGGTCAGGTGGAACTGGAGAATATCGGATTTAACCTGCGGTACAATCTTGAAGAAGTAGTCAAGATGCTCCATGTAAGAGCTGCAGGGAAGGGGTTGAAGCTTTTCCTCACCATTTCATCTGATCTGCCCGACCTGATAAAAGGTGATCCGGTAAGGTTAAAACAGATTGTAATGAATCTGGCCAATAATGCCATTAAGTTCACTACAGAAGGAAGTGTTAGTATTGGGATCGAATCCACCTGGCAGAATGAGGTTCAGATGATGGTAAGGTGCCGGGTAACCGATACAGGCCTAGGTATTTCGGAAAAGGGACGCGAAAAACTTTTCAAGGAATTTTCACAGACCGACATTTCAACCACCCGGAAATATGGTGGTACGGGCTTAGGCCTTAAAATTGCCTATGATCTTGTGAGGCTGATGGGTGGTGAAATAGGTGTTGAAAGCGAGGAAGGGAAGGGATCCGTTTTCTGGTTTACGGCTGTATTTGGTAAAATGCTTAAGTCGGAACTGGAACAACTTGAACAGGAGAAGCAGAAAGATGATATAAAGAACATCCCCATCCTGCTTGTTGAAGACAACTATATCAGTCAGAGAGTAGCCAGGACCTCCCTTGAAAAAGACGGTTTCACAAACCTCGAGATCGCCGAAAACGGAAGGGTTGCCATCCGTATGTTCGAAAAGAAGGAATACGAGATCATCCTTATGGATATCAGGATGCCGGTAATGGATGGGATTGAGGCTACTGAAAAGATCCGTGAGATAGAGCGAAACATGCCGCAAAGGAAACCTTCATATATTGTGGCATTTACCGCTTATGCAGTGGAAGGTGATAAAGAACGCTTCCTTGAGGCAGGAATGGATGACTATGTTGCAAAACCTTTCCAGCCTGAAGAGTTGGTCAGAATAATCACTAAATATGCCGGTAAAAGAGAGTACCGTAAGCAAAGAGCTTTGAACATTCTGCTCGCAGAGGATAATAAAATCAACCAGAAAGTCGCCATTAAAACGCTTGAAAGTTTTGGGCATAAAGTTGTACTGGCTGAAACCGGCACTGCGGCTGTTGATAAATTTAAAGTCGGGGAGTTTGATATTATTCTGATGGATGTTGAGATGCCGGAATTGGATGGCATTGAGGCAACCAGGATGATACGAAAGATTGAAAGGGAGGAGATATTGGCAGGAGTGTCGAAAAAAAGGATTAAAATAGTCGCCCTGACGGCATCAACTACTAAAGAAGAGAAGGATAGGTGTATTGCCTCAGGCATGGATGATTATATCAGTAAACCCTTCAGACAATCAGAACTTGTGCGCGCATTAAGTATATAAACTTGCAAAATGAAAAAACTGATTTTATTGGTATTTATTTGTTTCATCTCAATGCATTACCTCTATGCCCAGGACGAACAGGCACTTAAAGAGGCTGAGGAAGCAGTAAGCGATAAAGCAGCGACTTTGAATTTTGGGGCCGATGTCATGAGCCGTTACATCTGGAGAGGGATTGATTTCGGTAATTCCCCAGCCATACAACCAAGTCTTTTTTTCAGCTGGAGGGGCCTGAATATCGGGGCATGGGGATCGTATTCCTTTGCTTCATACCGAACCCAGGTCAATGATACGGTCTCAGTGAACATGGGGAATTATGCTGAAATGGATATGTATGTTTCCTATACCCTTAAGTGGTTTACCCTGATGTTTTTTGATTATTTCGTCCCGAACGGCCTCGATGCAAATTACACAGGCCTTAAGGAATATCAGTATTTCAATTATGATAAGAAAACAACCGGGCATACTTTTGAGGTTTCACTTACTTTTACAGGTCCGGAGAAGTTCCCAATCAAATTCTTTGTGGGGACACTGGTTTACGGCAATGATAAAGCCAAGGACACTTTGGGCATGTATGGAGGAGATGTAAATAATGATAATTTCTCTACATATCTTGAGCTGGCCTACCCCGTTACGTTCAGAAAGATAGACCTTAATTTCTTTGCAGGGGGCACTCCTTTCGGAAGCGGCTGGTACGGCCCAAAAGCCGGATTTACCAATGTGGGGATTACTGCCAGGAAAATGATCCCGATAACAAAAAGCTATTGTTTGCCTGTTCAGGCATCCCTGATAACCAATCCGGCAGCCCAAAAGATTTTTCTGGTCTTCGGGATATCATTTTAAAACTATATGAACTACACCAGCTACAATGAGAATTGATTTTAAGGACATTGATTTCAGGTTAGCACCGAATCCTCAAGGAAATCGAAGTGCAAACGGAGAACCTGGTTCAGCAGAGCCATGGATGACTGCTGAGCAGATCCCGGTCAATGCCCGGTATTCAAAGGAGGACTTATCCGACATGGAACATTTGAATTATGCTGCAGGTCTTCCTCCTTTCCTGCGTGGGCCTTACTCAACAATGTATGTGACGAGCCCCTGGACCATCAGGCAGTATGCGGGCTTTTCTACAGCCGAAGAGTCAAACGCATTTTATCGCAGGAACCTGGCAGCGGGACAGAAAGGCCTTTCAGTTGCATTTGACCTGGCCACTCACCGTGGTTATGATTCCGATCATCCGAGGGTTGTTGGGGATGTAGGGAAAGCAGGCGTTGCCATCGATAGTGTGGAGGATATGAAGATCCTCTTTGACCAGATCCCCTTAGGGAAAATGTCTGTGTCAATGACAATGAATGGAGCCGTGTTGCCTATCCTGGCCTTTTATATCATTGCAGCTGAAGAGCAGGGTGTTCCCCTTGGCGATCTGAATGGAACAATCCAGAATGACATCCTGAAGGAATTCATGGTCAGGAACACTTATATTTATCCTCCGACTCCATCCATGAAGATCATTGCTGATATTTTTAAGTTCTCGTCGAGGAACATGCCTAAATTCAATTCTATTTCCATCAGTGGTTATCATATGCAGGAAGCCGGTGCAACCTGTGATATTGAGCTGGCTTACACTCTTGCCGACGGGCTTGAATACCTTAGAACTGGGATAAATACCGGGATGGATATAGATACTTTTGCCCCCAGGCTTTCTTTTTTCTGGGCCGCCGGAATGAACCATTTTATGGAAATTGCCAAGATGCGTGCAGGGCGAATGCTCTGGGCCAAGCTTGTGAAGCAATTCAATCCGAAGAATCCAAAATCAATGGCCTTGCGTACGCACACCCAGACATCCGGGTGGAGCCTTACCGAACAGGATCCTTTCAATAATGTCGCCAGAACCTGCATTGAAGCGCTGGCGGCAGCACTGGGCCATACGCAGTCATTGCATACCAATTCACTGGACGAGGCGATTGCCTTACCAACTGATTTCTCAGCACGAATTGCCAGAAATACACAGCTCTATATTCAGGAAGAAACCCAGGTATGCAGATCACTTGACCCCTGGGCCGGATCGTATTATGTGGAATCGCTGACCAATGAAATTGCTCACAAGGCATGGCAACTTATTCAGGAAGTCGAAGAACTGGGTGGAATGGCTAAAGCCATTGAAACAGGCATACCCAAAATGAGAATTGAAGAAGCTTCAGCAAGAAAACAGGCACGCATTGACTCGGGTAAGGATAAAATCATTGGAGTGAATATGAATCGCCTTGAAAAGGAAGATCCCATTGATATCCTTGATATTGACAATACAGCTGTAAGGGAATCCCAGATAAGGAGGCTTGATCAGCTCAAGGAATCAAGAAATAGCGAGGAAGTTCAGAATGCGCTTGATGCGCTTACGCATTCCGCTGAAACGGGTGAAGGGAATCTGCTTGCACTTTCAGTAGATGCGGCCCGCAAGCGTGCAACATTGGGTGAGATTTCATTTGCATTAGAAAAAGTATTTGGGAGGTATAAAGCCGTGATCCGTAGTATTTCAGGAGTGTATTCTTCGGAATCGAGTGACAGTGAATCCTTCAAAAAAGCACGTACCCTGGCAGATAAATTTGCCGAACTGGAGGGTCGCCGGCCAAGGATCATGATCGCCAAGATGGGCCAGGATGGCCATGACAGGGGCGCCAAAGTGGTTTCAACAGGCTATGCCGATATTGGCTTTGACGTGGATATCGGGCCCCTGTTCCAGACCCCGGCCGAGTCTGCAAAACAGGCTGTGGAAAACGACGTCCATATCCTCGGCGTTTCCAGTCTTGCCGCCGGACACAAAACTCTGGTACCACAGGTCATCCAGGAACTCTCAAAACTCGGCAGGGAAGATATCCTGGTAATCGTCGGAGGTGTAATCCCTCCCCAGGATTATGAATTTCTGTACAAAGCCGGTGCGGCTGCGATATTCGGTCCGGGGACAGTGATTTCTGAAGCGGCCATCAAGCTTCTCGACATTCTCATAGAAAGCAGAAAGTAAAATTGCCTTCTTATGATCCCTCAAGAAATAGAACGTTATTGCGAGGCACATTCAAGCCCTGAGCTTTCTTTCCTGGCCTCCCTCAACCGTGAGACTCATCTCACCCAGGTCTATCCTCGAATGATATCCGGGCATATGCAGGGAACATTGCTGCGTTTCATCTGCAGAATGATTAAACCGGACCGGGTGCTTGAAATAGGAACCTTTACTGGCTATTCAGCAATCAACCTGGCGCTGGGTTCCGAAAGTATGGTACATACCATTGAGGTTAACCCGGAACTGGAAAACATCATCCGCAGGTACCTTAAAGAAGCAGGTATAGAAAACAGGGTCACCCTGCATTTTGGCGAAGCCATGAAGATCATCCCCACTTTAAACGAATGCTGGGACCTTGTATTCATAGATGCTGACAAACCGAACTACCTCAATTATTACAAAATGGTATTTCCCATGGTCAGGAAAGGGGGATGGATCCTTGCAGATAATGCCTTATGGGATGGGAAGGTACTTTCCCGGAAAACCGCAGATAAAGAAACCCTTGGAATAATTGAATACAACGATTATGTTCAGATGGATGAGAGGGTAGAGAATTTGCTTCTTCCCTTTCGTGATGGTCTGATGCTTGCCAGGAAAATTTAACCGACTTTAAAATCGTACTTCACCTGGGCCAGTTCTTCATTGGCCTTGACGATTTTTATCTTCAGATCCTCTTTGAATTTTATTAGTTTCTGGTAAAGGGCGGAGTCGGAGGCTGCAAGTATTTCCGTAGCAAGAATTGCGGAATTCATAGAAGCGTTGATACCCACCGTCGCCACAGGGATTCCCGGGGGCATCTGGACAATGGCAAGCAGGGAGTCGAGGCCCTCGAGTGAGGCTTTGACAGGTACCCCGATCACAGGAACAGACGTCATTGCAGCAATCACACCCGGCAAATGGGCTGCCATTCCCGCTGCTGCGATGATTACCCGTATGCCACGCCCATGAGCAGCTTTTGCAAATTCTTCAACTTTCTCCGGGGTGCGGTGAGCCGATAATGCATTGATTTCAAAAGGAACCTCCATGTCGTTCAGGAACTTTGCTGCGGCTTCCATCACGGGGAGATCCGAAGTGCTACCCATGATAATACTTACCAATGCTTGCATAATTTTTTGTTTTTTGCAAAATTAGCCAGAAAAACAGATTTCCCTAAAAATAAAAAACTATGAAAGAATCATTATTAACTTTGTTTGATGGTTACTTCAAATGAGAAGCCTTCCCGGATAAAGGTCAGGGATAAATTCTTTCGCCTTTATTTATCGAAAGAAAAGATTGATGAGATCGTAAGCGGCATTGCCCGCAGCATTGATCGTGATTATTCGGGAAAGACCCCGCTATGCCTGGGTATTCTCAATGGGGCATTTATTTTTGCTTCCGACCTGATGAGGAAATTGCAGATCCCTTGCGAAATATCATTTGTAAAGTATTCTTCATATCATGGCATGGAAAGCGGGGAAAAAGTAAACAGGCTCATCGGGCTGAACGAAACAATCCGCGGCCGTGACGTTATCATTGTGGAGGATATTGTTGATACAGGCTTAACCATGACAAAGTTGCTGTATGACCTGAAACAATACCAGCCTGCAAGTGTAAGCATTGCATGTTTCTGTTTTAAAAAGGAAGCTTTCAGGGAAAATTTTAAAATTGATTACTGCGGATTAGAGATTCCAAAACTATTTGTTGTGGGATATGGCCTGGATTACGACGGTGCGGGCCGGAATTTTCCTGATATTTACCAGTTGGATGAAACTGATCAATAAACTCTACAAACTCAAAGGGAAAATGTATAATCTTATTTTATTCGGTCCTCCGGGTGCAGGTAAAGGAACTCAGGCAATTAAGATTGCCTCGAAATACAACTGGAAACATATTTCAACCGGTGACATCCTTCGTGCTGAAGTCAGCCAGGGAAGCTCCCTGGGCATACAGGTAAAAGCCGTGATGGAGGGAGGGCACCTTGTTTCAGATGAACTGCTGATAGAAATTATCAGTTCGGTTTTCCTCAAAAATGAAGATGCTGATGGTTTTGTGTTTGACGGATTTCCGCGTACCCTGAACCAGGCTCATGAACTCGACAAGTTATTATGCAGGTTGAATCATTCTGTCAAACAGGTTCTTTCACTTGAAGTGGATGAGGAAGAACTGGTAAAACGCCTTTTAAAGAGGGCACGGGAACAAGGCCGTGTTGATGATACCGAAGAGGTTATTAAAAACAGGCTTCTTCAGTATCATAAACATACCAAGCCCCTGCAGCAATATTACCAGGATAAAGGCATATACACGGAAATCTACGGAGTAGGGGGGATTGACGATATCTTTGAAAGCCTTTGTAAGGCTATTAAAAATAAAGAGCTTTAACATAAGGATTTCATGTCTGAATCAAATTTTGTCGATTATGTAAAGATCTTCTGCGCTTCCGGGAATGGAGGTGCGGGTTCGAAACATTTCCTGCGGACCCGTCTCACTGCCAGGGGAGGCCCCGATGGAGGGGATGGAGGCAGGGGAGGTCATGTTATCCTGAAAGGGAACAATCAGCTGTGGACGCTGCTGCACCTGAAATTCACCAAGCATATCCGTGCCGGCCATGGTGTTAACGGGGCTAAAAGCTTGCAAACCGGTGCATATGGCAAAGACATAACCATCGAGGTCCCGCTTGGTACTGTTTCCAGGGATGCAGAAACCATGGCTTTCGAATGTGAGATCACCGAGGATGGCCAGACCCATATCCTTGTCCCAGGTGGAAGGGGAGGTCTTGGAAACGATCATTTTAAATCGGCCACCCACCAGGCCCCCAGGTATTCACAACCAGGAGAACCGGGAATGGAAGGCTGGAAAGTACTTGAATTAAAACTGCTTGCAGATGTGGGGCTAGTGGGCTTCCCCAACGCAGGGAAATCCACATTGCTATCGGTCATATCAGCTGCAAAACCTGAGATAGCGGATTATCCTTTTACAACTCTTGTTCCTAACCTTGGTATTGTGAGATATCATGACAACAGATCGTTTGTAATGGCAGATATACCAGGGATCATCGAGGGGGCACATGAAGGGAAAGGCATTGGCTTGAGGTTCCTGAGACATATTGAACGTAATTCGGTCCTGCTGTTCATGATCCCTGCCGATAGTAACGATATTCGTCATGAATACCAGGTGCTGCTCAGGGAACTCGAGATGTACAATCCCGAATTGCTTGATAAATCAAGGCTGCTGGCAATCACAAAATCCGATCTTGCCGATGAGGAGATCGTTAGTGAGCTGAAAAAAGAACTGCCGGAAATACCGTATGTGTTTATATCATCTCATAAGAAAACAGGTCTGGAGAAACTTAAGAGGATGCTTTGGGATGCCTTGAACCCGTAATTTATCATGTATGAATTACGATTTACGAATAAACCCTAAATCGCCAGATGCTTGAAAAACTTCTATCATTAGACCGCTCGATTTTCCTGGGCCTGAACGGGCTTCATGCATGCTGGCTTGACACTGTAATGTACTGGGCCAGTAACCCTCTTGTGTGGCTGCCATTGTTCATTGCCCTCCTTTACCTTGTAATTAAAACGTTTCGTCTGAGGACAGTGACTGTCCTTCTTGTATTGGCGCTCATGATAACCATTTCAGATCAGTTGACAAACCTGGTAAAGAATGATACGAAAAGGCTAAGACCATCGCATGAGCCTGCACTGGCACAAAGGATTCATATTGTAAAGGAATACAGGGGAGGGGAGTTGGGCTTTTATTCTGCACATGCCTCAAATACATTTGCCCTGGCTGTGTTTCTTATCATTCTGTTTCAGAAACGATACAGGTACTTGTATCTTCTTTTGATCGGCTGGGCTTCACTCATGACTTATACCAGGATTTATCTGGGGGTGCATTATCCCCTGGATGTATTAAGCGGTGCAATGATCGGTTGCCTGCTGGGCTGGTTTTCGGGCAGGATAACGATTTATTTATTATCCCTTCAAAGGAAGGGGATTAATCCAGTTTGAAGACTAGTCCTATATTTCCGTAGGTTGAGTTATATCCAAATTCACCGTAAACACCCAGTTCAGGGGTAAAAAAGTACGAAGCCCCGAAGAAAATTCCGAAATAAGGATAAAATGGAGTAGGGGAATGATACCCTTCACTGGCATCATGGCTGTTCATGCATAGTCCGAAGCCAAGAGGAACGCCGGCATAGGTATCCAGGCCTTTTACATCCCAGCCATAATGGTAGGCCCCCCTGGCACCGGCAATGAAATTGAACCAGTTCTCGTGCCAGCTGTTTCCGTATGTATGCCAGAAATATGAAAATGTTACTTCAGCTCCAAGTGTTATAACACCCGGGCCAACTTTCCACATCCCTTTTTCAAATGAGAATTTTGCGGCTGGGCCAAAACCAGAGCCGTTGCCAAAGAAAGGGGTACCCGCACCAAACCCGGCATTAAGCTGCCATGCATCTTCCTTCATTGGATTCATTGGGCCGTTCTGGGCCTTTACCGGAGGGCTCATTATAAATAAAACAACAATAATAGTTGCGATTCGCAGAATGAGATCTTTTGTGTTCATGACGAGATGAAATTTAGCTGTGCGTTTTTATTTATCAATTCAAAAACGGCAAGCGCAGGGAAAAAGTATAATGGAATTTCAGGGCCTTAAGGCAGAAAGCTGGGTAAAGAGTTCGATCTCTCTGGGACTGAGGTTCTGGGGTATGTCGACAATGATCCTCAGATAAAGATCACCAAATTCATTTTTCTTCCTGTAAACAGGCATTCCGAGGCCTTTCATTCGCAACACTTTTCCATTCTGGGTTTCCCGGGGAATTTTCATA
>JAPLDK010000064.1 GCA_026391775.1 Bacteroidota bacterium
TCTGCTGACTTATCAACAAGGTTGTAATCGTAAGACTTCAGTTTTATTCTAATTCTCTGGCTCATATAAATGATTAATATACAGGCACGTAGCCTCTGATTTTAAATAACACTTCATCCATAACCTCCTGAGGAGTCGGGGAGTACTGCGAAAATTCAAGCATACATGTTGCCCTTCCGCTGGTGATGCTTCTGAGCGTGGTAACATACCCAAACATTTCTGCAAGGGGTACCCTCCCATGAATAACGGCATTACCAATTCGTGATTCAACATGTTCGACATGCCCGCGGCGTTTATGCAAATCGCCGGTAACTTCACCCATGCTTTCATTCGGGGTGATGATTTCAAAGCGCATGATTGGTTCCAATAAAACAACTTTGGCTTTTTTAGTGGCTTCCCTGAATGCGATTCCTGCGGCAATCTGGAACGATAATGAATCGGAATCAACACTGTGAAACGCACCATCGAGCAGGCGGACCTTAATACTTTCCATCTGGAAACCGATGACGGGGCCATTTGACATTCCCGATTTAAGTCCTTTTTCAATTGCCGGGATAAATTCCTTCGGGATATTTCCGCCCTTCACATCATTAATGAACTGAAGGCCTTTAACTCCCTTGTCGGCAGGAGAAATTTCAATTGAAAGGTCGGCAAAACGACCTTTACCACCGCTTTGCTTTTTATATACCTCGTGGTGCATCACCGAATTGACGACAGCTTCCTTGTATGCAACCTGCGGATTTCCG
The DNA here is from genome assembly GCA_026391775.1 of Bacteroidota bacterium. Lineage (GTDB taxonomy): Bacteria > Bacteroidota > Bacteroidia > Bacteroidales > FEN-979 > CAIRDP01. Next base: position 747 of record JAPLDK010000064.1, read on the forward strand.
CGATTCACATCAATATTGAACTCACGTCTCATCCTGTCGGCAATGATATCCAGGTGAAGTTCTCCCATCCCGCTTATCACGGTCTGGCCTGTTTCTTCATCAATCTTAACACGGAAGGTCGGATCCTCTTCGGCCATTCTTTTCAGGCAGTTGGCAAGTTTCTCAACGTCATCCTGTGTTTTAGGCTCAATGGCCATGTTGATAACGGGCTCGGGGAAACTCATGGTTTCCAGCATGATGGGATGCCTGAGGTCGCAAAGTGTGTCCCCTGTGCGGATTTCTTTAAATCCTACAGCAACTCCGATCTCCCCGGCTTCGATATGTTTGAGGGGAATCTGTTTGTTGGCATGCATCTGTACAAGGCGCAACAGCCTTTCTTTCTTCTCTGTATTGACATTCAATACCACATCACCTGCATTGAGAGAGCCCGAATAGACACGGAAAAAGGCAATCCGCCCTACGAAAGGATCGGTTGCAATTTTAAAAGCCAGGGCCGAAAACGGTTCCTGAGGATCAGGATGACGTTCTTCTTCTTTTTCAGTGAAGGGGTTAATGCCTTTGATAGCAGGCATATCATATGGTGAAGGCAGGAACCTGATAATGCTGTCGATCAGGGTCTGAACGCCTTTATTCTTAAATGATGCTCCGCAGATTACAGGAGTGATCCTGTTCTGAATAGTGGCTTTGCGGATCTGGGCAATCACATCCTCTTCGGTTATTGAATCGGGATTTTCGAGGAATTTGTGAAGCAGTTCCTCGCTTTCTTCAGCAGCTCCTTCTATGAGCTTGCTTCGGTATTCGCTTACCTGCTCCTTCATATCTTCGGGCACCGGGATCTCAAAGTATTCCTTTCCCAATGACGTCTCATCCCATGAATATGCTTTTCCGGAAATGAGGTCCACAACACCCCTGAAATCTTCTTCAGCGCCTATAGGGAGTTGAACAGGGATGGGTTTTGCACCGAGTTTATCCGTGATCTGTTCGATAACTTTGAAGAAATCGGCACCGGTGCGGTCCATTTTATTTACATAACACATGCGTGGAACATGATATTTATCGGCCTGTTTCCATACGGTTTCGCTCTGGGGCTCCACTCCGCCTACTGCGCAGAATAAAGCAACAGCGCCGTCGAGCACCCTCAGGGATCTCTCCACCTCAACCGTAAAATCCACATGCCCCGGAGTGTCGATAATATTGATACGGTACCGCTGATTATTAAAATCCCAATAGACTGTCGTTGCAGCAGAGGTGATTGTAATTCCGCGTTCCTGCTCCTGGACCATCCAGTCCATGGTGGCAGTACCGTCGTGCACCTCGCCCATCTTATAGTTGATCCCGGTATAATACAATATCCGTTCAGTCGTCGTCGTCTTACCGGCGTCGATATGAGCCATAATGCCAATGTTGCGCGTATGTTCGAGTTGCTCGGGCATTATATAATATATTGTATAGGGTTCCGGTTAATGGTATTAAAATCTGAAATGTGAAAATGCCTTGTTGGCTTCTGCCATACGGTGTGTATCCTCTTTTCTCTTGAAAGCCGCACCTTCTTCCTTGTAGGCGGCAATGATCTCAGAGGCCAACTTCTGGGCCATACTTTTTTCGTGGCGTTTCCTTGCAAATCCAACCAGTGATTTCATCCCGATTGAACTCTTACGTGCGGGCCTGATTTCGGAAGGGATCTGGAAAGTGGCACCACCGATACGGCGGCTGCGAACCTCTACAGAAGGAGTAACATTCGCCAGAGCTTTCTTGAAAACATCGAGCCCGTCTTCCTTGGTCTTTTCGCTTACGATGTCAATGGCTTCATAAAAGATGTCGTATGACTGGTTCTTCTTGCCACTGAACATCATATTATTGACGAACTTGGTCACCAGCATATCGCTGAACCTTGGGTCAGGAATGATGAGCCTTTTCTTTGGTCTTGATTTTCTCATATGCGCTTAAATAACAGCTGTGATTATGCTTTCTTTTCTTTAGGCTTCTTGGCACCATACTTTGAACGGCGCTGCTTCCGTCCTTCAACACCTGATGTATCGAGGGCCCCACGGATAATATGGTAACGAACACCGGGAAGATCCTTTACACGGCCTCCGCGGATCATCACGATGGAGTGTTCCTGGAGATTATGACCTTCACCCGGGATGTAAGCGTTCACTTCCTTCCCGTTTGTCAAACGAACACGTGCAACTTTACGCATTGCTGAATTGGGCTTTTTAGGAGTGGTTGTGTAAACCCTCACGCAAACACCGCGGCGCTGGGGACATGAATCAAGGGCAGGAGCTTTACTCTTGTCCGTCAATTTGTGTCTTCCTTTACGAACCAATTGCGAAATTGTAGGCATATTGAAATGTTTAAATTCTTTTCAAAGTTGTGACGCTAAAACCCGCGTCAGGTAAAGAAGGATATTGGCTGTTAATATAAAAGGAGACTTACAGAGAGACTTTTTCACGGCAACCGACGTTCCGGCTGCTGTTGAAACCTATAGATGTCTCGCTTTGTCAGGTTTCCTTACTATTTTCGGCTTAGTATCCCCTCAAAAACCAAATCTGATTTTCGAGGGTGCAAAATTACAATTTATTTTCTTTCAAACAAGAGATTTAATGTTTTTTTTACAAACTCTTGCAAAAATTGCCGAAAATGTTGTTCTTCCCCTTACTGAATGATGACTGCGGATGTCATCCGCATTCATAAAAACAGGATAAAAAACAAGGAATTGTCAGAATTTTCTCCTTATTATCATAGCAGTGGTTTCCATATCGGGGAGAACAACCATCGCTTCAGGTACTGTTTTGCAAAAATCGTCAACTGCTTTGACCACCCCTTCCCATTTATAATTATAATCGTGGACCATGATAACCCCGCCCGGGCTAAGACGGGGATAAAAAAACTCGAGACCTGCTTTGGTTGGATTATACAGATCGGCATCAATATTTACCAATGCAAACTTTTCATGCACCACCTTTAAAGCCGATCCGGGGAAATGCCCGGGTTGTACCGAAATATTCTTGTTCCCGGCAATGGTGGCCAATACCTTACTTATACGGGTGTCGGCAAAATTACTTGTGGTATAGGTTGCCGCCTCCCCTTTTTCAACTGCAAGATCCTGGTTTTTGAACCCTTCGAAGGTATCGAAGAGATGTAATCTCCGTTCGGGGTCCATATGATGCAATACCCTGGCGCTCTCGCCCTGATAGACACCAAGCTCTGCAAAAGCCCCAGGGACCTGCTCTTTTTTAAGTCTTTCGACCTGGAACCAGAAGTTGAAAAAACGAACCTTATCGGGGTAGTTTTTTTCAAGTTTAAGCAGTGTACGCGACAACCGTCCCTCCTTCCTGGCATTCCTCCACCCTGGCGGCTGGTAATTTGGGTTAAATATCACATCCCATAAATACCTTACAAAAAGTATTACGACAAGTATGATAAGTGAATAATTAATGATTTGAAAGACAGGTATTTTCATGAACGAAAAAAATGGAGTATTAAAACTAATGTAAAAATAAGGATAAAGTGCATAACAACCAACAAAAAGAGGCTGTCTCGTACTTTTGAGACAGCCTCTTTAAACTAAAAGCTAAAATTTATTTTATTACGGGTCAAGCTTGATAAACATGGTCTGAATAGTCGGGTTCGAAGCATTGCCCGGTGTGCCTACAGGAATGAAAACAACTGCTGCCCAGCCGCCAGTGGGAACTTTGTACCCGTTGCCATAGGCATTGGCATCATTTTTCATCTGTGTCATCATAGTGGTTACATTAGGAACACCGCCTTCAGCAACACCGTTCCATGCCGGAGATTCAAGAAGCCATAACGCTCCCTGGAGATCGTACCAATGATATCCGGGATACCAGTCAAGATGGTTTAGTACCCAGTTGTACTTGTCCCATGGCCTGGTTTGGGCAAATGCCGGAAGCAAAGCGGGATATAATGATGAATAAACATTCATGTTGTAACTCTGGCCCACGGTAATAGTCGTCTGATGGTCGCAGCACCATGATGCGTAAAGCCCATTGCTGATCTCATAGCCACTGGCTACACTTGTAAGATTTGCATCCACATAACCTCCCTGGGAACCGGGGGCATAACCACCTGTAATAGTATAAGTAGCTGTGTTAGGAAGATTGATCCATGGAGGAAGAACATAGTCGGCATTCGGATTGCAATAACCTATCGAGAAGTCGCAAACACCATCACTGTTCTGGGGAATCACCTGAGCATCGGAAATTGTCCAGCTCTTGAAATAAACATAGTCAAACCCGGGGCCTTTCCTGACTTTCACATAGAGTTTGAACTCAAAATTGTCGGTAATGCCTTTCCTGTCGGCATACTGTACCTTTAAAGGTTGTCCTTCACCATTCCATGCTTCATTATTGAATACATTCATCAATATATTGTTCCTGTATACCTCAATCTTACAGATTGCAGGCAGGTCGATCTGAATACCGTTGGATTGTGCAAGGTAGGGCGAACCCGGAATAGAATAATCGGCTATGCTTTTGATACAAAGGTCGCCGAAAAATGGCTGTTCGCGAAGAGTAACCTCTTCAATCTGGAAGAATGTAAAGCCGAAATCGGTGTAGTTGCTCGGCTGATAGCATACTGCCTCAACCGGGACTTGTGTCTTTTTGAAAGCATCCACCGTGAATGTAATATCCAGTGGTGAAGAAACATAGGGTGCATAATTCGAACCTGTATGAGGCACTGCCGAAAGCATTACATCATCGGTTGAATCATTTGGGGTCTGGTGATCGCTCCAGATGGTAAATTCCTGCAAAGTATGCAAGCCGGTCCCAAGCTGAAGGGTATTCGTGTAAGGAACTCCATTTACGTAAAAAACCGCTCTCACATAGTGTTTATTGTCAATAGTGATTTTGGTATAGTTTGACGTTTGGGAGAAACAATCCGTACTTACGGTAGATTTCAGCCCACCGGATTGACCGGGGGCAATGGAGAAGCTCACGCCCTGAGAAGGTTGCTGGGTAGTAGGTCCGTCATTTTTGGCCTTGTTACAACCAGCGAATGCGAGGACTAACCCAAGAACTGCTAAATTTAAAATTAACTTTTTCATTTTACTTGTTTTTTTTGATTGATGGTTAATTTCTTTATGGTTATTATTTTATTTGATTTCAATGCTCCAGCGGTTAAATAATGATCAATCAAGCAAATGTATAACATGCAGAAACCTTTGGAAAGCGATAACAAGTAAGTGCTGACCTATTTTTGGTAAGTGGTGTTAAATGACACATATTTGTGATATAACAAAAAGAGGCTGCCCTAATGGAACAGCCTCTTTTGAGTTAAAGAAGATTATGTTATTCTTTCAGGACCTTATTATGGGTCAAGTTTGATAAACATGGTCTGGATAGTAGGAGTCGGTGCATCTGGCGGAGTACCAACCGGGATAAAGACAACTGCAGCCCATCCGCCTGTAGGAACATGGTAGTTAGCTCCATAAGCATTGGCATCATTATGCATCTGGGTCATCATGGCAGTGAGATTGGGAACACCGCTATGAGCCAGGCCGTTCCATGCCGGATTGTCAAATAACCATATTGCGCCCTGTAAATCATACCAATGATAACCGGGATACCAGTCAAGATGGTTCAGAAGCCAGTTGATCTTATCCCAGGGAATATTCTGTCCGAAAACGGGAAGCAGGGCAGGATACAGTGAAGAATATACGTTCATATTGTAGGCGGTTCCCACATTGATTGTAGTCTGATGGTCGCAGCACCATGATGCAAAAGTCCCGTTAACAATTTCATATCCTGACAATACATTGGTGAGGCTTGCATCTACATAACCACCTAGCCCACCAGGAGCATAAACACCGGTAATTGTGTATGTGGCGGTATTAGGAAGGTTGATCCATGGAGGAAGTACATAGTCGGCATTGGGGTTGCAATAACCTATCGAAAAGTCGCAAACACCATCGCTGTTCTGAGGTATCACCTGAGCATCAGTAATAGTCCAGCTCTTGAAATACACATAATCAAATCCCGGGCCTTTCCTGACTTTCACAAAAAGTTTGAACTCGAAATTGTCGGTAATTCCCTGCCTGTCGGCATATAACACCTTAAGAGGCTGGCCTTCACCATTCCAGGCTTCATTGTTGAATACATTCATCAGGATGTTGTTCCTGTACACCTCAATTTTAAAGATTGCAGGAAGGTCAAGCTGAATACCGTTGGATTGGAGGAGGTATGGCGAACCATTTATAGAATAATCTGCTATGCTTTTGATACAAAGGTCGCCGAAAAATGGCTGTTCGCGAACAGTGACCTGTTCAATCTGGAAGTAGGTAAAACCGAAATCTGTGTAGTTACTCGGCTGATAACAAACTGCCTCAACAGGGAGCTGGGTCTTTTTAAAGGCTTCTACTGAAAAAGCAATATCCAGGGGTGAAGTCACATAAGGTGCATAATTAGAACCCGTATGCGGCACTGCCGAAAGCATTACATCATCGGTGGAATCGTTGGGAGTCTGGTGATCGCTCCAGATAGTAAATTCCTGGAGATGATGCAAGCCTGTTCCCAACTGAAGTGTATTCGTGTAAGGAACGCCACCTACATAGAATATCACCCTGATGTAATGTATACCGTCAATGGTGATTTTTGCATAGTTTGCCGTCTGGGAGAAACAGTCGGTACTTACCGTCGATTTCAGCCCGCCGGTCTGACCGGGAGCAATGGAGAAACTAACACCCTGTGCAGCTTGCTGGGTGGAAGGTTCGGCATTTTTGAACTTGTTACAACCTGCAATTGCAAGTATGAAACCAAGAACTGTTAAAATTACTGTTAATTTTTTCATAATACTTGATGTTTTTGATTGATGATTAATTTCTTGATGGTTAATATCTGGAATTAAAAAAATCCTAATGAACATAGATATTCGGTACGTTACGGTACCCGGGTTTGTCCATATACCAGTCCTGGTACAGCAAGCCTCCGCTTGTTGCCCATTCAACGAAATGGTTATAGGTGATAATGATGTCTACTATTTCCTTGGGATATGAAAAACTCTCATACAGGTTAATTGCCCAGGGAAGATTATTGACGGTTTTATAATACCTGTTGTCCGGAACACTGGTCCTGTCATCATAAGTACCAAAAAATCCAGGGTTTGCGAGGCTTGTTGGAACATAATCAGGCAAATGTACTTCATGTCTCCTGTCAAGCCCGACAAAGATGAACGGGTTGAAATTTTCAACGTTGGTTTGGGTCATGGTGTACAACGGGCTGCTGAATGTGATATGAAGAGAGATCGTAACCGGGTTAACATAAGCACAGCCGGGAGTAGTATTGACACCAATTCCACAGCCCGGATTCGGCATCAGGTCAAAAAAGTCATCGAATACAATGATGGTAGGTTTTGTCTGGCCATTTTCGAGGCCATGGCTGTTAAGCGAGACAATGGAATGCAACAAATGAGATCCGGTCACTGTCATTGTGGAAGGATCCACATTGTTGGTCGGCAGCTGGAACCCAAAACCATTATGGAATTCTGCGCCTGAGGCTTTCAAAATGAAGGTTGCAAATATCTCCACAACTTTATTCGAAGAATTGGTCACCGTCTTAAAGCGGTAATCAAGAACGACATCATTGAAATCATAATCACCTTTTGAAGGCCAGAGGTCTTCATAAGCCAGTGTTCCATTGCCGGCAGCCGGGAAATAGTTATCAAAACATCTGGTCGGATCATTGGGATAATCGTCCACATTGTCCGGACAGCCGTCACCATCAGTATCGGAACCTCCGGCATTGATTGTCACGGTTATGGTGGCCGAACTGCAAAGTGAGTTTACATCGCAAACGGTGTATTGAATCGTAGCGATACCTGTATAGCCGGTTGCCGGTGTGAATGTCACCACACCCAGGAGGTTTTTTGTGAAGACTCCTTTGGATACCGGTGGAGCCGTGCCGGGGATAAACGTTACCGAGGCAGGCACCAATGCGCCTGAACCAGGGATATCATTCGCGAGAATATTGATATTAACGGGCGTATTTACCGTTGTGGTTGCATTGTCATTTATTGCTGTCGGCGGAAGAAGCGAAGCAGTAATGTTTATGGTTATTGTTGCGGTACTGCATAAGCTGTTCACATCACAAACCTGATATTGGATAGATGCCAGGCCTGTATAACTTGCTACCGGTGTAAACGTGACTGCTCCTGTTACGTGATTAACTGTAAAGGTCCCTACAGTTGCCGGATTTGGCTGTGTCCCTGCAATAAAAGCAACCGATGATGGCACCAATGCCCCTGATCCGGCAACATCATTTGCCAGAACGTTCAAGGTCACTGGCGTATTCTGGGGAGTCGTAGCGTTGTCATTGTTAGCTGTAGGCCCGGTCAATCCGCCACCAGTGCAATCGGTATTATAACAAGTCATTACATTCTGGAAATCTGCTGCATTAAAGGATGCAAGCTGAAGCAGGGCTCCAGCCCTGGCCGAAACCTGCTGATCCTGAAATGAACCTGTAAGTTTATATGAGATTGTAAAAACTCCGGCATTTCCATTCCCAATCCCGCTGATCCCTTCAATCCTGAATCCGGTCCAGGGATCTCCCGGTAAAACGGGTCCGCTATTGATTCCGGTAAATGTCATCCCGCCGTATAGGATATTAACAACAATATTGGAATACGTTCCGGCTGCTGCCTGAACGCAAAAACGCGAAATAGCCGGGCAACTCAGCCCATCACAACCATTATGCTCAACCCTTAAAATAATTGTGTGGGAATGATCCGACTGGTTGCATACGACTGATGTGAGGGTTGTAGAATACCCTCCACCGTTACTTTTGTACACATCACAAATAGACTTGTTCTGCGCAAAGTTTAACGAGGGCAGCAGTATTAAAGTTATGAGAAGTACCGCAAGCCTGTATATCCGGGGAAATGTTGTCTTTTTCATCGTATTTTGTTTTAAAAGGAATAGATAACCCGGTTATTTTCAATTTTCATAATATATGAAACACCGTTAACAACGAATGTCAGGTCCTTCATATAATTCGGGATAGTTATTGCTGTTTTATATGTTTCATTGGCCGGAAGTAATGCTTTTTGGAAAATAACTCCCGAAGAAGCTTTGATAACCAGAGACGATTTTACAGGTACAGTTAGCTCCAAATCGATATTCTGGGTAGTCTTCCAGTTGAAGTCTGATGAGACTTTCAAATCGCTCATCGATTTGATTTTTCCGGAGGTCTGATCAGGAGCAATATCCTTGATGTCTTTTCTGCAACTGAACATTATTAATGCTATTATTAATAATGTAGACCCTAACTTATAGATATTTGATTTCATCGTAAAAGTGGTTTAAGAACATTTTACATTGCTCGCAAAATTATGTCAGTCAATACCTTAAGTAAAGCATGAATTGGTAAATGTGACTAAAATGAGAGTAAGTGTCGATACTATTTAAGTAAGTGTGTTAGGTTTTCAAATAGTTTTTCACATTCCGTGGGTCAATATTGGATTCTCTTACCTTTGCCCGGATTTAAATTTATGTCGGGGATACTGGAAAAACTTAATGAAGCCCAGCGCAAGGCCGTCGTTGAAACCGAAGGGCCTGTCATGGTCATTGCGGGTGCAGGGTCAGGAAAGACCAGGGTGCTCACTTACCGTGTGGCCTACCTTCTTGAACTTGGAGTAGATCCTTTTCATATTCTGGCTCTGACATTTACAAACAAGGCAGCCCGTGAAATGACAGAACGCATTGTCACTCTTGTAGGCAACAGCGAAGCCAAAAATGTATGGATGGGGACCTTCCACTCCGTGTTTGCCCGGGTACTCCGGATTGAAGGGCACCGCCTCGGTTATCCATCCAACTATACCATTTACGATTCGGAAGACTCAAAGAGGGTTGTCAGGAACCTGATCAAGGAAAACAACCTGGATGAGAAACTTTACCAGCCCGGCTATGTTACACAAAGGATCTCGGCGTCAAAAACCAGCCTGATTTCCTCCGAGGAATACCAATTGAATCCAGAGATACAAGAGTATGACAGCTCGGCAGGTAAACCGCATACCGGCAAAATATACCTGCAGTACCAAAACCGCCTGATGCGCTCCTCGGCCATGGACTTCGACGACCTGCTGTTCAACATGAATGTGCTGCTTCGGGACTTTCCCGATGTTTTATACAAATACCAGCAGAAATTCAGGTATATCCTGGTGGATGAATATCAGGACACAAACTATGCACAGTACCTCATCGTCAAAAAACTTGCCGCGAACAATGAAAACCTTTGCGTTGTAGGGGATGATGCTCAAAGCATTTATGCCTTCCGCGGAGCGAATATTCAAAACATCCTGAACTTCAGGAGCGATTATCCTGATCATAAAGTGTTCAAACTCGAGCAGAATTACCGTTCCACCAAAACAATTGTTGAAGCCGCCAACCAAATCATCCGTAACAATAAAAACCAGATTTTCAAAGAGATCTGGACCGATAATGATGAGGGCTCAAAGATTACCATGCTTCATGCCTCAACCGATAATGAAGAAGGCAACCTGGTGGCTCAGGCCATCTTTGAGCATAAAATGAACCACCAGCTTCCAAACTCTTCTTTTGCAATATTATACCGCACAAACTCACAGTCAAGGGTCATGGAAGAAGCTTTGCGCAAGCTCAATATTCCCTGCAGGATATACGGAGGCGTTTCCTTTTACCAGAGAAAAGAGATCAAGGACATGCTTGCATACTTCCGGTTGGCTTTCAATCCCAGGGACGAAGACGCCCTGCTTCGGGTCATTAACTTTCCTGCCCGCGGTATAGGAAAAACAACGGTCGAAAAGCTGATTGTGCTTGCAGATGAACATAAGAAGAGCCTGTTCGACCTGATAGAAAACCCTCCTGCGACTTCCAGATTCCCTGATAATACCTGGGCCAAGGTCACAGGTTTTATCACCATGATCAAAAGCTTCGGGACCCTGTTAAAGACTAAAAACGCCTTTGAGCTGGCCAAGCATATTGCCGCTTCATCGGGGCTGATAAAAGAACTCCATGAAGACAGAACTCCGGAGGGTGTCAGCCGGTTTGAAAATATGGAGGAACTCCTTAACGCGATCAAGGAATTCACCGAAAGCCCGAGGACCAACCTGGAAACCGGTGAAATAGAAGAGAATGTGGTGCGCACCCTGGATGAATTTATTCGGGATATCGCACTACTTACCGATGCGGACCTGGGCAATAAGGATGATAATGACAGGGTGTTACTGATGACCGTCCACTCTGCCAAAGGCCTTGAATTTCCGTATGTTTTTGCCGTTGGACTTGAAGAGAACCTGTTTCCCTCAATACAATCCCTGAATTCGAGGACCGATCTGGAAGAGGAACGCAGGCTGTTTTATGTGGCTGTTACCAGGGCCCAGGTAAAGCTGACTCTGGCTTATGCCGAGAACCGGTACCGCTGGGGCAATCTTACAATGTGCGAACCCAGCAGGTTTATCAGCGAAATTCCGGAAAAACTGATCGATTTTCCAAAAAGATCCATGCCTAAGAAAGAGGGTTTTAATTCTTCAGAAAATTTTTCAAATATGCTCCAGGGACTGAACCTGCCCCCAAGGAAATTCGGCAGCCAGAAACCTTTGAAATCGTCCCCTCAACCTGGTCCAAACCTGCCACCGCAAAAACCTGTTGTTCCTCCTGTAAATCCTGCTGTATCAGCTATTCCACCAGCCGATATTGAGAATATTCAGACGGGTATGGACGTTGAACATGAACGTTTCGGAAAAGGAAAGGTAGTTAACATTGAAGGGATAGGTCCGAATAAAAAAGCCACGGTGATATTCCCTGGCATTGGCCAGAAACAACTCCTGCTGAAATTCGCAAAGCTCAGAATAGCTGAATAAATTGTATCTTTGCATAAATTTTTAACAATGGAATATAATACCGCCCGTGACCAGATGGTCATTCCCGAATATGGAAGAAATGTGCAGAAAATGATCCAGTATCTCTGCAGCATTGATGACCGGGATCGCAGGACAAAAGCTGCGAAATTCGTTATCAATGTGATGGGGCAGCTTTACCCGGCCGCGAAAGAGACATCCGACTTCAAACATAAACTTTGGGACCATATGTACATCATCTCCGATTTCAAGCTTGATGTAGACGCTCCCTATCCCCCACCTCCTCCCTTATCAACCAGTCTCAAGCCCGAAAAGCTGCAGTACCACGACAAGGATATTGAATTCCGTCATTACGGCAAAAACATTGCACTTATGCTCGAAAAGGCCGTTGATTATGAAGATGGGCCCGAGAAGGACTCCCTGGTACATGCCATTGCACAGCATATGAAGAAATCATATCTCAACTGGAACCGCGAATCGGTTGATGATACACTCATCGAGATGCATCTTGATAAATTATCTAAAGGCAAGGCAAAGCTTAAACAGGATTTCAAGTTCCAGCATACAAACGACATCCTGGGGCTCAATAAAAAAAGAAAACCATTCCGCCCGAATCCAAACGGCAAGTATAATCCAAGGAACAAGAACCGGCCCCAGCAATGAGTTCTTTCGAGATAACCGGAAGCAGGCGGCTTCATGGGGACATCATTCCTCAGGGAGCAAAAAATGAAGCCCTTCAGGTTATCTGTGCCTGCCTTCTTACCTGTGAAAAAGTGAGTATCCATAACATCCCCGATATCAGGGATGTGAACAAACTTATTGAACTGCTTGGCTCACTGGGCGTTACAATTTCCAGATCGGGTTCATCTGTTACCTTTGAAGCTGGCCGGATTAATTTTGATGTTCTGAGGACAAAAGATTTCCGTGACAAGGTTGGAAGTCTCAGGGGCTCAATAATGATACTTGGCCCGATGCTTGCTCGCTTCGGCCAGGGGTTTGTCTATCTTCCTGGCGGAGATAAAATAGGCAGGAGGCGCCTGGATACCCATTTTTCCGGTCTCGGTAAATTAGGGGCAAAGTTCTCCTACAATCCCGATGAAGGATGGTATTATGTGGAAGCGCCTGAACTAAAAGGCATATATATGCTTCTGGATGAAGCCTCGGTTACCGGCACTGCAAATATTATCATGGCAGCCGTGCTTGCCCGGGGGACAACCACGATTTTCAATGCGGCATGTGAGCCATATATTTACCAGCTCTGCTCAATGCTGACCAGAATGGGTGCAAAGATCCAGGGCATTGGCTCGAATCTTCTCATCATAGAAGGTGTGGAGAAACTCAGGGGCTGCGAACACAGCCTCTTATCGGACATGATTGAGGTTGGCAGTTTTATCGGGCTTGCCGCAATGACCGGTTCCGAAATCACTATTAAAAATGCAGGTATTCAGCATCTTGGCCTTATACCAGATGTATTCAGACGCCTGGGCATCAGATTGGAATTCAGGGATGACGACATTTTCATCCCGCAACAGGAGCACTATGAGGTTGAGTCGTTCATGGATGGCTCAATTATGACGATTGCAGATGCTCCGTGGCCGGGCTTCACCCCCGATCTCATCAGTATTGTGCTGGTTATAGCCACCCAGGCGAGGGGCAGCGTGCTCGTCCATCAAAAGATGTTTGAAAGCAGGCTGTTTTTTGTCGATAAGATCATCGACATGGGAGCAAAGATAATTCTTTGCGATCCCCATCGTGCAACTGTAATAGGCCTTGACCATAAATATCCTTTAAAAGGTATACGGATGTCATCCCCCGACATCAGGGCCGGCGTGGCTTTGCTTATCGCAGCTCTTTCAGCACAGGGAAAAAGCATTATCGATAATATTGAACAAATCGACAGAGGATACCAGAATATTGATGTCAGGCTTCAGAACCTGGGCGCCGATATCAAACGAATTAATTCCTGACATTTTGGCGCACAAAATTTTTTGGCAGATTTTTTGATACTACCCTCCGAATTCATAAGGAATTATAATACTGCTATGTCTAAAAAAGAACATAAAGAAGAAAAAAACCAGGAAACTCCACCGGCAGAGGGGGAAACGACATTGTCTGCAAACGGGGACGGTGTTTCCGCCACTTCGGTACCGGTTGAGAAAATCGAAAAGGAAGAAACTTCTGATCTTTCAGAAAAACTTGATGAACTCAACGATAGATATCTCAGATTATACTCCGACTTTGACAACTACCGGCGGCGTACACTCAAAGATATTGGGGATATCCGAAAAAACGCATCTGAAGATCTGGTTGTGAAGCTGTTACCTGTTCTTGATGATTTTGAAAGGGCTATCAAAGCTTTTAATTCGACCGAGAACGCTCAAGCATTAAAAGAAGGGATCCTCCTGATTTTCAACAAGTTCATGACCACACTAACAATTCAGGGCCTGGAACAGATGAAAACCATAGGTGAAAAATTCGACACAGATTTCCATGAAGCAATCACCAATATCCCTGTCTCAAACGAAGAAATGAAGAACAAGGTTGTCGATGAGATTGAGAAAGGGTATTTATTGTATGGCAAGGTGATACGGTACGCTAAGGTGGTAGTAGGATCATGACGACGAAACGCGACTTTTACGAAATACTTGAAGTAAGCAAAAACTCTACCCCAGAGGAGCTTAAGAAAGCCTACCGCAAGCAAGCAATCCGTTTTCATCCGGATAAAAATCCTGGTGATAAGGAATCTGAAGAGAAATTCAAGGAAGCTGCCGAAGCTTATGAAGTTCTGAGTGATCAGGATAAACGCCAGAGGTATGATCAGTTCGGGCATGCCGGGCTTGGCAATGGTGGTGGTTTTGGTGGTGGAATGAATATGGAAGACATTTTCCGCCACTTCGGTGATATTTTCGGAGGGGGTTTTGATGATCCTTTTTCTGCATTCTTCGGAGGAGGCGGGAGAAGGGGGGGGCGCACCGTGAACAGGGGGTCCAACCTGAGGGTAAGAGTTAAACTTAACCTCGAGGAGATTGCACACGGTGTTGAGAAGAAGATCAAGGTAAACAAATATATTTCCTGTACAACCTGCCATGGTACCGGTGCAAAAAGCGGCAACGCTTACCAGACCTGCTCTACCTGCAAAGGGTCGGGGCATGTAACCCGGGTAACATCTACATTTATTGGCCAGATGCAGACTACTTCCACTTGTCCCCATTGCGGAGGGGAAGGAAAGGTCATAACCGATAAATGCCTTGAGTGTATAGGTAACGGTATCATAAAAGGTGAAGAAGTTATCACGATCAAAATACCGGCTGGTGTGGGCGAAGGTATGCAACTTTCGATGAGTGGAAAAGGGAATGCCGCTGCAAGGGGAGGAATTGCAGGCGATCTCCTCATCCAGATAGAGGAAGTTAAACATCCTGAGCTTGTCAGGGACGGGAATAATCTCCTTTACAACCATTATATATCCATCCCCGAGGCCGCAATAGGGTCAAATGCGGAGATCCCCGGCATTGACGGGAAAATTAAAATTAAAATTGAACCCGGGACGCAGGGTGGAAGGATCATCCGGCTGAAGGGCAAAGGCCTGCCAAGCGTTAACTCCTATGAGGGCAAAGGCGACCTGATGGTGACCTTACACGTATGGACACCGAAAACATTGTCAAAGGAGGAGCGCGCCCTGCTTGAGAAACTGGCCAAATCGGACAACTTTCAACCAAGTCCGTCCGAAAAAGAAAAAGGCTTTTTCAGCAGGATGAAAGATATCTTTGAATGATGTCAATTCGTAATTCGTACATCGTAAATTGTAAACCCCCTACCCTATGGAATTATTCTCGGCCCTTAATATCTCCAAACAATTTTCCGGCCATAAAGCTCTTGACAAAGTGAACATTGCCATTCCCGAAGGCAGTATTTTCGGATTGCTTGGGCCTAACGGAGCCGGAAAAACTACATTCATCCGCATCATCAACCAGATCATTGCACCCGACGAAGGTCAGCTTTTCTATAATGGCAGGGAACTGAAGCCCAATGATATATATAATATCGGTTACCTTCCGGAGGAGCGTGGACTTTATAAGAAAATGACTGTCGGTGAACAGGCCATGTACCTGGCCCAGCTAAAAGGGCTCAGCAAACAGGAGGCACATAAGAGGCTGATCCACTGGTTTGAAAAATTTGAGATGAAATCATGGTGGAATAAAAAAGTTGAAGAGCTTTCCAAAGGGATGCAGCAGAAGGTCCAGTTCCTGATCACCATTATCCATGAGCCCAAACTGCTGATCTTTGACGAACCGTTCAGCGGTTTTGACCCCATTAATGCAAGTATGCTTAAAGATGAGATCATCGCTCAGAAAGACAAAGGGGCCACCGTGATCTTTTCAACCCACAATATGGCCTCAGTGGAAGAGTTATGCGATCATATTTCCCTGATCAATAATGCCCGAGTTGTTCTAGATGGCCCGGTAAGGGATATCAAGAAGACTTATAAGACAAATACATTTGAAATTGCCTATAATAGCTACCAGGGAAGTCTTGAAAGCCTCCTGCCATCAGCCTTCAAAATCATAAAGGAATGGAATGACCATGAACTCAGGATGGCCAGCGTACAGATCCCTGACGATGCCACTCCAAACCAACTGATCTCCGCCCTGCTGCCGGCTGTCATACTGCGTTCATTTATCGAACTGATCCCCAGCATGAACGATATTTTCATACAGGTTGTGACCGAAAAAAAATCCGAACCTATTCTGCAACAGTGATATGCATAAAATTATTCTGATCATCAAACGCGAATACCTGACCCGTGTCAGAAAAAAGTCATTTCTCGTAATGACCATTTTAGGCCCTCTGCTTATGGCGGCTATTGTGATCGTGCCTATTTATCTGGCAACCAAGGGAAACGAATTGAAAACTGTAGCAGTTATTGACCAGACAGGCATCTTTTTTGAGAAGTTCAAGGATACCGATAACATCAAATTTCATTACATGGTCAGCGACATTGGATCGGCAAAGGCCAATTTCAGGAAAAGCGGGGATTATGCACTGTTATTTATACCCAAAACCGAGGTCAGCATTCCCACCAATGCCATCCTTTATGCAGAAAGCAACGTTTCTATCAACATAAAAAGCTACATCCGGAACGTGATGACCAAGCAGATTGAGGATATGAAGCTTGAAGCCAAGTTGAAAGAGCTGCAAACCGACAAAGAACATCCGGTAAATGTAGAAGACATCCTACGGTCAGTGAAAACAATAATTGATGTTAACACCATCAAGATCACTGATGAGGGCAAGGAAGAAAAAAGCTATACCGAGATTAGCATGGTTCTGGGCACCTTTGCCGGCATTCTGATATATTTCTTCATTTTCATGTTCGGCTCCCAGGTAATGAGGGGAGTTATCGAGGAAAAGACAAACCGCATTATTGAAGTGATCATATCTTCGGTAAAACCCTTTGAACTGATGATGGGTAAAATCGTCGGAGTAGGCATGGTCGGACTTACTCAGTTCCTTCTCTGGGTGGTGCTCACTTTTGGGATAGTAACGGTTGTCACCTCGACTTTTACAGGTAAAGGCACAAACAAGCATACCGCTGAGCAGAGCATACTTCAGAATGCAGTGAAATATAATCCGGATAACCTGCCCATCTCCGAATCCACGTCAGAGAAAAAAGTTCAGAATGAGGGCGTTAATCAGATTTTCGAAGCTCTTAATTCTGTCAATTTCCCTGTCATGATAGGAGCGTTCATGTTTTTCTTCCTTTTCGGTTACCTGATGTATGGGGCATTATTTGCAGCAATCGGAGGAGCTGTCGACAGTGAGGCAGACACTCAGCAATTCATGCTTCCTATCACTATGCCACTTATACTATCCATTGTGATGATGCAATTTTTTATTCAGGATCCATCCGGGCAGATAGCTTTCTGGTTCTCGATGTTCCCCCTGACCTCCCCTGTTACCATGATGATCAGGATACCCTTTGGTGTACCTTACTGGCAGGTTGCCCTTTCAATGGGATTGCTGATACTGGCTTTCCTGGGCACTACATGGATGGCAGCTAAAATATACCGCACCGGTATCCTCATGTACGGAAAAAAGGTAAGTTATAAGGAGTTATGGAAGTGGCTTAGGTACTAAGCTATTTGTCCAGCATTTTCGTAAATTGGTACTTCGCACGCTTTTTCCAGTCTTTCTTATGATATACGTAACTGATGATCAGTGGCAGCACACTGGTTGCCTCTGCATAGACCATCTGTTCATATACTGTCTCAACCTTTCCCCATGATGAGGCTTCCTTGAGGGTTGAACTGGAACATGCCCCGTCACGGGGATCTGCCACCGTAATCTGCACCGCATACTTATGCATCCCCACTTCTTTCCCAAGCACTTCGGCACATATCACTGTATCCTGTACAAAATTCTTTGGCACACCTCCTCCGATCATAAACAGCCCGGAAGATTTTGATGCCATTTTAATTTTTGTAAGTTCCAGGAAATCCTTCACCGAATCAATAGAGACATGGGATTTCGGGTTTTCCCACTGGTGAGCCACCAGGCCAAAGCCTGCACTTGAATCGCTGAATGCGGGGCAGAAAACAGGAACATTGTGCTCATATGCCGCCTGTACCAGGCTGTCCTTCTTTTTTGAATTTTTAACCAGCCATTTTCCCATTTCACGGATGAATTCCCTGGACGAATAAGGCCTCTTCTCAAGAGTGTCGGCAATCTTCTTGATTGTCATGTCGCAATTCTGAAGCTCTTCTTCATCAATATAAGTATCATAGATCCTGTCGATATAATGTTTTCTGAGATCTTTGTCGTCGGCCGTTGGAATCCCTTTATAATGTTTGAAACCAAGGGCTTCAAAGAAATCCATATCAACGATAGATGCCCCGGTGGCAACGATGGCATCTACCATATTGTTTCTGATCATGTCTACATATACCTGCATGCAACCACCGGCGCTGGTGCTTCCTGCAATCGTAAGGAAAATTGTACAGCCCTTATGTTTTATCATCCTGTTCAGGATATCCGCTGCGGAAGCAGTATCCCTTGATGTAAAAGACATATCACGCATGGAATCAATAATACAGCTTGAATCAAATGATTTTATATCAACATGCTTAATGACATTCTTCAGGTATTCCTGCTTCTGTTTTGATCTCTTTGGCATAACAATAGTGATTTTAATGATCCCTGATTCCGGTTTGCAAAGGTAATCAATACCCCAATATTTTCAGCATTGATTTATAACTCTGCTCTTTGGAGAACATTTTCGTGTAGGTTTCGTCATTTTCATCAAGGTCGATGAGCACATGTTTTGGTGCCGGAATAAGACAGTGCTGGATCCCGCCGTAACCTCCGAGAGATTCCTGGTATGCCCCTGTATGGAACATCCCGATATAGAGCGGAGGATCAGTCGAAAATTTCGGGAGAAATACGGCATTGGTATGCCCCTCGGCATTGTAATAGTCTTCACTGTCGCAGGTCAGACCGCCAAGAAAAACACGTTCATACTCTGAATCCCAGTTATTTATTGACAACAGAATGAATTTCTGGTTGATAGCCCAGGTATCAGGAAGTGTAGTAATAAATGAACTGTCAATCATATCCCAGGCTTCCCTGTCGTTCTGCTTTTTCTGGTCGACAACACTAAAAAGAATTGCACCCGATTCACCTACAGTAAATGAACCGAATTCAGTGAAAATGTCGGGTTCGGGGACTTCGTTCTTCCCGCAAATATTCTTGATCTGTGCTGTAATTTCTTCAGCCATGTATTCGTAATCGTATAAAAATTCAAGCGAGTTCTTTATCGGGAATCCTCCACCGATATTCAGGCCGGTAAGCTCGGGGCATACTTTCTTCAGTTCGCAATACACTGATACTGACTTATTCAATTCGTTCCAGTAGTAGGCTGTATCCTTTATCCCGGTGTTAATGAAAAAATGAAGCATTTTCAGCTCGAACCTGGGATTATTCCTGAGCCGGTCCATATAAAAAGGGAGGATGTCGTTATAACGGATACCTAATCTCGAGGTATAAAAATCAAACTTGGGTTCTTCTTCGGAAGCTATACGAATCCCAACTTTCATCTTTGTTTTCAGGTGGGGTTCATATTTGTCAATCTCAAGCAAACTATCCAGTACAGGAACTGTATTTATGAATCCGTTATGTACAAGATTTATGATATGTTCAATATATTGAGGCCTTTTAAACCCGTTACAGATGATGTAATTTTCCTTTTTAATCAATCCTCGCTTATATAAGTCCTCTATTATTGGCATATCAAAGGCGGATGAGGTTTCTATGTGGACATCATTTTTAAGCACTTCTTCAAGCACAAAACTGAAGTGGCTGCTTTTAGTGCAATAACAATAATGATAGTCACCCTGGTAATCGACTTTTGTCATTGCGACATTAAAAAGCCGTTTCGCCTTCTGTATTTGCTGACTTATCTTTGGAAGGTATGAGATCCTTACAGGGGTTCCATACTGTTTAATTATGTCCATTAAAGGAACTTTATGAAAATAAAGCTCATTTTCAATGACTTGAAATTCCGGTTGTGGAAATTCAAAAGTTTGTTCAATCAGGTCACTATACTTTATTTTCATGATAATATTTTTTAATGTAAGTAACTTACTTTAGTTATTTCTACTCAATGTAACTCACTTAGGTTTCAATTTCCCTGCAAAAGTAAGATAACATTTCCTGATTTCTCAATTTGCTTGCAAAAAACGAGTTTATCCTGTTGAATAATAGACTCAACATAGAAATGGGAATCATGATATGATGAAAAATTATACCTTTAATAAAAATTTCAGAAAATCATGTCGAGATTTATTTTCATTCTTTCCTTCTTTCTGGTTGTTTCAGGAGGAAGCTCACAGATCATCTTCAGGAATAACCATAAAGCCCAGATCTATGTTGCAATGTGCCGTTATGTCGCCGACGGGGGATACTGGATGACGACAGGCTGGTTTACGATCGGACAGGGCGGTGAACGTCTTGCTTTTGAAAAGATTTCGGCCAGGGACACTATCGGTTACTGGGCCATGACAACCATCTCTGAAGAAAAATTTGAAGGTAAAAAGAACCTGATTGTGAATGATGATTCAAAATTCACGATAAAGTACGCCGACAAATCCGAAACAGCCGGGAAATGTCCCAATTGCACCTGGCGGAAATTCATCCTGCTCAAGCTTCCTCCGGGGACAACAAAAGGGACGATTAATTTCAAGTAAAATTTAATTCATTCCACCTCTTTTATATTTCCGGGAAAAGTTCTAATTTTGCACCCTCGAAAAAATCAGACAATAAATATTTTAATTAAATTTCAACCTCATGCAGAATAAAGGCGCTGTCCAGCTATTTGCGATCATATTCGGTTTAGTTTGTTTGTTCCAGTTGTCGTTTACTTTTATCAGTTACCGGTATTCGGTGAAAGCTGAAGATTACGCCAATGCCTCCGCCGGAAAAGAACTGGCAGTTAAATTAGCCAGGGGCGATAAGGCCCGTCTGGAATACCTGACCGATTCAGTTATCCGTTCAAGAAATGAATATTTCAATGATTCCATGGCTGGTACTGATGTATATAATATCCTCCTCAAGAAATATACACTCAAGGATGTCAGGGAACGTGAAATCAACCTTGGTCTTGACCTTAAAGGCGGTATGAACGTAACTATGGCAGTATCAGTCCCGGAGGTAATCCGCGCATTGTCGGGATACAGTCAGGACCCAACTTTCAATAAGGCTCTTCAGCTCGCCATCCAGAAAGAGAAGAACAGTACAGCCGACTTTGTCGACCTCTTTGCCGAGTCGTTCAAGCAAACAGATCCAAATGCAAAACTTGCAGCCATCTTCAATACGGTTGAATTAAAAGACAGGATTAACTTCAACACTACGAATGATGAAGTTATCAAAGTCATCCGTGAGGAAACAAATGCTGCAATTGACCGGACATACCATATTCTCACCACCCGTATCGACCGCTTTGGCGTTGTACAGCCCAACATCCAGAGACTTCAGACAGCAGGACGTATTCTTATCGAATTACCGGGTATTAAAGACCCTGAACGTGTTCGCAAACTTTTGCAGGGAACTGCACAGCTCGAATTCTGGGAAACTTACCAGTTTACACAACTTCACCCTTTTTTCACCGAAGCCAATAAAAAACTGGCTGCTATCATGCTTACAGGAGGAGACACCCTGAAAGGCGATTCTTCGAAAATGGATACTACCGGTACTGCAAAGGCCATCAACAATAAGCTGACTCTTGCAGAAAAGAAAACCCCGGGAAAGGTAAAAGCGGCTGTTGTTAAGAAAGATAGTGTCAAAAAAGATACAAGCAGCGGCAATGCCCTGCTGAAGCAGCTCGGGAAAGACACTTCCAAAGCCTCATCAATGAACAAGAAAGCTGAAACGGAACAGTGGATGAAGAACAATCCGTTGTTTGCAGTTCTTGCCATGGCGATCTACCAGACTAAAGACGGACAGTACGAGGCAGGCCAGACCGCCATGGTTGGAAGGGCCATGATCAAGGATACAGCCAAGGTCAACTATATGCTTCGCCTTGTAAAACACCTTTTCCCAAGAGACCTGAAACTTGCCTGGACTGTTAAGCCTGGTGAAGAGGCAAAAGACATCCTTGTACTTGTTGCCCTGAAAGTTACATCCCGCGATGGTTCACCGGCACTGGGCGGTGATGTGATCACTGCTGCCCGCCAGGACTATGACCAGAATGGAAGAGTTGAGGTTTCCATGTCGATGAACGGGGAAGGCGCGCGTATATGGAAACGCCTCACCGGTGACAACATCGGCAAACAGATCGCTATCGTTCTCGATGGTTACGTATATAGCTATCCCAATGTTAACGGCGAAATCCCCAACGGTATGTCTTCCATCACCGGCGGGAATATGACTGTTGAAGAAGCACAGGACCTTGCAAACATTCTTAAGGCAGGGAAGCTTCCGGCCCCGGCCCGTATAGTACAGGAAGAAGTTGTTGGCCCTTCGCTGGGTAAAGAATCTATCGATGCAGGTTTGATCTCCTTCATCATTGCGTTCATCGGAGTTCTTCTGTATATGTCATTGTATTATAACCGTGCCGGTGTTGTTGCAGATATTGCATTGTTCGCGAATGTATTCTTCCTGTTTGGCGTTCTGGCATCCATTGGAGCGGTACTTACACTCCCCGGTATCGCCGGTATCGTTCTTACCCTGGCTATGGCGGTCGACTCAAACGTTATCATCTACGAGCGAATGCGGGAGGAGATGCGAGCCGGTAAAGGCATGAGGCTCGTAGTTAAAGACGGTTTCCGGCATGCCCTTTCAGCTATCATCGACGGCCACGTAACTACTATATTAACAGGTATTGTCTTATACATCTTTGGCTCCGGCCCGGTGCAGGGTTTTGCTACCACCCTTGTCATCGGTTTGCTCCTCTCTCTGTTCTCATCAATCTTCATCGCAAGACTGGTCTTTGAATGGATGCTTGACAAGAATATAACCATCACAACCGGCAACAAATGGACCCAGAATGCATTTCAGAATATTAAGATCAATTTTATTGGCCTCAGGTACAAGATGTATATTCTTTCTATTGCCATAATCATCCCCGGTGTAATCTCCATTTTTATCCGTGGACTGGATCCCGGTCTCGATTTCACAGGGGGCCGCAGCTATATCGTGCGCTTCGACGAGCCGGTGAAAACCTCCGATGTCCGTGAATCACTTGGTAAGATTTTCAAGGAATATCCTGAAGTAAAGACCTTTGGTCCTACCAACCAGGTTAAGATCACGACAAAATATCTGATCAATGAACGTACCCAGCAAGCCGACTCCATGGTCAACGTAAAATTGTATGAAGGTGTTAAAGGATACTTCAGGACCCCGGTCACTTTCAAAGAATTCAAAGCAGCCGACCCGAAAAAAGCAATCGGTGAAATGAGTTCACAACGTGTTGACCCCACCATAAGCTATGCCCTTATCTGGCAGGCCGTGCTCGCCGTGTTCTTCTCTCTTATCATCATCTTTGTTTACATTGCCCTCAGGTTTAAGAACTGGCAGTTTGGGATAGGAGGTGTGGTTTCACTCTTCCACGACACCCTTATCATTATCACTATGTTTACCCTGTTCCACGGCATTCTGCCGTTCAGTATGGAAGTCGACCAGCAGTTTATCGCCGCCCTTCTGACTATCATCGGTTATTCCATCATGGATACGGTCATCATCTTTGACAGGATCCGTGAATACCGTGGATTGTATCCCAAGCGTGACCTTGCCGACAACATCAACGGCGCTATCAACTCCACCCTTGGCCGAACTATTAACACTTCAGGCGTGACATTGGTTGTATTGATTGTAATCTTCATCTTTGGCGGTGAGGTTCTCCGCGGATTCACTTTTGCTCTTCTGATCGGAGTTATCTCAGGAACCTATTCATCGGTGTTCAATGCAACCCCTGTTGCCTACGACATCCTGATGGCCCAGAAACGCCGCAAGGAAAGAAAAGAACTCGCAGCCAAAGGGAAATCCAAATAATCTGTGAATTCTTAATTTTCAGATATCGTTTAAAGGCTGCCCGGATCAGGGTAGCCTTTTTTATTTTGGAAGGCACAGAATCACACTTTTCCGTATATTTGTACGTTATTCCAGCTACTAATAATATCCTGTAATGTACCTGAAAAACCGTTTTGTTTGCCTGATTGCTTTTTTCTGTTTCACGATCCCTGCCCTGGCTCAGAATAAAGCCACCAAAGCTGCTGATGATGCGTTTTCGGAACAATTATACTTTACTGCACTTCAGAAGTACCAGAAGGCATCGTCAAAAGTAAAGAATAACAAAGCTGAACGCGACAGGATCACTTTCCGTATTGCCGAATGCTACAGGATGATGAACAATACCAAGAAAGCCGAAACCGCTTACAAACGTCTTATCAACAACGTCAAATTCATTAAGGACGAACCACGTGTCATTCTTTATTACGCCAATGCACTGAAAGCTAACGGCAATTACGATGAAGCCATCAAACAATACCAGGCTTATAAGGATCTTTCGCCTAAGGATCCGAGAGGAGAGCAGGGAGTATCAACCTGCAAAATGGCCAAGGAGTGGATCGCCAACCCTACAAAATATACCGTCAAATGGGAGAAGACCCTCAACTCCAAAGAAGATGACTTTGCACCGTCTTATGCCGATAAGAAGTTTGGGTCTATTATTTTTACCTCCGACCGGGATGCATCCAACGGAAAAGATATAGACAACTGGACTGGCCTGAAATTTTCAGATTTCTATTTGGCCAGGAAGGACAGGAAACAGGAATGGAGTAAACCGGTTCTTGCCGATCAGGCCGGAATGATAAACACCAAAACGAATGACGGTGTAGGCCAGTTTGATCCGAGGTTCGCCCATTTCTATTTTACCCGTTGTTATAACGACTCTAAAAAGAAGAACGGATGCCAGATCTTTATGACCAGCCGTACAGGAACAAGCAACTGGAGCGATCCGGAAAAGATCGAACTTGGAGGCGATAGTACCAGCATTTATGGACATCCTTCTGTAGCGAATGGTGATATCATATATTTCTCAGCCGAACTTCCCGGTGGCGTTGGCGGCAAGGATATCTGGAGGGCCAGTAAGAAAAGCGGCAAATGGATAAAGGAAAACCTTGGCCCTGTCATCAACACACCCGGTAATGAACTTTTTCCCTTTATCAGGAACGACAGCATATTATACTTTGCTTCCGACGGGCTTCCGGGGATGGGCGGGATGGATATTTTCCGTTCGGTTTATTCCAAAGGCAAATGGAGCACCCCTGAGAACCTGAAGTCT
Organism: Bacteroidota bacterium; assembly: GCA_026391775.1. Classification (GTDB taxonomy): domain Bacteria; phylum Bacteroidota; class Bacteroidia; order Bacteroidales; family FEN-979; genus CAIRDP01. The sequence goes on from JAPLDK010000064.1 coordinate 26,428, forward strand.
CCAATCAACTCCCCTGCCGACGACCTGGCTATTGTTTTCAATGCCGAAGAATCCGAGGAAGGGCTTTTCACTTCCAACCGGCCAGGTGGAAAAGGCAGAGATGACATATACTCCTTTGTTATTCCTCCAATTTATTACACCCTGGAAGGTACGGTGACCGACGATCGTTCGCTTCTTCCTGTTCAAGGCGCTGAAGTAAGGGCTACAGGTACTAATGGCCGTATCTTCAAATATACAACCGACGAAAAGGGCCATTACAGCTTTAATAAGATGCAGATCACTGCAAATACAACCTACGATATTCTCGTGATTAAAAAGGACTATTTCAACGAGAAAGGCAGGGAAACTACAGTTGGCCTTGAAAAAAGCAAGGATCTTACAAGGAACTTTGTATTGAGGCCGATCCCCAAGAAGCCCGTCGTACTTCCCGATATTCTTTACGACCTGGCAAAGTGGGACCTCAAGCCCCAATACCAGGATTCACTACAGGGCCTTATTGAAACCCTTGATGCCAATGAAACAATTGTTATTGAACTTGCTGCTCATACCGACTCAAGGGACAGCGACGAACGCAATGACATACTTTCGCAGAAACGCGCACAAAGTGTTGTTGACTATCTTATAACAAGGGGTATAGATCCTGACCGCCTGGTTGCAAAAGGTTACGGGGAAAGAGTTCCCAGGGCCTTGGCCAAAGAAGTATCCAGGGAAGGATATACCTTTGTTTTAGGGACAGTACTGACCGACTCGGTAATCAATCTGCTTCCCAGTACTGCCATCAAGGAGGCCGCACACCAGCTGAACCGCCGTACTGAATTTTCAGTGCTGAGGAACGATTTTATTCCAAAAACCACTCCTTCCAAAATCCAGGGTACTGCGAAGATCGAAGTCGTTGTCGCTCCCGAAGTGAATGCTGCACCAATCAAAAAACTCAAGGAAGGAACTTACGAAGGCAGTTGTTTTGTCAACGGGATAGCATTATCCTTTACTTATGACCCGGGTGAGAAAGATGTATTTATCTCTGCTGCCCAAGCCTTCAAGCTGCTCAAAGACGGGGTGATTGATAAAAATGACTTTGAAGGCGATGCCACAAAATTGATCCAGGAAAAGTCCATCAGCGAAAAGGCCGTTATCACCCTGAAGGAAGTCCGTATTGCCAGAAACACCGTTAAGGACGTTAAAGTTATTGTAAACAGCAAGATCCACGGCACTTTTGTTTTCGGCGAAAATACCTTGAAAAAATTCGGGAACTTTCGTATTGATGAAGAAAAAGAGCAGCTGATCTTTGATTGACATATGAGCAATTCGTCAAGATACGACAAACGAGGCGTTTCTTCACATAAAGAAGATGTTCATTCAGCTATAAAAAATCTTGACAAAGGGCTGTTCCCCAAAGCGTTTTGCAAAATAATCCCCGACATACTCGGAGGCGATGAAGCCTGGTGCAACATCATGCACGCCGACGGAGCTGGCACAAAATCCTCCCTGGCTTACCTGTACTGGAAAGAAACCGGCGATCTGTCGGTATGGCGCGGGATTGCCCAGGATGCCATTGTCATGAACATAGACGACCTGCTTTGTGTGGGTGCAACCGACAACATCCTGCTTTCCTCAACAATCGGAAGAAATAAAAACCTTATCCCTGCCGAGGTGATTTCCGAAATCATCACAGGCACAGAAGAATTTCTTGCTTCAATGCGCTCATATGGTATGGGCATATGGTCAACAGGGGGTGAAACCGCCGATGTTGGCGACCTGGTTCGTACAATTATTGTCGATTCTACTGTCTGTTGCCGGATGAGGCGTAGCGAAATCATTGACAACTCGCGCATACAAGCCGGGGACCTTATAGTGGGACTGGCATCATTCGGGCAGACCTCATATGAAAAAGAATACAACGGAGGGATGGGTAGCAATGGACTGACATCTGCCAGGCATGATATTTTTTCAAAAAAACATGCCGGCTCCTTCCCCGAAAGCTTTGATCCGGGAGTTCCGGAGAATCTTGTTTATTCGGGAAACAAAAGCCTGCAGGACCCCTCCGAAATCCCCGGTGTAAATGTTGGGAAACTAGTTCTCTCCCCGACCCGCACTTATGCTCCAGTAATCAGTGAAATGCTGAAGACTTATAAAAGGGAGATCTTTCATGGAATGGTCCACTGCAGTGGGGGCGGACAGACCAAGATTTTGCATTTTACAGGTAAACAGCATATTGTTAAGAATAATCTTTTCCCAACCCCACCCCTTTTCCGGCTTATTCAGGAACAATCCGGGACCGGCTGGAAGGAGATGTACAGGGTTTTCAATATGGGGCACCGCATGGAATTATATGTACCCGAAAAATCCGCTAATACTCTCATTGATTTTGCTTCCTTGTTTGGGCTGAAAGCCAGAGTCATAGGGCATGTCGAAGGCTCGGAATCGCCTAAACTCACAGTAATTTCAGAACACGGGGAATTTGTTTATTGAAGATCATGATCATCCTGATTTTTCCTACCTTTGCAGCCCCAAAAGAGGAGTTTAGACAATGTTAGATAAGCTGGAAGCCATAAAGTTAAAGTTCGATGATATTCAGAAGGAGATGAGCGATCCCGGTGTTGTCAGTGACATGAAGCGCTTCATCAAGCTGAATAAAGACTTCAAGGAACTTACACCTCTCATGGCGGCTTATGAAAGGTACAAGAGCATTATTGCCAACACGGAGCATGCAAAGGAAATCCTTTACAATGAAAAAGATGAGGAATTCCGGGCCATGGCCAAGGAAGAACTTGAAACTCTGGGCAGGGAAAAAGATCAGCTGGAAGAAAACGTCCGTATGATGCTTGTGCCTGTCGATCCGCAGGATGGCAAAAATGCCGTTGTGGAGATACGTGCCGGTACCGGAGGTGATGAGGCCAGTATTTTTGCCGGCGACCTTTACCGTATGTACTCAAAATATTGTGAAGCCAGGCGGTGGAAAACTGAACTGATAGATTTTTCTGAAGGCACCATGGGCGGTTTTAAGGAAATAATATTCAATGTGATAGGCGATGGAGCTTACGGTCAGATGAAATATGAATCGGGGGTTCACCGTGTTCAGCGTGTACCGCAGACTGAAACCCAGGGCCGTGTTCATACTTCAGCTGCCACAGTTGCTGTTTTGCCTGAGGCTGACGAATTTGATGTAGAAATCAAACCCTCCGACGTCCGTAAAGACACCTATTGTTCATCCGGGCCGGGTGGGCAGTCGGTCAATACAACATACTCCGCCATCCGACTTACCCATGTACCTTCAGGAATTGTTGTGACCTGCCAGGACGAAAAATCCCAGATGAAGAATTTTGAAAAGGCCATGAAAGTACTCAGGACGAGGCTTTACGAGATGGAGCACCAGAAGTATCTCGACGAGATCTCGAAGAAGCGCAAGACCATGGTTTCGACCGGTGACCGCTCAGCCAAGATCCGGACTTATAACTATGCCCAGAGCAGGGTCACCGACCACCGCATCAATATGACCATTTATAATCTACCTGTTGTTCTTGACGGGGATGTACAGCCCCTGATCGATGCGCTTCAGCTTGCCGAAAATGCGGAGAGACTGAAGGAAGCGGTAAGTTAATTGCTTTTGGCGAAACCATAATTAGCACGCAAATGAAATAAACAATGGGTGCGAATAAATTGTAAATCCCCAAAGTATGACCCGACAAGAGCTAATCAGCCTTATACATCAGAAACGATCCTTTCTGTGCATCGGACTGGATACGGATATCAGTAAAATACCGCTTCATTTGAAAAATCTCGAAGATCCCATCTTTGAATTCAACAAAACGATCATCGATGCAACCATTGACCTGGCAGTGGCATATAAACCGAACTTCGCCTTTTACGAATGTTACGGGGTGAAAGGATGGGAAAGCCTTACCAAAACTATCGACTACATTAATACAACTTACCCGGGGCAGGCCTTTACCATTGCCGATGCGAAGCGGGGCGACATCGGAAACACTTCGCAGCAATATGCCAGGGCTATGTTCGATAAAACTTCTTCCGGTCTTGAATTTGATGCGGTAACTGTTGCTCCTTATATGGGTGAAGATTCGGTTAAACCCTTCCTCTCCTATCCTTCCAAATGGATCATTGTACTGGCACTGACATCTAATAAGGGTGCTGAAGATTTCCAGTTCTTTACAAGTCATGGCACCAGGCTGTTTGAACAGGTTCTTAGCAAATCCAAACAATGGGGAAGCCAGGAAAATATGATGTATGTGGTTGGTGCAACCAAGGCGGAAATGCTGACCGATATCAGAAAGATCGTTCCTGATCATTTCCTACTGGTGCCGGGAGTCGGTGCACAGGGCGGAAGCCTTCAGGAAGTTGCCAAATACGGCCTTACCAAAGACTGTGGACTTCTGATAAACTCAAGCCGTAATATCATTTATGCATCCAATGGTACTGACTTTGCATCAAAGGCAAGGGAAGAAGCAAAAAGAATGCAGCAGGAAATGAGCGCTCTTTTAAAGTAACAAATCCAATATCCTGAATCCTGGATGCTGGATATTTTTACTCAACAATAGTTATCCACCCGAACTTATCCGGAACTTTGCCATCCTGAATATCCCGCAGAGTAGTATACAACCTCAATGATACCTGGCCGGCCTTGCCTTCCTTGCAATACTGGTATACCTTGTCGGAATCCCTGTCATAAATGGAACAGATGGGTGAAATCACTGCGGCTGTGCCGCAGGCGCCAACCTCATCAAATTCTGCAAGTTCCTCAACAGCAACCGGCCTTACTTCCACTTTCATACCAATGTCCTCTGCCAGTGTACGCAATGACATATTGGTGATTGAAGGCAGAATGGAATGTGACTTTGGAGTAATATATATATCTCCCTTGATCCCGAAAAAGTTTGCAGGACCTGCTTCGTCAATGTATTTCTTTTCCTTTGCATCAAGGAAGATGCAGGAAGCAAATCCTTCAGCATGGGCACGAACACCTGCACGCAGGCTGGCAGCATAATTACCGCCTACTTTAATATGGCCGGTGCCAAGAGGAGCGGCACGGTCAAAATCCCTGACGATCTGCATCTTGACCGGATTGAAGCCTTCCTTGAAATAGGGTCCAACCGGCCCGACGAATATCATGAACATATATTCACGGGAGGGTTTTACTCCAACCTCGGGGCCTGTTCCGATAAGCAGGGGACGTATATATAACGATGCTCCTTCTCCGTAAGGCGGGATATACTTCTTGTTTAACTGAACAACTTTAAGTACTGCCTCACGGAACAATTCAAGTGAAATCTCAGGCATAATAAGGCCGATTGCCGAATTGTTCATTCTCTTGCAGTTTTCATCCAGCCTGAAAATGCGGATCTTGCCGTCAATACCCGTAAAGGCTTTAAGACCTTCAAAGGCTTCCTGTCCGTAGTGCAGGCAGGTGGCCGCCATATGCATGTTGATGTATTCCGAGTCGGTGACTTCCAGAGGGCTCCATTTGCCGTCTTTCCAATATGAACGTACATTGTAATCGGTCTTGAAATAACCGAAGGGTAAATTCTTCCAATCCATAGCAGTCATATAAGTAGTTTTAAGTATTAGTTTTCAGCATCAAAGACCCTGTAAATTTAGAAATTTATTTTCACCGGCATCAGGGATGTTTAAAAATTTCCTCCCGTGCATTTAAAGGTTTGTCATTTTGGCAGGAAGTAAACAATGGCACTTTCTTTGTCATATCGCCTTGCCTGCCGGGTATTGGTTAATCCTGGTACGATATCATCCGGCGTAGCCAAAATAAAAACAACAAAAACAGAATATACTATGCAGAAAGGCAAAATCAACGTTCAGACTGAGAACATTTTTCCTATCATCAAGAAATTCCTTTATTCGGAGCATGAGATTTTCCTGCGAGAACTCATTTCGAATGCTGTTGACGCTACCCAGAAACTGAAAACCCTGGCTTCCATTGGGAAGTTCACCGGGGAACTCGGTGACCTTACAATCGAGGTAAAAGTCAATCCGAAAAGAAAAACAATTTCGGTTAAAGACAAGGGAGTTGGCATGAATGCTGAGGAAGTTGACAAATATATCAACCAGATCGCCTTTTCCAGCGCCGAAGAATTCATCAGCCAGTTCAAAACCAAATCGGAAGCTGAAATGAATGCCATCATCGGCCATTTCGGACTTGGGTTCTACTCGAGCTTCATGGTTTCCGACAAGGTTGAGATACATACCAAAACCTACAAGACCGAAGGCGAAATCAAGCCGGTGCTCTGGGAATGTGACGGCAGCCCTGATTACACCATGGACGAAAGCAAGAAGAAGGATCGCGGTACCGAAATCATACTGCATATTGCGGATGACTCAAAGGACTATCTGGAAGAGTACAAGATCCTCGAGATACTTAAAAAATATTGCAAGTTTTTACCTGTTCCTATCCGCTTTGGCAGTGAGAAAACATGGGAAAAAGTCCCGGGAGAAAAGGATGAAAAAGGAAACGACAAGGAGGTTGAGGTTGAAAAGCCCAGGATCATCAACAACACTGACCCCTTATGGAGGAAGAAACCTGTTGACCTAAAAGACGAGGATTACAAGAGCTTCTACCGGGAATTGTATCCCTATACTTTTGAAGAGCCTTTGTTCCATATCCACCTGAACGTGGACTATCCTTTCAACCTCACGGGTATCCTGTATTTCCCGAAGGTCAAGAAAACACTGGAAGTCCAGAAGAACAAGATCCAGCTTTACTGCAACCAGGTTTTTGTTACTGATTCGGTGGAAGGCATTGTCCCCGAGTTCCTTACCTTGCTCCATGGAGTGCTGGACTCACCGGATATTCCTTTAAATGTATCCCGTTCCTACCTGCAAAATGATCCTAACGTCAAGAAGATCAGTAACCATATTTCCAAGAAAGTAGCTGATAAACTGGAATCCATTTTCAAGGAAAACCGTGCAGATTTTGAGGCCAAATGGGACGACATCAAGGTGTTCATCGAATACGGCATTATTTCGGAACCTGAGTTCTTTGACAGGGCAAAAAAATTCTGCCTCTTTAAAAATACAGAAGGAAAGTATTTCACTTTTGAAGAATATGAAAAGAAGATAAAAGACAACCAGAAAGATAAGAACGGCAATCTCATATATCTGTATGCAAGCAATGCAGAGGAGCAGTTCAGTTTTATTGATGCCGTAAAAGACAGGGGTTATGATGTATTGTTGCTGGATGGCATTATCGATACACATTTCGTAAATACGCTTGAGCAGAAATTCGAGAAGTCCCGGTTTACCCGTATCGATTCCAATACAGTGGACAAGCTCATTGAAAAAGAGGATGCATTGCCTTCCAAACTCAATGAAGATCAGCAAAAGACACTTAGGGAAATGATGGAAAAGCAGATTGATAAAGAGAAATTCACTATTCAATTTGAAAGCCTCAGCGAGAAGGAAGCTCCCCTTTTAATAACCCAGGAGGAATTTATTAGAAGGATGAAGGATATGAGTGCACTGGGAGGAGGTTATGGCTTCATGGGCTCTATGCCGGAAAAATACAATCTCATAGTTAATTCAAACCATCCTAAGATTGGCAGGATGATCCTTGAACCTGACGGAGGCAAACAGGCCGAAACTATCAGGCAACTATTTGATCTGGCCTTGCTTGCCCAGAACTTGTTGAAAGGGAAAGACCTGGCCGGGTTCATCAAACGCAATATTGAAAACATATAAACTGTAACTTTCCAGTATATTTACGTCAAATAAGCCAATATTAATTAAAGGCGTGCTCATGAAACGATGCCCGCCAAATCAATAAAACCAAAAACAAACATTATGAAAATCAGTAAAGGTTGGATCATTCTGATCGTGATTGTTCTGGCAGTTATACTTCTGTTCACATGGGGCAAGGACTCCTATAACAATCTTGTAACCAAGGACCAGGCCGTTCAGCAGCAGTGGGCCCAGGTTGAGAACGTGTACCAACGTCGTTCGGACCTTATTCCGAACCTGGTAAATACAGTTAAGGGTGTTGCGAATTTTGAACAGAAAACACTCACCGCTGTTATCGAGGCCCGGGCGAAGGCAACCAGTGTGCAGATCAATCCCAAGAACCTGGACCAGGCCTCTCTTCAGAAGTTTCAGGCATCGCAGGACAATCTCAGTTCCTCCCTGGCAAGGCTTATGGTGGTAGTCGAGAACTATCCCCAGCTTAAGGCTACCCAAAACTTCACGGAACTGCAGGCACAGCTTGAAGGAACCGAAAACAGGATCACTGTTGAACGGATGAAGTTCAATGATGTGGTACAGGATTACAATATCCAGGTAAAACGGTTCCCTTCGAACATCTTTGCAGGTATGTTCGGATTTAAGGAAAAGGCATTTTTTATGGCCGTAAAGGGTGCCGAGAAAGCTCCCCAGGTTCAGTTTTAATTAAACACCACCAACAGCCATGGGAAATTCAGCCAGGGATTTCTTCAGCCCCGAGCAGCAAAAGGCAATAACAAAAGCTATCGCTGATGCAGAGCTTCAAACCTCGGGAGAGATCCGCGTTCATATTGAAAACACACTGAAGGGGGATGTGCTTGACCGTGCTTCCTATCTTTTCAGGCAGTTAAGCATGAACAAAACCCACCTCAGGAACGGGGTACTGATTTACCTGGCTGTAAGAAGCAGGCAATTTGCCATAGTGGGCGATAAAGGCATTCACAAGGTAGTACCTGAAAACTTCTGGGACGGAATTAAACACCGCATGCAAGGTTATTTCAGGGAAAATGACTTCAGCGGGGGGCTTATCCATGCCATCTCAACAACCGGGGAACAGCTTAAAAAACATTTCCCCCACCTTGAAAACGACAAGAACGAACTTTCCGACGATATTTCTTTCGGAAAAAATTAAGCCTGCCGACATGAAAACTCTGAAACTGATTACCGTATTCCTGCTGATGTCATTTACCTTGCCGTCACTTGCGCAGGAAATTCCCGACAGGCCCTCCCCTCCCAGGCTGGTTAACGATTATACCGGCACTCTTGCTCCGGACCAGCTTGCTGCACTTGAACGTAAACTGGTTGCCTTCAATGACTCAACATCAACCCAGATCGCAGTGATTATTGTTAAATCCTTCAACGGATATGACAAAGCTGACTTCACATACCGTCTGGCCGAGAAATGGGGTGTTGGCCAAAAAGGTAAAAATAACGGGGCTGTCATCCTGGTTAAGCCCAAAACCGCCTCTGAAACTGGTGAAGCCTATGTAGCTTCAGGTTATGGACTGGAGGATGTCATTCCCGATGCTATCTGTAAAAGGATAGTAGAAAATGAAATGATACCCAGTTTCAGGGCAGGTGATTACTATGGGGGTATTGATGCCGCAACAACAGTGATCATGGATCTTGCCAAAGGCAAATATACGGCCAGCCAATACCAGAAAAAACACGATGCTGGTCCTGTCGGAATTATAATTCCAATTATCATCCTTATGATTGTTTTGTTTGCAATCAGGGCAAGCCGTGCAAGTTCCCATTCGGTAGGTAAAAACCTGCCGTGGTGGATGGCACTATTTATGCTGGGCTCTATGGGACGAGGCCATAGCGGAAACTGGAACGATTTTTCTTCAGGTTCCGGAGGCTTTGGTGGAGGCGGAGGCTTTGGAGGCTTTGGAGGCGGAAGCTTCGGCGGTGGCGGTGCCGGTGGAAGCTGGTAAAAGATATAAATAAAGAGGGTGTCTCAAAAGTCGAGACACTCTCTTTTTTTATTTATAACTCTCTGATTGTTAATAAATTAGTTCATAAGTTTTAAGTGTAATCGTCTGATATTCTGCAAGATGTACTTATCTTGCAGCATGAAACAGATCAA
>JAPLDK010000058.1 GCA_026391775.1 Bacteroidota bacterium
TATTTCTTTGGGGGAAGCATTCTTTTCCATTTATTTCGGGCTGAAAGGTGAAAGTCTGACCTTGTTTGGGTTTGGGATGGACAGTTTCATTGAAATTCTTTCCGGGATTGGAGTGGCGCATATGATACTTAGGATAACAAGTAATCCGGAAACGAATCGTGATGCCTTTGAAAAGACTGCCCTCAGAATAACCGGACTAAGTTTTTATCTTTTAGTTGCCGGACTGGTTGCAACTGTGACCTATAACCTTTATTTGGGCCATAAGCCTGAAACAACCATCTCGGGCATCATGATTTCCCTGGCTTCAATGATCCTGATGATTGCCCTGGTATGGGGTAAAACCCGCACCGGGAAAAAATTGCAGTCAAAAGCTATACTTTCAGATGCTGAATGCACCAGGGTGTGCATTTATATGTCTCTGATATTGCTTGTGTCCAGCGGTATTTACGAGCTGACCAGGATGCCTTTTATTGACGAACTTGGTACTTTTGCCCTGGCCTGGCTGTCATTCCGTGAAGGAAGGGAGTGTTTTAAAAAAGCAAAGCATGAGATCCATTGCTCATGCGGTCATGATTAGTCTGGCTAAAGATGTTAACGTATGGCGGCAGTTTATCCGGGCCTGTAATATTGCTTCAGCATCCGGACCGCATAACTGAATTGCTCCGGTGAATTATACAACTGTACTGAGAGCCGGGTTATGCGCCTCGGCGGCTGGGACCAGTACCATAAGGGTAATTCGAGGCTATATTTCAGGTAGATCTCATTCTGGATAGCATCGCAGTTCTTATAATCGGGAGGTTTCATTTCTCCAAGATCAGGAAGCTCAATGGTCGACATGCCTGCATTCATTTCCTCCGGGCAGGATGGCAATAAACCCATTTCACTGCAGAAAAGATCACGGGCCTGAATGCAAACTTCGTGATTGCGTTTCATGATGGCATCCCAACCCCCGGGCATCAGGGAAGCCATATAATCAATGGAATCGGTCACACAAAGAATGGGAGAAGGATCAAGAGTCCCCTGCCAGAAAAACCTTTCGGCAAAGGGTTCTGCCTTATGCCCTGCATGACTGATGATAAGAGGCAGTATCTGCTTCTGCTTGTCTTTCCTTACATGCAGAATAGCAGCGCTCTTTGGCGAACAAAGCCATTTGTGGCAGTTGGCCGTGTAATACGCAGCGCCAATGCTTTCAATATCGAGGGGGATACTTCCCGGCACATGGGCCCCGTCGACCATGGTATCGACTCCCCTCTTCTCCAATTCCCTTACGATCTCCTTTACAGGCTGTATCAATGCCGTGGCAGAGGTAATATGATCAATCAGGGCTATTTTTGTTTTAGGGCTGACTGCGGATAGCACAGCTTCGGTGATCAGGCCGGGTGAAGAAACGGGAATATCATACGTTGCTTCAATCAGTATAGCGCCGGTAGCTTCTGCAATGTATTCCAGCAATTTCCGGCAAGCAAAGTAAGTATGATTAGTTATGAGGATCTCATCGCCTGGTTCGAAATGAAGAGATTTGAACACTGTATTTACTCCGGCTGTTGCATTCTGGATAAAGACAAGATCATCAGGATCTGAATTCACAAAGGCTGCGACTTTTTCCCTTGCGGCATGGATCATCTCTTCCAGTTGCCTCACCATAAACCGCATGGGCTGGCTTTCAAGCATATTCCTGTATTCCTGCTGCTTATTAAGGATGTATTTTGTACAGGCGCCGAAAGAACCATGATTCAGGTAAATGGTACCGGGTTCGATTGCCCAGAGATGAGAATATTCGGAAGGGAAGCGGTATGTTTGGGTCATTCCACCTCCAGTATCAAGCCCTTGAGATATTCCCCTTCGGGATGATAAATGCTTACCGGGTGATCGGGCCCCTGGGAAAGGTGATGCAGAATTCTAACATTCCTTCCGGTTTCAATGGCAGCCGCCTGAAGAGCAGAACGGAACATCTCCCTGTTTATAGCCTGGGAACAGGAGAATGTGAACAGCATGCCACCCGGTTCAAGATGACGGATAGCGGAGGCATTCAGCTGCACATAGGCATGAAGGGCATTGTTTGTGACCTGGTGGGTCTTGGCAAAGGCCGGGGGGTCCACGATGATCATGCCATACTTTTCTCTACTTTCTCTCAGAAATATCTTTACATCAGCGACTTCCTCTGAATGGCGGTTTTCATCGAGTGTGTTAAGAGCCAGGTTTTCCTTCGTCCAGCCTATAGCCTGCCTGGAACTGTCGACCGAATGAACATGCTTTGCACCCCCTTTCAGGCAGTAAACCGAAAAGGCGCCGGAATAGCAAAAGGTATTGAGGACCAAACGGTCCTTTGCATAAAACTGGGCGAACATGCGGTTGCTGCGCTGGTCAAGGAAAAAACCGGTCTTCTGGCCATTTACGAAATCGACCTGGAACTTATGGCCGATCTCGGTGATTTCGATGGCCCCGCTACTGCTATACAGGAATTGATCAGGGATCCGGGATCCAGGGTCCCGGATCCCGGATTCGCGATGTGGGATGCGGGATGAAGAACGCGCCATGGTTTCCGAACTTTTATCATATACGGCGATAAGTTTTTCACCATAGATCTCCTTCAGGGCATCGACCAAAATAAGTTTAATAGTATGCATACCCAATGAATGGGTCTGTATCACTGCCACTCCATTATACCAGTCGATGATCAGGCCCGGCAGTTCATCTCCTTCACTAAAGGCGAGCCGGTAAGCGTTGGTCAAAGGACTGTCGGTAAGGCCGGTCTTCCTCCTCAGTTCGAAGGCTTGCTGCAGCCGACCCAGCCAGAAATCAAAGCCGGCTGCCGTCCGCATGAAAGAAAACAACTTAACCGCAATGGATCCCTGCAAAAAATGGCCGGTTGCCAGATATTTCCTGTCGGAGGAAAACACCTCAACAACCTCTCCTTCCCTAAGATCATTATCCTTGTTATCAATAGCTCCCGAAAAGATCCAGGGGTGCCGCCGTAAAACCGCTGCTTCCTTGCCCGGCTTCAGTATTATTGAGGAGAATTTGTCCATCTGACTGAAAAAAACATAAATACTTGACTCAGACGGTAAATTTATTACTAATTTAGCTTCAAATTTAAAACCCAAAGCAATGAAAAAGTACTTTTTGCTTCTTCTTATTCCGGTTTTCGTCGCATCATGCGGCCGTGAAGCCAAGAAAAAAGCAGAAGAATTACAGGCACGTAACGACAGCCTGATGACACAGACCATACAAAAGGATGAGGCAATCAACGAATTCGTCCGTTCAATCAACGATATCCAGGGCACTCTGGATACGATCAAGATGAAGGAGAATGTTATTAATCTAAGTACCGAGCGCGGTGGTGAACTCAAGCAGACCGCCAAGGACCAGATCAAAACCGATATCCAGACTATTTACAGCATGATGCTTAAAAATAAGGATCAGCTTGCCAAACTGACCAAGAAACTGAAAGCTGCAAATATGAAAGTTGACGAATTACAGAAAATGGTTTCCCGCCTTGAAAAAGACATTGTTTTAAAGAGCGCCGAGATCGAGGATATGAGAGGCAAACTCGCCAAAATGAACATCAAGTTCGAAGCTGCCACATTAAAGATCGACACTCTGAGCAAGACTGTTAACGACCAGGGACAGAAGATCAACAACCAGACCCAGACTATCGCATCACAGGAAGAAGCTATCAATACAGCTTACTATGTTATCGGCACCAGCAAAGACCTGAAGAAGAATGGTGTTATCAAGAAAGGCGATATCCTGGCCGATTTCAACAAAGAACTGTTTACCAAGATCGATATCCGCAAGGTCACAGAGATCAGCATTCTGAGCAAGAAAGCCAAGATCCTCTCAAGCCATCCGAGCACATCCTACAAATTCACAGGTGACAAGAAAGTTATTCAGTCACTGCAGATCCTTGATTACAAGGCATTCTGGAGCAATTCCAAGTACCTCGTGATCATGGTTGACTAAACCTGTTTAGACAGATAAAAAAAGACCCGGAAAATTCCGGGCCTTTTTTTTATTTCTGTGGAGCAGAAAAATCCTGCTCAGCTAAAAGCTTGCCGCTTTCATCATAAAAACGCCACTTGCCGATACGCTGATCATTCTTGTACGCCCCTTCATACCGTACCTTCCCATTCTCGAAATAAGTGACCCTCTTACCTTCACTTCTGCCGTTTTTAAATGTGCCTTCGCTCCATTTGTTGCCATTCATATACCAGGAGACCCATAAACCGTCGCGTTTCCCGTCCTTATAACCTCCGTCCATCTGCATCTGCTTGTTTTCATAGTAGGTTGTTTCCCTGATCATCTCCCTGTTTTCGCCTTTTCCCTTATAAATACAAACCCGCTTCGGCGAGCCGTCGGCATAGGTTTCTTCAATGACTTTCTGCTCGAAACGGCAGGCGGTAGCTAAAAATACCAGTAAACCCAGGAATGTTGAGATTGAGATTTTCATATGTAAATAATTTTAAATGTTATGTATTGAAGGAGAGCCGCCGGCCTTTGACAGATTCATGAAATCTCCCCCGGTCAAAAACAAGGTGTCCATTCACCCAGGTCATATTGACCCTCGACCTGAAAGTTACACCTTCAAAGGGCGACCAGCCACATTTATATAGAATATTATCCGGTGCAACGGTCCATGGTGCATCCATATCAACCAACACCAGGTCAGCAAAATATCCTTTCCTGATAAAGCCCCTTTCCTTTATCCTGTATAGCACGGCAGGCGAATGGCAAAGTTTTTCTACAATCTTTTCAAGAGGCAGTTTGCCCATATGATAAAAAGCAAGCATTGCAACGAGGCTGTGCTGAATCAGGGGAGCGCCGGAAGGACAAGAAGTATATGAATTTTCTTTTTCCTTTAACAGATGAGGTGCATGATCGGTTGCAACAATATCGACCGTATCATTGATGAGCCCCTGTAACAATCCCAGTTTATCCTTCTCTGTCTTGATGGCAGGGTTCCATTTGATCCTGGAGCCCAGCTCGGCATAATCTCTTTCGTCGAACCAGAGGTGATGAACACAGACCTCCCCCGTGATCAGCTTTTCCGCAAGGGGTATTCTATTATCAAGCAAATCCAGCTCTTTTGCAGTGGAGAGGTGTAAAAGATGCAGCCTGGCTTTATGCTTACGGGCAAGTCTAACAAGCATCTCTGAAGATTTATAACAAGCTTCTTCACTGCGGATAAGGGGATGGGCTTCAATGGGAATATCGTTTCCGTACCGTTCCCTGTAGGTCTTTAGATTTGCCTGGATGATGGCTTCGTCTTCGCTGTGGACTGCGATAAGCAAAGGTGATTCCCTGAAGATGGCGTCGAGGACGGCCGGATCGCTAACAAGCATATTTCCGGTTGAGGCACCGGTAAATATTTTAAGCCCGCAGATCCTCGAAGGATCCGCTTTCTTGATCTCATCAAGGTTATCATTGGTAGCGCCAAGGAAAAAAGAGAAGTTTGCAAGTGACTTTGTTGCTGCCAGGTTGTATTTTTCCTCAAGGATTTCAAGGCTTGTGGCTTTTGGCAGGGTATTGGGCATATCCATAAAGGAGGTGACTCCTCCGGCCACAGCAGCCCTGCTTTCAGTATACAGGTCGCCTTTGTCGGTCAGGCCCGGGTCCCTGAAATGGACCTGGTCGTCGATTACGCCGGGCATCAAAACCTGTCCGCCGGCGTCAATTTCTATTGTTCCTGAGGGAAGAGAAAAGGAGCCCGGCCTGGGGCCGTCATAAATCTCCCGGATCCGCCCGTCGGTTATGATCAATGAACCTGGAAACTGCTTTCCTTCATTGACAATGAGGGCATTGTGAATAAAATATGATTCCATTATAAAAACAGGGAAAAGGATTCAGGCATTTTTGCGCCTGTATTTCTTAAAAAGGCTTTTGAAACGAAGTGTGATCACGCCAAAAACGGCTTCCTTAAAGATCCCCTTGCTCATTTTTGACTCACCCAGTGTGCGGTCAGTAAAAATGATGGGAACCTCAACAATCTTAAAGCCAAGTTTCCAGGCAAGGAATTTCATTTCAATCTGAAAAGCATATCCGGTAAAGTGAATATTGTCAAAGTCAATGGCTTCAAGCACCGGACGGGTGTAACATTTGAACCCGGCTGTGGTATCCCATATCTTCATTCTTGTAATGAACCTCACATAGGCTGAAGCGTAATATGACATCAGCACCCTGCCAATCGGCCAGTTAACAACATTTACACCGGTAATGTAACGTGAGCCTATCACCAGGTCGGCACCCTTGTTTTTAGCTGCGTCATACAGCCTTACAAGGTCCTCGGGATTATGTGAGAAATCGGCGTCCATCTCAAAAATAAAGTCATACTTCCTGTCGATGGCCCAGTGAAAACCATGAATGTAGGCAGTCCCTAGCCCGAGTTTTCCCTTGCGCTGTTCCATGAACAGTTGGCCTGGAAATTCTTTCATAAGCCTGGAAACGATCTCTGCTGTGCCGTCAGGGGAATTATCATCAATGATCAGTATATGAAAGTCTTTTGGCAGGGAGAATACAGTACGGATGATCCGTTCAATATTTTCCTTTTCATTGTATGTTGGGATTATAACAAGACTATCAGACACCTCGGAAAAATTTATGCGAATTTAAGAAATTTCAATAAACATTTAAAATATTACATTGCACTCTTTAAGCCTTCCAGCTTTTTAAGTCCCCGGGCAATCGTTTCAGTTTCACGAAAAACAAAGTAAAGTTTGTTCCCTTCCTGCTTCAACCGCAATCCCATGGAGGGGTCTTTGACCAGGTCAAGTATACTTGTAAACGATTTGGATTGATAATAGGTTGATTGAGGGTTAGACGGGAAATACGCATTCATTCTCCCTTTTCTGAGGATAAGTTTTTCAAACCCTATGCTTTTTGCAGCCTTTCTAAGGCGGATAGTCAGAAGGAGGTCGTCGGTCTGAGGTGGAACAAGCCCGAATCTGTCGGCAAGCCGGTCCCTGAATTCATCAAGATTATTTTCGTCCTCTATGGAATCCAATTCTTTATAAAGATTTAAGCGTTCGGTGATGTTTGTAACGTACGCATCCGGTATCAGGATCTCCATATCGGTTTCAATAACACAGTCTTTTACGAGGGGGCGGGCCGGCAAGTCGCGGAACAGTTCGCCGAAATCCTGTTCTTTCAACTCGGTAAGAGCCTCATCAAGGATCTTTTGATACATTTCATAGCCGATCTCAGTAATGAACCCGCTTTGTTCCGCCCCCAGAATATTTCCTGCCCCTCGTATGTCCAGGTCGCGCATTGCAATGCTGAAGCCACTGCCAAGCTCCGAAAATTCCTCAATGGCTCTTAGCCGCTTCCTGGCTTCGTCGGTCAGGATTGACAGGGGCGGCGCTATCAGGTAGCAGAACGCTTTTTTATTTGAACGTCCCACCCTGCCCCTGAGCTGATGAAGGTCGCTAAGGCCGTAATGATGGGCATCGTTGATGATAATAGTATTGACATTCGGAATGTCAAGGCCCGATTCAATGATGGTTGTGGCAACCAACACATCGAACTCGCCTTCAATGAAATCGAGCATCACCTTTTCAAGTTTCGGGCCATCCATTTGCCCGTGTGCCACAGCTACTGCCGCTCCGGGCACCAGCCTTTGTATCATCCCTGCAACTTCACCTATATTCTGTACCCTCGTATTCACTACAAAAACCTGTCCTCCCCTTGATAATTCAGTGCTGATGGCTTCCCTGAAAACATCTTCATGAAAGGAATGCAGCTCGGTCTGAACAGGAAACCTGTTGGGCGGAGGGGTGTTGATGATGGAAAGATCCCTTGCCCCCATCAGAGAAAACTGCAGTGTGCGGGGAATAGGTGTAGCTGTCAGGGTAAGGGTGTCGACATTCACCCTGAGCCTCTTCATCTTTTCTTTTGCTGCCACACCGAATTTCTGTTCCTCATCGATGATCAGAAGGCCGAGGTCCTTGAAATGCAAGTCCTTTCCAAGTATCCTGTGCGTACCGATCAGGATATCGACTTTTCCATCCTGAAGGTCTTTGATGATCTGGGTCTGTTTCCTGGCGCTCCTGAAACGGTTTATATATTCAACCCGGCAGGGGAAATCACGCAGCCTTTCCGAAAAAGTTTTGTAATGCTGAAGGGCAAGGATTGTCGTAGGCACCAGGATAGCAACCTGCTTGGAATCTGCAACCACCTTGAATGCAGCCCTGATGGCAATCTCGGTCTTGCCAAAGCCAACATCCCCGCAAACAAGCCGGTCCATAGGGAATTCAGCTTCAAGGTCCTTTTTAACATCCATCGTCGACTTGATCTGGTCGGGTGTATCCTCATAAATAAAGGATGCCTCAAGCTCAGTTTGCATGTATGTATCGGGTGCGAATGCAAAGCCTTTGGTAGTGCGCCTTTCGGCATACAGTTTAATGAGATCACGTGCAATGTCTTTGACCCGGCTCTTGGTCTTTGCCTTGAGCTTGTTCCAGGAGTCCGAGCCCAGCCGGTTCAGTACCGGTGGAGTCCCTTCCTTACCAATATATTTTGAAATGCGGTGAAGCGAATGAATACTGACGTAAAGCACGTCTTCATTTTTATAGATAAGGCGGATGGCTTCCTGTTCTTTCCCGTTATTCACGATCTTCTCAAGCCCATCGAAACGCCCCACCCCATGGTCAATATGGGTCACAAAATCGCCCGGTTTAAGGTCGTAGATCTCCTTAAGGGTCAGTGCTTCCTTGCTGGTGTAGCCATCCCTGAGATGATAATGCTGATAGCGTTCGAATATCTGGTGATCGGTGTAGCAGAGAAGCTTGAGGTCATGGTCGATGAAGCCCTCATGAATTACGTGAACAAAAACGTTGGGTCGCTCACAATCCTCCAATATCATTTTCAGCCGATCGGCTTGCTTGGGACCGTCAGCCAGTATAAGATTCGCATAACCTTTTGCAGCATGATCCCTGAGGTCCGCCATCAGCAAATCAAAATTCTTGTTGAAGGAAGGCTGGGGTGCTGTATTGAAATCAATCTGCTGAGCTATTTTAAAGAAAAACTGCCTGCCGAACTCGACTGAAGAAAATTCCAGCAACAGTGGCAGAAATTCCTTGCTTTTCATCAGCAGATCGGAACCCGTGAGTTTGTCCATCTGGTCGGCACAGAATTGGGTATCTTCAAGCCAGATGACCGATTTTTCGGGAAGAAAAGCGAGCAGTGGCTCATATCCTGTGTTTTTTTCCGGATTTACGCGGATGTCAGGTACTATCGTAATCGTTTCCTTTTTATCGAGCGAAAGCTGGGCCGAAGGGTCGAAGGTGCGTATCGATGCAATGCTGTCGCCGCTGAATTCAATCCTGTAAGGATGGTCGCAGCTGAAGGAATATACGTCTATCAGGCCTCCCCTGAGCGCAAACTGCCCGGGTTCCAGAACGAAATCGGCACGTTCAAAATCATATTCAACAAGCAGGTCAAGGATAAAATCCATGTTCACTTTTTCCCCGTCCGTAAGCTTCAATGTGTTTTTTTCAAGGAATTTACGGTTGACTACCTTTTCGGCAATTGCTTCAGGATATGTGACAACAAAGAAACTCCCCAGATGGTTGTTCAGCCGGTTCAGTACCTCGGTCCTCAATAGTAAACCCTGGTTGTCCTTGAGCCCACTCAATACTCCTTTCTTAAAGGAGGAAGGGAAAAACAGGATGCTTTTTTTTTCCGATTCGGCCGAACTCTCCCCGAAGATCTGTTCAAGGTCATTCAGGAAATAAGCGGCCGACTCCCTGTCGGGGAGTATGGCGAGGTGAACCTGAGGGGTTTTTCTGAATACAGATGCGGTAACAAATGACCTTGATGATCCCACAAGCCCTTTAAGGCTGAAACGTGAATGCGAAAGGCCGTTCAGGATTTCCGAAACCGCAATGGTCCTGGGATCCTGCAAATATTGTTCGATCAGGTCATAGTGGTTCACAAGAGGAATATACTTACGCAGCGTTTATTCCGGGCGGAATTCAGGCGAATGATTTTTCATATCCGTTCTCTTAAGGAACTGCAAAGATAGCTATTTGCTGCAGATTAACCTTCGGGACAAATACCTTACCTTTGCTTTGATGGAACTCAAAGTGTTTAAATTCGGTGGAGCATCCGTTAACTCCGCTGCCGGTTTTCGCAATGTATGCCGTATCCTGAAGAAGTACCGGAATACTCCTGTCCTGGCAGTGGTTTCGGCTATGGGAAAGACAACCAATGCCCTGGAAGTCCTGCTAAAACATTACATGGCCAATGATCCGGTTCTCCTCATCGATTCATACAGGGCTATCTATGAAACTCATTTTACCGTTCTCCGTGAACTATTTCCAAATGAAAGTCACCAGGTTTACGGTGAGGCTGACTCCCTTTTTGATCAGCTCAGGGGATATATCAGGAAAGGGCATCTTTATGATAAAAGCAAAAAGACCTACGATTTTGAATACGATCAGATCGTAAGCTTTGGCGAGCTTTTCTCTTCCTGCATCCTGGGTAATTACCTGAATTTAAAAGGCATCCCGTGCAGTCTTTTTGACGCAAGGGAACTTGTAATGACAGATCAGACCTATCGCGAAGCCAGAGTGAATTGGGAAAAAACCGGCGAAAGGGTCAATTCGGCAATTCTCCCCTGGATTGCAAACTCCGGTAACGGATGTGTTGCCCTTACTCAGGGTTTTATTGGGTCCGACAATTCCCGAAATACCACTACACTTGGACGGGAAGGTTCCGACTATACTGCAGCTATACTGGCCTATGTGCTTAAGACATCGGAATTGACCATCTGGAAAGATGTGCCGGGTGTCTTGAACGCTGATCCGAAATGGTTCAGAAATCCGAAAAAACTTGCCATAATCTCCTATCGTGAAGCTATTGAGCTTGCCTATTACGGGGCCTCGGTTATCCACCCAAAAACGATACGGCCACTGGAAAATGCAGGTATCAGGCTGTATGTAAAGAGCTTTGAAAAACCAGGAGCTGCAGGTACACTCATCACCAATATTGACCATTGGGACATACCGTTCCCAATCTATATCCGTAAAGAAAACCAGGTCCTGATCTCCATTTCTCCCAGGGATTTCTCATTTATTGTTGAGGAAAACCTGAGCCAGATCTTTACGGTTCTGGCAAAGTACAGGGCAAAAGCCAATGTCATGCAGAACTCGGCAATCAGCTTCTCAGTCTGCCTCGATAGAAATGAGCATGTCCTATCCGAACTGATCGAAGAATTGTCTTTGGATTACGAAATCCGTTGCAACTATAATGTTGAACTTTTCACCGTGAGGCATTATACCCCCTCGGCCATTTACCGCTTAACAAAAGGACGTACTGTACTTCTTGAGCAGAAGACAAGGCAGACGGTTCACCTGGTAGTAAAATAAAAGTCGTTTACTCCGGCAGGACCACAGGAAAATGATATTTGAATTCGGGATAATCCGGTTTTTCGAGAATATACGTCA
>JAPLDK010000004.1 GCA_026391775.1 Bacteroidota bacterium
AGGCTTAAACCGCGAATAATAAATAATGTCAAGGGGGTAGGTCACGATTGGAACAATCTGAAAACACTCGAAGAGCGACAATTCCTAAGTGGAGGTCGCCCTTGACAGTTTTAAGCCACTATCACTGCAGGCGAATTATTCGAAAGGTAGCTTTGTAGGAAAATTTCGAGCAAAACCGTGGGTAGGGGATAGGGTTTCTTTTTTGCTTGCTTTTGTCTTTGCCAGGATATGAAAGAAAAAAGCATCTTGATTTATAAAATTTCGGGGACTATAATCATCTTTAAATATAAGAATTATTAATAATGTTGAATATATTAGACAAATAGTATTATATTTGTAAAATATTATTGACATTATGGAACAGAGAAAGATTGTTCTGCTGCCTCGCATTCAGCAAATCCTGGCTGAACTCGGTGAAAACATTAAGCTGGCAAGGCTGCGTCGTAAACTGAGTACCATGCAGGTTTCAGAAAGAGCAAACCTAAGCCGGCAAACGATTGTTTCAATAGAGAAGGGCAAGTCCGGTGTAAGCATTGGTGCATATCTCCAGGTCCTCTTTGTCCTAGGTCTTGAAAAGGACTTGCTTAAAGTTGCAAATGATGATCTGCTAGGCAGAAAACTGCAGGATTCGAAACTGCTGGTAAAATCTCGTGCACCTAAAAGAACAAAAACCAAGGAGGATTAGAAATGGCTCAGAAAGACATCCTGGTATTTGCCGACTGGAAAGGTCTGGATGGACCAGTTAAAATAGGGAACCTTCATTGCTTATCCGTAAGAGGGAAGGAAGTATTTTCTTTTGAATATGATAAAAATTGGATCGATTCGGGAAAATATCATTTGCTGGATCCGGATTTGAAACTGCTATCAGGACCACAATATCCAGGTGAGGAAAAAACAAACTTCGGTTTATTTCTGGACTCATCACCTGATCGTTGGGGAAGGTTGTTAATGAACAGAAGGGAAGCATTTGTCGCACGAAAGGAAGGCAGAAAACCGAAACCTCTTCAAGAATCGGACTATCTGCTCGGAGTGCATGATATCTTCAGGTTGGGAGGTTTACGATTTAAGTTGGAAGAGGCCGGCCCGTTTCTCGATGATGACCAGAATCTGGCGATTCCTCTGATGACACGGTTGCGGGAACTTGAGGAAGCAAGTCTTCAGTTAGAAAAGGATGAGTCATTTAATGATACGAGATATTCAGCATGGCTGAACCTTTTGTTAGCTCCCGGATCTTCAATTGGCGGAGCAAGGCCAAAAGCAAATGTCTTTGATCTCAGGAAAGGACTGTGGATAGCAAAATTCCCCAGCAGAAGCGATCTTTTCGACACAGGTGGTTGGGAAATGGTTGTTTGGGAACTTGCCAGACGATCCGGTTTATCCGTCCCTGAATCAAAAGCTGAAATCTATTCTCAGAAAGGCCATACATTTTTAACCAAGCGATTTGACAGAACACAAAGAGGGGAGAGGATTCATTTTGCTTCGGCAATGACCCTGCTGGGTTACATTGACGGGACAGATTTCAAAGATGGAGCCAGTTACCTTGAAATTGCAGAATTTCTGATGCAAAATGGAGTCGATGTCAATAGTGACCTGGAAGAAGTATGGCGAAGAATAGTTTTCAGCATCTGTGTTAGGAATACGGATGATCATTTAAGAAATCACGGATTTTTGTTAACCGATAGAGGCTGGAAACTTTCACCTGCGTACGATTTGAATCCAAATCCTTCCGGGAATGGGTTGACGCTGAACATTTCATTGACTGATAATTCCCTTGACCTGGAGCTTGCCTTGGAAGTCCGATCTTTTTTCCGGTTAACCGACAAAAGAGCATCAGAAATCATTGAACAAGTGAAAAAGGAAGTAAGGAATTGGAAGCGTATAGCTGAAAAGGTAGGAATTCCACGGCAGGAACAGGAGATGATGTCTCAGGCTTTCTTTGTATAAGGATCTTTAAAAGGTCAGGGAAGAGTCTCACTGGACACGGGAGACCGACAATTTTTAAACGGGCATACCTCCTACACTATAACATCAGACTAAACTGGTTGAAGAAGAATTAACATCATGTATTTCAAATAGAACGGGCAATCATTTTTTTAGTCCTTGTTAACGAAAACTACTGCAGATTTGTCTATTTGCAGTAGTTTTGGTTAAATGCGATTGCTCCACAGGCGGAAATGCATTATTGCAATACTCTTGTCAGTTATTGACATCATGGTGCAATTGCACTTCTGCAATTGCAGTTGGGTGATTTCTTTTTGCTTCTTTTTCTCGACACCACTTATCAAAGAAAAAGAAGCCGCTACTCTCAGTAGATCAATGAAATAACATGATTCTGGCTGCATTTGCAGCCTGTTCTCAAAAAAATCTGTTTAACTCACACTTTTGCAGGATATTGGGAAAAATAATCTTCAAATATCCTGCCAAATTCGTCTAAGGACCACGCCCCGCCCTATCGAAAAATCAGATTTATTGCAATCGTTTTCATGCGATATATGAAATGCCCCTTTTATATATAGGACATATACATTAATAGGGAAGATGACGATAAATGATATAACTATCAGAAATACCGACAAATAAGAAAAATTGAAGCGGTGCAATGAAAAAAAAGTTAATACATTGATAGTCAGAAATAAATTGGCATAAAATTTTGTTTTTGACCCTCACCTTTGTCTAAAGACCCCGCCACGCCCTGTCGGAAAATCAGGTTTAGTGAAATCGTTTTCATGCGATATATGAAATGCCCCTTTATAAAACAGGAAAGAAATTACGATATGTAACCAACCTGCTCCCCTATATATTATAATGAGCTCCATTGGTTAAAGGGAAGGCCTTTGTTTATATCAGATGATATTGCTCCCCTAAAACAATTGAGATAAATTACTCAATACACTGAGTAAAAATATTTGTAGTAAGATTAGGCAATCTGAACTTGTTTATTCTCTGTGATATATAAATCCTGCCAGCTTCTTAAGCTACACCAGCTACAACTATTTATGTTTCTGTTAATCATAATCATAATGAATTTTCCAGGGTAAATATTGATGTTTTCTTGAAGCTATCTGTAGTTCTTTTAGTTATATGTAGTTCATAGTAGTTGAAGATTTATTCCCCTAAATATTTAGAAATGACTGATTTTTATTATCTTAGAGTATTGTAGCTTTTGTAGTTGTTGTAGTTATTGTTATCATCTCTGCCAAGACTTACTTATTTCAAAATGGAAGGTCTTCCCTGACTTCCTTTGATTCGGAATCTGGGGTTTCATGCTGGACAACGTTGAGGATAGAAATATTCAGCATGTCATAATCAAAAGCCATGGCGGTAGTGATATGCCGGGTTATCTTCTTTACAGTTCTCCCATCCCTGCCGTTCATGCTTTCCTGGTCTTCGACCACCCTATGATTTTCTTCAACCTTAAAACTCACGGAAGCTTTTCTTCCCAGGTACTCTTTAGAATTTGTCAGATAATATTCAAGGGTTTTCAATGGGAGGATGGTGTCTTTTGACTTCTGACCGTGAACCCTGTATAGTTGGAACACTCTTGAATGGTTGAGAAAAAGAACATGCTTAGCCGGATTCCACAAGGTTTCAGTGGTCAGTTTGTCGGTCTTTAGCTTGGAAACGAAGTCCACCCTGAAATCGACCCCTTCTCTGATTTGTCCATCCTGGGTCAAGAATTCAACAATATCCCAAAAAATCGAAAATTCATTGCTTTTTTTAGTTTCTGCATTCTGCCTGATAATAAGATGAGCAGCCGTTTCCAACAGCTTCGGATAATACCAGGGAACGATAATCGCATTTTTCAAGGTCCGGTAGGATGCAAGGATGATAAGCCAATTGCGGAAAATCCGATCTTCTATAATATTACCTTTGAGTGCAAGGGAAAGTTCTTCCGATGCCTGTGAATAATTCTCAATGAAATCGCGAATAAACAGGCTGCGATGCTGCAGCAGTTCATGGGTCAAATGTGAAAGGCCTTGTTTTTCAAGCTCTTTCAACTCGTTAAATGAAGATTTTTCATGATCACTGAATTCTACCTTGCTGAATGAGAGAAAAATAAGACGTGAATACAGGGCAATGTCCGCCGTTGGCATTTCCTGGCCAGAAACGATGATCCCACAATCTACATGGGTTGTTTCTTTTTTCTTATCCTTATCCATATTCATGCGGGTTCTGCCAGTACCGTCCCAGAGCCCTTTGAGAAATTCAATCTTCTCATATTCCATATTATTTTTGTATTCATCAATATGGCAGCAGGCATTGGAAAACAATGCAACGTGATCCGCTAGGGCTGCATTGGTGGTATTTGTAATATTGGGCCCCTTTGACTGGTGGCCGAAGAATTGAAGCAGACTTATTGCAAGCTCCGTCTTTCCGGTCCCCTTGGGTCCGAAGAGATTAAGCAGGGGAAAAAAACCAAAGAGACGTGTAATGTGATCATGAAACAGGCATGCGAAATAGAAGCAGAGGCCAAATATCGCATTGTCACCATAAACGCTGATAAGCCTAATTGAATATTCATTAAAGGAAATATTTCCCGAAATGAATTTGAACCTGCGCTCGGAAACAAAGAGATTGTCTTCCCCATTATATATAGCACTGGAGGAAGGCAGATAGTAATTTTTGTCGGCATGTCTGACAATACCGTTGCAATCTGCATTCATGAAAACCATGGAGGATATTCCATTGCTCCAGGCCCAGAATCCGTCTTTCTGCCAACCTAATTGAACTATTTCGTTACAACTCTCAGTATTATCGTATAGGTATCTTTTCAGCTTGCAAAGGTCAGCATCATTCCCCTCAAACAGAAAATTCCCCAGGCTTTCCACACGAAGTTTGAAGCTGCTGATCGAAATAAGATCCTTCTGGAGAAGTTCAATCACCTGGATAAAGCCATGTTCATTTGTGATTTTGTACAACCTTTTGGAGTTATTCATGGAAACAATGTGAAATAGTGGTTCCATGATAAAGTTGGAACCACGCCTTGGCCCATGGTTAGTTCTGAAAAAGTAACAGTTTCCATGTTGGTAGAAACCGTATTTTTCATATTCAGAAAGGACCACATTGTCTGGGATATCGTTATTATTTTTGCTGACCTTCACGGTCCTTTTCTTTTTACCTAGGGGTGCCTTTCCTATGGAACTTGTGTCAAAGGTGCTATTTACAGGATGATCCAAAGGAGGGACTTCCAATAAACACACTTCATTTTCAGGAAAATTATTTGCGGTTATCATTTAGACTTTTATTTGAAAATTATTGGGCCGGGTCAAGATAATGAATGCTTAAAGGCATTTGGCCTGGTCAATTCATTGGATTCCCGGAACCAGGGTATAACATAAATTTCTGCTCCATTCAAATCCTTGGTTTCTTCCTCAAGCAATGCCAATTCTGTTTCAATGGCAATACCTTTTGCAAGCTGTTTATGAATGTGTTCTCCCCGGTCAAGGATCATCGGAAGTACTTCAGAAAGGATCTCTCTCGATATTGGCTTTTGGTCAAAATGGACCCTGACTGCAAATTCGGTCATCTCATTTATTTTATCAATGTCCCTGAGAAATGATTTTAAGCATTCAACAATACTCATTTCGACCTCCTTCTTGATTGGTTATTTAAATAAGTATTGGCTTCAATTTCGATTTCAGACAACGTTTTTTTACGACCGGCTAAAATCCATTCCATTAATTCTTTTTTGGGGAAGTAAAGGCGTTTGCCTCGTTTACATACAGGGATCTCGGCCCTGTGAACCAATCCATAAACCGTTGGTACAGTAAGAGCTAAAATTTCAGCGGCCTGTTTAATTGTTAAAAGCTGATCAGGCTCCGGCTGCGGATCATTACTTTTTGAAAGGAGAAGCCGTTCTATGTTGTCAAGCTTATCATGAAGCTGAGTAACGGCTTTGGGAAGTTGCTCAAATGTTATTTCCATCGTATACAAGTTTTAAATGTGAAACTTGCTGCAATGGTATATGAACTCTTAGTAGGGTTGCAATACGGTGCACGAAAACCCGTACAAAACCCGTATAAGATTTTAAACCTTTGTTATAAGATAGTTTCCGGTCGCCTTTTCAAGAGTAACATTCAGAATGGGTTTACGGCACTTGTCGCCTGATGTGGAGATGATATCATTGAGGTATCTTTTTTTGAATTTTTGTATCTTTCCTCTGTGATGATAAACAAAATTCATGCAAATCCAGTTTTCGAGATCCTTTTTCGAACACCCCTTTATAATTTCACAATCATATAATTGCTTGAAAGAATCAGCCAATCGATTACCTGATCCTAAGAATATCAGAGATTTGCTTGCATTATCACCCCCTTGCAACAAGTTTAAGAAGGACGGTTGATCAGTTACAGCAAAATACTCTTTTAAAAGATTGAAAATCTGCTGGACACTTGATAAAATGAAGATGGGCTTCCCTTCCAGAACTGGATTCTGTTTGATTTTGATTGAAGCCCGGGTCAATTCATGACATTCCTTATTTACTAGGGTAGGATCAATATCAATGAAATTAAGCTCAAAAAATCGATCCTCACAGATTTCAATGAAAGGGACATGGTAGATGTTACAGTAATATTGGATTTCATAGAAAAGAAGAGCAAAGAGGTAATGTGCGCGAACTTCCGACACTCCCAGTTTATCTGTTTCATATTGTCCTCGATACCATATCGGATAGATCGGGCCATCATTTTCTATATCTACTGGTTCAATGTTCTCATAAAATTCACTTATCGAAGTATTCGTGTCAAGCTCATCGATATAGAATATTATTAAGTCCTTCTTTTCCGGGAAAGTCACTTTTGATAGAAGGTTTAACCCAAGTTCCCTCCTGAATGGTTGTACATAATCTTTATGGAAATCGGTGTCCATATTTGAAAGGATATCGATTTTTGCCTGGTCATGATCCATTGAATAGTTAAGCAGGTTCAGGCATTTGTCAAGAGCCTCTGTAGTCATGCTGTAGTTTTATTAGTTTGTCCTTAGATTTATAATTACCGGTGATTAAAATTTCAACTTGATCTTATCAACTGCCACTCTCTTGGTCTGGTCGACAATCTTGGCATAGATCTGAGTGGTTTTCAAGCTTCTGTGACCAAGCATTTTGGAAACCGTATAGATGTCAGTTCCTTTACTGAGCTGCAGTGTTGCAAAAGTATGTCTGAAACAATGGAAGGTAATTTCCTTGGTAATGCCGGCCAATCCTATCCATTTAGCAAGGTGTTTATTGGAGTAAGCCGAATAGGTAAGACCTTTAAACACCTTTTCATTCGGTTGCCGGCGTCCTCCCATAAGGCTGCTGGCCTGATCGGATATAGGCATCATTTCAACCATTTTTGTTTTCTGCTGGACGAAACGAACAAAGTACCCGTTATCGTTTATATACTCGACATTCTTCCATTGTAATTTTTCTATATCACTAAATCTGAGACCTGTAAGGGCGGAGAACAAGGCAGCGTTTTTTAATATCTGATCTTCACATTCGGTTTTTACCAGGTTGTTCAACTCATCAATGGTCAGAAAATTTCTCTGAGTTTCAACTTCTTTTATTCTGGCAACCCTGACATATAAATCGGTCCTCAGATACCCGTCTATATATGCTTGTTTCAGGGCTGCCTTGAATTTGTTAAAATAGGAGGAAGCGGAATTTGGAGCAAGAAGTGCTTTTGAACTTCGGTTGCTGGGTACCTTGATAAGATAATCCCTGAAATTTACCGCCTGAAAATTTTTCAAGATAATTGTATGCTGATACCCAGTTGTCATGATTTGATGACTGCCGTTTATTTTTCAGTTGATTGAAATAATCCAGGAAGGATGAGTTTTCCCTTTCTTTTATCCTTAATTGCTCAATCTCATAGCCGGTATAAATTTCAGGCTTATTCAATTGGTTTTCCCGTTTCGACCTGATTTGCTCAGCAAGTTTCCAGGTGTCAAGGTTATGCTGTTTATCAATAGGGTTTAACTTTACTTTTTTCGGTTTTCCCTTATTATCGGTAACAGTGACAAATCTTTTCTGTTCCTTACCTCGTTGATCAAAGTACTTTTGCTCCTCAATAGCAATTTCATTGAAGAGAAATAGGTTTAAAAACTCCCGGCGGGTTGGTTTGTCAGACTCAGGGTGGGGGATAGGCGGATAAAAATCCAGGTATAGGCTTTGCCTGTTTCCCGAAATTGCCTTAGATCTTAATTTAACTTTTACAGTCATTGCTAATGTTACATCAACAGGTTATCAATTGTCGTCTTTGGGACATAGGCGAACCACCCTTTTTTAATCTTAGGGATATTATGCCGTCTAATTAAATTATGTAAAGCTGTTTCAGAAATGCGGTACTTCTCCTGGACCTCGGTCAGAGTATAACTATCAACGATATTAAAAGTTCCTTCTTCTTTTGTTGCAGGTTGTTTATGCTTTTGCCTTTCAGCTTGTTCCCCTGAGACTTCTTCGAATTGCTCCATCAAGTCTGAGTTGAACAAAGCTTCAAGGTCGGCGTGCCTGATTAATGTCCTCCTGCCAAGTTTAGCGGCTCTTAAGCTGTTATTTTTTATTGCGCGCCAAATGGTCCAACGACTTACAGATAAAAGTTTACAGGCCTCAGAGATGGTTAAAAACTCTTTCGATTTCAATTCTTCTATTGGTTTTAACCTGATGATTTGGGTTTCCTTGTCGCTTTCTGCAACCTTTTCTACCCTTTTCCTGGCCTTATAAGCTTTTTTAGCACAATCATCGCTGCAGTACAGTGTTACTGTAGTTCTTGCAGTAAACTCGTTATTGCAGTATTGGCATATCCGTTGTACCTTAATGTTTGAGCTCATAAATGTTGCATTATGTTGCAGTTTGTTTCATTACGTTGCAGTATGTTGCATAAATTTTCACGCGAATTACTTTTTATTTTTCAAACGGTCCTGAGGTACAGGTGAGGTACAAAGATATACAAAGCATACTAAAATAAACAAATAACAAACGATACTTATTAACAAAACAAAAAGCCCGTTATTACTGAGCTTTTCGTGATTTAATTAAAATTTGTTATTGGGTTGATTTGTGCCGGTTACTTTCCGATGCAAAACCTGGAAAAAATATTCCCAAGGATATCATCCGTTGTGATCTCACCGCTGATCTCGCCAAGATAATACAACGCATTTCGGATATTGCTTGAAAGCAGGTCGGCAGGAATGTCCTGCAACAGGCCGGTTTCCACCCCGGTTAATGCTGATTGCGCGTGCTGCAAGGCCTCATAATGCCGGGAATTGGAGATAACAAGGCCGTCGTTTATACCACTTAAACTTACTTTGCTTACGAGGCTTTCAGCTATCTGGTGAATGTTTTCATGGTGTTTGGCTGAAACGAAAATGGTCTCCTGGTTCAGGAAGGAAGTAAATCCCTTTGGCAGCTTTTTAACTTTATCAAGTTTATTACCCACAAGGATAAGATGCCTCGAAGGGCTGTCGGCAATGTCTTTAAAATCATCAAGTGCCCTGACTACGTCTTCGAAGGATTCTTTCGTGGCGTCAAAAACGTAAAGCACAATGCTTGCTTCGCTTATCTTCTGCCAGGTCCGTTCAATTCCCATGCTTTCAATCACATTCTCGGCAGCCCTCAGTCCGGCAGTATCTATGAAACGGAAACTGTATCCCCCGATGACTATGGTATCCTCAATAGCATCTCTTGTCGTCCCGGGGATTTCGGAAACTATAGCTTTCTCCTCATTCAGAATGGCATTCAGCAGGGTCGATTTTCCCACATTCGGTTTACCGATGATAGCAACCGGTATTCCTGTTTTGATAACATTTCCAAGGCTGAATGACTCAACCAATGACGAAATTTCAGTTTTAATGATCCTCACCAGTTTAATAAGCCTGCTGCGATCGGCAAATTCCACATCCTCTTCACTGAAATCAAGCTCTAGTTCCAGCAGTGAAACAAAGTCGATAAGCTGTTTCCGTAAAGACTTAAGTTTCTTGGAAAACCCACCTCTGAGCTGGGAAAATGCAAGTTCGTGCGATATCTTCGAATGGGCGGCAATCACATCGGCTACGCCTTCGGCCTGTGTAAGGTCGAATTTGCCATTCATAAATGCCCTCAGCGTGAATTCGCCGGGCCCGGCCATCCGCAAACCATGATCAACCATCACCTCCATTATTCTTCGCTGGAGGTAAGCGGAGCCATGGATAGAAAGTTCAGCTACATCCTCCCCCGTATAGGAATTCGGGGCACGGAAAATACTGAGCAGCGCGTCATCCAACGGCCCGTCAGCTGTATTGATAGTACCATGATGAATGGTATGTGAAACAACTTGTTTAAGGGAAGTTTTTTTGTTTGTAAACTTGAAGATATTTTCGAGGGTGGTGAATGTGAGGGGCCCTGAGATCCTTGCGACAGCAATAGCTCCGATCCCCGGGGCGGTTGAAATTGCACAGATTGTATCCAGTAATGATAATTGTACCATAGGTACAAAAATATCAAATAAAACTTGCCATTGTTTTAAAAGAATTTAATTTTGGCATGAAAAAAAAATCCATGAGCGTACTTGTTGATGAGCATTCCAAAGTCCTTGTGCAGGGCTTTACAGGGCATGAAGGATCCTTTCATGCAGGGCAGATGATTGAATACGGTACTAATGTCGTTGGTGGCGTTACTCCGGGAAAAGGCGGTACAACCCATCTCGGGCGTCCGGTATTCAATACTGTTTCGGATGCTGTAAAAGCTATCGGAGCCGATGTTTCTGTAATTTTCGTCCCGCCTCCGATGGCAGCCGATGCTATTGTCGAGGCTGCTGATTCCGGTATTAAGCTCATCGTATGTATAACCGAAGGTATCCCGGTCATCGATATGATTGCGGTCAAGGACTATCTCAAGTGTCAATCAATCAGGCTCATAGGCCCAAATTGTCCTGGTATTATCACTCCACCGCACACAAAAATAGGGATAATGCCGGGTTTCATTCACAAAAAAGGCTGCATCGGAATTGTTTCCCGCTCAGGAACGCTTTCATATGAAGCAGTTGACCAGATCACTAAAGTCGGTCTCGGGCAAACCACAATGATAGGTGTGGGTGGGGATCCCATTCCCGGCACAACTATTAAGGAAGCCGTTCAGCTTTTTATGGAAGATCCTGAAACCAAGGGCATCATTATGATAGGTGAAATAGGAGGGAACATGGAAACCGATGCCGCATACTGGATCAAAGAACATGGCACCAAACCCGTAGTAAGTTTTATCGCTGGTGCAACTGCTCCAAAAGGCCGGACCATGGGCCATGCAGGTGCAATCGTTGGTGGGAAAGCCGACACTGCCGAGGCTAAAAAGGAAATTCTCAGGGAATGCGGGATTCATGTTGTTGATTCACCGGCTGATCTCGGGGTGACAATGCTGAAGTCGCTAAATTCGTGAAGGCGTAAGATAAGTGATGAACGTGATGGTCATTTAATTTTCGCTACCTTGCTACTTCGCTATTTACATTTATGGTTTTTTAAAGTACTCGTAGGCTCCCAGTGACGGTGTATCCGGTCTTAGTATTCCCCTGATATCGTAAATAACTCCCATGGGAACCCCCAGATGATTGGCCTGGGAGGTACTGTCTATTTCATAATCATAATTCTGCACGTCAAGGAACAATGGATCATTGTTGGTCATGCATCCAATGTAATGGCTGGGGTTGGTTACTTTTAACGATGTTCTAAGCAGTGCATGGTCAAACATGTAGGCGAAGCTGGCTGTAGAAACACTGTCTAACCTGATCTCATCCGTTTCGGAACCGTAAACAATTGCATTCCCGAAATAGGCTTTTATGAGATCATTCGGGATCTTATGCCCCAGGGTGTCGTAGGTAAAATTGCTTAACAGGACTGACGGAATGTTTCTTACTGCAGCAGTCCAGTAATTGCCGACCGTAAGCTGGCGGAAATCATAACTTCCTCCTTTTTCAATCCTCAGGGCTGCCCCGCCGCAATTGCCGATTATACAGTTTGTTGACACAATTGATGTGGAGTAAGCATAAATACCGTCGTATACCATGTTCAGAATGATAGTACCGTCCATGGTAAGCTTTGGAGCAGAGCCGGGAACAAGGGAGTCTAATATCAGGCCATAATTCCCGTTTTTGATGATTGCATTGTTCAGCGAATTATTCCTGCTCCCCCTTTCAAGGTATATCCCTTCCCATTGGCCAGTAAGATCGCGATAATAGGGATCCAGGCGGTCACTCTGTATCCTTACTGGATGCTCCCATTGTCCGTTAATACTAAGTGTAGCTTCATGAGAGACAGCAAGATATGCCTTTTTATGCAGGTACACTTTTGTGCCGGGCATAATGGCCAGCGAAGCTCCGGTATCGACCCTTAAAAATCCGTAAATGACATGCGCTTTAAGGCTATCCCAGACCTGGTTCCCTTTAAGGGTTTTCTCAATGTTAAAATCGGCATTCTGCCCGCAGGCTGCAAGCTGGACCTGCTGACGGTTTCCGTTGGTCGTGAAAATCAGCGAATCGCTTACGATGAAAGGAGTGTTTTTATCATTCGGGTTGATTGTGACCTTTACGAAAACAAAAATGCTGTCTTTTCCTGCGATTTCTATATTCTGAAAGTTGAAGCCCGGTATGCCATCGACGTTGATACGGTACATAGACACAGATCCTCCGCTCAGCTGTATCTGGGATACGACAACTTTATTGTTATTATGGTTATAAACAAGAAGCCTCTTTGTTACCGATCCAACAGAGGCAAGCACTGTATCGAACATTATAGTGTCGGTTGAGAAAGACAATACAATAGAGGGGCTTGAATCAACCTTTTCGGTCTTGCGGCAAGACCAGGTTAATGCCAGAAGGATCAGTATGGCAATGATAAAGATGACAGAGTTCTTGCTATGCATGGTTTATGTTTGGTCGGCAATTTATTAATAATTTAAGCTGGCCGGACATTCATAATAACGCCGCCTCTAAATTTATCGTATTTTTGCGGTACCGGAAATTTTAGTTTATATTTGAATCTTTCAGGAGATCGGTGAAATGAGTTATATCAATTTTGATAAATATCAGCTTATTAACCTGGAGTATTCGCTGAAACGCGAGATGCTCAGGTCGAACCGCGCCGGTTCATATGCAAATACGACAATTGTAAACTGTAATACACGAAAGTATCATGGGCTGCTTGTTACCCCCCAGCCGGGAATTGATCATGATATGCATGTTTTGCTTTCTACAGTTGATGAGACTATCATACAACGGGATGCGGAATTTAACCTTGGCATACATAAATACCCGGGGAATATTTATAATCCCAAAGGGCATAAGTATATCAGGGATTTCACTACAGATCCCTTTCCCAAGCTAACTTACCGTGTCGGTGGTGCTGTTCTTACAAGAGAAAGCCTGTTTGATTCAAAGGAAGACAGGGTTATCATGAAATATACGCTTGTTGAAGCCCACTCTCCGACAAAACTCAGGCTCAGACCTTTCCTGGCTTTCAGAAATTACCATACCCTGACGAGGGAAAATATTTTTGCCGATAAAAAATTTGAAAAAGCGCCTGGAGGGATCAAGGTCAGAATGTACCCCGGGTACACCGATCTCTACATGCAGCTCTCAAAAAATAATGAGTACGTTCATGTGCCGGACTGGTATCATAATATCGAATACCAGGAAGAAATGGACAGGGGATATGAATTCCAGGAGGATCTGTATAATCCGGGTTTTTTCGAGATTGAAATTAAAACCGGCGAAAGCGTGTACTTCTGTGCCGGCACTCAGCAAATTTCCCAGGCCGGGATAAAGAGAGCGTATACGGCTGAAATGAAAAACCGCACGCCAAGGGATAACTTTGAAAACTGCCTTGTAAACGCAGCCCAGCAATTCGTTATTAAAAGAGGAAGTAAAACTTCACTTTTACCCGGTTATCCCTGGTTTACACGATCTGGCAGGGATACGTTTATCTCAATTCCGGGCTTGTTACTTGTTACCGGCGAGTATAAAACTGCAAAGGCTATCATTGACACAATGGTATCGGAGATGAAAGGCCCCCTTATGCCACACTTTGGCTCAGGGAACAGTGTAACATATCATGCTGCGGATCCATCCTTATGGTTCATATGGGCTCTGCAGCAATATGGCATGTTTACCGGTACAGAAAAAAAGATATGGAAGGAATATAGGAAAAAGGTTCTCCAGATCCTTGAAGGTTACCGTGACGGTACCGAATTTAACATCCATATGGAACCCGACGGTCTGATTTATGCGGGTATACATGGAATGGCTCTTACCTGGATGGATTCTGTTGCTTATGGAAAGCCCGTGACACCGAGAACAGGCAAAGCCGTGGAAATCAATAGCCTTTGGTATAATGCAGTTTGTTTTGCAGTTGAAAGCGCGGAAATGGCCGGTGACCGTGAATTTATCGCTGAATGGTCAACACTTGCCGAAAGGATACCCAGGTCGTTTATAGACACATTCTGGAATCCTGAAAAGAAATATCTTGCCGACTATGTCGATGGGGAATACAAGGACTGGACTGTAAGGCCCAACATGTTGTTTGCCACCTCACTGCCATTTTCTCCCATCACTGAAGAAATGCGTAAGGATGTCCTGAGCCGTGTACGGCAGGAACTTCTTACTTCGAGGGGTATCCGCACTCTCACGCCAAAAAGCCCTGTTTATAAGGGGATATACTCCGGATCCCCTCAGGAACGTAACCTTGCTTATCACCAGGGTACGGTCAGACCATGGCTTTTAGGTCATTTCACTGAAGGATATCTTAAAATCCACGGCAGAAGCGGTCTTTCGATGATAAAGAATTTATATGCCGGGTTTGAACCGGTATTAACTGAATACGGTATTGGAACAATCAGTGAAATTTATGACGGTGATCCCCCTCACACACCCAGGGGAGCTGTGTCATATGCTGACAGTGTTGCCGAACTATTACGAGTCAAATGGTTGATTGATATTTATGACCAACCCCGTTAAATCTGAGCTTCTATGAAAGTACTCATGTTTGGGTGGGAGTTCCCGCCTCATATCACCGGTGGCCTGGGCACTGCTTGTTTCGGCCTGACCAAGGGCCTGGCAAAACATGGAGTGGAGGTTATCTTCGTCGTGCCAAAGTCATTCGGAGATGAGTCACAGGATGGCTTCAGGCTGATCAATGCCTCAGATATTGAACTGGACTTTACCCAGACCCTAACTCAGGAATTCCGCGAAAAGATCAGTTATATGGAAGTCGGGTCGAACCTGGTCCCATACCTGGATCCGGAGGAATTCGAGCGATGGTACTCTGAAGAAGTTGCAGGGAAAAAGTCTGAAACTCATTCCATATTCAGCCGCAAGTACCAGTTTTCGGGTAAGTATGGTGCCAATCTTATGGAGGAAGTCTCCCGCTATGCCCTTGTTGCCCTTTCAGTCGCGAATAATTTCGAGTATGATGTGATCCACGCGCATGACTGGCTTACCTACGCCGCGGGAATTGCTGCAAAAAAAATAAGCGGGAAACCGCTGATTGTACATGTCCATGCCACAGAATTCGACCGGTCGGGTGAAAATGTCAACAAGGTTGTATATGATATAGAACGCAATGGGATGGAAGAAGCTGACCGGGTTATAACTGTTAGCAATTTTACACGTCAAATCGTAATTGAACGCTATGGTATCCCTGCCGAAAAAGTATTTACTGTTCACAATGCTGTTGAACCGGTTGACAAACCTGAAGCGGATGATGTTACCAAACATGTCAGGGAAAAGATAGTAACCTTCCTTGGGAGGGTAACTTACCAGAAAGGCCCGGATTACTTTGTTGAGGCTGCGCATAAAGTGCTGCAGCGTGATCCGAATGTCAGATTCGTAATGGCAGGATCGGGCGACCTGCTGAACAGGATGATACGAAGGGTGGCCCAGCTGAAAATGGGAACCCGTTTTCATTTTACCGGATTTCTGGCCGGTGCTGAAGTTGACCGCATGTTCGCCATGAGTGATGTATACGTTATGCCATCTGTGTCGGAACCGTTTGGAATATCCCCACTGGAAGCTATGAGAACTAATGTACCTGTGGTGATCTCAAAACAATCAGGTGTTGCCGAAGTCCTCCAACATGCCCTGAAAGTAGATTTCTGGGATATCGATGCGCTTGCCGATGCAATTTACGGCATCCTTCATTATGACGGTTTGAGAAAAATGTTTGCCAGGTATGGGAAGTCGGAAGTCGACAGCCTGATTTGGGAAAACGCTGCATTAAAAGTTCTTGATGTATATAACAATGCAACAGGCCATTAAAATTAATATAGATTTATGAGGTCAGTATGTCTTTATTTTCAGGTTCATCAGCCATACAGGCTGCGAACCTACAGGTTTTTTAACATCGGCCATGACCACTATTATTACGATGATTATCAAAACCGGCATATTATCCGGAGGGTGGCCGAAAAGTGTTATTTGCCAGCTAACCGTATGATGCTTCAGCTGATCAATGAATTCGGAAAGGCATTCAAGGTTAGCTATTCGATATCGGGAACAGCATTGGATCAGTTTGCACAATATGTTCCGGAGGTGATAGATAGTTTCCGCCAGCTGGCAGCAACAGGTTGTGTTGAATTCATTTCTGAGACGGAATATCATTCGCTTGCTTCTCTTGGCAATGAGCAGGAATTTATCCGCCAGATAGAATCGCAGCGTAAACGGATTGAAACCCTTTTTGGTCAGACTCCCCAGACCTTCAGGAACTCTGAACTTATTTACAGCGATTCCATAGGGGAAACAATAGCAAACCTTGGGTTCCACACTATACTTACCGAAGGGGCCAAGCATATCCTTGGCTGGAAGAGCCCGAATTATATCTATTGTAACAACCTTAATCCGAAACTCCGGGTACTTCTTCGTAATTTCCGCCTGAGTGACGATATATCGTTCAGGTTTTCCGAACAGAGATGGTCGGAATGGCCTCTCACCGCTGAGAAATTTGTAGGATGGCTGAATGCCATTGATCCGCATGAAGAAGTTGTCAATCTCTATATGGACTATGAAACTATTGGCGAGCATCAATGGAAAGAAACCGGGATATTTGATTTCTTCTATCATTTGCCGGCGGCGGTATTCAGTAAATCGAACTTCAACTTTGCAACACCGGAAGAGCTTTATCAGCGGCTTCAGCCAATGGGAGCCTTATCGGTGCCTTATGCAATTTCCTGGGCCGATGAAGAAAGGGACCTGACTGCATGGAAAGGGAATGAATTGCAGGCTGAAGCGTTTTCAAAACTATATTCCCTGTCAGATTCAATAGCAAAGTGCGACGACCCTGTAATCCGCCGTGACTGGGGCTACCTTCAGTCGAGCAATCACTTTTATTACATGTCGACCAAATGGTTCTCAGCAGGCGAGGTGCATAAGCATTTTAATCCATATGGCTCACCCTATGATGCTTTCATTAATTATATGAATGCAATTTCCGACTTTACAATCAGGATTGAAGCCTCACTTTCTGCGATCAATGCTGGTGCCGGGCCGGATGACGACAAACCAGCCAGGAAGGCGGGGAAAAAGACATCCGCAGTCAAAATAAAAGCAGTTAAAAAAACGGTCAAATCAGCGGTGAAGGCTAAGAAAACAATGGCCTCCGAAAAGGTGAAGAAGGAAGCTAAGCTGAAGGCTGCCGAAAAACCGAAGAAAACGCCCAAAACAGTTTCTGCTGCGAAGAAGGCATAGCATTGACTCACGAACTAATTAATCAATAAGCGTGAAAGAAGAATCAAAACTTATCCCGGATTATCTTTTTGAAGTAAGCTGGGAAGTATGTAACAAGGTAGGAGGAATCTATACAGTACTCTCAACAAAATGCCTCACAATGGCTGAGGAACTCAGGGATAATTATATTCTGATCGGCCCTGATGTATGGAAGGAAACCCATCAGAATCCCGAATTCCAGGAGGACAGATTCCTATACAAATCATGGAGGGAGAGGGCGGAGAGCGAAGGTTTGCGTCTTAAGATCGGACGCTGGAACATACCCGGTAAGCCCCTCGTTTTTTTGGTTGACTTTACACCTTTCTTTTCTGATAAGGACAAGATACTGTCTCATTTCTGGGAACAGTTCAAGCTGGATTCCCTCATGGGAGGATGGGACTATCTTGAACCTGCACTGTTCGGATATGCGGCAGGAAAGATCATTGAGAGTTTTTACAATTATAATCTGTCACATCATGACAAGATCATAAGTCATTTTCATGAATGGACCAGTGGTACAGGACTTCTTTATGTGAAGGAAAAAGTCCCCCAGGCCGGAACAATTTTCACAGCTCATTCAACCGTCATCGGAAGGAATATTGCAATTAATAATCTTCCCCTGTACAAAAATATTGACCAGTTTCATGCTGACTCTATTGCCAAGCAGTTTAGCCTGGTATCAAAGTACTCCCTTGAAAAGACAACTGCAACAGAAGCGGACATTCTTACAACCCTTTCTTCACTGACCAATGATGAGTGCTTGCATTTTCTGGGCAGACAGGCAGATGTAATTACTCCAAACGGGTTTGAGGACAGTTTCGTCCCTGTGAAGGAAGCATACTACCAGAAAAGGGCAGAGGCCAGGACCAAGCTGATACAGGTTGCCGAAGCCATGACCGGACAGCCAGTTTCTAAAAACAGTATCCTTATTATGACTAGTGGCCCGCATGAAAGGAAGAACAGGGGCTATGAATTGTTTATCGAGGCCATGTCAAGGATAAATTCCCAGGCAAGCATTCCGGACAGTATAATTGCATTTATCGTTGTTCCTGCCTATGAATCCGGACCTAGGAAAGAGCTGCTGGAATGGATGTCGAGGAAGGATCTCAATAACCCGCGTTCGGAACAGTATCTGACGCATGTCCTGAATGAACCGGATAATGACTGGATCCTTAATAAAATAAGGCAAAGCAAAATACAGAACCAGGCTGAAGACAAGGTTAAACTGTTTTATGTGCCTGCCCTCATGGATGGGAAAGACGGTGTTTTCAACCTTCCTTATTATGACCTGCTGATCGGTTTTGACGGAACGATCTTCCCCTCGTACTATGAGCCATGGGGATACTCCTCTCAGGAAAGTCTTTCATTTCATATACCTACAATAACTACGAGCCTGACCGGATTCGGACAATGGGTAAAGAATTTGTATCCGAATATGAAAGACTGCATAGCCGTCATCGACAGAGACGATGATAACGACAGTGATGTAATTGACGAGATCGTAAAAACGGTTATAAGCTGTGCTTTGAAAACTGAAAAGGAGATCATCAAGATCAGGATCAAAGCATATGAGATTTCAAGGTCAGCTTTGTGGGGAAATCTTATTTCATATTACCACGATGCATTCAGTAAGGCTCTTGAAAAGTCATTGAGCAGGGCTGATCTCTATGCAGGCAAACAGCCCCAGATCATAGCCCCATCCTTTAAAAGTATATCAGATGTGAGGCCGGAATGGAAAAAGGTGCTGGTGAAACAGAAGTTGCCCGGGAATCTTTCTAACCTGGACCTGCTTGCCAAAAACCTCTGGTGGTGCTGGAATTATGAGGGAGCAGAATTGTTCGAGATGATCAATCACGACAGATGGTATGAACTGAAATTCAATCCTATTGCATTGCTGGAGTCTCTTTCATTCAAAGAACTTCAGGAACTCAGTCATAACGAGGAGTTCATTACCCGCCTGGAAAAGGTCACAGCCAGGTTTAACAATTACATCGCCAAGGGGGCTGATAAGCCGAAAGAAATGATCGCTTATTTCAGCATGGAATATGGTCTTCACGACACTGTCAAGATATTCTCGGGGGGCCTCGGCATGCTTGCAGGGGACTATCTCAAGGAAGCAAGCGATTCAAACGTGAATCTTGTCGGCATAGGTCTGTTATACAGGTATGGCTACTTTATGCAAACTCTCAGCCTTGCCGGGGACCAGATTGCAAACTATACTCCCCAGAAATTCTCCCAACTGCCTATCAATCCTGTACGGGATGAACAAGGCAACTGGCAAAAGGTTACTTTCGCTCTCCCTGGCAGGACGTTATATGCCAAGATTTGGAGAGTGGATGTAGGAAGGATCCCTTTATACCTTCTTGACACTGACATTGAAGAGAATGACGAGAGTTACCGCAGTATCACACACCAGTTATATGGAGGCGATCTTGAAAACCGGATACGTCAGGAAATAATCCTTGGGATAGGCGGGATCAGGTTGCTTGATATACTGAAAATAAAGCCTGATCTTTATCATAGCAATGAAGGACATTCAGCTTTTATTGGCCTTGAAAGA
Organism: Bacteroidota bacterium; assembly: GCA_026391775.1. Taxonomy (GTDB): domain Bacteria; phylum Bacteroidota; class Bacteroidia; order Bacteroidales; family FEN-979; genus CAIRDP01. Next base: position 20,257 of record JAPLDK010000004.1, read on the forward strand.
CTGCGCAAACTGATACAGAATGAAAAACTGACTTTTGTGCAGGCGATGGAAGTTGTACGATCATCCACCCTGTTTACAACTCATACTCCGGTACCTGCAGGGCATGACGCCTTCCCTGAAGATATGATGAGACGGTATTTCTCACATTATCCCGATTATCTCAACATCAAGTGGGAACAGTTCCTGAACCTCGGCAAGATGGTTGAGAACGATCCCGATGAAAAATATTCCATGAGCGTGCTGGCTGCCAAATGCTCACAGGAGATCAATGGCGTAAGCAGGATTCATGGAAGGGTAACAAGGGACATGCTCCAGCCTCTGTATCCGGGTTATTATCCAAGCGAACTTCATATCGGATATGTCACCAACGGGGTTCATTTCCCTACCTGGACTGCCAAATCATGGCAGCAGCTCTATAAGGAAAATTTCGGTGAAGGCTTCCTGCATGACCAGTCAAATCCGGAATACTGGAGAAAGATTCATGATGTTGACGATAAGATCATCTGGCAAACCCGCCAGAAACAGAAAGTCCAGCTTACCGAGTTCCTGTATCAACGCTTGTATATAGACATGACAAGGCGGCATGAAAATCCCAAACTGATCTTCCAGATCAGGGAAGCTGCACAACATCATGCCCTGACCATCGGCTTTGCCCGAAGGTTTGCAACATATAAGCGGGCCCACCTGCTTTTCAGCAACCTCGACCGCCTTGGCCGGATCGTGAACAATACAGATAAACCGGTGAGGTTCCTTTTTGCAGGGAAAGCGCACCCGAACGATAAAGCAGGACAGGACCTTATAAAAAGGATCATTGAAGTTTCAAGAATGCAGGCTTTTCTGGGCAAGGTCATGTTCATTGAGAACTATGATATGGAACTTGCCAAGTACCTGATCCGGGGTGTGGATATATGGCTGAATACGCCTACACGACCACTGGAAGCCTCGGGAACAAGTGGAGAAAAAGCCGTCATGAACGGCGTAGTCAATTTCAGCGTTCTTGACGGATGGTGGGCCGAAGGATACAGGCCTGATGCAGGCTGGGCATTGCCGGAAGAGGCAACCTACGACAACAGCTTATTCCAGGATGATCTCGATGCTGAGGTTATTTATACCATACTTGAGGAGGAGATAATACCTATCTATTATGACAGGGATAAGAATGGCGTGCCCGGGAAATGGATATCCTACATTAAGAATACTATTGCCGAGATTGCCCCTCATTTCACAATGAAACGCCAGCTTGACGACTATTACCGTCAATACTACACCAAACTGTTTAAAAGGACAAAGATCATGACCGGCAAGAATTACGAAATGGCACGGCATATTGCATCCTGGAAGAGAAAGGTCCTGAGGGGATGGGACGGTATTGAAATTGTTTCCCTTAAAACTCCTTATTCCGAGCAGAAACCTTTGTCGCTGGGGGATATTTTCGCAGCTGAGATCATTATCGACCTAAACGAATTATCGGCAACTGACGTTGGCCTTGAAGTCCTTTTCGGAAAAAAGGTCAACGATCTTGTAGAGACTCCTATATTTATTGAAGAGATGAACCTTTCAAGGTCGGAGAAAAATATTGCGGTGTTTGAATGCAATATCCCGATAAACCAGGCAGGTGTTTATGATTTTGTTTTCCGCCTCTTTCCGAAGAGTCCTTTATTGCCTCACAGGCAGGATTTCCCCCTGGTAAAGTGGATGTAATAATTATTTACGATTTACGATTTACATTTGCGAATAATTAGATTATTAACTAACATTAAGGCATGAAATTACTCAAAGGTAAAATAGCCCTGATAACCGGTGCAAACCGAGGTATTGGCAGGGCAATCGCAAAGTGTTTCGCCCGTAACGGCGCGCAGATTGCATTCTCCGATATTGCATATGATGAAAATTCAATCTCCCTTGAAGAAGAGCTGAATAACCTTGGAGTTAAAGCCAAAGGCTATGCCTCTGATGCTGGTTCGTTCGAGGATAGCGAAAAACTTGTGAATGCTGTAGTTGCCGACTTCGGGGAACTGCACGCACTTGTGAATAATGCGGGCATCACACGTGACAACCTGTTACTCAGACTCACAGAGTCGGACTGGGACCTGGTGATCAAAGTCAACCTTAAATCGGTATTCAACCTTACCAAAGCCGCTCAGCGCCAGATGATCAAGCAACGCAGCGGATCCATTATCAATATGAGCTCGGTTGTTGGGATCGAAGGAAATTTCGGGCAATCAAACTATTCCGCTTCCAAAGCCGGGATCATTGGATTTACCAAGTCGGTGGCCCAGGAACTCGGGTCACGTAATATCCGGGTAAATGCCATAGCCCCGGGATTCATCGAGACCGAGATGACTCAGAAACTTCCTGCAGAAGTCAGAAATGAATGGATAGAGGATATCCCCCTGAAGCGAGGGGGTACCCCGGATGACGTTGCAAACCTGGCCTTATTTCTGGCCTCTGATCTTTCCGAATATATTACCGGACAGGTGATCAGTGTGTGCGGCGGACTACATACCTGATAGTCTTTTTTGTGTGAGCCTCTTGACGGAATATCCTGTTTGGTTCCTGTTGTTCTGCTTACTGGCCGGGGCAGCATTTTCCATTGGGCTTTATTACAGCAAGCGCAGGACTGAAGAAAATTCCCGGGTGTTTGTGCTTTTATTGCTCCTCAGGTTTTTCTCGGTAAGCCTTATAACATTTCTTTTATTTACACCCTTGATGAGGCGAACCAGACGGCAGGTCGAAAAGCCGGTAATTGCCATAGGTGTCGACGGTTCCCGGTCGGTTGTTTCTTCTTCAGATTCAGTTGCGGTAAGAAAAAGTCTCAGCCATGACGTGGAGAGCCTCAGCCGGGAACTATCAGATCGGTTTGAAGTCGCTCTGTATACTTTCGGCCAGGACGTTTCTCCGGGCTTACAGAAGGATTTCAAAGGAAACCATACCGACATTTCCGAATTTTTCAATGAACTTGGCAGCAGGTATGTAAACCGGAACCTGGGTGCTGTGATCATAGCTACCGATGGCATATATAATAAAGGTAGCAATCCGTATTATGCTGCACTGAAACTTAGTGTTCCCGTCTACTCCGTGGCCTTGGGGGATACATCCCTTCATAAAGATGTTCTGATCAGGAATATCAATGTCAGCAAACAGGTATATCTCGGCGACGAATTCCCCTTTGAGATCATGGTTGAAGCGGATAAATACATGGGGAAGGAGATCAAGCTGCTTGTACGTCATTCGGGCGAAGTGGTTTATAACAAGCTTGTCAAAGCATTCAATGACCACGCTCTTATCCGCGTGGCTGGAACCCTGCAGGCTAAGCAAAAAGGCATGCAGAAATATTCTGTTGAGCTTGAAAGTCCCGGGGATGAATTCAACGCTGCAAATAATAAACGTGATTTTTATACTGAAGTGCTGGAAAGCAGGATCCGGGTGGCCCTGGTTTATGATAGTCCTCACCCGGATATAGCCGCTATAGTAAGTGCTCTGGGATCTTCGGCAAAGTTTATTGTCACCCAGCTTAAGCCCTCCGATATGCAGGAAAGGCCAAAGGATTATGACCTGTATATTTTTTACCAGATACCTTCGGTTACAGGATCAACGGATCCTTCCAGGGTTTTGCCTGAGGGCAGTCCTGTACTGTATGTAATTGGCAGCCAGACCGACCTTGCCGGGTTCAACCGGCTTAAAACAGGCCTTATCATAAATTCACAGAGAAAATCGATGACTGATATCCAGCCATTGCTTAATCCGGATTTCTCTCTTTTCGGAATTGACAGGGAGTTTCCAAAAGTTATTGCTGAATTCCCTCCGCTTCAGTGCCCTTCCGGCTCTTATGAAACAGGAGTATTGTCGGATGTTTTGTTCTTTCAGAAAATCGGAAATGTGAATACGAAATTTCCCCTGATTATGTTTTTCGACATGCCTGCGCGAAAGCTTGGGATTATATCAGGCGAGAATATCTGGAGATGGAGAATATCGGATTATATCCAGGAATCAGATTTCAGCCTTTTCGATGATATGTTAACCCGGATAGCCCAGTACCTGGCCGTAAAGAATGATCCAAGCCCGTTCCGGATAAATGTCAAGAACCGTGTGGAAGAAGGCGATCCCCTGGAGTTTGATGCAACACTTTTCAATCCAAGCCATGAACTGATAAATACACCGGATGTCATGCTCGAATTGAAAAATGAAGAAGGGAAATCCTACCCTTATCTTTTCACCCGCACCGAGAAGGGCTATTATCTGAACGCTGGATATTTTCCTGCCGGCAACTATACCTATACAGCCTCGGTCAAAACGACCCAGGCAATGTATACAAAACAGGGACAGATAAATATTACCACATTGGATATAGAGCTTGTGAACCTCATTGCCGATCATGCCCTTCTTCAGCAGATATCAGCAAAACATGAGGGGAAAGTGGTTACTCAGAATGATATTCTCAAACTCGCAAAGATCCTGAAGAACCGCAGCGATATAAAACCAGTGATCCATTTACAGAAAAGGTATAATGACCTTGCCGGGGAGTTGTGGATGTTTCTTCTGATCCTTTTCCTGCTTTTCACCGAATGGGCCATCCGTAAGAGGAACGGCATCTGATCAGGCAGTGATCCTGTCCTTACATGGGATCAGAGGTCTTTTCTATTCATTACCCAAAAAACAATCCCTGTCATGATCACGGCATAGCCAATGGGGATGAGGCATGCGACAAAACTTACATGATCCTGCAAATTCAATCCCATCAGTTTTTTCAGCATGGGGATAGCTGGGTATTCGGTCAGGCGGATCACCGAATTTACAGGCAGATAAGTGTAAATAGTATTCTTAAACATGAAAGGGGCCCGCAGGAAAAAGTAGATTACCGGCTCGATGATCAGTGAATATAATGTGAAAATAGCGATTGCAAGGCCTGTGTTCCTTAGTATAAAACCACAGAAGAAAGCATACACCATATAACAAATCAGGCTGATAAAGAACCCCATCATAAAGGGAACACCTTTTGAGAAAAAGTCAACCTCGTTGAATCCCGAATGTGACAAACCTATAAAAAATGCCCCTGCTGCAAGAATAACGGTCATGACCCCTGCCATTAAGAGAATTATAAGCAGTTTGGAAATCAGGAATTCGGTCTTGCTCATGCCGTTGATCACATTCTGTCTGATGGTTTTATAGGTAAATTCATTGGCGATCAGGATGATCATGATGATAGCCGGGAATATCAGAACATATCTGATACTGGCGAAGAACGTCACATTTTGCCATACATCGGGAAAATAATAGATTGCGACATGGGGAAAAGGGATTGGCATCCGGCTGTTGATGTTATTCACCATATGGTTGATCATGAATTCGGCGAGCAGGATCCCTGCAGCGAGAAAAACAAAGTACAAGCTTATAAGGATCCAGAAGACCTTATATGACCTGATTTTTTTGAATTCTATCCTGAGCAGTTTGATCATGGAGTGTCCTGTAAAAGTTCAAGAAAATGTTGTTCGAGGCTGCGTTTTTTCTCTGACAAATGACTCAGCACGATGCCCTTCTGGTAAAGAAAGGCGTTAACTTCGGAGGTTTTCACCGTACTGCTGAAATGCACCTGTATGATTCCATCTGTTTCCGTTATTGAACTGAAGCCCGGAAGTTCCGGTACGGCAGTTTTAAGCAGGTGCATATCCGCAGCGGCCATTTCAATGGAATCCGAAACGGAAAGTACTTCTTTAACATCCCCGCTGAATAGCATGACGCCGTTGCGGAGGACCAGTACATAAGTGCAGATCTTCTGAACTTCATCGAGAAGATGGGAGGCCAGGAGAATGGTAGTGCCCCGCGAAGCAACAAGTGCTATCAGCTCCCTGATCTGGGCGATACCCTGGGGATCGAGTCCGTTCGTGGGTTCGTCAAGGATTAGCACCTCGGGTTTCCCAAGCAGGGCCGAAGCTATGGCTAGCCTCTGACGCATACCGAATGAGAAGGTCCTGAATTTTGAAAACCTTCGTTCATACAGACTTGCAAGCTGGAGCACTTCATCGATGTCGTCGTATGGTTTGTCCTTAATATCGGCCACAATTTGAAGATTTGTAACCGCATCCAGATATGGAAAGAAATTGGGGCTTTCAATAACAGAGCCTATTCGCTTTCTGCTTTCCTTGGAAGGGGGTTGCCCGAACCAGCTGAACTCCCCTTTATCGGGGGGGATGAGGCCGAGCAGCATGCTCAGGGTAGTGGTCTTGCCACTGCCATTGGGCCCCAGTATGCCGAAAACCTGGCCTTTCCCGACCTTGAAGGATAGCTGGTTAACAGCTTTGATTTTACCAAAACTTTTTGATAATTGGTCAACTTGAAGAATGCTTTCCACCAGGATAGAATTAAAACTATGGTTTTTAGACGAGCCAGCAGCAGTTTTGTTACAAACTAATAACGGTAAAGCATAAATACAGTTGGGCTTTTATCAGGAGCGAACTTCATTTGTCTCCAATCCCTGACTGAATACACTGATATCTTCTCTGAAGCGCCGGTAAGGCCTATCCCTAACCCCAGCATTGTATTGTCTTTGCAGCTTTGAAGGATGGCCTGGAAAACCTGTTCGTTCCGGTAAGGTGTCTCAATGAAAATCTGGGTTTGCTTTTTATCACCAGCCGCTTTTTCAATTTCTTTCAGCCGTCTTACACGCATTTGTTTATCTACGGGAAGGTATCCGAGAAAAGCAAAATTCTGACCGCTGAACCCGGATGCCATAAGTGATAATAGTATAGAGGATGGCCCCGTAAGCGGTTTTACAGTAATTGCGTTTTCATGGGCAATCCTCACTATCTCTGAGCCGGGATCAGCTATGCATGGGCTGCCGGCTTCCGACAGCAGACCAATGTCCGTCCCTTCGTCTGTGACTTTAAGATATTCTTCGAAAGAGGGCAGGGGAGAATGTTCGTTATAAACACAAAAAGTGACTTCATCGAAATTGCGTGTATATCCTGCTTTTCTCAGGAATCTCCTGGCTGTTTTCAGTTCCTCAACGATAAAACAGTTAAGACTGCGGATGACCGTCAGGGTTCCTTCCGGCAGAACTTCTTCAACAGGCCGATCGCTCAGGACAGAAGGTATCAGGTAAAGCACTCCGGGTTTCATACTACCAGGGTAAGTTGTTAAGATCGACATTACCTCCCGATAAAATCAGGCCGACCCGCTTGCCTTCAATGTTTATCTTATTTTCCATAATTGCGGCCAAGGGCACTGCTGATGAGGTCTCCACTATAATCTTCATCCTTTCCCATATGAATTTCATTGCTTTTACAATGCTTTTCTCGCTTACGGTGACAATATCACTTACATGTTTCTGGATGACCGGGAACGTCAGGCTGCCGAGTGAGGTTCTCAAACCGTCGGCAATAGTCCGGGGGTTGACCGATGGGACGAAAGTCCCTGAAACAAATGACCTGTAGGCATCGTCAGCCTGAGCAGGTTCGGCTGCGATCACTTTGGTCCCCGGTGCAAAGTAAAACGCCGAAAGCGCTGTCCCGCTAAGCAGTCCACCGCCGCCTACAGGTACAATTATGATGTCAAGGGATTGAATTTCTTCAATAAGTTCAAGGGCTGATGTGGCCTGACCTGCAATGATACGGGTGTCGTTGTATGGATGTATCTCTACTGCGCCGGTTTCCTCAATGACTTTCAGAAGGGTTGTTTCACGGGACGAGAGTGTGGGTTCACAAAACGTGATCCTGCCTCCATAGCCTTTTACTGCAGCAACCTTAACGGGCGATGAATTGGAAGGCATCACAATATAAGCATTTGCTCCGGCAAGGGCTGCGGCCCATGCAAGTGCCTGGGCATGATTACCACTGGAATGTGTTGCAACACCTTTATTTATTGAATCCTGGTCAAGGCTTCTTACCGCATTAGTCGCCCCTCTTGCTTTAAAGGCGCCAACTTTCTGAAAATTTTCGCATTTAAAGAATATACTTGCACGGAACATCCTGTCAATTGTGGCAGATGTAAGAACCGGTGTGTAGTTGATGAAAGGACTTATTCGTTCGTGAGCTGCCCTTATATGCCCTTCAGTGGGAAAATTCATTGTCATTTTGTATCTTCTTTACCGGGCCCTGTCATTTCAATTAAGCTGTCACAGGCAGCATCAAGTTGTTTGTAAGTCCTTTCAAAAGCCTGTAAGTCGTGGTACCAGGGATCATCAACCGGCAAATTTTTGCCGGGATAAATGATGTTAAGTAAATAGTCAACTTTGGTCATATCCCCTGCAGACCTGGCCATTCTTGAAACACTGTAATAATGGGAGGAATCCATCACATAAATGCGGTCAAAATCGTCAAAATCCTGTTTCCTGAAGAGCCTGGCAACATGCCTGGAGATATCGATGCCATATTTTCCGCAAACAGCCTGAGCCCTTTTATCGGGATTGTCGCCAACATGAAATGATTCAAATCCGCATGAGTCGGTTTCAACTTTAATGCCGGCATTACCGAACTTGTTCCTGAGAATACCTTCAGCCATGGGCGACCGGCAAATATTGCCGGTGCAGACAAACAGGATTTTCATGAGAAATAAAACGTTATAGTTTGATGCGCTTGTCAAGTTCTTCAACGAACTGCCGGAACTGCTTATCGGTTTCTACAAGATTGTTTACAGTACGGCAGGCATGCAGTACTGTTGCATGGTCCTTGTTCCCGCAATGGAGGCCGATGCTGGCAAGTGAAGATTTGGTGTGCTTTTTCGAAAAATACATGGAAAGCTGCCTGGCCTGGACGATCTCTCGTTTGCGGGTCTTGGAATGGATCATTTCAACAGGGATATTGAAATAATCGCATACAACCTTCTGAATGTAATCAATTGAGATCTCCCTGGAAGTATTCTTGACAAACTTGTCGATCATCTGCTTTGCCAGTTCAAGTGTGATGGTCTTCTTGTTAAGTGATGACTGGGCCAGCAGGGAGATAAGGGCTCCTTCGAGTTCCCTTACATTGGTGTTAATGCTGTAGGCAAGGTATTCCACAACCTCGGGAGGTACAATGATACCGTCATTGTATAATTTCTTCTGAAGGATGGCAATACGGGTTTCCAGATCGGGAACCTGCAGATCGGCCGACAATCCCCATTTGAACCGGGAAAGAAGGCGGGGTTCAATGCCTTTCATCTCAACAGGAGGTTTGTCGGACGTAAGTACAATCTGGTTGCTCTTCTGATGGAGATGATTAAAGATGTGGAAAAAGACATCCTGGGTTTTTTCTTTGCCGGCCAGATTATGGATGTCATCAATGATCAAAATATCGATTATCTGGTAGAAATGAATAAAATCGTTTTGATTATTATTCTTAACAGAGTCGATAAACTGGTTGATAAACTGGTCAGTGGTTACGTACAGAACAGTCTTCTCGGGAAAACTGTTCTTCACTTGAAGCCCAATGGCATGGGAGAGGTGGGTTTTCCCAAGACCTGTGTTACTATATAACAGGAGTGGGTTAAAGGCGGTTTTTCCAGGGTTGCTGGCGACTGCGAAACCGGCAGACCTTGCCAGGCGGTTACAGTCGCCTTCAATAAAATTTTCAAAAGAATAACTTTCGATAAGCTGGGAGTTCACTTTGATCTTCTTTAATCCCGGTATAATAAAAGGATTCGGGATCTCTTTCGAACTTCCCCTGTTGAGATCAATAGGCATGGATACCGCAGGATTGAATGTAGCCTTTTTCTCCGAGGTAGGGACATTTATAGTGAAGGGACCGGGATCCGCTTCTGAATTGTCAACGATTATACTGTATTCCAACCGGCCTTTGTCTCCAAGTTCTTTTTTTATAGTCTTTTTGAGTAATCCAATGTAGTGTTCCTCAAGCCATTCATAAAAAAACTGGCTGGGAACCTGGATCGTCAACACATAATCTTTTAGTTTAAGAGGCTTAATCGGAAGGAACCATGTTTTAAAGCTTTGATAGTTGATATTGTCCTTGATGACCTTAAGGCAATTTTCCCAAACTTCAACAACGTTCTTTTCCATTAATTCAATTTACCTTGAATGGTTTTTGTAATTTTTTTTAAGTCGTTATATCTCAAGGTGTTGGATTTTAACCGCAAGTTTAAAATCCTTAAGAGAGGCATACTTGATTCGATTAACAAAATTGATGAAAAAAAGTTTATAAAAAAATTATTTAAACCTTGATTTTTATAAATTTTTAACTATGAAATATAAGTTTTGATTCATCTAAAACTCCCGTTAATTCTGATAGTTGGTTAATCTTCAGAGCATTGTTCGCATGCTTTGGAATGTTAATTCATGTTCTTTGGAATGATTCTAAATTTCATTATCATTCTCTTCCAAACACTTAGCAAAATCAATGGTTTTATTAATTATAAAACAGACTGATTATAAATGTAATTTATTCACTGATCAAGCGTATCGACTGATGTAGATATGTTACGGATTCTCATAAATCGCTTCAACACCTTGTCCACCTTGCTTTTTCGAACTGCGAGAGTCAGCCTGCATTCATTGTCAAAATTCTGATCAACAAGTTCAAGTTCCTCTTCCTTCTGTATTCTCATTACATCGTTCATGTTTTCATAGCGAAAGGTTACAATCAAATTACGTAGAATCACTTTTTCGGTTTTCCCTGAATTATCAAGGGCTTCCGATGCAGTCTGCCTGTATGCCTGGATCAGGCCGGGAATACCGAGTTTGGTTCCCCCGAAATACCTTACTACAATTACAAGGGTGTCTGAAACAGATTTGGAAAGCAGTTGTCCGTAAATAGGTCTTCCGGCAGACCCCGAAGGTTCTCCGTCATCATTGAATCGGTATGTCTCCTGAAGGGGGCCTAGGCAATATGCGAAACAATGATGATTTGCATCATGGTATCTTTTACGGATACTCCCCAGTATTTCCCTGACCTCGGTTTCAGAACCGACAGGAAATGCAAGACCTATGAATTTACTTGCTTTTTCGCGGTAAATAGCTTCTCCTTTACGGGCAACTGAGAAATAGGTATCGGAGGTTTCACTCATACTGCTAAGGTAAGGTTTTAGGAACGAACAATCGCATTACTTCCTTCAATTTTATATTAATTTAGGGGCATGAAAAAGGCTGATCATACTGTCAACGATATTCGCAGGTCATTTCTCACGGGCTTGAAGGATTTGTATGATGCTGATGAGATAAACAGTATCCTTTATTTATTGTTTGAAGAATTCCTTGGATGGACTAAACCGAAACTGCACGTGGAACCTGGGGCCAGACTTTGCGAAGCTGATTCGAAAAGGTTTTCGGTTGCCCTGGTACGGCTGTCCAATAATTGTCCCGTGCAATATATTTTGGGCAAAGCCGACTTTAACGGGCTCACAGTCTTTGTTAATCCATCTGTTCTTATTCCCAGGCCAGAGACAGCCGAGCTGGCAACCATGCTTGCACAGGATATGAAAACCCTTGATCCGGATGGTTTTTCAGCCCTGGATATAGGCACCGGCTCTGGTTGTATAGCAATATATCTTAAAAAACAATTTCCTGCCATCTGTATTCATGGAACTGATATCTCGGAGGAAGCCCTTTCCACCGCCCGTTCAAATGCAATTCTGCACAATGCGGAAATTGAGTTCTACCGGGCTGATATTCTGAAGGGCACCGCTGCCATGCCGAAGTATGAGTACAATCTCATTATAAGCAACCCGCCCTATGTTACCATGAAAGAAAGGGAAGAAATATTGAGGAATGTAAAAGATTATGAACCGTTTTCAGCCTTGTTTGTTCCCGATGCAGACCCTTTGGTGTATTACAGGGCAATTACGCAGTACGCACAAACAGGCCTTGCCGGAAAAGGCATGTTGTATCTCGAGATAAACGAAGCATTCGGAAATGAGCTGAAGGAACTGTTGTGTTCAACTGGATTCTCGGATGTGAGCTTACTGAAGGATTTCCGGGGAAGGGATCGCTTTCTCAAAGCTGTATTCAGAAGCCGTTCATGAAGGGATGGATAAGACCCCTTACCTCATCCGCAGTAAGAAAAATATCAGTGGCTCCAAATGAATACGGGGCAATATCATAATGGTTATACAGAAATCCAATGCCCTCGGGGGTCAGATAAAAATTCTCATTCGGCTGGATCTCCCCGGCAAAATATCCGTTGTCGGATAGTTTCTGGCTTTCGGGGATTTTATTCATCATTTTTAATTTTCTTGTCAGAAGCCTGGAGATGTCCTGTTTCCTTCCTTCGGCTAGTAAATCTTCAAGTTTCAGGACCTTGCCCGTTTTAAGGTCGACATTAGTGAAATCAAAATTTTCCAGGCCATGCGCGCCCCCGGTAAATGCATAGCTGAGAATATAAAAGCTCAGAATGTAATTTTCATTACATACAATATGCATGAACCTGAGAAGCTCCCAGTTCAGGGCAGCCACATCCGGCATCTGTTTGTACAGGTCTTGATTTCCTGAAAGGTAGTCCTGTTTAAAGACTCTGAAATTCCCGCTCAGTATACTGTCGGGAATACTCCCTGTGTAAGCTGAGTTGTTAAACGCTTTCAGCATGATCTTCCTTAAAGTATCGGAGATGATCGCATTTCCGGATTCCATCGGGGCCAGTAAAGCCATCCGGATAGCTCCTGCCGGGCTTTTAGGCTTTTTAACCAGGTTGACCGACTGCTGCTGGAAATACACATTAAACTGAACGCTTCCGGCTTTATATATCTCAGACAGCTCAAAACGCAATGCCTTGCTTTCTTTGCTTTCCACACAATCGCCCCTGAGTGTGCCGGTGTTGAGGAGTTGTCCCTTTAAATATGGGAATTCATTGCCAAAGGGGCTAAGTTGAAAATTTCCTTTGGCGTCCATCCTGCCCGAAAAATCATACGGTTTGCCTGATTCAAGTTTGCCTAACGCAAACTGGTTACCCGGCGAGGAGAAAGAACAGTTGGCATACAGGCTGTCGTTAAGCTTTACCAGGTTTACATTCACCTTGATATTTTTACTTATGGTCCCGCATAGGTGCCAATAAGCCTTTTTAGGGATACTCATTTGGGCTTCAGTTCCGGACAGGAGACAAAAACCAATGAAGGTCAGGAAATATTTATGGAGTTTCATGCTACAGGATTTAATGGTTTAAGCCTCTCACCAAAAATGGCAGTGCCTATTCTGATCATAGTACTTCCTTCTTCAATTGCAAGCCCGTAATCGCCCGACATACCCATTGAAAGTTCATTGAATTCAGTATCATGCGGGAAAAATTTTGTCTTGATCTTCATAAAATTGTCCCTGAGGCTCCTGAATTCCTGTCTCACGAGACCTTCATTGTCGGTAAAAGTAGCCATTCCCATGAGCCCATGAATCCGGATATGGCTCATGGTCTTAAAGTCAGGAGAACCCAGTATCTGGAAAATTTCCTGCAGGTCGAGACCGAACTTTGTCTCTTCAGTCGCGATATGCATCTGAAGCAGGCAGGTGACCATGCGATCTATTCTTCCAGCCTCCTTATCAACCTCTTTTAGCAGCTTCAGGCTGTCGATACTGTGGATCATGTGGATGAAGGGCACTATCAACCTCACTTTGTTGGTCTGAAGATGACCAATGAAATGCCAGCGGATATCGGCAGGCAGGGCAGAAGCCTTGGAAGTAAGCTCCTGCACCTTGTTTTCACCAAAAGCCCTGTGGCCGGCCGAATATACTTCCTTGATGGTTTCGGGGCCCTGGGTTTTTGAAACAACAATCACCTGTACGTATGGTGGAATGCTACGATATAGCAATTCAAGATTTTCCCTGATATTCATCATGTAAGAGAATGTAACAAAAGTAGTAATTTGTGCGTTTCTTTCATTCACTTACCTTTGCCCTCATGAAAAAGATTCTCCTGCTGTTTTTCCGCCAGCTTGCCTTCTGGATTCTTTTTTTCAATTTCACAAGGCTGGTTTTCCTGGTTTACTATTCGGGCATACTTTCAGTTGAAGGTATAAGATTCACAGAGACTCTGGGCGTTTATACCCATGCCTTTAAGCTTGACCTGGCAACTGCCTGCTATTTTATGATCTTTCCTTTCCTGCTCCTTTTATTACAGTCGGTGTGGAGCCCGGCCTGGCTGAATAAAATAAACAAGGTATATACAGGTTTTATGATTTTCGTCTATTCCCTGAGTGCTGCGGCAGAAATGGGGATATATGCCGAATGGAAAACCAAGCTTACTTATAAAGTCATCAAATACCTTTCACATCCATCCGAGATCTATAATTCAGCTGAAACAGGAACGTTTTTCCTGCTGCTGTTACTGTTTGTCCTTATGTTTACCGCCGGATTGGGTGCATACATGCGCTGGTTTTACAGGGACTTCACCAGGGAAAGGCTGCCTTTCTGGCACTCCATCATTTTTGCAATCCTGTTGCCCCCTCTGCTTTTCATCGGCTTAAGGGGAGGGGTAAAGCAGATCCCGATCAACCAGAGCCAGTCCTACTTTTCAGGTCATAATATCCTGAACCTGGCTGCTGTGAATAATGCCTTCAACCTCTACATCAGCATCTTTGAGAATCTCGGGAACATGAAGGAAAACCCTTTCAGGTTCATGGACGATAAACAGGCAGCCTGCATCATGAAGACCCTTTATAATGTAAAAAAAGATACTACAATCCAGGTGCTCACCACAACCAGGCCGAATATTGTGATCCTGATCATGGAAAGCTGGTCGGCTGATCTTATGTACGAGCTGGGAGGAGAACCAGGTATAACACCCCGGTTCAGCCAACTTACCAGAGAGGGTATTCTTTTTAATTCCATCTATGCTTCCGGTTCCAGGTCTGAACAGGGAATGGCCTGTATTTTCGGGGGATTCCCGGCTCATCCGATTTCATCCATAACGGTTCAACCCGATAAGTTTGTGAAACTTCCCAGCCTGGTCAGTGAAATGAAGAAACAGAATTACAGCACTGCGTTTTATTTCGGAGGCCAGCTGATCTATGGAAACATCAAGAGTTATATTATTTTCAACGGGTTCGACCAGATCATGGAAGGTGAGAATTTCCCGGCTTCTATACCGCGCGGCAAGCTCGGGATCCATGATGAATTCTCCCTGGGTTACATGGTCAACGATCTTGATAAGTTCAGGCAACCTTTCCTCGCATCCCTTTTCACGGTTTCCACTCATTCTCCATGGGACCAGCCATTTGAGAAACCTTTGAAATGGGGGGGGAATGAACAGGAATATATCAATGCCGCCTATTATACCGATCACTGCCTTGGGGAGTTCTTCAGCAAAGCAAGAAAAAAACAATGGTTCCCCAATACCTTATTTATTATAGTAGCTGACCACAGCCACAATTCATACAGGAACTGGCATCCCGAATCCAAGGAATACCATAAAATTCCTTTGCTGATGTACGGGGATGTCATTAAACCGGAGTTCAGGGGCACTGTCTGGAGCAAGTTGGGCAATCAGCATGATATAGCCTCGACTTTGCTTGCACAGATGGGCCTGCCGCATGAATCCTTCAAATACAGTAAAAACCTCTTCAACCCGTATTCAGGTGATTTCGCATATTATTCGACGGAGGATGGAGCCGGTTGGCTGCAAGGGGGGAGCTATTATACATTTGAAGCACATCCTTATATCGGATACAAATGGAGTTATTTTGCTCCGGGCTCCGACAGCACACAAACTATAAATGAAGCCAAAGCATATCTCCAGGCTGTGTTCGGGAATTACCTGAAAGACTGATGACAATTATAGCACAAAAGGCTGCCACCCTTTCGGGAAGCAGCCTCCGTAAATAAAAGGTCAACCGATTAATCCAGAATATGAACAACAAGTCCTGACCTGAGCTTCGGTTCAAACCAGGTTGTTTTTGGTGGCATTATATTACCGGAGTCGGCAATATTGATGAGTTGTTTCATCGAAACAGGATATAAAGCGAATGCTGCTTTCACTTCACCGCTGTCGACACGTTTTTTCAATTCCCCAAGCCCCCTGATACCGCCAACAAAATCTATGCGGTTGGATGTCCTGAGGTCTTTGATATCAAGGATCTCGTCAAGCACAAGTTTTGAAAGAATGGTGACATCCAGGACGCCAATCGGGTCGGAATCATTGTAGGTGCCAGGTTTTGCAGTGAGTGAATACCATATCCCTTCAAGATACATGCTGAAATTGTGCAATTTTACAGGTTTGTAGATTTCCCTGCCCTTTTCTTCGATCATAAATACCTTTCCGAGGTTTTCAAAAAGCTGGTCTTTTGAAAGCCCGTTAAGGTCCTTCACAACACGGTTATAATCAATGATCGAAAGCTGGTTGTCAGGAAAATGAACTGCGAGAAAATAATTATACTCCTCGTCCCCCTTATGGCTGGGGTTCCTGTTCTTTTTCTCATTGCCTACGAGGGCTGCAGCTGCCGTTCTGTGATGGCCATCTGCAACGTAAGTCGCCGGAACCTTCGCAAACAACCCGGTAATTGCAGAAATAATAGTGTCGTCCTCAATCACCCAGAAATGATGCCCAATGCCATCAACGGAAGTAAAATCATAAACCGGTGAATTGCTTCCCACAAATTTCGCAACGATCTCATCAATCGCACTCACTGCAGGATATGTAAAGAAAACAGGTTCCATGTTGGCATTGGTGATCCTGACATGTTTCATCCTGTCTTCTTCCTTATCTTTACGGGTTAGCTCATGTTTTTTTATGATGCCATCCATATAATCAGTAACACCGGCACAACCCACGATACCATATTGGGTCTTGCCATTCATGGTCTGGGCGTAAATGTAAAGATTGTCTTTAGCATCGGGCTTGAGCCAGCCATTTTTCCTGAACAAATCAAAGTTTTCTTTCGCTTTGTCATATACCGGTGGGGCATGAACATCCATATCGGCCGGAAGGTCGATTTCGGGTTTGATAATATGCAGAAGAGAATATGGGTTGCCTTTTGCTTCTTCGCGGGCTTCCTCAGAGTTAAGAACATCATAAGGCCTTGATGCCAGCTCCCTGGCGATTTCCTTCGGTGGCCTTAGTCCTTTAAAAGGTTTTAGTATTGCCATATGTTATTCAGTTTCATCCTCATCATTACCATGATCGCCAACTTTGACACTCCGTTGCAAGGACCCTATCAGAGCACCAATCATTTTGGTCATCTCCATCAGCTGATTCTTCGACTCGTCATAATGCTTGGGAATGATTATACCCCGGTGCATAGCAAGAGTAGTCAGCACAACACATTCCCTTACAGAGCTTTTTGCCATTTTAAGGTAATAAACAAACTGACTTTTATTCCTCGATGAGCCTTCAGCAATGTTTAGGGAGATGGCCTGGGCAGAGATCAAAAACCGGTCAAAAAACGTTTTGACATAAGGTTCAGTACCGGCGTTTTTTGCCATATCATATCCCCAACTGATATATTCCAATGACTTGTGGTAGATTCTCAGATCTTCGAATCTGAAGAAGGTCGTGGGTTTTTCTTGTCCGTTTTCCATTGTTTAGGCAATTTGTTTATGACTAAGTGAGTTGTGAGAATATTATGGTTGGGTTCTTGTCATTGGCAGACCATTTTACTGCCTATTTATTTACCTGGAATGTCTTATCTCCATTTTTAATGAAATTCACAATCTGACGGGCAGCGGCAATACCGGCATTGACATTGGCCTCTTCGGTCTGGGCTCCCATTTTTTTCGGGGTGGAGAAATACTTTGCCTTGAATCCGCCTTCAATTTCAGCTTTATTAGTTGGCTCAACATCCGAAAGATATGCAAAGTCTTTTCTTTCCTGGAACATTTTTAGCAGATCTGCTTCATTAATTACTTCTGCCCTTGCTGTATTTACAAGAACGGCAGGAGAAGGCATCCGTGAAAGCAGTCCGAAATTCACCGATTGCTTCGTTTGACTGTTCGCAGGGATATGCAATGAGATAAAGTTACATTTGCTATAGAGCTCTTCAACTGATCCTACCCATTTTACACCATCTTTTTCAATGACTTCCTTGGAAATAAAAGGATCGAAAGCATATACCTCCATTCCAAAACCCTTGGCAATACGGGCAACATTTTTACCTACTGCTCCATATGCATGGATCCCCAGTTTTTTGTCTTTAAGCTCCCATCCTGATTTTCCGTTAAAGAAGTTTCTGACATAAAACACCATCATGCCCAGGGCGAGTTCGGCTACGGCGTTGGAATTCTGGCCGGGGGTATTCATAACCACCACACCTTTGGCAGTGGCTGAGGCCAGGTCGATATTATCATATCCTGCTCCGGCACGTACAACGATCTTCAGGTTCATGCCTGCATCGATAACAGCTTTGTCGGTTTTATCGGAACGGACAATCACTGCATCAACCTCAGAAACTGCCTTGATGAAATCATCCGGGCTTGTGTAATTTTCGAGAAGAATTAATTCGAAGCCGGCCTGTTCAACGACCTGCCTTATACCTTTTACAGCAACGGGAGCAAATGCTTTATCAGTTGCAACTAGTACTTTTGTCATATCTTGGAAATTAGGGAGGTGCTTGCTGCACTTCCCGGTTTATCACTTATGCGTTTTCTTTTTCAAATTCATTCATACAGTCAACAAGTGCCTGCACGCTTTCGTATGGCAGGGCATTATAGGTTGAAGCACGGAACCCACCCACAGACCGGTGGCCCTTGATGCCGATCATGCCATTTTTCTTGGCTACTTCCATAAATGCGTCTTCCTTGTCCTTATACTGCTCTTTCATCACAAAACAGATATTCATAAGCGATCGGCTGTCGGAAGCCACAGTACCTGTGAAAATTTTGCTGCTGTCGATGGTGTCATATAACAGTTTAGCTTTCCGGATATTCATTTCTTCAACAGCCTTCACGCCACCAAGGCTTTTAATCCACCTGAGGGTTTCAAGGCAGGTATAGATTGCAAAAACCGGAGGAGTATTATATAATGATGGTTCCTTCAGATGGGTTGCATAATTAAGAAGAGTAGGTATTTTCCTTTCAACTTTTCCAAGGATATCTTCCTTGATTATAACAAAAGTAACGCCGGCCGGACCCAGGTTTTTCTGGGCACCGCCATAGATTAATACGTATTTCGAAATGTCAACCGGGCGGCTGAGAATATCCGACGACATGTCAGCTATCAGGGGGACAGGGCTATCGATGTCGTAACGGATCTCGGATCCGTAAATCGTGTTGTTTGTGGTAATGTGGAAATAATCCACATCGGTCGGGATGGTGTAGCCTTTGGGGATGTATGTAAAGTTTTTGTCTGCCGATGATGCAATAACATTTACCTCACCGAAGAACTTGGCTTCCTTAATGGCTTTCTGAGCCCATACACCTGTTTCAAGGTATGCAGCCTTTTTATTCAAAAGATTGTATGGAACCATATCAAACTGAAGGCTTGCACCTCCGCCAAGGAAAAGGATCTTGTATCCGGCGGGAATATTAAGAAGTTCGTTGAATAAAGCTGTAGCTTCATCCAGGATAGCCTGGAAATCCTTGCTCCTGTGGGAAATTTCGAGTAGTGACAAACCAATTCCGTTCAGGTCAAGAATAGCTTTGGCCGAGTTTTCAATAGCAATCCGGGGTAACACCGAGGGACCAGCATTAAAGTTGTGTTTTTTCATAAATCAAGTTTTTGAGTATGCTTTATACATATTTTTATAAGAAATCTGGTATAGACGGAATGATGCAGCAAATTAAACAAATTTCAGCCGAAAAATCAAAAATATGAATTTTTTAGGAAGAATGCAATTCAGGCAAAGGATTTCCATATTTCAGGGGTTTCTGGCATCAAACTCTTTAATATAATTCCAGCGGTAATTTTCATAAATAAACCCCTCTGCTGTTTCAGAAGCAGGAACATAGAATTTATATTGTCCCTCAAGCTGAGGGTCGATAGGTACAAGATGGTCAAAAGCGATCATCCACCGTGATCTACTATCTGTTGTATATTCCCTTTTTTTATTGTTCCAGACAGGTTTGCCGGGTATGGTTTGCAACTGGTAACGCAGGTTCATGCCGGCAGTTGATGCATATCTGAATATTATACGCAGGCATTTCCCGTCCAGGTAATCCGGGAATACCGGAAATCCGAATTCAGGAATGCCGTCGTTCCTGAATGTCAGGACTTCAATAAGTTTACTACTGATCTCTCTGCTGATTCCATCCCATCCCAGCAGGATATAGGCGTTCTTTTTATCCTTCAGTTCAAAAGGGATCACCTTATAATATAAGGCACCATACCAGTGGAGGGAATCGCCCCGGTATGATCCTGGTTCTGGAATAGAATCAGAATGATCGGTCAATGCGACCGGAAGAAGTTTCTTTATCCTGCCTCTGAATTGAACCAGGCAGAAATACCTGTTGCCGCCGTTGATCAGGGGAACATTCCAGTTGTATAAGCGGAATAATCCGTCGGGAGACTCAATTTTCGCAACATATTTCAGGGAATCCCAGGTGTAATCAGCCGAGCCCTGAAGGTTTAAGGCAATCCTGAACTGCTTCTCGAAATCCAGGCTGAGCGCCAGACGTGTACTATCCGTATCTCCCTGGTTAATCCCGATAAACGCGTCTTTAAGTTCCTGCTCCGTTTTTTTCAGGCGAAAAGTCACTTGTGGCTTTACCGTAATGGGGGCCAGAACCAAGAGTGAAATCAGTAAAAAGGAAATAGCAGGGATTCTCACCTAATTCGTAGTTTTGCAATACGAAGATATGGACATCAGAAACCGAATCCAAACATTTATTGAAACGGGCAGGATACTGGCCGGTTACCCGGCTCCCATGGAAAATGGATATCCCCACCCCCTGGAAGAACCTGTCCTCAGGGCTGAGGCCGGGAATCCATGGTTCACCCGGGATAATATCGGTTTTATGTTGAATGCCCTTGGCAATTCCATGACAGCTGAGAAGATAAACCGGTGGCTCCATGGGTACAGGACGCCCCTGGAAATGCCCGGGAGGACAGAAAAGACGGTAGGGGTGGTAACCGCGGGTAATATCCCTCTTGCAGGATTTCATGACTTTCTGAGTGTGCTTATCTGCGGGCACAGATTTTATGGTAAGCTATCCGCTCAGGATAATGTTTTATTACCTGTAATTGCAGGGATCATGGAAAACCTTGACCCTGCATGGAAAGGGATGATACTGTTTTCAGATGAGCCGTTAAAAGATATTGATGCAATCATTGCAACCGGGAGCGACAATACTTACAGATATTTCGAGTACTATTTTTCACGCTATCCGAATATTATAAGGAAGAACCGGAATGGTATAGCCATCCTGAACGGAAATGAAACCGACAATGAAATGAAAGGCCTTGCATCCGACGTGATGTTATACTTCGGCCTGGGGTGCAGGAGTGTTTCCAAGTTGTATATCCCCAGCGATTATGATGTCTTGCAGTTGCTTCCATTCTTTAAACCTTGGGACGGCCTCATCCGCCATAACAAGTATTTTAATAATTACGAATACCAGAAAAGCATCAGAATTGTCAACAAGCAGCCTTTCCTTGATTTCGGAAACCTTCTGCTTGCCGAAGAAAGCAGGTTGGCTTCCGCTATTTCGGTTCTGAATTTTGAACGGTATGGCGATCTGAAAACGCTTTCAGCTGAACTTGCTTCCCAATCGGAAAAGATACAATGCGTTGTATCAGCTTCTGATCCGGGTCTGTCGTTTATTCTTCCGGGAACCGCACAGAAACCGGAATTATGGGATTATGCTGACGGTATTGACACACTTCACTTCCTTCTTGAAGAAATTTAGTTGAAAAATATTTGTTTTTCAAAGAAAAGTCTGTACTTTTGCACCCTCATTTGCAAATTTAGCTTACAATGAAAAAAGATATTCATCCAAAGGATTACAGACTGGTGGTTTTCAAGGATATGTCGAACGATTATACGTTTATCTCCAAATCGGCCGTGAAAACAAAAGAAAGCATCGTATGGGAAGACGGCGTCGAATACCCGCTTGTGAAGCTGGAAATTTCTCATACTTCTCACCCTTATTATACCGGTAAAATGAAGCTTGTTGATACGGCAGGCCGTGTTGATAAATTCAAGAACCGCTATCAGAAGCACCTGGATATGAAGAACGAAAAATAATTTCCTGTAGATCATATTGAGCCCTTGTTTAACTTGACAAGGGCTTTTTTTTATCCCCTAACTTCATTAGTTTTGCAAACGGAATTTTCGGTTTGAATTAATCTATATGCTCCTAGTATGAATTACATCCTTTTCGATGACAGTATTGTCAGGACTAACCTACTTCCTTTAACATTTATGAGGCCAATCGCCGATATCCGTGTCGGCATCCTCACGATCAGGGAAAAATGGGAAATGCATCTGAATGCAAAGACTTCAACACTTACAGAATCGTATCTGTCAAAAAAGTTCAGGATTTTCAGGGAAGAAGAAAACATTTTAATCAATGCATCGGTTTGCCCCACCAGGGAAGTGGTTGAGGCAATATTGGGTCTCAAGCCTTACCAGACGGTTGTTTACCAGGATACTATTATTGCATTACATGTTAAGGCAGAAGATCTTGATAAATTGGGTGATGCTTCCTCCGACGGGATCGAGGAGATCAACATAGTGAATCCGCCTGTCAGGATCGGGCATACCTGGGAAGTGTTTTCCAAGAATGGGATTGCAATCCAGGAGGACTTTGAACTTCTGACCAGGAACAGGAAGTCTCAGAAACTGAGTTCTACCAATAACCTGATTGGCGACGGGAAAGTGTTTCTTGAAAAGGGTGCGAAGGTTGAATATGCCATTCTGAATACACAGGCAGGCCCAATCTATATCGGCAAGGATTCAGAGATCATGGAAGGAGCATTGATCCGTGGGCCGTTTGCGCTTTGTGAAGGGGCCCAGGTAAAGATGGCGGCAAAGATCTATGGACCTACTACGATCGGACCTTTTTCAAGGGTAGGAGGGGAAATCAACAATTCAGTACTGTTTGGTTACTCCAATAAAGCCCATGACGGGTTTCTCGGTCATTCCGTGATAGCAGAATGGTGCAACCTCGGAGCAGATACGAATACATCAAATCTGAAAAATACTTATGATACCGTAAGACTCTGGAGTTACGGAAAACAGACCTTTGTAAACACCAGCCAGCAATTCTGCGGACTGATAATGGGTGACCACTCCAAATGCGGAATAAATACAATGTTTAACACAGGTACGGTGGTTGGTGTCAATGCCAACATATTCGGTCCCGGATTCCAGAGAAATTTTATTCCATCCTTTACATGGGGCGGCACTGCCGGCTATACCAATTATGACCTGAAAAAAGCGATAGAGGTAGCTGAGCTGGTTTATGCCAGACGGCACCGTACACTCGATGAAGTGGAAAGAGAATTGCTGGCAAGTGTATACAACCTCACGCTTAAAAATAAATACTTATAGTTCGCTGATTTCTGGCACGTAATTTGACAATTGATTTTGCCCGGTGAACCTAACCGGGTATATCTTTTTTTTTATGGAAAGAAAACCTGAAACTATATTTCTTGATATGTCGGATATGCTGGATCCGGAAACCGAATTTATCCCTTTGCTGTCGTCAGAGGATGAGGAGTTGATGAATAATGAGGATGTACCTGATGAACTTCCCATTCTGCCATTGCGAAATACAGTCTTGTTTCCGGGAGTTGTTATACCCATTACAGTCGGCAGGGACAAATCTATCCGTCTTATCCGCGAATATTATAAGTCGGGCAGGATAATCGGTGTTGTCGGGCAAAAAGATGCAAATATTGAGGATCCTGAATTTTCCGACCTTAATACAGTCGGAACTGTTGCTTATATTATCAAACTTCTTCAAATGCCCGACGGCAATACTACTGCCATCATTCAGGGGAAAAGAAGATTCCGTATGAAGTCCCTGCTTCAGACCGAACCTTATATTAAAGCAACTGTAGACCCCTTTGAAGTTACGGAGAAGGTAAACAAGGACGACAAGGAGTTCCAGGCCCTGATGTCCTCTATTAAGGACTTTGCCACCCAGATCGTGAATAAATCGCCAAATATCCCTTCAGAAGCCGCTTTTGCGATCAAAAATATTGAAAGTTCTTCATTTCTTGTGCATTTTATTTCTTCAAATCTTAGCATTGATGTGTCGGACAAGCAGAAACTGCTTGAAACAGTTGATCTTTCCGAACGGGCGCATCTTGTCCTAGGATACCTTACCAAAGAATTGCAGGTTACCGAATTAAAACAGCAGATACAGAACAAAGTTAAAACCGATCTAGACAAGCAGCAAAGGGATTATCTGCTGAATATGCAGCTTAAGACTATCCAGGAGGAACTTGGAGGGAGTCCGAATGCTCAGGAAGTAAGTACTTTACGTGAACAAGCCAAGAATAAAAAGTGGTCAAAGGAGGTTGCTGAAATTTTTGAAAAGGAGGTTAATAAACTCCAGAGAATGCATCCTGCAGCAGCTGAGTATTCAATTCAGGTCAACTATATTGAGACCCTTGTTCAGCTGCCATGGAATGAGTATACAGATGACAATCTGGATTTGAATCATGCCAGGAAGGTGCTTGATGAGGATCATTTCGGACTTGAAAAGGTGAAGGAAAGGATCATCGAATTTCTTGCCATCATAAAGCTTAAAAAGGACCTTAAGTCTCCGATTCTCTGCCTTGTGGGCCCTCCGGGTGTCGGGAAGACCTCTCTCGGAAAGTCTATTGCAAGGGCCTTGGGAAGAAAATATATCCGGATGTCGCTGGGTGGGCTCAGGGATGAATCGGAACTCAGAGGGCACCGCAAGACCTATATTGGGGCTATGCCGGGCAGGATCATTCAGAGTATTAAAAAAGTAAAATCTTCAAATCCGGTTTTTGTTCTGGACGAAATTGACAAAGTGGCAGGAATGAATTTCAGCGGGGATCCTCAGGCTGCCTTACTGGAGGTTCTGGACCCGGAACAGAACAGTACTTTTTATGATAATTTCCTTGAGGTGGAGTATGATTTGAGCAGAATCATGTTTGTGGCCACTGCGAATACTCTTGCTACCGTGCACCCGGCGCTCCGCGACAGGATGGAGGTTATTGAACTCCCGGGTTATCTGTTGGAAGAAAAACAGGAAATTGCTGTAAGACACCTGGTCCCGAAACAGCTCAGGGAGCATGGGATGAAAAAAACACAGCTCCTTTTCGGTCGTCCGGTCCTTCAACAGATCATTGAGGAATATACCCGCGAATCCGGTGTAAGGACACTTGAGAAAAACATTGCAAAGGTCATCAGGAATAAAGCCAGGGCCATTGTATCCAATGAAGAATACAATAAAAAGATAGGATCCGAAGACCTGAAGAAGATTCTGGGTGTTCCGGTATTCCAGGCCGAACGATATATCACAAATGAAATTGCCGGTGTTGTCACAGGGCTTGCATGGACTTCCGCCGGAGGTGAGATCCTTTTCGTGGAAGTAAGCCTGAGCCGGGGGAAGGGGGATCTCACGCTGACTGGAAATTTGGGAGATGTGATGAAAGAATCGGCCAGTATTGCGTTGGCTTATCTGAAAGCTCATTCTTCCGACTTTGACATTTCTTCGGATGTTTTTGGAAAATGGAATGTACATATTCACGTACCTGAAGGTGCAACACCCAAAGATGGCCCGTCGGCAGGGATAACAATTTTCACGGCACTGGCCTCAGCTTTTTCACAGAGGAAAGTCAGAGAAAGAATTGCAATGACCGGTGAGATCACGCTGAGAGGGAAAGTTCTTCCGGTCGGCGGGATTAAGGAAAAGATACTTGCCGCCAAACGTGCCAAGATCAAAGACATCATACTTTCAAAAGAGAATCGCAGGGATATAGAAGACATTAAAGCCGACTACATAGAAGGCCTCAACTTCAATTATATTGAAGAAATGAAAGAGGTGAATGAGGTAGCTTTAAGCCGGAGCCATGTAAAAATGCCGCTTGACCTCAATTATTGATCCCAGCTGATTTTCTCACCGTACTTTATCGCCTGATAACCATTTTTCCGGACAAGGGTTTCCCATCAACCTTCAGAGTGTAAACATATACTCCGGAAGGCAGTGAACTGAGATCTGCTTCAACTGACTGTGAACCTGAATTGAAATGTAAAATTCCGGTTTGCCATACCACAATGCCAAGGGTGTTTGAAATGCTTACACGGACTTCTGAGGCAGAAGGCAGAACAAAGGGAATGCTTGTTTTTGAATCTGCCGGATTCGGTAAGTTTTGACCCAGCACAATACCCGATCTGTCTTCGTTTTCAGGAATTCCAACGATGGTTCCACCCTGCTTCAGAACAATCTCATTACCCGGATCGAAAGTTAGTAAGGTTGGCTGTTTGCTGAAGAACATTTTAAAAAGCTGATTATTGCTGTCATTCATGACCTGGACCAGGGTATCGGAAGCATCTGAGAAACGCACCTTCAGCATTAAGGGCATTTTGAAGAAAGGAGCATTGGTTTGAGTCTGTTTTGCATTAAAATCAACCTGCCAGCTGCCGCCTCCAAGGTTCTTGATCTGATAAGTATTGGCATAAACCGGATGGTTCGGGGTGTAGATCCATTCATTAAAAAACCAGTCATAGTTCTGGCCTGATAGGCTGTTGACAATCTGGTTGAAATTTGCTATTGTGGCCGATTTGTACTTGAAATTGGTGTCGGCGGCATAGGTCTGCATGACCTGGAAAAACAGTGAATCCCCAAGTACGTACCGGAGCTGGTGCAGGACGCATGCACCCTTGCAGTAGGTTATGCTCCAGTCAAAGAGGACATTTACCGAAGGGGTGTTTATTGCCCAGTCTGGATTTGATATGGCCCAACCGGCATTCCCTGAGAGATAAGAACTTGCATAACCCAGTATTCCATTTAGATAAGCGGAATAACCGCCCGAACTTTCCTGCCAGAAAGATTCCGACCATGTTGCAAAGCCTTCATTTAACCATATGTCAGCCCAGGTAGCGCAGGTTATCATATCCCCCCACCACTGGTGGGCAAACTCATGGGCCATCAGACTGGTTCCCCAACAGTTGGGACAAAAGCTGGTAAGAGTCTGGTTTTCCATTCCACCCCAGGCAAACTGGTTGTTCAAAGTAGCAAAACCATTCTTTTCAAAGGGATGCTCACACCATTTCCTTGAATAATAGGTTGTCATCGAGTCAATCAGGTTTTCACAGGAATAAGGTGATTCTCCGGTATTGTAATAAAAACGTATTGGAACGCTGTCGGCCGGATTGGTGATTTTATGGTAGTATACGATGTCCAGTTTGTAGTTGACTTTTGCGGTCATCACCATAAGATAAGTAGCGACATTATTTGCGCTGACCCAATGATATCGAATCGTATCGGCAGAAATTGTCGAATCGGCAAGCCTCCCGTTTGAGCCAAGTTTAACGTTTAAAGGTACTTTCGCAGTGAGTTCCAGCAATGCTTTGTCTGAAGGTGAGTCATAGCAGGGGAACCAATGTCTTGCGCCTTCAGGTTCACAATCGGTGAACACAAACCCTCCAGAAACATAAAAAGCATTGTCGGCAACATTTTTATGCCTGTAATATATAAGGACCTCAGCGATTTCTCCCGGATTATAACTGTGGTCAAGGGTTATGGTAAGAAAATTTCCTATATATGTATAAGAAGCTACTGCAAGTCTCACTGAATCGATCAGCAGGGAAATATTGGCAGCATTGAGTTGTATGCTGTTGATCACACTGTCGGCCTTAAACTGTATTTTGACACTGGCTTTAAAGTCGCGTGTATAGGGTGAGGTAAAACAATGGTGGATATCCACGTTTATCGTGTATTTCAGAACATCATAGGCATGCGGGCCGGCCACGTTCGCCTGGGAAGGCAGGTAAGGAAGTTCCTGCATAGATGATTTTCTTTGAAAACAGCCGTATGCGCCTGAAGTTTTAGGGTCAAACTGTGCAAAAACTGTGGTAGCTGAGATTACAAGCAGGAGGAAAGCAAGTGAAAGTCGTTTCATCGTATTATAAGATTTAAAAATGTTATGTGGATTTGGATTGATAATTACACAAAAGTATAAAATATCCTGAATATCCTTTGCTGACATGACCGGGGTAATGGATTTATAATAAATTTGTCTGTTCACTTTAAATTGAACCGACATAGCAATGATTGCAGTAAACATCAAATTGTTGGCCGGCTGCCTTGTTTTTTTCTCAGTTTATTTACTGATCTCCTGTTCAGGACCGGGTGTGGATGACCGGATAGGAAATGTTTTCAGGTATAATGAGGCCGCCAATATAACCTCTCTGGATCCGGCGTATGCACGTGATCAGTCGGTAATCTGGCCGGTGAACCAGGTCTTTAACGGTCTTGTGCAGATGGATGATAATCTGGAGATTATACCCTGCATTGCAGATTCATGGGAAATTCGTACCAACGGGCTTGAGTACAGGTTTCACCTGAGAAATGATGTGTACTTCCATAACGACCCTGTGTTTCATTCCAGGAATGGCAAGATTGTCAGGGCGGGTGATTTTATCTACAGTTTTAAGCGGATCCTTGATCCGGCTACAGCATCTTCAGGTGCATGGATATTTGACTATGTTGCACAGTCAGACTCTGTCCCTGCTTTCATTGCCCCTGATGACAGTACATTGGTCATTATGCTAAAAAAACCATTCCCCCCGTTTTTGTCCATGCTTGCAATGCCTTATGCCTCAGTGGTTCCGGAGGAAGCCGTGAAACGATATGGGGACGGGTTCCGAAGGCATCCGGTGGGAACCGGGCCATTTATGTTCAAATACTGGAAAGAAGGGGTCAAGCTGGTACTGATAAAAAATCCTGCATATTTTGAAACGGACGGCAACAACAGACTTCCGTTTCTTGACGCTGTAAGTATCAGCTTTCTTTCCGACAAGCAGTCGGCTTTTCTGGAGTTTGTGACGGGCAGGCTTGATTTTCTTTCCGGTCTTGATCCTTCGTATAAAGATGAACTTCTCACAAAACAGGGCAGGCTTCAGCAAAAATATAAATCAACGATTGACGTGCTCACACAACCATACTTGAATACGGAATATCTTGGATTCCTTATGGATCAGGAAACTGTTGATGGAAAGCCAAATCCTCTTAGGGATAAAAGGGTAAGGCAGGCTATAAATCTTGCCTTTGACCGGAATAAAATGATCACATATCTGCGGAATAATATAGGAAGCCCGGGAATTAACGGCATTATACCCAAAGGCCTCCCCTCATTCGATTCCTCTAAAATTTATTATACCTATGATATTGAGAAGGCCAGACGACTGCTTTCTGAGGCCGGTTTCCCCGGGGGAAAGGGTATGCCTTCCGTAACCCTTGTTTCGACACCCGATTATCTTGATTTCTGTAAACATATCCAGCAACAACTTGCCGAACTGGGTGTTGACATGAAGATCGAAATCAGTACGCCTGCAGCTATTAAGCAAATGAAGTCTGAGGCCAGGCTCCCTTTTTTCAGAGCCTCGTGGATTGCCGATTATCCTGATGCGGAAAATTATCTGCTGATGTTCCTGAGCCAGAACTTCTGCCCGCGAGGGCCAAACTATACTCATTTTACCGGGAGTAATTTTGATAGTTTATATGACCTGGCCATGCACCAGGTTAACGATTCAATTCGCTATGGTATTTACAGGCATATGGAACAGCTGGTCATGGATGAATCTCCGGTTGTTGTTCTGTATTATGACCAGGTGCTTAGGTTTGTAAGGAAAGGGATCACAGGCCTGGGGAGCAACCCTATGAACATGCTTACACTGAAGCGGGTTAAGATCAATCACCGGTAGTGAGCGAAAAGCCATCGTATGCAAGCTTTACATAATCCGGCAATAGCCTGGAAACTTCTCTGTAGGTTCCCATCTGGTGGCTGATATGTGTCAGAAACCCTTGCTCGGGTTGCAACTCCTCCATCAGAGCCAGGGCTTCCTCCAGGTTGAAATGGGAATAATGCTTTTCTTTTCTCAGAGCATTCAGGACAATCACTTTTGAGCCTTTTATTTTTTCTTTTTCTGCGGATGAGATCCTGACGGCATCAGTGATATACGTGAAATCGTCAAACCTGAACCCGAAGACAAAATGTCGCTTATTGAAATGTGTTGCCCTGACCGGGATCACAGTATGGCCGGCAACCTGAAAAGGTCTGTTAACAAGGTTATGCAGTACGATCTCAGGCACACCCGGATAAGGTTCCTTCTCAAAGGCATAGGAGTATTCTGATTTAATGATCTCCTGCACTTTTTTTTCGGCATAGACATCGACCGGTCTTTTTAAAATATAATTATATGCACGCACATCATCCAGTCCACCCAGGTGATCCTTATGGCCATGGGTTACAAGTATAGCGTCAATGCTGTTTACCTTGTTTAACAGCATCTGTTGCCGGAAGTCAGGGCCACAGTCCACAACTATCTTACGTTTGTTCCATTCGACAAGGATTGACGACCTGAGCCGCCGGTCACGCCGGTCCTGCGAACTGCAGACCCTGCATTGACATCCAATTACAGGCACGCCCTGTGATGTACCTGTTCCCAGGAATTTTACTTTCAACATCAGAGAGATAAAAGTTTTCTTTCAACGTTCTTCATAAGCCACATCGGAGTGGAAGTTGCACCGCATATTCCCACTGAATCCCCCGTCTCAAACCAGTGTTCAAAAATTTCATCCGGAGCGCTTACAAAATAGGTGTTAAGGTTTTCCTGCCTGCAGACATTGAAAAGAACACTTCCGTTTGATGACCGTTTACCTGCCACGAAAACGATCTTGCTAAACTTCCTGCTGAATTGCCTGAGACTGGGCTCACGGTGTGAAACCTGCCTGCAGATGGTATCCTTCACAGTCACCTCAATGCCAGCCTCTTCAAGCTCTCTTACAATATCATAAAAACTTTCGATCGACATTGTGGTCTGGCTGTACAGGGTTATCTTCTTTGGCATCAACTTCAGGTTCAGGTCTTCAAAGTGGCCGAAGACTATGGCTTTATTCCCAATCTGCCCGTTCAGGCCTGTTACCTCGGGGTGGTTTGGTTTGCCGTAGAGATAGATAGTCTCACCTTTCTCATAGGATTCCCTGAACCTCTTCTGGAGCTTAAGGATAATAGGACAGGAAGCATCGATGATCCTGTTCCCATTCTTAAGAGCGACTTTATAACTTTCCGGTGGCTCCCCGTGAGCCCGGAATAAAATGGTCTTTTTCTGGATAAAAGACAGGTCATCTTTGGAAATATTCACCATGCCCTGCATCTCCAGCCGCTTTACTTCCTCATCATTATGAACTATTTCCCCAAGACAAAATAATTCACCTGAGGCCAGGAGTTCCTTTTCCGCTTTCTCGATCGCTCCGACAACACCGAAACAGAAACCCGACTTATCATCAATTTCAACATGAAGATTGAGCCTGCCCATAAAATTCAGGAAAGATATTGTTCAAGTAAAGTAAATAAAAGGCTTTTGCTTATTGGTTTAGGGATGTAATTATCAAACCCGCTTTCGAAGGCCTTTTCTTCATCTCCATATAAGGCATGGGCAGTCATTGCAATGACAGGCAGTTTGGGCCGGAGTGTCTTCGACATCCTTGTTGCTTCATAACCATCCATTACAGGCATCTTGATATCCATCAAAACAAGAGAGATCTCATCATGGGAGTCAATCATTTCAACCCCTTCTTTGCCATTCTTTGCCCATAATAATGCCGCCTCAGAATGTTTCATGATCGTTTTGATGAGAAGAAAATTCGATTCTTCGTCTTCCACAAGGAGAATGGTTTTATTGTGAAGAAATCCGAGAGTTTGTGCATCCCCGACGCCTCCTCTTGTTGTATGCCAGCTCAAATCCCTGCAGGGGATCATAAAATAGAAAGCAGAACCCTTTCCGGGCTCCGATTCTACCCAGATACTGCCATTGAGCAATTCGGCCAGGCGTTTACTGATCGACAGGCCAAGCCCGGTTCCTCCGAACTTTCGTGTGAAGGTTTCGTCAGCTTGCCTGAATTTATCAAAAACTATTTTCTGAAGGTCCGGCGCAATACCTATACCGGTATCTTTTACAAAGAATATTACTTCCTTGCCATTGCCAACAGTGTAACCATATTCAATAGATCCCTGCTGGGTGAATTTGACGGAGTTTTTAAGGATGTTACTGAAGATCTGGAAAAGTTTATTCGGGTCGGTAAACAGATAGAGATCCTGGTGAGATGGATCGGGGCTATAATGAATGGCCAGACTGGGTTTATCCATGCTCTTGATTTCCATGAACAAGGTCTCATTCAGCTGATTCCGGAATTTCTCGAAGGAAAAATGCTCCATTTCAACCCTGATGTCGCCTGCTTCGATCATGGATATGTTGAAAAGATCCTCGATGATGTTCAG
This sequence comes from Bacteroidota bacterium, assembly GCA_026391775.1. GTDB lineage: Bacteria > Bacteroidota > Bacteroidia > Bacteroidales > FEN-979 > CAIRDP01. The sequence goes on from JAPLDK010000004.1 coordinate 52,518, forward strand.
CAGGTTCTTTCCGCTTTTATTGATAATCTTTAAGTACTCCTCCTGTTCTGCACTGTCCATTTCCTTGCCAATGATTCCCGAAAAACCGATTATGGCGTTTAACGGGGTCCTCAGTTCATGTGACATAGTTGCCAGGAAAGCAGATTTAAGGCGGTCGCTTTCTTCAGCATGCTCCTTGGCTTTGATCAGTTCAAGTTCATTGTGCTTTTTTACGTATGCCATCCCTATACTGATTGCTGCGGTTGTAAGAACATTCTCCTCAGCCTGGGACCATACTCTTTCACTGCTGCAATCATCGAATCCGATAAACCCCCAGAAGTTTGTTTCAATGAAAATGGGAATGATTAGCAATGACTTTATGAACCGGGGCTCCAGTACCATTCTTTCCAGGTCGGGAAAATCTTTAACCAAGCCGTTGATGGATTTGCCGGTTGACAAACGTTCGAACCAGCGAGGGAATGAGATCTGGTAAGAAATGATTTCGTTCTCTGAACTGGTTTCCAAACCAAATGAACCACTGCTTATCCACTGATGTCTCAGGCGCATCCCGGTATCAAGAGTCTTGGTGTCCCTGATATTTTCAAAAATATAAACCCTGTCGGCAGTGATCGCTTCACCAAGTATTTGCAAGGCTTCCTGGATTGCGATCTCCAGGTCGGCCCTGTGCAGGAGGCTGATCACCGCCCTGGTAACTGACTGCAACAGTTTGTCACGCTGTTTTAATGCGGACTCTTCAAGTTTCCTTTCAGTGATGTCCCTTGTGATCCCGTGGACTGCGATAAGCTTGTTGTTTTCATCCAGCACCGTATTGGCATGGACCTCGCCGGTTTTTATCGAACCGTCTTTGCATTTATGCTGAACTTCAAGAATCAGTACCGATCCAGGGCGAAGTTTGTTCTGTTCGGAGAGCCTATTATACTCCCTGAACTTATCCATAACAATTTTTAAAGATTCAGGAGGGTAGATCTCCTCAAGTCCAAGATTTAAAAATTCCTGGGCGGTAAAACCCCTTTGATTTTCAATTGACGGACTCACATAGGTGTACTTCATATTCATATCCATCATCCAGATCACATCGGAAATGTTTTCTGCTATGGCCTTGTATTTTTCTTCACTTTGCTGTAAGGCGCTTTCCTTGTGCTTGAGTGCCGTTATATCATGCATTGAGATGCAGTGCCCCGATATCTCACCTTTTTTATTAAATAATGAGGTCAGGTTGATCTCAATAAATTTTGGTGGAAATGCATAAACTTTTACTTCAGCATTGCTGTCGATAGCCGCATTGATAAGCAGTATATGATCCGAAGTTATTTCAACTGTTCTTTTTCCGATGATTTCATCTTCATTGTTAATGCCCAGGATCGATCTTGCTGACGGATTAATGTCGACGATCCTTTTTGCTGCATCCAAAACAAGCATGCCATCCGACATGGTTTCGAGCAACAATGCCCTTGCCCTCGGGGAAAGATCCAGGAATCTCAGTTTTGCGATCGCATACAAAAGGATGATACCTGAACCCGAGAAAGCTATCCTTGTCAGATCCAGCCCCGGAAGCGGATTTAGATCCAGGAGATAGAGAATATTTCCTATCCATGGGAGCAGTGCCGCAATAACCACTGCGATCATCTGGTACCTGAAGGTATACCTGTATTGAATGAGCGAGTTGACCAGGATGACAATGCTTGACAGTAACATAAGGTAGGAGTATCCCATAAACCCAATCCAGAACCATATCCCATGGTGATATATGATCTGATTCGACCCGGCTGGACCTGGTGAAAAACCGGTCCATATAAATTGATGATAGTCATTGGTTACTGCTGCCATAAGAGTAAAGGCCGGTACAATAAATAATGATAATATCCAGGAGAGTTTAAGTTTTGTCGAAGGGTGCGTATACTGAATAGTCAGAAGAAAAAATAAAACAGGGACATTAACCCCTCCAAAATATTCAATTTTTGACCACAGAAATTTTGCAGAAGGTGTTATTGAGGAAGTTTCAAACAGGCCGCCAAAACACCACCATGCAGTTAAAAGCATAAGAACTGCCAAGGTCATTCCCCCGGAAACTTTGCGGTGCTTGAATGCAATGAATGCTGCCATTAAAGAAATAACAACAGTAAGCGCATAGAGAAGAGTGTAGATATTAATATCGTATTGGGGCATACATTAAATTTCAGGTGCTGTAAAAATACAAAAACCCTCAATTGGTCTTATAATCTTTTCGGGGATTTGCCGTTATATCCTTTTGTCGTAACTTTGCAAAAGTCCTGAGGGTTTCAATAAAACAGATGTATGATTGAAAAGATCAGAAGAAGAATAGGACAGTATTATTTTAACAAGGAACGATCAAGGACCCGGCAGGCTCATGGTATGGTTAACCTTCCCGAGGCCAGGAAGGTGGGTATTCTGTACACCCTTGACGAAGCTCCCGATTATGATAAGATATCGGAATTTGTTACCCAACTGCAACTTGAGCATAAAGAAGTAAAAGCACTGGGCTTTGTTAAAACCAAAGGACTGATACATCGTTTTTTACCAAAACTATCTTACGATTTTTTCTCCAAAAAAGATATCACCTGGTTTTACAGGCCGATCCATGATACAGTGAGGAATTTCATGGACAAGGAATTTGATCTCCTGATAGATCTTAACCTTTCAGATTCCTTCCCTCTAAAATATATTGCCGGGTTATCAAGGGCTATCTGCAGGGTAGGGAGGTTTTCAGAGGATAATACATCTTATTATGATCTTATGATCGATGTAAAGCCTGCAATGACCTTTGATGAATACCTGTTTCAGATCAAGCATTATCTAACGATTATCAAAACCGATGAAAAACATCCGCAGTAAATTAAAAGGCACAGGAGTTGCAATTGTAAGCCCGTTTAAAAGATCAGGCTCCGTCGATTTTGTTGCTTATGAGAAGGTGATGAACCACATCATTGAGGGAGGATGCGAATTCATTGTTGTACTTGGTACCACTGGTGAATCGCCCACCCTGTCGAAACAGGAGAAAACCGACCTGATAAAATTTTCTGTTGAAAAGAATGCCGGCCGTGTTCCACTGGTTATTGGAATAGGAGGGAACAACACTGCCGAGGTCATCATTACGATCGATAGTACCTCATTTAAAGGAGTCGACGCTGTATTATCGGTTTGTCCTTATTATAATAAACCCCAGCAGGAAGGAATATTCAGGCATTTTAAAGCTGTTTCGGAGGCAAGCCCTGTGCCGGTCATACTGTATACTGTTCCGGGGAGAACCGGCAGCAATATTACCGCTTCAACTACTCTGAGGCTTGCTAAGGAATGTAAGAATATTATCGGTATCAAGGAAGCCTCCGGAAACATTGACCAGATCAGCCAGGTGCTAAAGAACAGGCCGAAGGATTTCCTGGTTTTTTCAGGTGATGATGCCCTTACATTGTCCTTGCTGGCGCTAGGCACAGACGGGGTGATCTCGGTTGTTGCAAATGTTTTCCCAAAAGAGTTTTCCAACATGGTCCGATTCGGACTGAAAGGAGATTTTGGAAAGGCAAGGGTACTCCATTTCCGCCTCCTGGATTTTATTAATTCAATCTTCGCCGACGGCAGCCCCGCCGGTGTTAAAGCTGCTCTTGAATTGAAAAAGCTTGCAGGCAACTTCCTCAGGCTGCCTCTTGTCCCTGTCAATAATGCTACTTATAAACTTATACATCAACTGATTAATCTATGAAAAAACTTTTCTCACTTGTACTGCTGCTCCTTCTTGCAAACCTGATACTTCAGGCTCAGACTTATGACCGTAAAAAAGCGGATAGCCTCCTAAACGCAAACGGAGAGGTTTATTTCAGGTTCCATGTTTTTGAAAAAGCCGAGCTGAATGAGCTCACCAACATTATTTCGATTGATAATGTTAAAGGGGACGAGGTCTTTGCTTATGCCAACCGTGCAGAATTCGGGAAATTCTGCAAATTGGGCTATGAAATAACAATACTGACACCCCCGGGAAGCATGCTTACTGATGCAGACCTGATGAAACCCAAGGGGACCCTGAACCCATCAGGCCCTGCGGCATGGAACTTTTATCCTACTTACCAGCA
>JAPLDK010000029.1 GCA_026391775.1 Bacteroidota bacterium
GATAATACCTGCCCGGTTAACTGCTCTGTCCCAAAATTGTATCTTTATAATTCGAACTTTAATCAAAGGATCATGAGAAGGTCATCAGAATTCAGGCGGATCATCCGGTTCCTGTAAGACCTTATGAAATTGAGGGAAGAAACAGGATTTACCAGGAGCATGATTATTTCAGGCTTCAGAAAGAATTGAGCGCCTCTCTCAATAAGGCGGTAAATGACAGCCTCCTGGCCCCGGAGGCAAAAACTTTACTGGATGCGATCATTCGCTTTGATGAAATAGCATATACTGTAAGTATTGACCGGTCTGTGGTTTTTAATGCGGAAGATTCACTCTGGTATGATGACTTATACCAGAGTAATTTCTTAATGTCGTTTACACCCCAATCTCTGCTGGCATATGCATTTCGTCACCCGGTAGACACTACCCCTCCGGGAACCAAATACCAATACTGCAACACCAATATCATCCTGCATACGGAAAATTACAGGATGCTTCAAACTGGAATCCTTCGTGGACTTATGCGGCAGGTGTGATGGTCTCCACTATTCCTGATCTGAAAATATGGCTGAAAGTCCTTGCTGAAGGTAAATTTCTTTCCGAAAACATGAAAGCGGAACGATTCAGACTGGTTGATAATAGATATGGTTTTTGCATAATGAAGAACGGAGACTGGGTGGGGCATGCAGGTTCCATTTTTGGTTATAATACTCACGCCCTGTATAATACAGCTAAAAAGATCACCCTGATCATTAACGTAACTACAAATTTCCTTCTCCCGGCTGAAGATTTTTCTACGGCTTTCCGTAAAATTTTAGAGAAATCGCCGAATGGTATTTAAGGTCAGGATCTCCGTTTTTTGAATATATTTGTTTATTGTTTGTAACATCATAGATCTTACCACAGGGATATGAGAAAGACAATAATAATATTACTGTTTGCTTGTGCTTTAAGCAATATTTACGCTCAGCAGAGACCGTATAAATTTGGAATAAAGGGGGGTATCAATTACATACATTTAGAAAATTACGGTAAAGGATTTTACTCCGACTTTGATGCAAAGCCCGGCTGGGGTGTTGGCGCCCTGTTTCAATACACAAAAGGAGGCTTTTTAAATTACTCAATTTCACCGGAAATTCTTTTTACGCAATCGGTAACAGAAGTGGATCTTCTATACATAACGGATTGCCTGACAACGATCCAGACGATAGATGTTCCGCTTAGTTTTAAGCTTGGCCTGCAACTAAGTAAGATCTTCAGGCCCTATATCCTTGGAAATATTTATGGATCCTATATAATCAAAGAATACGGAAATTTTTTCAGTTTGCTTGATATAGACCATTCTCAACCCGCGAGCCGTTTAAATAAACTGTATTTCGGGGTCAGTGCAGGGTTTGGTTTTGATCTCTGGAAGTTTGAGCTGGAGGGAAGATACAGGTGGAACCTGACCAAGATCAATACTGATGATTACGCAGCCCTGAAACAGTACGGGCTGGAACTCTCATGTGCAATTCTTTTTTGAATCAGAATCATAAACACCAGACCTGGTGATGAAAAAGTTACTGTTGTATTGCATGCTGATCGTTACCTTGACTACATGCAAGAAGGCACCCCTGGAAGAATTTTTCTTTCTGGTTAGTGTAGGAAATGTTGAAGTGATCGACAAGTATAATCTGGCAGCCAGGCTTAAACAAAACCCGAATTCCACCCTTTACAAGGCTTTGCCGAATAAGAAAGTAAAGATCGTCTCAATAGTTTACAATACCCTCGACCCCAAGGGTCAACCCATCCTCGCCTCGGGAGCAATATTTTACCCTGTTGCAGATATAGATTATGAGAGACTGGGAACTATTTTAGCGCTTCATTATACTTATGGTGCGGACTACGAGGTTCCGTCCCAGAAAATGGCAGTGACCGAGGGTCTTTTCTCGCTGTTTGGTTACATTGTTGTGGCTCCGGATTATATCGGATATGGTGCATCCAGAGATAAGGTACATCCTTATTATGATGTCGGAAGCACAGGTCAGGCTGCGGCCGATATGCTCCTTGCCGCAAAGGAATATTTTGCCTCGATCAGCAGGAAAGTCGCACATAAAGTTACTGTAATGGGATATTCCCAGGGCGGACAGGCCTCGCTTGCATTTCTCAAATTTGCCGAGACAACGCCTTTATACCAGGATGCATTCATCATAGACCAGGTGTTTGCCGGTGGCGGCGCTTATGACCTGATTAAATCATACGACACTTTTGTAGCCAAGGATTACAGCAGCCAGCCTGTTACAATCCCGCTTCTGATCCTGGGAATGAATTACGGGGACAGCCTGGATCTGGATCTCAGCCAGATGTTTGCAGAACCTCTTCTTTCTCATTACGAGGATTGGATATTGTCAAAAAAATATACGACCGATGAGGTTTCGGCCATGATGGGGGAAACAAAACTGACTAAGATCATGGCCCCCCAGGCATTTGATACTAACAACCCGAATACAAAAAAGTTCAGGGGAGCATTATGGAACAATAGCCTGATCGTTTACGGAAAAATAAAAGACTGGAAACCCAGGGCTAAAGTAACTTTATTGCATGCTACTAAAGATACGATAGTCCCTTACGAGAATACCGAAAGCGCTTATGAGGCATTCTTAATGTCGGGCTGCGATGTGAAAAAGGTTGATATTCCCGGTAAGGACCATAAGGAAGCCGGCCAGGACTTTTACACCTATGTTATGCTTCATTTACTGGTTTAACTATTTTTAGGATGAAGAGTAAAATTGCTTTTTTGATCTTATTGTTGACCCCCGTTGTTATTTGCGCTCAACACAAATCATACGCAAAACATAACAAAGGATATTTCTGTGATGTGGGAGTAGCCTTTGGAGGAACATTCCCTAAAAAAAATGAACCTAAAGCGATCCTGGAAGTTTTTACAACACAGGGATACCAGTTTTCCAATACTTTTTCTTTAGGTGCTGGCCTTGCTACTTACAATACAGAAACTATCAACATTTATTTACAATTAAGATTCAATTTGCGTGATATTAATGAATCCAGAACTCATTATACCTATATTGCGATAAGAGCGGGTTATTCATGGAGCACCTGGACCGGGGAGGCCTGGGGTGACGACAAAGGGCCGATTGTTGACCCTCGTTTTGGATGGTCGTTTTATACAAAAGCAGCAAATTTAAGGTGGTCTGTGTTTGCAGCTCCCAGCTTTTATCAATTCCACTTTGTTCCAAAGATTGGATTAGCTTTTGAATTTTAGGAGCCCTTCAGATCCGGTTTAAATATCATTCGAATCGCGCAAACGCTATGAGTATAAAGGTTTCGAGTAACCTCCCGTTCTCCCTGGTTGCCAAACCGATTGGTTCGGTGTGTAACCTCAATTGCTCCTATTGCTATTATCTTGAAAAGGAAAAACTCTATCCACATGATCAGCAGCAATGGGCAATGAGTGAAAAGCTCCTTGATACATATATTGCCCAGACTATTTATACTTCCCGGGATCCTGTTGTCCTTTTTGCCTGGCATGGGGGTGAGCCCATCATGAGAGGGATGGATTTCTTCAGTACGGTCATCCGCTTACAAAACAAATATGGCGCAGGCAGGGTGATTGAGAATTCCATTCAAACCAACGGGACGTTGCTTACGGATGACTGGTGCAGCTTTTTCAGAGATAATCAATTCCTGGTCGGAATTTCGATAGATGGCCCTGAACATTGCCACGATCATTACAGGGTATACAGGAACGGTCAGGGCAGTTTCAACAAATGCATGAAAGGCCTTGAATTACTGGTAAAACACAAGGCCGAATTCAATACGTTATCCGCAGTCAATGATTATAATGCAAAATACCCGGCTGAAGTTTACCGCTTCCTGAAAAGTACCGGCAGCCGGTATATGCAGTTTCTCCCGGTTGTTGAATGGGTCGATCCTGAAGCGAAAGCTGCTGAACTTAGTATCCAGCCTGCAAATTCAAAGAAAAATGTCGAAGTTACAGACTGGACTGTCGATCCGTTTGATTATGGGAATTTCCTGGTTCATATATTTGATGAATGGGTTCTCAAGGATGTCGGAGACTACTTTGTGCTTACATTCGATTGCGTGCTGGCAAATTGGATGGGTGTGCCTCCGCCGGTTTGTGTTTCGGCCGAAACATGCGGCCATGCAGGTGTAATGGAATATAATGGGGATGTCTATTCCTGCGACCATTACGTTTTCCCGCAATATAAACTCGGGAACATCAAGGAGAAATCCATTCTGACTTTGATGAATGATCCGTCCCAGCTCCGCTTCGGGCATGATAAACGTGACACGCTTCCTGCTTTCTGCCTTAAATGCGAATTCCTCGGACTCTGTAACGGGGAGTGTCCGAAAAACCGGATCATCAATACACCCGACGGAGAACCCGGATTAAACTATCTCTGTCCCGGGTTTAAAAAGTTCTTTAAGCACACCAGGCCTTACTTTGAATTCATGGCCAATGAATTGCAGCATAAACGCCCGCCTTCAAATGTAAAAAAATGGGCATCAGCCCGGCAGGTGGAAAGTTGAGAGGCAACATGTCGTATGGCTCTCATTTCATCAGTATCATCTTCTTTACCATCTGCTGCTGATTAAAATTCAGCCTGAAAAGATAAACTCCGGGAGATGAAGCTCCGGGATTAAAAGTAGTTTTATGCAGACCTGAAGGCAATGTTTCGTCCATGAGGACCTGCACTACTCTTCCCGAAAGATCGGTTACCTCCAGGTGTACCGGGCCGGTTTCAGGGATATAGAATGAAATGGCCGTTTGCTGGCTGAAAGGATTGGGCAGATTCTGAAACAGCTGTATTTGCTTTGGCAAAAGGGTGGTTTCAGCAAGGCCGGTTGCATTGGCAAGTTGCTTTTTCAAAGATTCATTTTTCAATATCAGTTGCTCTTTTGTCATCCCGGGCACGCTCGCACCGTCCCGCACTTCACCTGTCGAATAATCATCCAGGTTGAACAGTTCAATGGGATCGTTTGCCAGGCAATACAGCTCCCATTCATCCTTTTCAATTCCTTGCGGGTCCACATACTGAACGATTTTCCAGTCACCGGTGCAAAACGCCCTGATGTTATTGGGCTGTCGAACGGGGCCTTGCACAAGGGGATATCCCAGGTTGATCGTTGAATCGACCCTGTGAAGAAATAAATGGAACTGGTTGATCTTATTGGTATCCTCGTATGCTGTGATCATATCATTGGTCATGAACAGAACTCCGGTCCTCGGGTTTCCATCGGGACCTATGATAGGGCCGGTATTTGTACCCTTGATGTAGGGCGACAGGTCAGCTCCGGCAAAAGGGATTACCGTTGATTGGCCATGAGCGTTTTTCATTTTGGGTTGCAACGAATCTGTCTTAAATCCGGCGAGGCCCAGCAGGGTCGGTGCCAGGTCCATGGAGCTGGTGGGCTGCAGGATCTCCCTCATTTCGTCCTTGTTTGAATTTACAAGAGGGGAAGAAATAACAATCGGCACTCTTACCGACTCTTCATAGGCGTTATGCCACTTCTGTATCAGGCCGCCATGTGCTGCCGTCATTTCCCCGTGATCGGCCAGGAACACAACGATAGTGTTATCAGTTAAGTCGTTGTCGTCAAGGGCTTTCAATATCCTGCGGATCTGAAGTTCGGCGAGATACTGGCAGTAGAAATAAAACTGCATATACCTGAGGGACCAGCCCTGGTAGTCGGTGCCCTGGAGCTGAAACGGCAGAGGTGAACGGTAGTCCAGGTGATTACTGATAAAATTGTAATCGGTGTTTGCACCGCAAGCGAGACCCCATTTAAAAGCGTAGTCCTTCTGGCAGCGCGGCTTGTCGTCTAATGACTCGGTAAAGGTCGGCGGAAGGGAACTATTTTCCTGGGGGAACCCTTCGGGGTTCAGGTCGACCCGGATGATTTTGTAGACCTGCTGCCCGTTTTCCCAGGTAGGGACCGCTCCCCAGGTGCTTTTATCTCCCATAGCGGGAATAAGAAGAGGGGGAGGATAACCTGCCCAGGGGACTACCCCGCCGGTGTCAGGGGGAACCTGCCAGTTTATTGGAAAGGAGCTGACATCATGCGGATTAACCAGTGAGGCGACAGTGAACCACGGACTCACGGTAGTGTCGGCCCCCTTTTTCTGGAGGAAATCAACAATATTGTCAGTAAATACAACATCACGGTACACTCCGAGATTTTTGTTGCTTCCCCCGTGAGGTTCGGGATACGAGCTTTCCCAGTCAGAAAATCCCCAGGGCTTAAGGTAATCGGGCGGCTTGGGCTCCGACACATGCCATTTCCCGAAATAGTGAGTAGTATAACCTGCGGCAAGGAACCAGTCGCCAATGGTCGGTATGCCAATCGAGTCGAGGAAGGGTACATTATCTGCTGACTTGAACAGGCCATCGGTCTGGGTAACGCCGGTTACGGTTGAATACTGTCCCGTCATAATGCAGCACCTGCTGGGTACGGAAGCAGATGATGCTGTATAGTGTTTCTTCAGGATAACTGCATTTTGCCTCAGTCGTAATAAACCGGGGAAATACTTTGAATATAAATTTCCGGGTGAAAGCGACCTGAAACCAAGGATCTCTTTTAATCCCTGGGCCGCACCCTCATCGGATCCGTATCCCTCCGGCGGGGTCTGCATCTGGTCCACCATGATCAGCAGGATGTTCGGATGTGTATTGGTCCGGGCCGGGGATGTGTCCTTAAAGCCTGTAAGTGCAGCAACTGCAAGCAGTGCGGGCGGAAGGCTGATGAGTGTTCCGGGAATATTTTTCATAATGAATTGTTTATGATATTCACCGTAATTTTTGAGCAGTCAGAAGGGAAAAGTATGGATCAGATTGATTTACAAATATAATCAATTTATACTCCTCCCCGACGGCCTCTGGAATACAGCCAGCCCGAATTCGGGCAATACGGCGTATATGTGCTCGAAGATGGCGGCGGTGGTGTTCTCGGCATTTTCCCAGTCCGGCGGACTGTAAAAAGCATAGATCTCGATGGGAAGGCCGGTATCTCCGGCAGGAAGGTGCCTTATCATCAATGTGGATCCCTGGTTGATGAGGGGGCTGGTCTTCAGAAAATCGTAAATGTACCGACGGAAAAGGCCAAGGTTGGTGATGGTGCCGGCCTCGGCCATAGAAACTTCCCGGTACAAGCCTTTTGTTTTAAGGCCGGCGATCAGGGCCTCGTCGGCAAAACGGATGGTAAAAATGTCGATGCTCAATTGTCGTTTCAGCCTTCTCCCTCCTGCATCTCCCATGCTTCTCCAGTTCTGAAAGGAATCGGTTATGAGCACGTAAGTTGGCACACAGCTGACCGAATTGTCAAAGTTGCGCACCTTGACCGTAACCAATGAAATATCAAGTACGGTGCCATCGGTATTGTATTTGGGCATGGTGATCCAGTCACCGATCTGAAGCATCTTATTGTTCGAAAGCTGAACTCCTGCCACAAATCCCAGCAGAGAGTCCTTGAAGATCAGCATCAGCACGGCACTCATGGCGCCGAGCCCGGCCAGAAGAGTCAAAGGCGACTGGCCTATCAGTACAGAGATTGTCACAATACAAACAATGATGTATAGCACGATCTTCCCGATCTGCACATAGCCTTTGATGGGCTTTGCTGAAGCGAGTTCGTAATCCCCATAGATTTTGTACAATGCATTAAGGAAAGAAATACCCACCAGGAGAAAAATGCCCACCTCAAGAAGCTTCAGGATCACATTGAGAATGTTCACCGCCTGAGGATGATCGGAGATGGTAGGGCCAAGCGAAACCTGCAAGATCAACAAAGGTAACATCAGGGCAAGACGGGTAAAAACTTTCTGTTCATACAGGTGGTCGTCCCATTTGTTCTCCGATTTATCGACCATCCTCTTAAGCACGCGGTTAATCAAAAACCTGACGATCTGGTAAACGATCACGGCAATAAGCAGAACTATAAAAAGCGAGGAAAAATCAACAATATAATTGGCAGCTGTTTCTCCAAAGCCCCAACTCAGGAGAAGGGACTTCAATCTGCTTCCAATGTTCTGAACATTTACGTTTGCAGTGAGCAGCATAATCTGATTTTTAAGGAATTATAACTTTTAACGAAAGCGGCTGGATCTTAAGATGAACATTCTTCCCGGCTAAAAAAGGATCCCCGTCGAGATGGCCGCTCTTGCCTTTTTTTCTTACCAACTCCACATCCTTGGCCTGTATGATCTCGACATAAGAGGTAAGGTCAAACCGCTTCATAAACAACAGTGGCGCCAGGAAAACGGTTTTCCAGTAAGGCACTTTGCTTACGATGCACACATCAATGAACCCATCGTCAAGCTTTGCATTCGGGTCGATCGAAGTGTTGTTCCCGAACTGGTTTGAATTGGCGAAACTGATCATCAGAGCCTTCCTTATGATTTCCTGCCCGTCGATCACCATGGTGTACTTTCTGGGTTTGTAATTGGCGTATGCAGTCGTGGCTATGTTGAAATATTTGCCGAAGCCGCGTTTCTCCGATTTGGCAAACTCTTTGGCGACTCTGGCATCGAAGCCAACACCGGCCACACTTACAAACAGGTTGTCGTTCAGTGTGGCTGTATCTATCCGGGTTGTTTTATACTGATTAAGTATGCGGATGGCTTTTGCGGGGTTCATTGGAATCTTAAGGTGCCTCGACAAGCCGTTGCCCGAACCTGTGGGGATGATCCCGAGGGCGGTTTCGCTGCCGATAATCCCCCGGGCCGTTTCATTTACGGTACCATCACCTCCCACTGCTATCACGGCATCCAAACCACGGTTTATCGCATCTTTGCTGATTTCAGCGGCATGGCCTGGTTTTTCGGTATAGATAATGGAAAATTCGAAAGCCGATGCATCGAGATGTTTCCCTATCAGTTTTTCTATCCCCTTTTGTTTCCCTATACCGGAAATGGGGTTTACAATAAAGATGATTTTTTTCATTCCGCCATCAGCCTGTTTTCGATCAGACGATTGTTATATTGCTGGATAAAGGCTTTCATAAATCGTTCAAGCCTGTCCTTTTCAGTTTTTTCGGAATTAAGTAAGTTGATTTTCTGCATCGGATCACTTTCGAGGTCGAACAGATGGGTACTTTTGTTGCCGTCAAATTCAATCAGGTAGTTATCCTTCATCATCCCGTAAACACCACTGCTGTAATGAACGGAATAATGAGGGCCTGCGGTATCCAGCAGGTTGGTCCCGAATGCAAGGTATTTTCCTTCGTATCCCAGGTAACTCAGCACGGTAGGCATAATGTCCATTTGTTGGGCGGTTATTTCAGACATGCCCTTCAGCTCATTACCTGGCCTGTAAAAGAGCAGGGGAACGGCATATTGTCCTGCATTGGTCTGGTAGTAAGGATAATACGCTTCGGATGTATGATCGGCCGTGATCACAAACAAGGTGTTCTTATACCAGGGCATATGCTGTATGGTATGGAAGAACCCGGCCAGTGAAAGGTCGGCATACATGATACTTTGCTGGATCGGCAGGTTACCGGTCCTCAGTATATTCACGTACTTGGGGGGCACATAATACGGGTGATGCGAAGACAATGAAAAGAAAGCGGCACAAAAAGGCTGCCTCATCGAATTTATTTCACGGGCTGCATAACGGAAGAATTGCTCGTCCCTTATCCCCCATTTGCCGTCATAATCGGCCTCATTATGATATTCCGAGCGGCCGAAATACCTGTCAAACCCCACCAAATGCGTATATGAGTCAAAGCCCATGGTGCCGTTGGAGCCCCCGTGGAAGAAGGCCGTTGAATATCCCTTCGCTTTAAGCAATCCTCCAATGCTGGTATACTTGCCCGATGCATAGGATGTCTGGATGAAGGATTCGTACATCAGGGAAGGGATTGATGAAAGTACCGCAGGAATCCCCTGTATCGAGGTCTTCCCATTGGCATAAGCATCGAAGTACAGGCTATGCTGTATAAGTGAATCCATGAATGGTGTGAACCCCTGATATCGCCCGTTGTCAAGATCGTGGTTTAGCAGCCCTATATGTTCCCTGGAGAAGCTTTCCATGATGATGATCATCACGTTCAGTTTTTTGAAATTTCCCTGTTTTCCATAGTGGATCGGCGTATATATCTTTTCCAGGTCCGCTTCGGTCCTGAACCATCTGACCGTCTTTAATTTTTCATTATTCCAGGTTCGGAGAAGCGAAAAGGGAGTGTTTAACACCAGTGGGACATTCCTGGCTGTGGTATACATGGCTGCAGTCACTACATTGATGGGCCTGAGCTGTAACCCTCCGCGTATTCCTAATACGCTGAAGGCTGAAAATACAAGCATCATGAAGACATTCACAAGGTAATAACTGAAGTTCCCTCCTTTGATTTTCTGACCTGTGCTTCCCACCCTGAACCTGGAAGCGACGAAAACCATTAACAGGGCATATACTACCCAGGCAATCTGAACATACCAGAAATCCCGGATGAACTGTGGAAGCAGCTTGTCGAAGTCCCCACCTACCTGCAGATACGTAAAGATATCCGCAGTCATCCTCTTTAAAGTGAAACGGAAATAAATGATATCGATGAAATTTGCCAGAAGTGCGACAATATTTGCTATGTAAAAGTAACTGTCGGCAATTAGCAGGTACCCTTTCTTCTCCCTGAACCTGAAAGGAAGAAGGTACATTGCAATGAAAGGCAGGTTCACCATCAGGATGGCCGCCAGGTCGAAGCGTAAGCCGTGATAGAATATCATCGTCTCTTCCATCGAAGGCACATTCGCGAAATACTTTATGTTGAATACATAAAACACCGCCCTCGAAAGGAAAAGGAATACGGTCACCGTAAGCAGGCGAAGGAATAAAACAAGGTGAATATTCCCTTTGTATGAGCGAAACCATTTACGGAAACCTTTTCCTGAACTTCCCTTCGATCTGCTTCTTACTGATTTCCCTGATTTTCTTGCCATGATGGGGCCCTGGAATTTTGGCACAAAAGTAATGCCTTTTTTTACTACTTTTGACTGTTAATTCAATAACTTATCCTGATTACTATGGCAGAAGTCGCAACTACCGGTAACAAAGGGAAGGGGATCCGTTCGGATTGCTTTGTTACACTTGAACTTACAACAGAGGGTGGGATAAACCTCCAGCTTGAATCAAAAGTTGGGGTAATGTTTGGAGAATCAATACGAAAGCTGGCTCTTGAGATCATGAAATTCTTCGGGGTCGAACATGCGAACCTGAAGATTGAAGACCTTGGCGCCCTTCCGCTGGTGCTTGCATCCCGCATCGAAGCAGCGGTAAAAAGACTAGTAAAAACCGACAAAGAATTCCTGCTTCCTATCTTAGAATCCAATAAATACAACACAACCAGGGACAGGAACCGTTTTTCAAGGTTGTACCTTCCGGGCAATAGTCCTGCCCTGATGATCAATGCCGGGATCCATCATCCCGACGGTATTATTCTCGACCTGGAGGATGCCGTAGCCCCTGAGAAAAAATTTGAAGCCCGCTTCCTGGTCCGCAATGCCCTGCGTTCCATCGATTTCTATGGCGCCGAACGAATGGTCCGTATAAACCAGGGCGAACGCGGGATTGAAGATCTTGACTATATCATTCCCCATAATGTGAACCTGATCCTCTTGCCCAAATGCGAAACCCCCGATCAGGTCAACGCCGTGAACGAAAAGATCACGGAAATCGTGAACCGGAACTCGAAAACCGGATCACGGTTCACGAATCACGGATCACCAATTTGGATCATGCCGATCATCGAAAGCGCTCTCGGAGTAATCAATGCATATTCAATTGCTTCTTCTGCGGATAACGTGGTGGCTCTGGCCATAGGCCTGGAGGATTACACCGCCGACCTGGGGACCAGGCGCACACTGGAAGGCAAAGAGTCGTTCTTTGCCCGCAGCATGGTTGTAAATGCAGCCAGGGCTGCCGGTATTCAACCTATTGATTCAGTGTTTTCAGATGTCGGTGACATGGATGCGCTTAGGGAGAATGTGATAAATTCAAAAGCACTTGGTTTCGACGGCATGGGCTGCATACATCCCAGGCAGATCAAGGTGATCCATGAGGCTTTCGCCCCCGCATCCGAAGAGATAGAAAAAGCCAGAAAGATCGTGTTTGCTTTCCATGAGGCCGAGAAGAAAGGACTTGGGGTTGTTGCACTTGGCAGTAAAATGATAGATCCTCCCGTGGTCAAACGGGCTCTGAATACTATAAACCTTGCTGTTAAAATGAATAAACTTGCCGAAAACTGGAGGGAAACCTATGAGCAAATATGATAAACTGGTAACCAATGCGGCAGGCCGGGTGGTGCCGACCATCATCAATGGTAAACCCTCTGTTCCGTATATGGGAGTGGGCAAATACAGGCCCGAAGGATTTAAAGCCAGCACGCGTATTGCAAGCTGTGCCGATTACCCCGGGGACGGGAACAAGGTCGTGGCATCTTTGAAAGATGCTTTGAGCCGTTGCGGTCTTAAAAATGGAATGTGCATTTCGACCCACCATCATTTCAGGAATGGAGACCTTGTTGCCAATCCCATATTCGATATCGCCCATGAGATGGGCGTCAAAGGGCTAATTTGGCTGCCTTCGGCTTCCTTCCCCTGCCACGAGCCGCTTACAAAATATCTTGAAGACGGCACCATTGACCATATCGAAGGCAGTATGAATGGCGCACTCGGCCGGTTTACTTCCGACGGCAAAATGAAGGGCCTTGGAATATTGCGTTCTCATGGCGGACGGTACCAGGCCGTTCAGGACGGAGAAGTACATATCGACATTGCCGTGATCGCTGCCCCAACATCCGACCCTTTTGGCAACTGCAACGGGGTGAACGGTCCCACAGCCTGCGGTCCGCTTGGCTTCGCTCTCGCCGATGCCCAGTTTGCCGATCATGTTATTGTAGTAACTGATAACCTCGTGAAGTTCCCTTGCATTCCCTGGCAGATCAACGGGAATTATGTGGATTACGTAGTGGTGATGGACAAGATCGGGATTGCTGAAAAGATTGTCAGCGGTACAACCGAGATCACCAAGAGCCCCGACCGTCTGCTGCTGGCCGAGTGGAGCGCACGGTTTTGCGACGAAGCCGGGTTGATCTACGACGGTTTTTCCTTCCAGGCCGGGGCCGGCGGAACTTCCTTATCCATAGGTATATATTTCGCCGATATCCTTCGTGAACGGGGCTGGAAGGCCCGTTTTGCAAGGGGCGGTTCCAACAAATACCTTGTAAAGATGCTGGAGGAAGGGCTTGTTGAATATATTCTCGACGGCCAGACTTTCGACCTTGAAGGGGTAAGGTCGATGCGCGACAATCCGCATCACACCTGGACAAGTCCGTTTACAAGCTATAACTACCACGGCAAAGGAAATTTCTCTTCGCTGGTAGATATTGTAATTCTTGGAGCTACCGAAGTGGATGTGAATTTCAATGCCAACGTAGTAACACATTCCGACGGCTACCTTTTACATGGTATCGGAGGCTGGATGAACACACTCTTCGGAAAGACCGTTATCCTGCCTGTTCCATTGTTCCGCGACCGTATCCCTGTAATACGGGACGAAGTAACAACCCTCTGCGGGCCGGGTGAACTCATCGATGTTATAGTGACTGAGCGCGGTATTGCAATTAATCCGCTCCGCACCGACCTGATAGAGAAGATGAAGAACACCAGTCTGCCAATCAAAACCATACAAGAACTAAAGGAAGAAGCGGAACGGATTTGCGGGAAGCCCGAAAAACCTAAATTTACCGACGAGATCGTCGCCGTTGTCAAATGGGTCGACGGCACCGTGATCGACAGTGTTTACAGGATAGCGAAGTAAATATCACAGTTTCTCAGTGCATTTTCATCCGCCCCGGCCTGTGGCCGGGGCGGATTTATTTTAACCTGCAATGCCGGATCACGGTTTTTTTTCGTATATTGCATTTTGATATTTTAAGAGGAATCCCATGAAAACAAAATCCACCTTTCTTAATATCCTGTTCTTTCTGATGTTGAACATGCCGGCCACTTCACTCCGGGCTCAGAACAATCCCGTCGCTGTGAATGACAGCGTAGTATACACCTCGTTTTCAACAATGGTCGTCGATGTGCTTGCCAACGACCAGAACCCCAGAGGCAAGCCCATGGAGATCTGGCTGTTCCAGGTCATGAACGGGTATCCTGCATCTGTTTCCAGGACCACCGACGGGAAATTGCAGCTACATGATACCGTTTACAACCGTCATGACTTTATCTGGACCATAAGATACTGTATAAGGTATACGGATGACACAACCCTGACTTCGAACTGGGCGACTGTTATTGTAGATTCGCGCATGGATTCTTCAAAGTTCTGTGCACTCCCCATCCATGTCAATGGAACCGCAGGGATCCCGGTCGATATCAAGGTACTTAAATATGCTTACCTTCCCAATCCTGCCGATTCGGCCTACCTTTGGCATTTTTTAGGGAACGGCCACGGCACTTGTGTGAAGGTCAACGATTCGACAGCCCGTTACACTCCGGTTATTTATAACGGAGGCATTGATACGCTTATTTACTCGCTGAGGCCGAAGCACGGTCTTTTCCCGATATCCGATAACATGATCATTGTCACTGTCCCCGACATTCAGTGGGCCCGGCTTGATATCAACAATGTCCAGGCTACCATCAACGCCTGCGGGAACCAGTTCTGGTGGCTCGAAAACGGTTCCGTTGGATTCTTTGTGCCCAAAGGCAGCGGCAAAAGCCCTGTTTTCAACGCAGCCCTGTGGATAGGAGGTAAGGACCAGAAGGATTCCCTCTGCTTTGCCGGGGAACTGTACCGCCAGGGGCCGCCGATCGGATCAGCCGGAACCTGTGCCGACTTTTGGCCGGGGCCTGTCAGCGACAGTACTGCCTACGGGAACACCTATGATTCACTCTGGAACAGGGTCTGGAAGGTTGAAGGATGGCAGATAGAATACCATAAGCACCACTGGATGGATCCCGGTTATACTCCGCCCGATTGCATTCTGAAATGGCCGGCACACGGGAACGCGGCCCAGGGCCAGCAACTGATGCTCGCCCCTTTTTATGACAGGAACGGCGACAACAACTATAACCCTTATGACGGGGATTATCCCAGGATATTCGGCGACCAGTGCATTTTCATGATCTACAATGACGACAGGAAGTGGCATTCTGAATCATGGGGTCAAAAAATGAGGACTGAGATCCACCTCTGGGCTTACGAATTCAATATGCCGAACGACACAGCTTTCAATAATTCGGTCTTTTTTCACCTTGAGCTATTCAACCGATCTAACCAAACCTATCACGACACTTACCTTGGCTGGTTCACCGATTTTGACCTGGGATATGCCATGGATGATTTCATTGGCTGTGACGTACAAAGGGGTATGTCTTATATTTACAACGGACCGGATGTTGACGGCAACGGCCAGCCTGAAGCTTACGGAGCC
>JAPLDK010000053.1 GCA_026391775.1 Bacteroidota bacterium
ATCGTCAAAAAGTCCGAGAGGGTTTATGTTTTTCATGGCTTGCTTTTTTCTACAGCAAATATAGAAAATCCAACGACATAAACATGGTTAAGTTATTAACAACCAGATGTATATATTAACAATTGGTTTTTAGAGGTGCCCATAAATAATTTTAGGTCCGCGCATCAAACGCCCGGTTTTGTATTTTTGTCTTTGAAATTAATAATGATGACAAATATAGCAATTCTGGCTTCAGGCAGCGGGACAAATGCCCAGCGTATTTCTGAATACTTTGCAGGCCACCCTGCCATTAAAGTTAAGATGGTACTTAGCAACAAGCCGGATGCTTATGTTCTGACACGGGCCAGGCAACTCGGAATTCCTCACCAGGTTTTTGACCGCAGGGCTTTTTATGAGACCAATATCATTGCCGAACTGCTAAAAAAAAGTGAAATTTCATATATTATCCTCGCCGGGTTCTTATGGCTCATCCCGGTTAACCTTCTGGAGACTTATCCCCATAAGATAATAAACATTCATCCTGCCCTTCTCCCTAAATACGGCGGCAAGGGCATGTACGGGGAGCGTGTTCATGAAGCCGTGATCAGGGCGGGTGAACGGGAATCGGGCATCAGCATACATTATGTAAATGACAAGTATGATGAGGGGGATATCATTTTCCAGGCCCGATGCCCAGTGATGTCTGGGGATACTCCGGCCACACTGGCAGAGCGAATCCATGAGCTCGAATACAGATGGTATCCTGAGGTGATTGAGAAGATCGTGATGAACTTCAAATGATGCGGGGTGCGGGATAAAAAAAATCCCGGAGCCGGTCCGGGATTTAATCAATAAACAAAACGTTGTCTCACTTAACTTGCACACATTACTGCTGCATCAAAGCTATCATGTTTCTTATCAGCCCAGCAATTATTTTACAAAGATACATCTGCCAGCATTGCTCAAATGTTAAGGATTATTAATATACGTTAAAAAGTGTTAAAACTGTAAATCAGCTTTTTCCCTTACTTTTGTAAGATGAACCGGAGGTTTATCATCCTTACAATTGTTGTGATGACCATTGCCCTTGGGGGACTGATGGGTATTCAGATTTACTGGATCAGGAATGCCTCTTCGGTCAAGGAAGCAAATTTTCGCCGGAGTGTTAATGAGGCTATAACAAAAGTGGTTTCGAAGATCGAGCTGCTTGAAAAACGCCGTTCAATAGAAAAATCCAAGCCTGAAGGCCTGCTCAACATCAACCCCCATCTGCCTTATGATGAATTTCTGAACAAGAGTATCCTGGACTCCCTTATCTCCCGGGAACTTAACATAAGAGGTATTGATACGCGCTTTGAGTTCGGTATTTACAAACCCGAAAACGAAGTATACCTTATCGAAAAATCACCTAACTACCGCAAGGAACTCTTTGAGAAAGGGTATGCATTTCCCCTTTTTCAGAGCGACATTTTCACCCCTCCCGAATACCTCTTGATCGCTTTCCCGAATGAACAGCGGTTTTTGCTTACTGAATTATGGAGTATGCTGCTGATCTCCCTGGTTCTCATCATTGTGATCGTTTATTCCTTTATGTATACGATTTCCACAATTTTCAGGCAGAAGAGGCTTTCGGAAATGAAAAATGATTTCATCAACAATATGACCCATGAATTCAAAACCCCGATAGCCACTATTTCATTGGCATGTGAAGCAATGAGTGACCGGGAAATTCAGAAATCACCTGATTTTTTCTCTTCCTATATCACAATGATAGAGGAAGAAAACAAAAGGCTTGCCGGGATGGCTGAGAAGATCCTTCAAACTGCCGTAATTGATTCAGGTCAGTTAAAAATGAAGAGAGAGCTGATCAATATCCATGACATCATTCATGATGTGGTTAAGAACATACGCATTCAGGTTGAGATCAAAGACGGGGTGATCATCAAGAGTTTTTATGCCTCCAATCCCAGGATTATCGGGGACAAAGTTCATGTCACCAACCTGGTTTACAATCTGCTGGACAACGCCAATAAATACTCTCCGCGAAAACCAATAATACGGATTAGTACTGAAAACTCCGGCAATGGTGTTCAGGTAACCATTGAGGACAATGGTATTGGTATCAGCAAGTCGGAACAGAAAAAGATTTTTGATAAACTTTACCGTGTCCCAACGGGTAATATTCACGATGTAAGGGGCTTCGGACTTGGCTTAAGCTATGTAAAGGCTATCGTTGAGGAACATCATGGCAAGATCAGTCTTGAAAGCGAAGTTAACAAGGGAAGCAAGTTTAAGGTATTTCTTCCGTTTGTCTATAAGGAATAAAAAGATTCAAGGTATGGAGAAAGGAACTGTTAATGTTTTACTGGCTGAGGACGATCGCAACCTGGGCAATATCCTGAAGAATTACCTGGATGCTAAGGGGTATAATACCACTTTATGCGTGAACGGGCAGGAGGCTGTTGAGGTTTTCGGGAAAAAAGAAATTGATTTTGTCATTCTCGATATCATGATGCCTGTAAAGGATGGATTTGCGGCTGCAAAGGAGATACGGGGAATGAGTAAGAAGGTTCCTGTTCTGTTCCTTACTGCCAAAGCCTTGCAGGAGGACAAGCTGAAAGGTTTTGAAGCCGGGGCCGACGATTATATCACCAAACCCTTCAGCATGGAAGAGCTGTTGATGAGGATGCATGCAATTCTGAGACGCACCGATGAGGGGGGGAAATCAATGAACGAGAATGTATTTATAATCGGGAACTACAACTTTGATTTCAACCGGCAGGTATTAAGCATCCAGGACAAGGACCTGAAACTTACATCAAAGGAGGCGGGCCTGTTGAGGTTGCTGTGTATGAATATGAATGAAGTACTGGACCGTTCGGTTGCATTGACACAGATTTGGAATGACGATAGCTATTTTAATGCACGCAGCATGGATGTATATATTGTTAAGCTGCGGAAGTACCTGAAAGAAGATCCCAGCGTGGAGTTGATCAATGTGCATGGGGTGGGGTTTAAATTAGTGGTGAAATGAAATTATATATAGTTCCTACTCCTATAGGTAATCTGGAAGACATCACCCTGAGGGCTTTAAGGATATTGAAGGAAGTTGACCTTATTCTCGCTGAGGATACACGAACCTCATTGGTGCTTTTAAGGCATTATGGGATAGATAAGCCATTACACTCACACCATCAGTTCAATGAACATCGTTCGATAGAGCGTATTATTGACCGGCTTCAGGGTGGTTCAGTGATTGCATTGGTCAGTGATGCAGGCACTCCGGGGATCAGTGATCCGGGTTACCTGCTTATACGGGAATGTGTCCGGGCAGGCATTCCTGTGGAATGCCTGCCCGGACCAACAGCCTTCGTCCCGGCCCTGGTCAACAGCGGTATCCCATCCGACCATTTCATTTTCGAAGGCTTCCTTCCGCATAAAAAAGGCCGTCAAACGCGCTTTCAGCAACTTGCTGACGAAGAAAAGACCATGATCTTCTATGAAAGCCCCTTCCGCCTGGTTAAAACACTTACACAGCTTGCAGAATTTTTAGGCAGTGACCGTTATGCCTGCGTTTCCCGAGAACTATCCAAGATCCATGAGGAGAATGCCAGGGGAACATTGGAAGAACTGATCGCGCATTTCAGCGCCAAGACAGTAAAGGGGGAGATCGTTATCGTCGTTGAAGGCCTTAAATCACGATCCTCGAGCTTATAATATCAAAGGCCTTAAAATCTTTTATCTCTCCATCCCTGACCTCCACATTGTCAACTTTAGCCCCAAAAGGCCCTCTCTTACACCATTGGATAAAACGATATAATGCATCATCCTCGCCTTCGGCTTCAATATAAACAATACCGTCTTTCATGTTCTGAACAAATCCAAGCACTCCGAAACGGTATGCTGTCTGCATGGTTGAAAACCGGAACCCGACTCCCTGAACACTGCCACTGATCCAAATGTTATAATGTTTCATCAGCAGATGAATTAACATGGTCATCCGGTATTGACACAGGCTTCTGGTGGGAATGATGCCTGTGGCGTTTGTTTATTCCCTTGGCTTCATGTTCGCGTTGCCTGAAATATCTCTTCAGCCTGGGGTACATGAATGAAAGAGTAAGCACAATAAATCCAACAGTGAACAGCATAACCGATCTTGTAATTCCTGTTAATGCCCTAACATCTATATAAAGCATTTTGACCAGAGTCCCTAGTAAAAAAACAAGTCCTGAAGCCCGGAGAAGACGGTTACGGCTGACCATCCCAATGCCCAGTATCATTACAGAATATGCCAGCAGGATTATCGTATAGGGGATAACCCGGTTAGCCAGGGCGATTTCCTCAATTGTGATCCCACGTCTTAAACCTGTCCAGATGGAAAAATGATCATATTCCGATAACAATATAAAAAGACCCATCAGAAGAAGCATGGCTGTAAAAAACCGGATAAGGAAGGGATTCTTTTCAAAAGTTCTTCTTAGAAAAATCTCCAGCAAAATAATCTCAGTGATAAAAAGGACCACAACAGGATAGTGAAACCAGAAAGCAAGCCTTGAAATGTGCTCATGCTGCAAAGCATCATTTCTAAGGTCAAGGGTTGTGAAGTGGATGAGGGTCGGATAAGCAAGGGAAAAGAATAATGCAAACCCGATAGCAGGCGAGATAAACTTTGATTTTTGGGCCGAAAGCATAGGAATGGCAATAATGAAAAAGAGGCAGTTATACCCGAACCAGCTCATATAATTCAGGTCAGGGTTTTTTGACCAGACCAGAATAAAATAGTTCACTATCCAGTAAGCTGAAAGGTATAATACAATTAAATTGACGCCCTTAAAAAACCTCTGGTAATTGCTGCGGCTGAACCATTCCTTGGAGAAATCCACATGCAGCTTTCTGACAAGCCTGCTGTTGATGAGCATGACCGGAAAGATTACCAGACCTGCAACCAGACCTTTCATCATTATTGACGGGCTATCAAGAACATTTCCGAGAAAGGCTGCCGGAAGGTAAAGAAACACCCAGTCTTTGAAATAAACCAGAAGCATGATCACGACAGAAAATAAGGCTGTGAGCACTGCGATCCTGTCCCCGCTGTATTTCGAATAGAAAAGAAGAAGACATGATAAAATGGCCATGAAAAGGATCATGGCACTTGCTTGGAAGATAAAAGGGAAGATCAGGCTGAGGATGACCATAGTAGGAAAAACGTAAGGCCCTCGCTTTAACTTTTTCCCTTCATGATCGGCAAAAAGCAAAGTTCCGAAATTCACAAAAGAGATTAACAGGGAAAAAATCCATGCATATTCCATATGCCTGAATTTTCCAAGGCTTGCCATTCCCATCAGGTAAAAAACAACAATGTTCAGAATGATCAATCCCGTTTCTGCATAATCGGAAAATTTGTGATGGCCCTTAAATCCTCCCTGAACCCCCATATACAAAAACAACAGGTAAAACAGGAAGCCGTAAAGGAAAAATCCCCAGAGCAGTCCTGCTTGTCCTCCCAGCAACATTTTCATGGCCCACCAGGTCATGAAGAATCCCCAGCCTGCAAGGTAATTCCACTTTCCGGCAAGCATGGAATGCAGTCTGATGCCGGAATAAAACAGGACAGCCGAAAAGACAAACATCATAGGGAAGAGGACATGGATCTGCCAGCCGTATTTCCTGGCAATGATAAAGGCAAGTGTATAAAAGACAATGACTGCTATCCTGGGTATTTCTTTGCGGTGAATCCTGATCGAAAGAAACAGCATGGCAGTAAAAAACAGGGTAATGAGGCTGCAAAGAATGATCATCATTTTTACATCTTCCTGATGGAATGAAACTGAAGGACCGGTGGAGGGCGATATTCTTCCTGCCTGGCTTGCAAAAGGAGCCTGGGCAGTCTGTTGTATCACTTTTTCCTGTGAGTAAAGCTGCTTAGCAACAACCCTGAGCTTATCCAGCGAGCTTACCGAATACCCGGCCACAACAAGAATGAAAATAAATCCTAGGATCTTCAGGAGGTGCTTTGAGATGACAGCTTCAATTCGCCTGTAGGGATTAGGTTTACCGGAATGTTGCGACTTGCGGTGTCTTTTATTCCTGTGGTGAGAAGTACCTGCTTTGGGTTCTTCCATCTGAACATTCGGTTTAAGTACCAAAAATAAAAAAAATTCCTAACTTTAACCTGTTATTCTTTACACAATGTGTGGCCGGTATTCTTTTGCAATGGTGGATGAACTTATCGAAGAACGATTCGGGGTAAGAGTGCGTACTGCCATCTATAAGGCCAGATATAACTGTGCCCCCGGCCAGGACCTGGCTGTGATCTCAAACCATAAGCCGGAGGAACTCAGCTTCTATCACTGGGGACTTATTCCTTTCTGGGCCAAAGAAAGATCTATCGGATATAGACTCATCAATGCCAAATCGGAGACGATCACCGAAAAACCTTCCTATAAAAATGCGTTCAGAAGCAGGCGCTGCCTAGTGCCGGCCGATAGTTTTTTTGA
Organism: Bacteroidota bacterium; assembly: GCA_026391775.1. Lineage (GTDB taxonomy): Bacteria > Bacteroidota > Bacteroidia > Bacteroidales > FEN-979 > CAIRDP01. The sequence goes on from JAPLDK010000053.1 coordinate 6,477, forward strand.
ATGGAAGAAAGACGGGGAAAAGGATCCTTACCGGATACTGATGAAAAATGAAAAACCTTTTTCCATGGCTGGGATATGGGACCATTGGACCACACCTGACGGCGAAATCATCCATTCCTTTTCAATTCTTACTACATCTTCCAATGAACTTATGAAAGATATCCACGACAGGATGCCTGTAATTCTTGATCCCTCGGATGAAAAACGCTGGCTATCCCCCTTGTCAGAGTCTGAACTTCTGATCCTGCTGAAACCTTATCCGGCAGAAAGAATGAAAGCGTATAAAATTTCAAAGCTGGTGAATTCACCAAAGATTGATTCAGAAGATATCCTTACTCCTGTATCATAAGAGAACAACCCCTCAGGTCACTGGAATCAAATCGCCCGAGTACTTCAAAACTACCGTCATCATGTATTCTTCCAAGGTCCTGGGTTGCAAGGAAGCTGCAGGAATACAGGTTGGCCAGGTCGATAATGTTTATCCCTCCGCTGCGCCCGGGCAGGCAGAAGGAAAAGGGGTCATTCACATCCCGTATCAGGATCTTCATCCATGGCGGGCTCCTGAATAATCCTCCCTGCTTTGACCAGGCTTGCGACAGCAATTCAGTCATGCCGTACTCCGAATGTATTTCTGTCAAAGAGAAGGCCTCTGTCAGCCTTTCATGAAGTTCATTACGCGTAATTTCTTTTCTGCGTCCTTTCATCCCCCCGGTTTCCAGGACGATCAGGCCGGGATATAGGCCGGGATATTTGTCGGCAAAATCAAGAAGGGCATAGGTAAGACCGATAAGGATTGTTTTTCCGGATGAGATTGCAGGGTCATCCAGTCGAAGCCGCAGGCTTTCGGGATCATTGAGAAAGAAACCATGCGGCCGGTTCAGATTCTGCTGCATCAGTTTACTTATCATGTAGATGAGCGAGGAACCCGGATTGGAATCCGGCCCGGGAGTCAGGGCCAGGAACGTAAATTCTGAGGTGTTTCCATAGGCAGTTGCAAATCCTTTCAGAAGGGAAATGTCATAAAAAGAGGGATCGGCCAGCAAATGCCTGCTGGGGCCCGAACCGCTTGTCCCGCTGCTTTGGAACTCCCGCAGAGGCTTCATCCCGGAGCAAATGATCTCCCGGGATTTAAAAAATTCAACCGGGATAAAGGGAATATCTTCAAGTCGCCGCACATTGCCCTGATTGCGTGACAATGCATCAGCAAACTCATGGTAAACTTCGCAATTTTCATACTGGAACCGGAAGACCTCCAGGGCAAGTTCACTGATTCCGCGCCCACCTGCCACGTTAAAAATCCTTTCCCTGAGATTTGCTGCGGTTATCTCAATGTTACGGTTCACGGTTTACGGTTCACGGTTCACGTATTTTACCTATCTTTGCAAGGGTCCAAAGTTATCAATAATTCAGGCATCCCATGGGGGCAAAAGGGAAATTCAGGACAGCCGGTTTTTATTCTCTGCTGATTGCAATCTGCATTATCATGTTCTCTTCATGCATGAAAAAGGAATCTTTTTCGGATATTCCGCAGATCGCGTTTGCCGGGTATTACAACATGTTTGACACAACCCGTATCGCAAAAAAAGGCATCCTTACCATTACTTTCCAGGACGGTGACGGGGATATCGGGCTGAACAGCTGGGATGTTTACCCTCCATTTGACAGCACCAGCATATATTTTTACAATTACTACATCGACTTATACGAAAAAAAGAATGGTATTTTTGTAAAGGACACCAGCCTGTACACTTCCCTTAATGCCCGTATCCCGTACCTGACTCCCGATGATCCGAATAAAGCAATCAAAGGCATCATTGTCGATACAATTCCCCTTAATCCCAACCCGGTCTATGACACCATTCAATTCTCCCTCTACATTTATGACCGTGCCTTGCATAAAAGCAATGTGGTTTTCACCCAGGAGATTATAGTCAGAAGGCCATAAGCAATAATGGAAAGGGTTCTGGCTTACCGGAGGTTGATCATCATAGGAATATTCCTTGCTGTCGGGCTGATTTTCATCGTCCGGCTTTTTTATGTGCAGATCCTTGTCGATAAATACATACTTTCGGCCAATAACAACGTTCTCAGGTATATCACTCAGTACCCTGCAAGAGGCCTCATCTACGACCGCAACGGAAAACTGCTTGTTTACAACGAAGCGGCTTACGATCTCATGGTCATTCCAAGGCAGGCAAAAAATGTTGACACTATGGAACTTTGCCGGCTGCTCGGGATCGACAGGAATGAATATATCAGGAGGTTGGTAAAAGCACGTAATTACTCAGCTTACAGGCAGTCAATTTTCGAATCCCAGATCACACGCGAAAACTACGGTTTCCTTGAAGAAAAGCTGTTCCGTTTCCCCGGATTCTTTGTGCAATCCCGCACCCTTCGCAAATATACGTATCCCATTGCCGCTCATACTTTCGGGTATATAGGTGAAGCCGGCCCTGAAATCATTGAATCCAATCCCTATTACAAATCGGGTGACTATATCGGTGTTAACGGTATTGAGAAGTCCTACGAGGATATCCTCAGGGGAGAAAAAGGGATGAAGATCAGGGTGGTGGATGTGCTGAACCGTGATAAAGGCAGTTTCCAGGATTGCAAGTACGATACCCTGGCTTATGCAGGCACAGACCTGTATTCCTCACTGGATGAGGACCTGCAGGAATACGGGGAAAAACTGATGGCCAACAAGAAAGGAAGCATTGTCGCCATTGAGCCAACCACCGGTGAGATCCTGTGCCTGGTCACAAGCCCAACCTATGACCCGAACATCCTTGTTGGCAACATCAGAAAAAAAAATTACAAGGCTCTTGTATTCGACACGGTATATCAGCCTTTATTCAACCGCGCCCTGATGGCTATGTACCCGCCTGGATCAACATTCAAGCTTGTGGATGCTCTCGTTGGCCAGCAGGAAGGGGTTCTCTTCCCTACAACAACCTACGGCTGCCCGGGCGGCTTCAGTATCGGCAACGGGAAAATCGTCAGATGCCATCCACATCCATCCCCCCTGAACCTGATAGGAGCCATACAGATCTCATGCAATTCATATTTCTGCAGGGTTTTCAGGTCAATAATCGATAACAGGATTTACACAAGCACCCGCCAGGCCTATGAAAAATGGAGAAAGGAAGTGATGAGTTTTGGCCTTGGGAAAAAGCTCGGGCTGGATGTTCCGGGTGAACTCAACGGGAATATCCCCACCCCGGCTTACTACGACAAATATCATGGCAGGGACCGCTGGCACTCGATGACCATTATCTCCCTCGGGATAGGCCAGGGAGAGATCGGTATCACCCCTCTGCAGATGGCTAACCTGGCAGTAACCATCAGCAACCGCGGCTGGTATTATGTGCCACATATAATCAGGGCGATTGGGAAAAAGGATTCCCTGAACCCGGGCTTCAGGGAGAAGAAAGTCACAGACGTTAACACTGCTTATTTTGATATTGTTGTTGAAGGTATGGCGGATGTGGTTACGTCGGGAACAGCACGTGCCTCGAAGATCGACAGTATTGATTTCTGCGGAAAGACCGGTACTGCCCAGAACCCGCAAGGCAAAAACCATTCGATTTTTATTGCATTTGCTCCCAAACTCAATTCGAAGATCGCTATTGCGGTAGTAGTGGAGAATGCAGGGTTCGGAGCCGAATGGGCAGCTCCGGTTGCCAGTCTGATGATAGAAAAATACCTGAGGCGGACAGTCAGGCGAAAAGACCTAGAGGAACGCATCATGAATGCGGATCTCATCCACGGAATAAATGTTAAAAATGAAAGTAGAAAAGGGGATTTTTTACCGGATTGACTGGGTGATGGTCATCCTGTATTTGGCCCTTGTTCTCATGGGCTGGCTTAATATCTATGCGGCGGTTTACAACGACAGCCACCAGCAAATCACCGACATGCATCAGAAATACGGTAAACAGATGATCTTTATTTTGGCTGCAATGATACTGGCAGTCACAATCATTATCATAGAACCAAAGTTCTTCTCACAGTTTGCCTATTTCCTTTACGGTTTTTTCCTGGTCATGCTGATCGTAGTGATCTTTGCAGGCAGGGAAATTTCAGGCTCAAAGTCCTGGTTCGCAATCGGGGGTTTCGGCATCCAGCCTGCCGAATTCGCTAAAATGGCGACAGCCCTTGCCCTTGCGAAATTTCTGGGATCGCTTGACAGAAATATTAAAAATCCCCGCCACCTGATAATGGCGGTCGTGATCATAATTCTTCCCGCTTTGTTTATTCTTCTCGAACACGATACGGGATCCGCATTGGTCTTCCTCTGCTTTGTGCTGGTGCTTTACAGGGCAGGGCTAACCGGATATGTTCTCCTGGCACTCGTTGCCATGCCTGTGTTGGGAGTGCTTGCACTCATCATCAATAAATTCATACTAACTGCCGCGCTGTTTGTCCTTTCGGTGTTGATTTATATTCGTACCCGTCGCCGTTTCAGGCATCTTCTCATCGTCCTGGCGGTATTCCTGGCCTCAACTGGATTTGTTTTTTCGGTACATTACACCGTTTACCATATACTGGAACCTCACCAGAGACAGCGAATCAATGTATTGCTCGGTAATAATACCGACCTGAAAGGGGCAGGTTACAACGTAAACCAGTCACTCATCGCAATCGGCTCAGGAAGATTATTGGGAAAAGGCTTTCTGCAGGGGACCCAAACCAAATATAATTTCGTACCTGAACAAAGCACCGATTTTATTTTCTGCACCGTGGGTGAAGAACATGGTTTTATCGGATCATTGATCGTAATTGCCTTGTTCCTCGGCCTTATGATCAGGATAGTGATTAACGCCGAAAGGCAGAGATCGAAGTTCAGCCGCTTATACGGCTATGGTGTGGCCTCATTGTTTTTCATACACTTCTCAATAAATATCGGCATGGCCCTTGGCCTGTTACCCGTGATCGGCATTCCACTTCCATTCTTCAGTTACGGGGGATCTTCCCTATGGGCCTTCACTATCCTCCTGTTCATTTTCATTAAACAGGACGCCCTCAGGTATGAACTGGTCTGATTGAAAAGACTTAGAATCAGCCGCCTCCCGGCATGCCCGGAACACCGCCATGCTTGCCTCCCTGCTGCTGCTGATGCTGCTGATACCTCTCCCGGCCCTGGTTCTCCTGCATTTCTTTCTTTATATCAGACAATATCAAAAGAAACTGGTCAAATTTCTGGTCATCATGAAGTATCTTTTTAATCTTCTCGTCACGATTTTTGATAAGCAGATCGAGGATCTTCTGATTCTCCCCTGCATTATATTTCTGGACGTCATCGAAAAGCTGAACAAAGGCGATGGCCACAGAATCCTTCTGCCCTTTGGTCATAGGGATTTTCTTGGCCAGATGGTCAACGATTTCCCTGGCTTTAACTTCGGGCGCAACCTCTTTTTTGCTGTTTTCCTGGGCATTGCTCCAAAAAATTCCTGTAAACAGGAACAGCAATAAAAGCAGATTTGTTTTCATCGGTTTGATTTTTAAAATACTTCCTGAGTCTGAACGTATAAACCCTGTGACATATTGCCGATGCCAAAGTCGATGGCAATATTGGTACGGTCATGCTTACCTACCATGATCCTGAGGCCTGCGCCGATCGCCGGCTGAAAATAGCCGAACAGGGGAACGTTCATATCGCGGTTGGAAGCGGTAGTGACGTTGGTAAAAATAACACCCCCCAGTATATGTGAATGGGGTGATATCGGAAAACGGTATTCCATTTCTCCATATACAAAATCCTCTCCCCGGTATTTTCCCTGCGCGTATCCCCTGCCCGAAGAATTCATCTGATCATAACTGATACTCATCAGGTCAAGGAATGGCACAGAACCGCTGACCTGGAAGGAGCCGTAATACCAGAAAGCCAGCAGATGCCTGGGGCAACGGCGCGAAAGGGGGATGTATGTCCTGAACTCGGTCCATAACGTTGAACTGTTCCTGCTGCTGCCAAGCCATGTTGCATTGTAACGGTAGTTCACATTAATAAAAATACCCCTGTAAGCATTCACCTGGTCATCCCTTGTATCATATACAAAGTTGGCACTCAAGCCGGATGTGATGTACTGGTCAGGATTGAATCCATGCAGGCTGCTGTAAGCATAATGAGGAGTATTATACAAGGTGTCATTTGTGATCAGCAGGTTATCATCCTGTATACTGTAATGAAAATCAAGATGATATCCTATGCCTATATTGATTGAAGGAGTTAACCGCCTTGAAAATACATTATGAAACCTGATCCAGTTGTAATCCATCGGATATACACCGTTTAAAGCAGCATCAATAATGACTGCCTTATAACCAGGGATTTCAGGTATCGCAACCTGGTTATTAGTGCCCAGGGAATAAGTCGGAAGATTGAAAAAATAAATTCTCCAGTCACTTTGTAAAAACCATTTATTCCCTGGAAAATAAATATTGCCTTTGTACTGTATAAAAAACTGTTGGTTCATCGTATACAGGGCCGAAGCCACACCAGCCGATAATTTAGTATCTTCAGGTTTTCCCAACTGAAGAGAGAAAGAACCTCCTGCACCTAACTGCAGACTTGTGGCCGGGTCATAGGCTATCAGCGGAATGGCAAAAAACCGAAAGCGTTTCTCTTTTTTCGGATAAAAGGGGTTTTCCCCCCTGAAAAAAAAATCAATAAGGTCTTTCTGCGGACAGCATGTGTCGGATTTCAGTGGCTTTTCCCGAAGGTGCGCAGTTCTTGTTACCAGTGAATCACCTGAACTCTCTCCCGCTCCATCAACATGCAGAAAAAAAGTAAAAACAAGCGTTGCTGATACGAGCAGGAATCTGGTCGTCATGGAACAATAGAGGATATTGAAAACGGCAGCTGGCATTCCAGAAAATAAATATTTGTATCGTCGATCTGCCGGTATTCGCGGTAAAGACCGTCCTGAGTGGTTGTATTAGGAACCGGTGTGAACCCGTCCATCAGGCCTGCACGTTTCAGAAAAGTGTTTTTATCGCTTTGTGAAGTGAAATTTATCCTGGCAAAATACACATCCCTGTCGAAGGGGAGAATCACAACAAACATGGTATTCCTGACTAGGGTGAACAGGTCCTGCCAAGGAACAGGGGTATGCTGAACCCCCAGTACCCCTTTGGTACACCAGGGATCGCGTCCAAACCTTCGAATAAGGTCCTGGATAAATACGGAAGGAAGCTGAAACAGGCTGTCAGGGTTATTACTTATGAATTTCCGGGCAATCAGCCCAAAGAATCCTTTATCTGCTGGAGATGGCAGGTCAGTAGTGATCCTGAGATAAAATCTGCCATACGCAGCCTGATACCCTCCAGGGGAGAAACAATCAAACGAAGTCAATGTGTCCCTTGTCCTGCAGGAAGCCAGGGAAACGGAAAAGATACCATAGGCTGAACATGGGTCGGCCATCTCATAAGCTTCCAGGACAACATGCCCCGTCTGCCATCTGAGATCCTGCACAAGCAGGCTCCTGAAGCCATATTCAAGAAAAACTTCTCCGCTGCCTTTCATATAATCCCTGAAATCCTGGCTGGTAAGAACAGCCGTATGGGAGATCAACGCCTGGGGGATGTCCCGGTCCTGCAAGGGAATGACCTGGGAGAAGACATTCAGGGGGGAGATTAAAAGAATCAAAAGAAAGCGATACATAATGCTGAATTAGAATTTGGATTTTATTAACTCAGACAAATTTATATAATTATCCCTCATTAATTGCCGGTAATATGGGAACCTGCTTCCCCCTGTATACTTTTTGCACAACAACAGGAAAAATGACCAGTGTGAGAACTGTTGCACTTATTAATCCACCTACAATAACAATTGCAAGTGGCTTCTGTGTTTCTGAACCTATACCGGTCGATATTGCGGCAGGCAGCAATCCGAATATCGCCATTAAGGCAGTCATTACAACCGGGCGCACGCGGCTGATAGCACCCGCTTTGATCGCATCGTTTACAGGTATGTTATTTGCAAGATTTTGTTTGATCACTGAAATAATAATTACACCGTTCTGAATGCATATCCCGAATAATGCAATAAATCCTATGCCTGCAGAAATATTAAAATTCGTCCCAGTGAAGAGCAGGGCTAAAATGCCTCCGACTATAGCAAAAGGAACATTCAGTAACACCAGCAGTACGTCCCTGATCTTACGGAAAAGTATCAGCAGAATAATAAATATGATACATAAACTGACGGGCACAACGATGGATAACCTTGTCATCGCCCTGATTTCACTTTCATAGTCACCAACCCATTGCAGGAAATATCCCTTGGGAAGCTTGATTTCTTTATCCAGTATTTTCTGGCCATCAGCCACAGTACTTCCCAGATCCCTTCCACGGACTGCAAAAGCAACAGCAGAAAACCGCCGGTTGTTATCCCGGTAAATGAATGCAGGACCGCTGCTCAGGGTAATATCGGCAATCTCTTTAAGGGGAATTTTTGAACCTGATGCTGTGGGGATCATCAGTTCACTGATTTCTGTCTCAGATTTCCTGAACGGGAACTGGTATCGTACGCGGATTTCGAATTTTTTCTCGCCCTCATATAATTCTGATACTGCTTTACCCCCAATAGCCATCTCAATCACCGTGTTGGCTTCTGCTGCGGAAATTCCATAAGCAGCCATCTTTTCCCTGTCAAGTTTTATACTCAATTCAGGTTGCCCTAAATTTTTCAGGATACCCACGTCTTCCATCCCGGAAATCGGACGGATCTGCTCACAAACCTGCCCGGCAATTTTTGTTATTGTATCCAGATTTTCTCCAAAAACCTTCACTGCCTGATTTACATTGATTCCTGCGACTGCCTCGTTTACATTATCAATGATTGGCTGTGAGAAAGACCAGAGAGTTCCGATATATTTTGAATCCAGTTTTTCCTGCATTTCAGCAATCAGTTCATCTTTTTTAAGGTGCGATTTCCATCGTTCCTGAGGATACAAATCAACCAGGCATTCAATATCATAAAATCCTTTCGGGTCAGTTCCATCGTCGGGCCGCCCTATTTGCGAAACAACTTCCTTTACCTCCGAAAACCTCAGCAAATCATAGCGTATGCTGTCGGCAAGTATTTTAGACTCTTTGAGAGAAATGCTCATGGGGGCATTGCCTTCAACCCAGAGAGTGCCTTCGTTCAGATGCGGTATAAATTCTGTTCCAAGAAACCTCGCGAAAAAAAACACGATGATAATAAGAGAAGAAGCCAGGCCAAGGCTAAGTTTTTTATTCCTCATTACCCAATCAAACAGCTTTTCATAATATTTGATCATCCCTGCAACAAGAGGATTATGTTTTTCAATTACATTTTTATGAAGCAGGCTGCTTGTAAGCGCAGGAACGAAAGTGAGTGTAAAAAACAAGGCGCCGAGTAAGGCAAATCCCAAAGTATAGGCCAGAGGAGAAAATAATTTACCTTCAACTTTTTCAAAAGAAAAAATTGGAATCAGGGCTGTTATGATAATGAGTTTGGAAAAGAAAATTGCTTTTCCCATATCCACACTTGTACGCCTTATTATGCCAAGTTTTGCAACCTTGTTGAATTTTTCCATCCCTATTTCAATGGCATAATATCCCAGTGCAACAAATACCCCTTCGACCATCACCACCGCACCGTCGATCAAAATCCCGAAATCAATTGCGCCTATGGAAATAAGATTTGCGAACATCCCTCTTGAATATAGAAGGATGAACGCAAAAAGTAAGGACAGGGGAATAATGAGGGATACGATCAATGTTGCCCGCCAATCGCGCATGAAAAGAAACACTACCGCGGTCACTAAGATAATTCCAAGCAATACATTGTGGAATACTGTATTCAAACAGAAGTCGATAAGATCCTGCCTGTCATAAACTGTTTGAATTTCAACATCCGGGGGCAGGATCTTATCGTTCAGTTCCTGAATTTCATTTTTTATCGCTTTAAGGACAGGGCCGGGGTCAATTCCTTTGCGCATCAGTATAATACCTTCCACTACATCCGGATCATGACCGCGGGCAACCATTCCAAGGCGCGGTTTGTTTGACTCCGCCACATCAGCAACATTCCTGACGAGAATGGGAGTACCCTTCACCACTTTAATGACAATACTTTTTATTTCATCAATATTATTGACCAGCCCTATGCCCCTCACCACAAAAGCCTGGGCTGACCGTTCAATCACATCACCTCCGATATTAATATTGCTTTTGCTTATGGCATCTTGTACATCAACAGCCGTAAGATCATATTGGGAAAGCAAATCAGGATTAACTTCCACCTCATATGTTTTAACAGGGCCTCCGAAAGCAATCACATCGGCCACACCCGCTATGGTATGGAGGTTACGGTCAATCACCCAGTCCTGAATAGTACGCAATTCGGTTGGGGAGCGGTGTTTTGAATGCAGGGTATACCTGAAAATCTCATCGGTTGGACCTGTCGGCGGTGTAAGTTCTGCTTCTGCACCTTCAGGTAAATCGATAGAGGGTAACTGCCCTGTAATCTGCTGACGTGCATACAAATCATCCACATCATCTTCAAATACCAGCGTTACTACCGAGAGGCCGAAAAGGGACTGGGATCTGAGATTGGTTTTTCGCTGTACGCTATTCATCACAATCTCAACCGGAATGGTGACAAAACGCTCCACTTCCTGTGCACTTCGACCCGGCCAGCGGGTAATAATCTGTATCTGCGTATTTGTAAAGTCAGGAAAAGCTACAATAGGTGTCTTTAAAAAACAGTAAATGCCTGAAACAGCCAGGATGCCTGTCATAAAAAAAACAAAGAGCTTATGCCGTAATGAAAAGGAGATTATATTTTTAACAAAGTTGTTCATGGCTGGTTTGTTCTGGACTATTCAGGGAGTCCGCTTACAATTTTTCTAATGCAGTGAAAACAAACAAGCCGTTTCGTGCAATCGCCAGATCCCCCTCATGAAGCAATGAGCTCTCAATGAAACTTGTACCATTAAATGATTTGAAAATTTTCACCTGCGCCATGATCACATCGCAGTTACCACCAAAGCGCAATATATAGTTCCTGTTATTATTGAAAATGATGGTGTTCGATTTCACAGCAAGCATTTTTATATTTTCCGGAAACCGGATAAGGAAATGTGCAAACATGCCGGGTTTCAATTTAAATTCAGGATTCTCAAGACGTATCCTTATACTCATCACTTTTGTTTCAGGGTCGAGAATATTTGAGATACGTTCCACTTTCCCGTTGAATTTTTTATCGGGATAACTTAAGGTCGTGATTTCAGCTGAAGAACCTATCTGGACTTTTTCTATATCCGTCTCGAACACATTAGCAACCGCCCATATGTCCTTAAGATCGCTGATTATAAAAAGGGCACTGTTGTCATCAGGGCGGATGTCCTTGCCCGTGGTTATGTTTTTATCCACGACGAAACCACTGATGGGCGATTTGATCACATAACCCGAACCACTGGAGTCTTTGGCTGAAAATGAACTGCCATAAATTTTAAGCACTTCGCTGATTTTATTGTATTGTGCGATAGCCTTCTGATATTCGTTCTGAGCTATCAGGAAATCTTTGTCGGAACTGACCCCGCTGCTTTTCATTGCAGCTGTTACTTCCAGGTTTTTTTTAGCAATGGCCAGTTCGGATTGGGACGACCTGAATTCGTTATAATAGTTTGCCATGTCGGAACTGCGGATTACGGCAAGGACTTTACCCTTTTCCACATAATCTCCAACGGAAACTTTTACCTCAGCCACCTGCCCGCTTACAAGCGGAAAAATTTTTGCAACATTATCTTCATTGCAGGTAATTTTTCCTGCAAGGGCAAGCTCACTGTTAACCAATTCAGCTTTTAAAGTATCAAAAGTGATATTTTTCAGAAGAGAATCAGGCAGGCAAAAATGCTTTTTTGCTGCATTTTCCTGACTTGAATCATGTCCGGTGCATGAATAAAGAGATGCAAATGAAATTACTAATAGAAGGCCGGAAAATATATTTCTGAGATGCATGGCGATGTTATTTAATAACAATTGTTCCTGATGCCATGTTCAGGTCTTCAATGGCATCAAGCCGGTTATTCTGGAGATTATAGAACCCGTTTTTTGAGTTTTTATATGTTTCGTAATAATCAATAAATTCCAGTAAGCTGATGGTGTGATTTTGATAAGCAAAGTTTATTCCATCAAGCAATTTATCGTAGCTACGGTCGAATTGCTGTAATGATGATTTATATAACCTGTCAGTTTCTATCAGTTGTACATAGGCCTTGTTTATTTCATTTCTGACTTCGAGTTCACATTGTTTCTTTAGGGCCTTGCTTTCTTCTATTTTGTTTTCAGCGATTTTAATATTCCCCTGATTCTGGTTCAGTACCGGAAGGTCAAAGCTTAATGAAAGTGAATTATAATTTTGAATATAATTGCCCGCCTTATCGTAGTTAGCACCAAGCGTTATATCAGGCACGCGCATTGCTTTTTGGAGGGAGAGATTGTTTTGTTCAGACTGGATCTGAGCTGCGGAAATTTTTATATCATACCGGTGGTTCAATCCTGAATCAAGCAGCTGGATGTAAGTAAGTGAAGAAGGATTTATATGATCGAATTGTGAAGCATCCAGAAGAGGTTTAATTTGTCTGGCAGTTGTATCACCGATCAGTAAAACAAGATTGCTTTGATTCTCAGTGACATTTTTAAGTACTTCTATCTTTTCATTTTCAAGATTAAACTGAAGGGACTGCAAACGGGCCAGCTCATTAAATGAAACATTGCCTTTTTGATATTCCGCTGTATATGCATCAACAAGTGTTTTTAATGCAAGCAGTTCCCGGTCGTATACCGAAATGGACTGCTGTAAAAAATAAAGTCCGTAGAAGGAGACTCTCAATTCATGACGTAACACACGCATTAAATCATAAAACTGGTATTTGGCAATCTGTGAATTGATTTTTTCACTGCTTATCCGTTTGTTCCTTTTTCCTGCAAGAACGAAAAGCTGCTGAAGTGATAAGGCCGTTTCACCAGTTGCTGAAAAGTCGAACCATTTTTTAGTTTCCGGGTTATAGGCTCCCTGTTCAATATTGAATGTGGGGTTGGCCCATAACTTCGCCTGGATAACAGCAGCATCGGCTTCACTGATCTGATACCTGGCGGCCAGTAGTTCGAAATTTTTATCAAGAAATAATTGTTCGGCATCCTGAATCGATAATATAACCGTATCGTTATCACTTTTAGGTGATATTTGCAATGAACTTCCGCCTTGGGAGACCGAGAACAGAGGCGTGATAAAAACTATTAAAATGATCAGGTACCTGAAGCGGAGCATGAGTAAACAAATACAATTATTTCTAACTTATCTGATTCCCGCTTATTGTTGCACAAAAAGATTCTTTATAAAAACTTAACAGCAAGATCTCATAATTCATGCTTGATACAAGCCCTGTAAAAGAAACTGCTGTCCTGGTCGGAGTTGCTACAAAACTTCAGAACATTGAGCGTACCATGGAATATCTTGAGGAGATGGCTTTCCTGGTCGACACTGCCGGGGGAACAGCTTTAAAAAGATTTGTCCAGAAGCTGGAATACCCCGATCCAAGGACTTATATCGGCAGCGGAAAACTCAATGAGATACGCGTGTGGATTGAATCCCACAAGGTGGATATGGCTGTATTTGACGACGAGCTCACCCCAAGCCAGATCCGTAATATAGAAAGGGAACTGAAATGCCGCATCATCGACAGGAGCAATCTTATCCTCGACATTTTTGCGAAGAGGGCAAAGACTGCGAATGCAAAAACCCAGGTCGAACTGGCACAGTATGAGTATCTGCTCCCCAGGCTTACACGGCGCTGGACCCATCTTGAGAAACAAAGGGGAGGTATCGGATTAAGGGGGCCCGGTGAACAGGAGATCGAGACCGACCGCCGGGAAATACGTTACCGGATATCACTTCTCAAAGAAAAGCTTGAAGAGATCGATAAGCAGAAATCGACACAGAGAAAACACCGCAGGGATATGATACGTGTTGCCCTCGTAGGCTATACCAATGTTGGGAAATCAACCATTATGAACCTTCTTAGCAAATCGGATGTATTTGCCGAGAATAAACTGTTTGCTACCCTCGACACTACGGTGCGTAAGGTGGTTTTCGACAACCAGCCTTTCCTGCTGAGTGATACCGTTGGATTTATCCGGAAACTTCCCCATACCCTCGTGGATTCCTTCAAATCAACCCTGGATGAAGTGAGGGAAGCAGATATATTGGTACATGTGGCCGACATCAGTCATCCCGACCATGAGGAACAGATCAATGTTGTAAAGCAGACCCTCACCGATATCAAGGCTTCCGACAAGCCTGTGATCATGCTGTTCAATAAAATAGATGCCTATACATTTGAAGAAAAGGATGCTGATGATCTCGGGCCGGTTACGCGGAGAAACCTCAGCCTGGAAGAACTTGAAAAAATCTGGGTGGCCAGAGGAGATAATGTTTCCCTGTTCATCTCTGCTACCGAAAAGCTTCATGTTGACACCCTCAGGGAAGCTATGTTTCAGCAGGTAAGAAAAGTCGCCCGCCAGAGATGGCCGGAGAAGAAATCTTAAAATATTTTTCACTTTTTTGCTTGTTGAATGAAAAAGATTGTATATTTGCGCAATCAAGTACCTAAATGTCTCATTAAACAAGAACGTTTATGAAAACAAAAAAACTCTGGTTAGGTTTTATAGCAGTGATGGTGGTCTGCTTTGGTGTGCTGATCTTCTTCGGAGGGCAGATATACCGTGAAAAACCCCCTATTCCCTTCCAGGTGGCGACAAGTTCGGGAATAGTCCTTTTTTCAGGGCAGGATATTAAGGACGGCCAAAACATCTGGCAGTCGATAGGCGGACAGGAAGTTGGCACGGTTTGGGGTCATGGCTCCTATGTGGCCCCTGACTGGTCGGCCGACTGGCTCCATCGCGAATCGGTGGCCATACTGGATTACCTGGCCGATTCCTTATACCATAAATTATATAAGGATATCCCGGCCGAGGACCAGGCAAGCCTGAAAGTGAAACTTCAACGGGAGCTCCGCACCAATACCTACGATGCCGCTTCCGACAGGATTATCGTTTCCAGTTTAAGGGCCAGGGCCATCAAAGAAGTAGCCACTCATTATTCAGGTTTATTCATGAATGATCCGGCCAAGGCTAAGCTCCGCGACGCCTATGCCATCCCTCCCAATTCCATCAAGACCGATGACAGGATGTTCAAAATGAATGCATTTTTCTTCTGGATCTCATGGGCCTGTGTTACCAACCGGCCTGGGCAGGAGATCAGTTATACCAACAACTGGCCCTCAGAAGACCTGGTAGGCAACAAGGCTACCAGTGCCCTGATCCTCTGGACAGGCTTCAGCGTGATCATGCTGATTGCAGGCATAGGCCTGATGGGATGGTTTTACGCCAGGAGAAGGGATGAAAGCCTGGGCGCTCATGAATTTCCAACCAAAGACCCCCTGCTGGGGGGAATTTTCACTCCTTCCATGAAGGCCACATTAAAATATTTCTGGGTTGTTACAGCTCTTATTCTTGTACAGATCCTTATGGGTGTTATCACGGCGCATTATGGTGTTGAAGGACAGGCTTTCTACGGACTGCCTTTATCAAGCTTCCTGCCTTATTCCATCTCAAGGACCTGGCATATTCAGCTTGCCATTTTCTGGATAGCAACCTCCTGGCTGGCAACCGGCTTATACCTTGCCCCGGCAGTTTCGGGGAAAGAACCCAGGTTCCAGGTATTGGGTGTGAATTTTCTGTTTATTGCATTGCTGGTTATCGTTGTTGGATCCCTTGCAGGCCAATGGCTTGGTGTGATGCAGCGTCTCGGACTTGTACAGAATTTCTGGTTCGGGCACCAGGGTTACGAATATGTGGACCTTGGCAGGTTCTGGCAGCTGTTCCTTTTTATTGGACTTGTTTTATGGTTAGTGCTGATGGCGCGCGCGCTTACGCCGGCATTAAAGAATAAATCGGAAAACCGCAGCCTGCTTACTATGTTCCTGATCTCTACCATTGCCATTGCAGTATTTTATGGTGCAGGGCTGATGTGGGGAAGGCAAACCCATCTGGCCATTGCCGAATACTGGCGCTGGTGGGTGGTGCACCTCTGGGTTGAAGGATTCTTCGAAGTGTTTGCAACAGTAGCAATCGCTTTCCTCTTTGTTCGCCTGGGTCTGGTGCGCGTTATAACGGCTACAGGAGGCGTCCTGTTCTCGACCATTGTCTTTTTATCCGGTGGCATTATTGGCACATTCCATCATTTGTATTTTACCGGGACGCCTGTAGCAATCCTTGCGCTGGGGGCGACTTTCAGCGCGCTCGAGGTCGTGCCCCTGGTACTGATCGGGTTTGAAGGGTATTCAAACCTGAAACTCATGAAAAGCAGCGATTGGATAAAAGGCTATAAATGGCCGATATACTTTTTCCTGTCGGTTTCGTTCTGGAACCTTGTGGGTGCGGGGATTTTCGGATTCCTTATCAATCCGCCGATAGCATTATACTATATGCAGGGATTGAATACTACTCCGGTTCATGGACATACTGCATTGTTTGGCGTGTATGGAATGCTGGGTATTGGCCTGATGCTGTTCGTACTTAAAAGCATGGAACCTGAAAAAGTCTGGATCGACAAATGGATTAAATTCTCTTTCTGGGCTATCAATATCGGCCTGATGGCTATGGTATTGCTGAGTGTGCTGCCGGTAGGCCTTGCCCAGACCTGGGTAAGCGTGAAGACCGGGATGTGGTATGCACGTTCGGCAGAATTCATGCAGGATCCCATGCTCAGGACCTTCCGCTGGATGAGAGTCTTCGGAGACACTATCTTTGCATTAGGAGCTCTTGCCCTGGCCTGGTTTATTTTTGGTCTTAAGGGCGGATGGTCTTTTGAAAAGAGATCCAGCTAAGGGATTATGGCAAGCGGCAACGAAACGGAAAAGAAAACCCTCTCGGCAATGATCCGCAGACATAAAAATTAACAATTACTAATAGATAAAACAAATGGAAAAGAGCATTTTTGAACCCGGAACAAAGTTCAGGTTCCCCGAAAGCGTGGATTATTCCACTGACGGGATAGTAAGTAAACGGGTGATCGACCGGCCTGTTGGCACGGTTACACTTTTCGCCTTTGACAAAGGGCAGAGGCTGAGTACCCATTCTGCACCTTTTGACGCCATGGCAGAGATCGTCGAAGGACAGGCCGAGATCGTCATCGACAATACCCCTTACCAGTTAGGCGCGGGGGACACAATAGTGATGCCGGCAAGCATACCGCATGCCGTGAATGCAACGGAACGGTTCAAGATGGTACTTACAATGATCAAAGGCTGATACAATGAGCGAACTGATTAACAATTCTCCGGAAAGAAAAGCCCTGCTCAAACATATGATACTCGAGCTTCACGAGGGCAGGGCTCCTGAAGAAGTCAAAAAACGCCTGATGGAACTGATGTCGAAAATACCCTATGGCGATGTGGTTGAAGTGGAGCAGGAACTCATCAGTGAAGGCCTTCCCGAGACTGAGGTCCTGCGTTTGTGCGACATACACGCCATGGTACTTGAAGGCAACATAGACCTTTCGGGCATGCTTATTGTCCCACCGGGCCATCCGGCAGATACCTTTAAAAAAGAAAACAGGGAACTTGAGGCGGTGGTAAAAAAACTGTACGAGCTGTTCGATAAGGCAGACGAGCTCTATGCTGCCATTGGCCCGGTAGCTTTTTTCAATAAGGTGAAATCTTTGTTCAACAGCCTGATGGATGTTGACAAACATTACCGACGGAAGGAGAACCTGCTTTTCCCGTTTCTTGAAAAATACGGGATCACCGGCCCTCCCAAAGTGATGTGGGGAAAGCATGACGAGACCAGGGGGTTTCTGAAGAATGCCATGGAAAGCCTGTCATCAGCTACCTACAATGACCCCGACCAGGTGAAATTCATCATCGACGTCCACCTGAGGCCGACAGCCAAAGCCATCACCGATATGATCATGAAGGAGGAGGAGATCCTGCTTCCGATGACCATGGACAAGCTCACCGACGCAGACTGGTACGACATTTACCGGCAAACCAACGAGATCGGGTATTGCCTGTACGACCCAACGATTGAATGGAAACCAGAAGGGATCGAGCTTAGCGAGCAGCGTTCGGCCGATGAAGGCAATATCAGTCTGCCAAGCGGGAAGTTCACCGTTGAGGAACTCATGGCAGTGTTAAACAGCCTGCCTGTCGACCTTACTTTTGTTGACAAGAACGACAAGGTGAAATATTTTACCCAGGGCAAGGAAAGGGTGTTCGACCGGAACCGCGCGATTCTCGGAAGGGATGTGCGTATGTGCCATCCTCCTTCAAGCGTGCATATTGTCGACAAGATCATCAACGATTTCAAAAGCGGACATGCCGACTCAGTCCCGTTCTGGATACAGATGCAGGGTAAGTTCATTCATATTGAATATTTCGCCCTTAGGAATGAAAAGGGTGAATACCTGGGAACTCTCGAAGCTTCGCAGGACCTTACATCAAAACGAAAACTTGAAAACGAACAACGTATATTGAACTATGGAAACACCGGCTTGGCTTAATAAAGGCCCGGATTACTTTTTCTTCGTCTGACTATAAATCCAGAGCGAACCTTCGTAGAAGGCCCTGGGAGCTACTGCAACATGGATGGTTCCTCCGCTTGGGTCAGGCGTGACTGCCGGCCATTCCACATAATCTATATTGGTAAGGCCAAGGGTTGTGAACCTGTCTTTTGCTGCGACAAAATTGCCAAAAGGCACACAGTCATCATTCTGGCAGTGCCAGAGGAGCATCCTTGATTTCGGGACCCAGCCCAGGTAGGCGTTATTGTCGAATAATATGCTATGCGCCTTACTCGTGACACTCTTCAGGGAATCATAAAACGGGTCGGTGAAAATTTTCTTTAATATCTTGTCGGAAGGCATAATCCCATTAACAACCGTTTCATCATAAAATCCTGTCGTATATTTCGGAATATCAGTCCTGTAAGGTTCTTTCAGCATGTCCGAATAATCATAGGAGGCAGGGTACATCGTATTGTAACCCACCATGAGCATCGGTAAAAAGTATGGCACCGGGAAAGGCTTGTCGCCAAGCATACTTGTAAGCATCGTGCCGGAAAGATCATACGGTCCGTCCATGCAGACAACACCGCTCAAGTTGACATTTCTTTCCTCGAGCTCCCTGGCAGCCGCCATAGTAACAAATCCGCCTTCGGAATATCCGTAAAGGAAAGCCTGTCCGTTCCATTGCACATAGCCGTTGCGGTTGCATTTCAGATATTCCATCGCTCCCTGCATCATGTCGGCAGTGGCAACGGCCAGCCTTTCCCTCACACAATAAGGATGGTTTTCGGTTGTATCCTCACCCATCCCCTGGTAATCGGGCATAATGATGGTCCATCCGTAGCAGACCGCCATGACATCAGCGATGAGCATTTCCGGAAAATTTTTCCAGTCGCTCCATTTGGCGGTTTTCCATCTGGATGGCGCAAGACGTTTCAGCAGGCAGGTCCCGTGATTTACAGAAACAATAGGTGTATTCAATGTTTTGAACGAGGACCATGGATAGATGAGGAGGCCCGTGAGCACTATCGGATTTCCATTGTTATCGGTTGAAATATATCTAACTACATCGTGGGCAACAGGATAAAGAGACAATCCGTTTCCAGCCACCTGGGTTTCCGCTCCATGAAACATGTCGTTGTAATCGAAGTACCCCGGATAATCCGGCTGCAACTGAACCTGTTGCATGACTTCCTGCGCAGAGCGTTCAGTATGGGATTCCACTACAAACCCTCCGCCTGCCAGGGGCGGGCATTCCGGGCCAGGGTTGATTTTTTTGTAGGAACAGGAGTTGATAACCAATGCTATCAATAACAGATTTAGCCCTTTTAGTGTGGGAATAATTACAATCCTGGTTCGTGGAATAACTTTGATTTTTTTCATGGCTGGTATTTAACCATTAAGACAAGAAGTTTGACTTTGACATTGTGTATCCTTACAAATTTAAAAAATAAAGATTACCAAAATTTATAAATATAAATCTAATCCACACACCCCGCCCCTTTCCCCACATTCATCTGGGAAATCACATAGTACGCGCCTTTGACCACAACTTTGTAGTTGGCGGGTAGTTTGCCAAGAGGGGTAACTTCGGAATAACCCCCGTTTGTAACACCTTTTTTAACCTCGATGGCTGTAAAGGCAACTTCCTGGGGATGCTTTTGCTGAGCAGGGTCCATGATAAAGATGAGATCTTTTCCCTTGTCGCGGATCACCGCCGGTTCAGGGATCACAACTGCATCGGCGCTTCCGGTCTCGATCAGTCCGTTTACATACATCCCAGGCACCAGGTCCTGTTTTTCGTTCCCCAGCAGTTCGGCATGAGCACTCACGGTACGGGAATCGTTCTCAAACTCCTTGCCGATGCTGAAGATCCTTGCACCCATCACGAGTTCCGGCATATTGGTAAAGGTTATGTTAACATGCTGGCCGGCCTTAACTTTTGAAAGGTCTTTTTCGTATATCATCAGGTCGACATGAAGGTGGCTGTTGTCGATCACGGTAAGCAACTCCTTCTGAGGCTCGGCAAAAGATCCGGTATTGACCATGATTTTCCCTACATAACCATCGATTGGTGACCTGAGTTGGAAGGTTTTCTGAAGGCTGCCGGGAGAAAGCTCTTTCACCTGCACATTCAGAAGCTGCAACTGGTCTTCGAGCGATGCCAGCCTTGCTTTTTCGCCCTCATATCTGGTCTCGGCTTCCTGGAAGGCTTTCTGGGAGGCAATATTATCCTTCGCCAATTCTTTTTGCCGTTCGTATTCCTTCCTGAAAAACATACTATTGCTCACTGTCACGAGGTAATCCTCCTGAAGCTTAAGGAAATCGGGATGGGCAAGGTCTATCAGCGCCTGTCCCTGGTGCACGAAATCCCCTTCCCTCACCAGTACGGTCTTAACAACCCCTCCCATAAAAGTCGAAACCTGGGCCTTGTTCTGTGGCGGCACATGGAGGTAGCCGTTCACCCTCAGTACATCGCGGAGGTTCCTTTTTTCAAAATCCCCGAATTGTATGCCTGTCTTCTCAACCTGGAGTTTGGTGAGCTCCACAATACTGCCTGCGGCTTCAGTTCCTTCAGGTTTGATTTCCGGAGCTCCAGTATTCTCCGTTGGTTTTTGTCTGCATGAGCAGAACAACATGATGATTAAAAGGCTGGATATCAATAATGTTTTCATGATATTTGATTTATTCGTTTTTACCCTGGATCAGCTGGATTGCCGAAATGGTATTATAATATTGTTTCTGTATGTCGATGTAACTGCACCTGATCTCAAGCGCGCTTTCGATTAATTTTAAGTACTCAGGATAGGCGATCTCCCCGGCAGCCATGCTTTTCCCCGCATTGGCGATCATCAGGCTGCTGTGGGGAACTGCTGTATTTCCGTAGTACATCAGCATTTCCTTTTCTACCCTGTACCGGTCCAGGAAGGAAGTATATTCAGCTTCAAGTTCATTCTTCTGCTGAAGGTAGTTCTGCTCGCTGATCTTTCTCTCTATGCCTGCAGCTTTGATCTTATATCCCTGGGCTCCGAAGAAAACCGGAACAGCTAACCCGCCTGAAATGCCCGAGAAACGGTCGGAACGCGTAAAGTTTTGATCGTTCCCATCAACGATCTGAGTGCCGATAAGGCTTTTATTGAAATAACCTAAGGAGATATCCGGTAAGAGTTTCGCTTTTTCGAGTTTTACCTGGCGTACGGCAACATCGGTTTGCTGTTGAAGAAATTCCAATGCCGGATTGCCGCTAAACACGCTGGTATCAGGGCATAAAGAACAAAAGCTTTGAAGTGACAATGCAGTATCGGGCAGGAGGCTTCCCTTGAAATTCATCATGGCCTTAAGCTTCTGAAGCCCGCCCTGCCATTGTGCTTCGTTTTGCCTGAGCAGGTAATGCACCTGCATCCTGGCAGCCTGGGCGGCCATCTTCTCAAGAGACCCGGTTTCACCTGACCTGAACCTTTTATCCCCTGCTTCTTCCAGCAACGTATAGAGGCTGTCCCTGGTATTCAGGAGCTTTCGTTCGGCATTAAAGCAAAGCAATTCAAAATACAGCATCCTCACCGAGAAGATCAGTTCATTCTTTGATTGTGTTAGTTTGAAAGCCGCAGCCTGTTCCTGGCTTTTTGCTATTTGTTTCTGGTGGATATAGACTGTCGGGAACTCAATATTCTGCCGTATATTGAATTCATCATCATTGTTGATGCTGTTGCTTTGTCCGTAGATTACTCCAAACTCCGTTTTGGGGATATCAATAGCCGCCATCTTCCCTGCAGTATAATAGTCTTTCTCAAGAGCCACGGCTTTGACAGACGGGCTTAACACCAGGGCTGAGTCAATGCACTGCTTCAAGCTCATCACCGGAGGCCTGGTCTGCGCCTGCATCGTGAAGCCGGGAAGTGCGAGAAGCACTGCTATCACAGCGATCGTCCTTATTACGGTCTTTTTTTTCGATCTCCGGTTCGACTCGAGAAGTGCATAAATGGCGGGGAGAATGATCAATGTGAGGATGGTTGCTGAGATCAGTCCGCCTAAAACAACCGTTGCCAGGGGCCTTTGTACTTCAGAGCCGGTTGCATGGGATATGGCCATGGGCAGAAAACCCAGTGAGGCAACCGAAGCGGTCATCAGTACAGGCCGTAACCTGCTCCTGGTACCTTTCAGAACACGCTCTGCGATATCTTCAATGCCTTCATCCCTTAGCTGGTTAAAACTGCTGATGAGGACGATCCCGTTAAGCACGGCCACGCCGAAGAGAGCGATGAAGCCCACACCGGCCGAAACGCTGAACGGTATTCCGCGAATGTACAAGGCAAACACCCCGCCGATGGCGGCAAAGGGAACCACCGAAAATACCAGAAGGGTTTCCCGTACCGACCTGAATGTCATGAAAAGCAGGACAAGTATCAGGAACAAGGCCAGAGGAACGGCGATGGCAAGCCTCTTCTTTGCCTCTACGAGGTTCTCAAACTGTCCGCCGTAAGTCACATAATAACCTGCCGGCAGCTTTAGCTCCTTATCCACGGTATTGCTGATATCCTTTATCAGGGATCCGACATCCCGGTTTCTTACATTTATCCCTATCGTGATCCTCCGCTTTCCGTCATCCCTGGCGATCTGCTGGGGGCCATCCTCAAACTGCACATCAGCCAGCTGTTCCAGGGGTATTTGCTGCCCGGAAGGCAAAGGGACAAATAATTTTCGCACATCTTCGATGGAGTTGCGGTGTTCCTGGTCCAGCCGCACAACAAGTTCAAACCGTTTCTCCCCTTCATAAACAATACCGGCCTGTTCGCCGGCAAAAGCTGTTTTCACCGCTTTGTTGAGGTCCTTGATATTCAATCCGTCGGCAGAAATGCGGTCACGGTTATAGCGCACGATAATCTGCGGCAGGCCAACTACCTGCTCCACTTTCATATCGCCTATGCCGGGGATCTTACTGATCAAACCTGCAAGTTTTTCGGCTTCCATAGAAAGGGTATCCATATTATCGCCGAATATTTTCACGGCCACATCCGACCTGATGCCGGTCATCAGTTCATTGAAACGGGCTTCGATAGGTTGCATGAACTCATAGCTCACTCCGGGGATGCCCGAAAGCCTTTCCTTCATCTTTTCGATCAGTTCATCCTTTGTTGAGGCCGAAACCCATTCTTTTTTGTCTTTCAGGCAGACTACGATATCGGCTGACTCCATGGGAGTGGGATCGGTAGGGATCTCTCCAACTCCTATCTTTGCGACCACATCCGTGACTTCCGGGAATTCTTTTTTCAGTATATCTGCAACCTGCTGGTAGGTCTCGATGCTTTGCGAAAGCGAACTTCCGCTTTGTATCTTAGGCAGGATGAGGAGGTCGCCTTCTTCAAGCGAGGGGACGAACACCGCATCTATTCTAAGGAACATGATGAGGGCGATCACAAATACCACGACTGAAGCCATGATCACGCTCACTTTGTAGTTCATGGCAAATCGTATCACCGGGTCATACAGGGTATGGAAAAACCGCATGATATGATCGGAAATATTTACAGTATGCCTGGTATTCCTGCTGAGAAACAGGGACGACATCATCGGCACATATGTAAGTGAAAGGATGAAGGCCCCAAGGACTGCAAACATCACGGTTTCGGCCATGGGCTTGAACATTTTTCCTTCTATTCCCGAAAGGGAGATTACAGGCAGGTATACGATCAGGATGATGATCTGCCCGAAGGTGGCCGAACGCATCATTTTTTTTGCTGATATCCCCACTTCCGAGTCCATTTGTTCCCGGTTAAGCCTGGTTATTCCCTGCTTATGATGGTGGCTGAGGAACAGCCTGTACACCACACTTTCGACGATGATCACGGCCCCGTCGACGATTATGCCGAAGTCGATGGCTCCCAGCGACATCAGGTTGCCGGAAACTCCGGTAAGCACCATCATTATGATTGCGAACAGCATGGAAAGCGGGATCACGGATGCAACAATGAGCCCGGCCCTGAGGTTGCCGATCAGGAGAGTGAGGACAAAGATCACTATCAGTCCGCCCAGCAACAGGTTCCTTGTCACGGTGCTGATGGTTTTATCAATGAGTTTGGTACGGTCGATAAATGAATCAATATACACTCCTTCGGGAAGGGACTTGCCGATCTGTTCGATCTTGTCCTTGACCCTTTGGATCACTTCCACCGTATTCTCTCCTTTAAGCATCATCACCAGGCCGCCTGTAACCTCTCCCTTGCCGGCTTCGACCACAGCCCCATACCTGTTGGCATGACCGAACCTTACTTTTCCCACATCCCTGATCAGGACAGGAACATTGTTGACCGTTTTGATCATAATTTTCTCGATATCGTCAAGGTTATGAACTAAACCGATACCCCTGATGAAATAAGCATAGGGTTTTTCGTCGAGGTAGGCTGCACCTGTGTTTTCGTTATTTTTCTCGAGGGCTCCGAAGATCTCGCTGATAGAGATTCCCATGCTGTGCAGGCGGTTGGGATCAAGCGCGACTTCGTATTGCTTGATATACCCCCCAAGTGAACTCACTTCGGCTACACCGGGAGTGCCCAGAAGCTGCCGTTTTACGATCCAGTCCTGTATCGTACGCAGGTCGGTGAGGGAGTAACGGGATTCGTAACCCGGTTTCACCTTGACCAGGTATTGGTATATCTCGCCCAGACCCGTGCTGATAGGCGCCAGTTCGGGCTCCCCTACACCCTGAGGGATCTGTTTCTCGGCATCCCTGAGTTTCTCACTTATCTGCTGACGGGCCCTGTAGATATCCACACTTTCGTTGAATACCACAGTCACGACGGAGAGGCCGAACCGGCTCACACTCCTGAGTTCCACAACATCAGGGATGGTGGCGACGGCCTTTTCAATGGGATAGCTGATAAGCTGTTCCACTTCGGATGATGCCAGGGTTGGGGCAATGGTGATGACCTGTACCTGGTTGTTGGTGATGTCGGGGATAGCATCAAGTTGCAGGTGAAACATGGAATAAATGCCTGTGATGATCAGCAAAACAGTCATTATTCCAATGGCAATCTTATTCCTGATGGAAAAGTCTATGATCTTGTCAAACATGATTACATATTAAAAGGTCGTGAGTAAAAGGATGAATAAAAGCGTGATTCGTGAACCGATATCCGGATCACAAGTCACAAGTCACGACACTTTCGGCGGTTGCCAGAAAGGAATGGGAATTTCCTGTATTTCACCAACAGTTACAGCCCGAAGTGTATTAATGCAAGCCCGGGAAGGCTCCGCAAGACTGACAATCCCCTGGGTAACCACGGTTACCTGACAGCAATTGCAGACGCAGAAAGGGCTGCAACAGTCTATATTATTATGATCCTGCGTTTTTGAATTCAGGGGACACAGGCTGATGTCACCGGAATGCCGATAGCCGCAATTGTCGGCAATATCCACACAGGGTAATGTGGTAAGAAATGAGATATACAAAGCCAGTATTATCCTCAAGGCCTTCATTGCAATAGTTTATTGGCTTTTGCAAAGATAGAGAATTTGTTAATTCCTTAACAAGGTTGTATAAAAACCGCAGGGAGGCCATGATATGCAGCCTCCCTGGGATTATTGGTTCCGGATTCCGGTTTGAAGAACCTTATTTGTTGATAAAGATCTTCCTCACAACCTTCCTCTGGTCATTGGTAAATACAACAGAATAGATCCCACTCGGCAGGTTCCTCACATCGATGTTCTCTTCATGCTTGCCAACTACTCTGAACTCTTCGCTGCGGTATACCATCACCCCGAGGGTATTGTAGATC
>JAPLDK010000067.1 GCA_026391775.1 Bacteroidota bacterium
AAGAGGCTTTACCTCCAGGATGCCATTCTGCCGGCAACCCCCGACAGGTTAAAAATCGGGTATACCCAGGAACAGTACAACTGGATAAAAAAGAATGAAGTCCAGGTATGGGGTACAATTATCGAAAATCACATGCTTTATTCCAACGACGGCCGCATTATCAGGGTATTTACTTCCGACGGCCCTTTCACGGCTGAATTCTCAAAGACCTCGCCTCCCTTGCTCGGCAACTGGATTGGCTGGCAGATCGTGAAGCAATACATGGAAAGGAACCCGGATATCAGCATTGAACAGCTGCTGAAAGAAAAAGATTCCCAGAAGATCCTTGCCGGTTCTAAGTACAAACCGGAAAAATAATTTTCTTTTATATCACTTTTATTCTGATGGCGGATTAAGTATTACCTAATCCTCTGCCATGCTGGTCAAAACATACGGATGCGCCATTATAGGGATACAGGCCCTGATGATCACGGTGGAAGTTAATATCGACCAGGGCATACAGTTTTTTATGGTAGGACTGCCCGACAATGCAGTGAGGGAAAGCCATCAGCGTATTGAATCGGCCTTGAAAAACAATGGTTTTAAGATCCCCGGAAAAAAGATCGTGATTAACCTGGCGCCGGCCGATATACGCAAGGAAGGTTCTTCATATGATCTGCCCATTGCAATTGGCATACTTGCGGCTTCTGAAATGATCAGGACGGAAAAACTCGAAAAATACATGATCATGGGGGAACTTTCACTCGATGGCAGTTTGTTTCCTGTTAAGGGCGCTCTGCCGATCTCCCTTGAAGCCAGGAAGCAGGGGTTTAAAGGGCTGATCCTTCCGGCAGGCAATGCAAGGGAAGCAGCGGTGGTTAATGACATTGAGATATACGGGGCGGGTAATATAAAGGAGGTAATTGATTTTTTTAACGGGGATAAGATGCTTGACCGCTGCAGGGTTGATATAGAGGCTGAGTTCGGAAATGCAATGGGCAATCCGGCACTGGATTTTGCAGATGTGCGGGGGCAGGAAAACATCAAAAGGGCATTGGAGATAGCGGCAGCAGGGGGGCATAATGTTCTTTTGATTGGTCCGCCGGGAGCGGGAAAGACGATGATGGCCAAACGCCTGCCGTCTATCCTGCCTCCCCTCATTCTGCAGGAAGCTCTGGAAACTACCAAGATACATTCAGTGGCAGGCAGGCTGAACGGTTCCGGCCCGCTGATCACAAGCAGGCCATTCCGCTCTCCCCATCATACTATTTCCCCGGTTGCTTTGGTCGGAGGCGGTAGCGTTCCCCGCCCGGGTGAAATTTCTTTGGCGCATCACGGTGTGCTTTTCCTCGACGAACTTCCGGAATTTAACAGGCAGGTTCTGGAAGTCCTGAGGCAACCGATGGAAGACAGGGTTATGACAGTCTCCAGGGCGAAAGTGTCAACCACTTATCCGGCCAGTTTTATGCTGGTAGCAGCCATGAACCCATGCCCCTGCGGGTATTACAATCATCCGCAAACGCCCTGCCAGTGCAATCCGGGCATCATCCAGAAATATCTTCATAAAATATCAGGCCCGCTTTTCGACAGGATCGATATTCAGGTTGAGGTTATTCCTGTCCCTTACCGTGACCTGAGGGATCAGCCATCCGCAGAAAGCAGTAACGATATGAGGCAGAGGGTAGTTGATGCAAGGCGGCGTCAGGAATTCAGATTTAATGGGTCGAAAGGAGTTTATTGCAATGCCCAGATGAACCCCCGGCAGTTGCGGCAGTTTTGCAGGATTGACGAAGCCTCTCACATGCTTCTGAAAAATGCCATGGATAAACTTGGGCTATCGGCGCGGGCATTTGAACGCATTTTAAAGGTTGCCCGTACCATAGCCGACCTGAGTAAATCGGAGGAAATTTGTGCTGAATACCTGGCTGAGGCCATCACCTATCGTTCACTGGACCGGGAAAACTGGGGAAAGTGATCAGATGTAAAGGTCGGCAATCACAAAACAGGCGTAGATTACCGATGCAATACCGTTCAATGTAAAGAAAGCCAGATTAACCCTGGAGAGGTCATTGGGTTTGACAAGGATGTGCTGGTAAATGATCAGGGCTGAGTAGACCAGCATGCCTGCCCAGTATAACTTGCCAAAAGGGCCGGTGAGGCCTGCGGTAACCAGAAATCCGACAGAAACAATATGAAATGCTGCTGACAACAGGAGGGCATTCCTGCTGCCGAGAAAAACGGGAATGGATTTTAATTGCTCCGACTGGTCAAAGGCAACATCCTGCATGGCGTAGATGATATCGAAGCCTGCCACCCAGAAGATTACCGAAAAGGAGAACAGGATGGGTAAAAGGGCAAAATGAGCCGTTACTGCAATATAAGCCCCTATCGGCGCCAGGGCCAGCCCAAGTCCCAGAAAAACATGCGAAAGTGAGGTGAACCTTTTCGTCAGGCTGTATCCAAGCACAACCAGCAAAGCCACGGGTGAAAGCAGGAAACAGAGCATGTTCAGGAGATATGCGGCTCCAATGAAAAGCAAACCATTGATAATAATGAATGCCAGAGCCGAAGACCGGCTGATGATGTTCCGGGGCAATTCGCGGGCAGCCGTCCGGGGGTTCTTCCTGTCAAATTCCACATCTGCATAACGGTTGAAGGCCATAGCAGCGTTCCTTGCAAAAAGCACGCATAAAATGACCAGCAAAATGTCACGTAAACTGATTACCCTTCCTGTTTCTTTAAAGGCAAGGAAGAGCCCGATCAAGGCAAAGGGCAATGAAAACAGGGTATGATGAATTTTCACCAGTGAAAAATAATTGCCTATATTTTCAAATTGTTTCTGCACCTTTTGGTTTTATTCATGCAAAATTATAAAAAGAGTGTTGCAATTCTCCTTACCGGGCAAATTGGCAGGTCCTGATATGTAACTTAAAAGCACAATAATCGTCAAAAGAAGTGGTTAATTTAATAGGCTTGTGTCATGGCCTGTTTTTTATTTTTTATGGGCAGGGTAAAGGATTCAGTTTCAGCGTACATAAGATATCGTTTCACAGTGCAGTCAAAATTCAGCCTGCACTCACCGTTTATTTATCAATTCTGGGATAGAATATTGAAAGATAAAACACAGTATCCCGCTTACCTGAAAGTGGAAAAGTTCAGGAAGGAATTGCTGAAAGACGAAAAGACTATCAACAGGGTTGATCTCGGAGCTGGCCCGAAAGGATATAAACCGAAATCCCGGACTGTAAAAGTTAAAGATCTTGCACGCAGGTCCCTGGTATCAATTACTGAAGGCCGGTTCCTTTTCAGGCTGGTGAAAGAACAACGGCCTTCTTCAATACTTGAATTCGGGACCTCCCTGGGTCTCAGTGCCCTGTATATGGCAGAGGCTTTACCCGACACCAGGATCATTACTATTGAAGGCTGTCCTGAAACAGCCGCTCTTGCCCGTCTTAATTTTGAAAAAGCGGGGAAGAAGAATATTACAGTTCTGACGGGATCTTTTGAGGAGAAACTTAAGGAGGCATTAGGGCTTATACCCAGGCTCGACCTTGTGTTTTTCGACGGCAACCATCACAAGGAAGCTACCCTGAAATACTGGAAGGAATGCCTGCCATACGTGCATCCGGGCTCTGTTGCAGTATTCGATGATATCCACTGGTCAGGGGAAATGGAAGATGCCTGGGAACTCATTATCGCACAGCCCGAAGTTAAAGTCAGCATCGACCTTTTTCACCTTGGTGTGATATATTTTCGCGAAGAACTTAGTAAAGAAGATTTTGTACTACGATTTTAACCTTTTATCTTTGATCCATGGAAAAAGAGATCATTAATCTTGAAAACATTGTAAAAAACTACAAAGTGGGGACTGTGGTTGTTGAAGCCCTGCGCTCCATCTCACTGGTCATCCGTAAAAATGAGTTCGTTGCTATCATGGGGCCTTCAGGTTCCGGAAAATCAACTCTTATGAACATTCTTGGCTGCCTTGATACCGCTACCAGTGGAAGATATATGCTGAACGGCCATGATGTAAGCAAAATGGATGATAACAACCTGGCTGAGATAAGGAACAGAGAGATCGGTTTTGTGTTCCAGACGTTTAACCTCCTGCCCCGTTCCACGGCCCTGGAAAATGTGATGCTGCCGCTGATCTATGCAGGGTATGGCAAATCAAAGCGGGTTGAAAGGGCCTCCAGCGTTATTGAAGAAGTAAAGTTAACGGATCGTATGACGCATAAGCCTAATGAACTTTCGGGGGGGCAGCGTCAGCGTGTTGCCATCGCCCGGGCCCTGGTCAACGATCCTGCGATCATTCTTGCCGACGAACCCACAGGGAACCTTGACTCAAGGACCTCACTGGAGATACTTGGCCTGCTGGAAGAAATCCATAAGAAGGGAAATACCGTGATCATTGTTACCCATGAAGAGGATATCGCCTTGCATACTCACAGGATCATCAGGCTGATTGACGGGAAGATCTCATCCGACGAAAAAAATAAAAATATAAAGACTATTGCCGATTACCAGTTTGTATAGACCTTTGAATTAACGCTTTCACATGCCAAAAGAAGTCAATTACAAAAAGCTTTTCGATTCGTTCAACCGCTTGAATGTCATGGTTATAGGTGACGTAATGGTGGATTCATACCTTTGGGGAAAAGTTGAGAGGATCTCACCCGAAGCGCCAATTCCCATTGTTGCATTGAGGAAGCGGGAACACAGGATGGGCGGAGCAGCCAACGTTGCAATGAATATCAGGGCCATGGGCGCCAGGCCTGTTTTATGTTCAGTGATAGGCACTGATGACAAGGGTGACATTTTCCTGGAACTGATGAAAAAGGAAAAGATGAATTCCTCCGGTATTGTGAGGAGCCAGAGAAGGATCACTACCACCAAATTCAGAATATTCGGGAACAACTACCAGATGCTGAGGGTTGACGAAGAAGAGGATGACGACCTGGTGCATGCCGACTATCTGACCCTTTCGAGGGTTATCGACCGTATTCTTGAAACCGAGAATATCCATTGTATTATTTTCCAGGATTACAACAAAGGCGTTCTTACTCCCAAGCTTATACAGGAAGTCGTTAAGAAAGCACGCAAGAGAAATATCCCGACGGCAGTTGATCCAAAGAGAAAGAATTTTGAGTCCTTCACAAATGTTAATTTATTCAAACCAAACCTGAAAGAACTTAAGGAAGGCCTGAAGATCGAACTGGATGCTGACGACCGTACAGACATTATTGAAGCTGCACAATTACTGAGAGAAAGAATTAAATGCGATTACGTGATGACCACCTTGTCGGAGCATGGTATGTTATTGAGTATGAAAGACAGGCTGGATCAGAAGAATTTCTTTATTCCCGCCCATGTAAGGTTGATATCCGACGTAAGCGGAGCAGGGGATACTGTGATCGGCGTGGCTTCTCTTTGCCTGGCCGCACAACGCCCTCCTTACGAAATAGCTTATATTTCTAACCTTGCAGGCGGACTTGTTTGCGAGGAAGTAGGGGTGGTTCCCGTAAATAAGGATAAGCTGCTGAAGGAAGTCATATCCCTTTTGTGACAATGGATCGCGATGCCGATGTCATCATATCAGGCGCCGGTCCTGCCGGCACAATAGCCGCATATCATTTACAGAAATCAGGTATCAGTACTTTAATACTGGAGAAGTCTTCATTTCCCCGTTACAAAGTTTGCGGGGCAGGGCTTACGCATAAGATACTTTCCATAATGCCATTTGACCTGAGCCCGGTGATCCATACCACTATCTATTCTTTCCGCTTTTCATCGGGTTGTAATGATGTTTTTACGAGAACCAGCGGGCTTCCACTGATGTACTGCACAATGCGGGACGAACTGGATGCTTTTCTACTGGATAAGGCAGTGGGCGCAGGGGCCAGGGTAATGACTTCTGAAAAAGTCACTGAATTGAGTCAGGATGCCGGGGGTGTTTTGGTAAAGACGATCAATCGTGAGTACCGTTCATCGTTCCTGATCGGGGCTGACGGTGCATCAAGCCGTGTAGCCAGGACCTTTGGACTGAACACTGATATCGAATGGGGTATGGCATGGGAAGCTGAGGTAAGATCAAGGCCGGAGATGCTTGATAAATATAAGGATACTGTGTTTCTTGACTGGGGAACATTTCCCGGGGGCTATGCCTGGATATTCCCTAAGAAGGACCATTTCTCAATAGGCATAGGCGGCCCTGCTCAAATGGCCAGGCGAATGTCAGAGTACTATAAGGATTTTGTTGCCTCTTGCGGTATTCCTGTTGTTGAGACGATTTCAAACCGTTCACATCCTTTGCCTGTTCGTACGAAGAAAGCCGTTTTCCATTCCGGCAGGGCGCTGGTTACCGGGGACGCAGCAGGCCTTACCGATGCACTTACCGGTGAGGGGATCTTCTGGGCATTGAAGAGCGGTATTATGGCTGCGGAAGTCATTAAGGAAAGGATGGACGGGAAAATTTCCGATCTTGCATTGTATTCCAACAGGATCAATACGGAGATCATGCCGGAAATGATGGAGGCGAAGAACATCTGCGCCCTGTTCAACGCCATGCCACTGAGGATACATCATTGGGTACGCGACAATGAACGGGTCTGGAGAGCCTTTGGGAAAGTACTCCGGGGTGAACGTTCATTCAATGACGTCCCTAGTGCTTTCGGAAAGTGGCAGCCATTGTGGAAACCGGTTTGCTCACTGGCTTCGGTCATCCAGAGAAAAAAGGAAAAGAAATACATGAAAAATGCCTGAGAGGGAAAAGGTTGTTTTTATCACCGGGGCCGGGAGAGGCCTGGGTAAAGCACTTACACTCACTTTCCTCTCAAAAGGCTGGTGGGTTGTTGCCACCGACCTGGAAGTACCTGTATATAATGATCCTCAGAGTTTCGCATGGTTTGCCGGTCATCCCGAACTGAAGAA
This sequence comes from Bacteroidota bacterium, assembly GCA_026391775.1. Classification (GTDB taxonomy): domain Bacteria; phylum Bacteroidota; class Bacteroidia; order Bacteroidales; family FEN-979; genus CAIRDP01. The sequence goes on from JAPLDK010000067.1 coordinate 6,910, forward strand.
CCATATCTGCCCACTGCAAATGGATGTAACTTCGGATGAGTCTGTTGCCTCTGCCCTTTCCCTGGTGAAGGATGAAAATTTTACAGTGGATCTCATCATTAACAACGCCGGGATTGACAACTATTTCCTTTTATCAGAAGCTCCAGTAAGTGAATTCAAACGGATCTTCGAGGTGAATGTTTTCGGTGCATACCGGGTGAACCAGGTTTTTCTTCCTTTGGTCCGAAGGCCGGGCGGAAGGATCATTCATATTGGCAGCGAGAGCCTTAACCTTACCATGCCTTTTATGGCATACCCCTTGTCGAAAAAACTGGTCGAAGGATATGCCAAAGCACTCAGGCAGGAACTGAGGTTTCACGGGATAGATGTTGTTGTGATAAGGCCTGGCGCTATTAATACTGAACTTCTGAAAACTGTTTCAGGCCTTACGGGTAAAGCAGATGCTGATGCCGGCAGCGACAACCTGAGAACGGCTTTTCATGCTTTTGCTTCTCAGGCCTCAAAAGAAATAGGGAAAGTTCTCAGCCCTCAAAAAGTTGCTGAGTTTATTTACAGCGTATCATATAAAACCCGTCCGAAGGCAGTTTACCGTATCAACAATATGCTTCAGCTCAGGATAGCAGCTCTGCTACCTTTCAGCCTTCTGGAACAAATTGTTCACAAACGCCTCAGTAAAACCAAGCCATGAAAAACCCGGCAGGAATATGGATTAACTTTGGGATTGTTCTGATCATCCTGCTGTCATTTTTTACTTTTTCTGAGAATTACTTCCCCCTGCTGAATTCCGATATGGCAGTGAATATCCTCATGACACCCTCATTTTCACTTCCTCATGACATTTATTTCTGGGGACAGGACCGATCGGGTAATCTTATCCCGATGGTCGCACATTGGTTGTATATGATCACCCTCTGTCAGCCTGTGATTCTTGTATCCATAGTGCATTACTTTATCCTTGCTGCAGGGTTCTGGGCATTAACCCGCTTCGTGCATACCGGGTATGGGAGGATAGTCCTGGCAATGGTCTGGTTTTTCCCGCCCTGGCACTTTCTTGAGTTCCTGCTGATACTCTATGGGATACAGGCCAGCTGTGTGATTCTTGCTTTGAACTTTCTTGACCGCTCGTTCAGCACCAGGGTGCAATGGAAATGCCTGATGTGGCTTTCTTTGTCATGCTTTGTGTTCATTCTTGCGCTTTGGGTTTCAGATATGGCGCTCATCAGCATTCTGGCATTGCTTCTAATGGGGGGCTTGTATTTCCTGACTGCACACAAGGATTCTGTGAAGTTGTTTTCATGGCGTAGTATGCTGGTCCCGGCCTTTTGTGTCCTCATCCTGACAATTGCAGGCTACCTGGTCCTGAATTATGCCAAGGCAGTTTCCACTCCTGTTCAGTCCTATAACTCAGGATTTCTGGCAAATCCTTCATCCATTATTTCAAACCTGAACATAGTTCTGGATTCAGTAATCAGGGTTTTTCTGTTTTCTTCGGAAAGCGGTATTGAAAGTGTTTTTGCCTGGGGCCTTTTGCTTATCATTTTAGTCCTGATATTTTCGAAAAAAGGGCATTTAAAATCCTGGCCAAAGATCACCTCGAATCCCTGGTTTTACTTTTTCTTTTTTGAGGCCCTGCTGACGTTTATTGCAGTGCTTTCTTCAGGATGGGTTGCTGCGAATGGAGCGGGGAGAAGGTACTTCACTACATTTTTTATGTCGGCCTGGATCAGCCTCCTTTTATGGCTGGAAACCCTCCCTGAAAATAAAATAAAAAAGCAGTTCCGGCTTGCATTATTAGCCGTCGTAATCATTGGTTCATTGAGCGGAAGTTTCAGATTTTATTATCCCGAAATCAAACCATCCCGGATCCGGGTCATATCGGCTCTGAAATCATTGGGAAACATTGGCATCATTGCCGAATACTGGAACTCCTATATGTCGGCGAGCCCTGATCCTGTTCATATCAAAGCAACACCTCACGATAAGGATTATGTAAGGAATCCCGAATTGGTCAAAGAAGTGCTTGAACAGCCAATACTTTATCTGGTAAAAGATGGCTGGATTGATTCATTTCCGGATACCATCATTCAGTTTGGGAAGACCCTGAAAAAGAAAGGTAAGAGCATTCACATTGCCGATAGCTGGCTGAACAGGTATGAGGTAATAAGGTAAAGCAGGATGCCGTCAACTGAGCCAGAAATTTTTTCACAGGTTCACCTCCGTTATGCGATCCTCTTCCATAGATTCCAGGACTGATTTACGGACCTCGTCAAATGCATGGTATTCCTCCACCTCATCGTTCTTCCTGACTTTGAGAAGGTATACATCGGTGAAGAACAGCCTTACGTCAGTATCAATGTCAGTTTCTGTTCCGTTTCCGGCCTGGCACTCCAGCTTTATCGTTTTGTACCCAGAGGGAACGAATGATCTGGACCCTTAAAACCTCTTCTATGGAAGGGCTAAGGTAAGCGGGAACAATTTTATTAACTCCTCCAACCTGGGCAAAACCAATACATGAATCTTCCTTACAGGCACTGAGGACTTTCTCAACATAATACCCTTTTAGGGAAGACTTCAGCGAATCCTTTATACTGATAAAATAACTGTCACGGGCATAGATGGAAATACCCGGAAGCAGCAGTAGCAATGAAAGAAAAACCCGGGAAAGATCAACAATCCCGGGTTTCTTGGTTAAGTTCGACAAGTAAGATGAGTGGTTTGATTTTACGATGAGCACGTTTTAATCTACATTTTTATGCAGAAATGAATTTTCCGAACGGATCTCAATGCTTTTATCAGCTGATTCTCCCAGTGAGTATGTCGGTGCAGTGGATTCAGATGAAGGAGCCACATCCAGGAGGTCAACATTCCTGCGTTTATAAGCAGGGACAGCTTCAAGTTCATAAATATTTGTCGGGTCAATAGGAGTATGGTTCTTCAGCTTTTCGCTGAGGGCTCTTAGCTTATTTACCCTTTCATTTGCCCTGCGGTCATGGTCATCCTGTGAAGGATTTTGAGAGGGACGTTCAATGGGCTGGATCTTAATGAATGGTTCCGGTTGTTCAACCTTCTGGGAAACTACTTCACTGATAAGCTCGGGTTCCCTGACGCTTATGGTTTCGCTTACAATTGTCTCCGGCTGGATGAAAATCTGTGGATTCTCAAGTGTAAATTCAAAAGATCTTGGAGAGATGCCGGCACTGAGTTCGACCGATGGTCCCATAGCAGGTTCGGGCTCAACGGCTAAAGGTTCCGGCATGGGAGTGATCATTGTGATCTCTTCAATTTTTTCTTCGATCCTGGGGGCGGGAGGCAGTGTACGCTGTTCGATAAAACGTTTTTCAACCTTAGGTTCAACTTTCTGACTGTAAAGATCATGAAGTATAACATCCTGCGGTCTTGTGGGGTCTTTCTGCCTGTGTTCCGGATCAAAGCCTGTGGCAATAATGGTAACACTTATATTTTCAGCCAGACTCTCATCGGTTCCTGTCCCCCATATGACTTCAGCGGAGGACTTGGTCTTGCCCTGGATATAATCGGTGATCTCTGTTACCTCATCCATCGTGATCTCTTCGGTGCCGCTTGAAATATACAGCAGAAGATTGCTGGCTCCTTCAATATCGTTGTTGTCGAGCAGGGGTGAGCTTAAGGCCTCTTCAACGGCACGGAGTGCACGGTTTTCACCTCCTGCTACGCCTGTTCCAAGGATGGCAACACCACTGTCTTTCATCACCGTCTTGACATCTTCAAAATCAACGTTGATATGGCCGGTTACGGTAATGATCTCGGCGATGCCTTTAGCTGCTGTGGTAAGCACATTATCAGCCTTTTTAAATGCGGCAGTCAGCCTCAGGTCACCGCAAAGTTCCCTAAGCTTGTCATTACTGATAATAAGCAAGGCGTCGACTTGTTTCTTTAGCTGCTGAAGTCCTTCTTCGGCATATTGCTTACGCTTTCTCCCCTCAAAAGCAAAAGGAATAGTGACAATACCTACAGTAAGGATATCGAGCTCTTTAGAGATCTGAGCGATTACAGGTGCAGCACCGGTTCCGGTTCCTCCACCCATGCCTGCTGTAATAAAAAGCATTTTCGTCCCCTTATCCAATATGGCTCTGATATCAGCGGCATTCTCCAGGGCTGCATTACGGCCGACCGAAGGGACTGCTCCTGCACCCAGGCCGCTGGTAAGATTAGCTCCCAGCTGGATTTTTGTGGGGACAGGGCTGGATTCCATTGCCTGGGCATCGGTGTTGCAGATTATGAAATCTACTCCAACAATTCCCTGGTTGTACATATGGGTCACAGCGTTGCTGCCACCACCGCCGACACCTATAACTTTTATTATAGATGACTGGTTTTTAGGGAGATCGAACTTTAAAATTTCGCTCATGTCTCTGATGATTAGATTCGTTTAAAATTAGATAATTGGAATGGCCGTTTTTTTCTTATTTTCTTTTTTTATTAACAGAATGATTGTTAATAGCGGAGTTTATTCAATATCTTCTTCAAATAACCCCTTGATTTTATCCAGGAAAAGTTCGGGGAATGACCGCCTTACTTTGGTAGGATCCTTCACTTTCTTTTCTTTTACTTTCTTCTGCTTTCCTTGCTCAATTTTGGGCACTTCAGGTTCTTCCTCAATATCTTTCATCTTTTCCTGCTCTTTCTCGTACCGTTCAATTCCGATCTCAACAAGGCCGACTCCGGTCGCATACATCGGGCTTGCCATTTCGGGCGGGATCTCGTTGCTTAGATGTTCATTGGGATACCCGATTCGGGTGTCAAACCCGGTTATGAATTCCGAAAGTTGGGCAATATGTTTCAGCTGCGCACCCCCACCTGTAAGAACTATCCCACCAAGCAGTTTCTTCTCGTAACCTGAATTCTTGATTTCATAATAAATGTGCTCAATGATCTCTTCCATGCGGGCCTGAATGATACTGGCAAGGTTCTTTAGGCTGATTTCCTTGGGGGGCCTCCCACGGAGGCCTGGTATGGCCACAATTTCCTCTTCCTTGTTTTCGCGTGCCAGGGCCGACCCGAATTTTATCTTCAGTTCTTCGGCATGTTTCTTAATGATGGAGCATCCTTCCTTGACATCTTCAGATATGATCTCCCCACCAAGCGGAATGACTGCCGTATGACGGATAATCCCCTCATGAAAGATTGCGATATCGGATGTGCCCCCACCAATATCGACCAGCACTACCCCGGCTTCTTTCTCATCCTCGCTCAACACTGCATCGGCGGAAGCAATAGGCTCCAGTATCAGCTCCACAACCTCAAGCCCGGCCTTCCTCACGCATTTGTAGATGTTTTTTGCTGCAGCAGTCTGCCCGATTATGATGTGAAAATTGGCCTCAAGCAGCCTGCCGTTCATGCCCTTTGGCTTGGGAATGCCGTGTTCCCCGTCAATACTGAATTCCTGGGCGATGACATCAAGGATCTCTTCGCCTGGGTTCATGTTCAGGTTATACATGCTGTTACAGAGCTTGTCGATATCTTCCTGGCTGATCTCGATGTCGAAATTTTCTCTGATCATGCTTCCCCGGTGCTGGAGACTTTTAATATGCTGGCCAGCAATACCCACATTCACATACTTAATGTCTACACCCGATTTGGAGGAGGCTTCAGCAACAGCTTCACGAATGGATTGAACTGTGTTTTCAATATTGGCTACAACCCCCCGTTTAACACCAATACTGGGGACCTTTCCATAACCAAGAATTTCTATTTTACCATGCTCGTTTTTACGCCCTACAATGACAGCGATTTTTGTTGTTCCTATGTCGAGACCGACGATGATACCTGAGTTTTTCATATGCTATTGAAGTTTTGAACAAACCACTTGATTTCTGTATTTTACATTGATATAGTTATATTTATTCCATCCCATGATATTGAGGCCCTGTTTATAGAATGCCAGGAGTTTCTTGAATTTCTCGTCAAGGTTATCGGCCCGTCCCAGCATGATCAAATGATTCCCGATCTTGGGTACAAGCTCAAATTCCTTGGAGGGGGTGACAAAGATCTGGTCTATCTCTGCTTTCAGGAATTTATCACGGTTGATGTATAATGCCAGTTTGTAAAGGTCCAGCATCAGAGTGTCGGCCGGCCCAAGCGTATCATCCATCATCGGGGTTTCTATCCTGAAATTCCTGTTGGTAATGTATGAGTGCGAGATGTTCCCGTTTGCAACAAGGACCCTGGCAGGGAAGAAGGGATTCGGAGGAAGAAGGCGCCCTGATCCGTCAACATAAAAAGTCTCGTATTTACTGTTGATGATCCGGAGTATGGGCTCTCTTTGTTTGACATCTACAAAGATGTTGCCGTCGAGGCTTTCATAAATATGTGCCTTCTCCACATAAGCCTGTGAGGTAATGGAAGTCTCGATATGGCGGATGTTGACCCATCCCATCGGCTTGCCGCTGATTTTTCCTGTGCTCCGGCGGATCAGGGAATCAATATCTTCTTTCGTGACCAGCTTATCGGCCTGTCCGTAATCCATAGTAATGTAAATCCTGTGGCAGGGCCTGTAATACTGTTCAAAGCTTGTGAACCCTACCAGAACGCAGGCTCCGGCCACGAGCAGGACCCAGAGAGAAACATATGCTATTTTCCAGAACTTCCTCATCTCTCAAATGCTTTTCTGATGGGTATAACCAGCTGATCGATATCGCCTGCACCTAAAGTCAGAAGGACCGATGGCTTCAGGCGTTTCAGATAGTTCACCAGTTTCTCTTTTTCGATCAGTATTTTATTTCCTGTCTGCAGTTTTTTCAGTATAAGTTCACTGCTGACTCCTTTTATCGGTTTTTCCCTGGCTGGATAAATGTCAAGTAACACCACTTCATCCAGAAGGCTGAGGCTCTCAGCAAATTCCATAGCCAGATCCCGGGTACGGGAATACAAATGAGGCTGAAATACTCCCGTTATCTTCCTTCCTGGATACATCTCTTTCACAGCCTCAATACAGGCTCTCAGTTCTTCGGGATGATGCGCGTAATCATCGATGTATACAAAACCGCGTTTCTCTATCTGGAAATCAAACCTCCGCACAACCCCCTGGTAAGATTTCAGGCCTCTGGTTACCTGAACCCGGCTTAAGCCCATAAGAAAGGCAGCGGCGGTAGCGGCAACGGCATTTTCAAGATTAAAAAGGCCGGGCAACCCGAGAATAAGTTCGGTCCACACATCATTCGGAGTGCAGAAGTCATAATGGTACACTCCATTTCGTATTCTGATGCCCCTTGCCTTAAAATCCTTTGATCCGGTGGCCTTTGAAACCTTCTTTTTATCTATGGAATAAGAAAACACATTATAAGCAGAATGCCTCAGCGGTTTTAGAATTACACCCTCTTTCAGGATCAGCGAACCTCCTCTCCTTATTTTCCCGGTGAATTCTTCGAATGAAGCAAGCATCTCCTTATGTGTATGGTAGATGTCGAGGTGATCGGGATCGGCTGAGGTGATGATGGCAATATCGGGTGTGAGCTGAAGGAAGGAGCGGTCAAACTCATCTGCTTCAACAACGCATACAGGCGGGATTGATCCCGAAGTTTCAACCAGGAAATTTGTTCCGTAATTCTTTGAAATGCCTCCCAGGAATGCAATATGTGGGATCCCTGCACTTTTTAGTATATGGGCGATCAAGGCAGAAGTTGTGGTCTTACCATGGGTGCCGGCAACAGCAATGGTGAAGTAGTTTGAGGAGATCATCCCCAATACCTCCGAACGCTTCATCATCATGAATTTTTTCCTGAGGATGAATTTTAATTCTTTATGTTCCCTGGGGATGGCGGGGGTGTAAATTACAAGCTCTGTGTTTTTCGGAATGAGATCCGGGTTCTCTTCAAAATGAATTTCCATGCCTTCGCGTTCCAATTGCCGGGTCAATGCAGTAGGGGTTTTATCGTAACCACTTACCTTTGCCCCCAGATGCATGAAATACCGGGCCAGGGCGCTCATCCCTATACCACCAATTCCCAGAAAATATACCGATGAAAGCTCCTGCGGGTTCATTTATCGTTATGTCTTTCCTGTTTTAATTAAGTCCAAAGCCTCCATGGCGATTTTTTCAGCTGCATCCAAAATTGCCAGGGCCAATATGTTTTGTTTCAAGTCTTCCTGTAACACGTTATCGGTGATAAGTTCAGCCAGTGTATCTCCAAGCTTAACTGCAACCTCATTATCCCTAACAAGAATAGCAGCATTTCTCTCCACAAGCGCCATTGCATTTTTAGCCTGGTGGTCTTCAGCTACGTTTGGGGAGGGGACCAAAATAACTGGCTTCCCTGCTACGCATAATTCGGAAATTGCGATTGCTCCTGCGCGGGAGATCACCACATCGGCAGCAGAGTAGGCCAGGTCCATCCGGTCAATGAAAGCATGCAGAAATACATCTTCAGGCCCTTCGACGGATCCTGCAACTTTAAGCGCGCTGTTTAGATTTTTAAAATAATATTTTCCGCATTGCCACAGCCACTGGACGTTTCCACCAGGCTTACCGGTCTTAACGCAATTCAGAACGCTCTGATTGATAGAGCCTGCTCCCAGACTTCCGCCTATCACTAAAATGATTGTTTTGCTATCAGAAAGCCCGAAATGACTCAACGCTGAGTTTCTTTTCCAGTTCAGCCCGATCAGGTCCTGTCTGATGGGATTCCCGGTAAGTACCAGTTTTTCCTTTGGGAAATACTTCCCCATACCTGGATAGGCCACGCAAATTTTCTGCACTTTCCCGGCCAGCATGCGGTTGGTGATCCCAGGGAATGAGTTCTGTTCCTGGATAAGAGCCGGGATCTTAAGGGCCACAGCAGTGCGTAAAACCGGCCCGCTGGCATAGCCTCCAACCCCTATCACAACATCCGGCCCGAAACCTGAAATGAGTTTCCTTGCCCTGATCATACTCCCCAACAGTTTAAATGGGAAACTCAGGTTCTTCATTGTCAGCCTTCTCTGGAACCCGGCAATAGTCAGCCCTTCGATACGGTAACCTGCAGCAGGTACTTTTTCCATCTCAAGCTTTCCCTTTGCTCCTATGAACAGGATGTCGGCATCTTGCAGCTTTGCCCTGATGGCATTGGCAATGGCAATTGCCGGGAACACATGACCCCCTGTACCTCCACCGCTGATGATGATCTTTGTCATTATATTAATTTCTTATGCCGGAACTACTTCCGTAATTTCTTTCATGCCATGGTCGGTAAGGATTTCCACTTCAGTGCCGTTTTGGGTGTCTATTTCGGTCATCCTGCTGATGCTGAGAATTATTCCTATGGCAATGCTGGTGAACCAGATCGAAGTTCCTCCCATACTGATCAGGGGGAGGGTCTGCCCGGTCACCGGGAACAGGTTCACTGCCACTGCCATATTGATCATAGCCTGGAACACCATACTGAACCCTATCCCAAGAGAGAGCAAGGCTCCGAAATTCCCCTGGCATTTACCCGCTATCCGGATCACACGGAAAAACAGGATCAGGTAGAGCAACATCACAAAGCTGCCCCCGATCAGTCCATATTCTTCAATTATAATTGCAAAAATGAAATCGGAATAAGGGTGGGGAAGGAAATTCCTTTGTGTGCTTTTACCCGGGGATTTTCCCAGCAAGCCCCCCGATCCTATAGCGATCTTGGCCTGGTCAACCTGGTAAGTGGCATCTGCACTGGCTTTGTCATCATTGATGAAATGTTCAACACGCTTCACCCAGGTTTCACCCCGCGGGAACAAATGAGGAAAAACGATCGCAATAGAAAAAATCATTACCACGGAAACTATCCCTAATGCGATAAGCGAAAAAATGTATTTAAGGCTGATACGGCCAATGAACATCAGCACCAGGCAAGTGACGAATAAAATTGCTGCGGTTGAGAAGTTTGCAGGCAATATAAGTATGGTGACCGCGATGACCGGCAGAATAACAGGTAAAAACCCTTTTCTGAGATTTTCCACAAGTTCCTGCTTTTTACTCAATACCCTGGCCAGGTACATGATAAGAAATAGTTTTGCCATGTCGGAGCTCTGGAAAGTAAGGTTTACAATCGGAACGGTAAGCCAGCGGTTTGCTTCGTTCAGGCTTGTACCTGAGACCAGTGTCAGTGCCAGCAATGGCAAAGTCAGTATCAATCCGATCTGAGATATCCTTGAAAAATATGTATACTTTATTAAATGTGTAAAGTACATCAGCCCAAATCCAAAACCCAGGATGAGCAGGTGTTTCATGAGGTAATACTCAGTATTGCCGTGCTGTTTTTTATATGCGAGGGTCCCTGTTGAACTGTAAACCGCCAGCAATGAGAATATCGATAAAATGACCACAACGATCCATATTACCTTATCTCCTTTGATATTTTTAAAAGCGCCGGCCATGCAAATTTTCTTAAAGGTTCCTTACTGCATTTCTGAAGGCAATGCCTCTTGCTTCATGGCTGTCGAAGATCGCATCCTCCTTGCATCCCGGTGAGAACAAGGCTACATCTCCCTTAATTCCAAGGTAATATGCTGCTTCAACAGCATCAGCCATGGTATAGGTATCGGCGATTGGTATTTCAGAATCACTGAAAGACTCGTGAATAGCCACATTCCCGGGCCCCAGGCATATAATGGCCTTGACTTTCTTTTCGACTACGACTTTCAGGAACTCAAGTTCCTCATGCGTGCTCCCGCCTCCTGCTATCCAGATGACAGGTTTCGACATGGTTTCAAGTGCAAACCAAGCACCGTTTAAGCTGACCGACATTGAATCGTTGATGAATTCAATTCCGTGAATATTGGCTACGAATTCCAGCCGGTGTTCGGTATTGCTGAAATCTGCGAACCATTCCCTGAAACAGGCTTTCCGCGCATGACGGATGCGGGTTGCGACTGTAGCGGCCAGATTGTCATAGACATTCGCGTTTCCTTGTAATGCCAGGGATTCTAAAGTCATAGCTTTTGGTTTTAGTTGTTATCTTATCTTCAATGTTATTATTGTCAATACTGCCAACATGATCCCAACGATCATGAACCTCATGACGATCTTCGACTCATGGTATCCCAGCTTCTGATAATGATGATGAAGGGGTGACATTTTAAATATCCTCCTGCCTTCACCAAACTTCCTTCTCGTATACTTGAAATAGCTAACCTGCATCACTACCGAAAGGTTCTCAACCAGGAATATCCCGCAGAAAATAGGGATCATGATCTCTTTGCGAATGATGATGGCGAAAACGGCAATGATCCCGCCCAGGGCCAGGCTGCCCGTATCGCCCATAAATACCTGTGCGGGATAGGAGTTATACCAGAGGAATCCTATGCAAGCCCCGACAAATGCTGCAATATAAATGGCCAGCTCGCCGGTATTGGGGATATACATAATATTCAGGTAATTGGCGAATTTGGTGTTACCCGATACATATGCCAGAATGCCCAACGTAACCCCAATGATTGCCGATATGCCTGTCGCAAGCCCATCCAGCCCGTCGGTGAGATTGGCCCCGTTCGATACCGCAATGATGATAAAAATGATAATGGGGATGAACACCAGCCATGTGTAGTTTTTAGCCGAAGGACTTATCCATGAAATCAGCCAGGAGTAATCAAACTCATTATGCTTGATAAATGGAATGGTTGTTTTCATCGATTTAACTTCGTCTTTGGAAAAGAGCCTGCCTTTCTCAGCCGGAGCCTCCACGTTAAAGATGTCCTGCGATGGCACGTATGCCTGGTCCATGTTTTTTTCACGGATAACGACCCTGTCGCTGAAATACATTGTAAAACCTACTATCAGCCCGAGCCCGATCTGCCCAAGTACCTTGATCTTTCCCGGCAGACCTTTTTTATCTTTTTTAAAAACCTTGATGTAATCATCCAGAAATCCTATCAGCCCCAACCAAACAGTTGCAAACAGCACCAATATGATGTAAATGTTATGAAGCTTTGCAAACAGAAGCGTAGGAACCAGGATTGCTGCAAGGATGATCAGCCCGCCCATGGTGGGTGTGCCCTGTTTCGATTTCTGTCCTTCAAGCCCCAGATCCCTTACAGTTTCTCCAACCTGCTTGTGGCGGAGGAAACGGATCAGCGATTTCCCTATGATCATCGAAATGAACAGGGATGTGATCAGGGCAAAGGCGGCACGGAAAGAAATATACTGGAACATACCGGCACCCGGGAAATTGAATGCTTTATGAAGCCATGTAAATAAATAGTACAACATAGGCTATTGTTTTATTGAGAATAATTCTTTCACTATTTCCCTGTCGTCGAAGGGGTACTTCACTCCCTTTATCTCCTGGTAGGTCTCGTGGCCTTTCCCGGCAACCAGAATGATGTCGTTCTCCCCGGCCAGGGTTACTGCTGTTTTAATAGCCTGCCGGCGGTCGGCGATCACGAGGACCTTTCGTGCGTCGGAGGCCTCAATACCTTTCATCATCTCCTCAAGGATGGCTTCCGCCTCCTCAAACCTGGGGTTGTCGGAAGTGAGGATAAGTTGGTCGCTGAGACTGGCTGAAATCCTTGCCATGACCGGCCTTTTTGTGGTATCCCTGTTGCCTCCGGCACCTACAACTGTTATAAGTTTTTCATTATGCTGCCGGATGTCGTTAATGGTTTCCAGCACATTCTTCAAGGCATCCGGCGTATGCGCGTAATCAACGATCGCTATGATGTTTGCCGGACCGCTGATATAATTGAACCGGCCGTCTACAGGGGCCATGCGGCTAAGCAGGGTGAGTACCTGCGTGGGGTCCTGTCCCAGTAAAACCGCTGATGCATACACCGATAAGATATTGTATGCATTGAATGAACCTATGAGCCGGAACCAAACATCCTGCCCTTCGATGCTCAGGTGTAGTCCGCTGAACTCGTTTTCCAGTATCCTGCAACGGAAATCAGCCATGGACTGCAGGCTGTATGTGAATTTTGTAGCTCTGGTGTTCTGGAGCATAACAGCGGCGTTCTTGTCATCTTTGTTCACCAGAGCAAAGGCAGAGTCGGGCAAATCATCAAAAAAGCCCTTCTTCGCCCTGAGATATGCATCGAACGTCTTATGATAGTCCAGATGGTCATGAGTGAGGTTCGAAAAAATGCCTCCCCTGAACCTGAGACCGGCAATGCGTTTCTGGTCCACTGCATGCGAACTCACCTCCATGAAGCAATATTCGCAACCCTCTTCGCACATTTCGCTGAGCAGGTGGTTGATCTGGACAGGGTCTGCGGTAGTATGTGTGGCCGGAACCTCGCGCTGCTGCACAAGGTTTTTTATTGTGCTGAGCAAGCCCGTTTTGTACCCAAGTTTAGTAAACAAACCATGCAGAAGTGTTACCGTGGTTGTCTTTCCGTTGGTCCCTGTAATCCCTATCAGCTGGAGTTTTTGCGATGGATTGTCATAATAAGCGGAAGCCATGATAGCAAGAGTCAAAGCACTGTCAGTAACGAGGACCCATGAAATAAGAGCGGACATTTCTGCAGGAAAGGCTTCACACACAATGGCAGAAGCACCTTTTTCTATCGCCATTCCTATAAAATTATGGCCATCGGAAACGCTGCCCCTGACAGCAAAAAAAACATCACCTGGAAGTACCTGCCTGGAGTCAAACTGCAGGGCACGGATCATAATATCCACATCCCCCCTGCTGTCAAGGGCCAAATGATATGGCAATATCCGTCTCAGCTTCTTCATGTCTGCGATTTAGCTTTAGCTTTCGGGCCCTGGAGATCAAGTACTACTAGCATACCTTTGTTTATAAGCGTTCCGGGTTTTACACTCTGGGTCACAACCGATCCCCTGCCATTCACTACCACATTGAGGCCCATCTGTTCCAGGAGGAATATGGCATCCCTGAGCCCCATCCCACTCACATCAGGCATGAGGTTACGGGAAACAGCCTCAGGGTATAATACGATCTTGCTTCCTGTTGGAATAGCCTGTGTCCAGGGAGCACGCACATCCACCTTACTGATGCTGTAACCAAGAATATTGTATGCTTCATTCAGGTCAGACTGCCTACCGGCATGAGCAAAGGGCATAAGACTGTTAACACTGTCTCTTTTGAACGGGAACAGGATATCTTCCTGCCGGGAATAAAGCCTGTCGGAGATCTCCCTGAAAACAGGCGCTGCCACGCTGGCTCCGTAGTACTTGCCTTTTCTGGGATCAACAATGACCACTATCATAGTGTACCTGGGATCATTAACAGGGAAGAATCCCACAAAGGAACCTTTATACCGTATGTTCTTTGTGCCCTGATTATAACCCCTGTTGTTTTGCGCAAGCTGCGCTGTTCCTGTTTTACCTGCAATCCTGTACAAAGGGCTGTTGATGGCTGTCCCGGTGCCATGCTGAACTACCCCCTCCATCATGATTCTGGCTTTCTGTACAGTTGAAGGAGATACAACCTGGGGATTTATAACAACCGGATCAAACTTCTGAATTGCCTCCCCGTTCCTGAGGATCTCCTTAACAAAGAGAGGCTTGACCATCATACCGTTATTTGCAATAGCATTATATAAGGTAATCAGGTGGATCGGGGCCATGGCAACTTCGTATCCATAAGCCATCCAGGGCAGCGATAAGGCTGACCAGTATTTGCTTTTGGTGTTTTTAATATATGGTGGAGCTTCCCCATCAATTTGCAGGTTAAGAGGACGGTTGATACCCAGACGGTATAGCCCGTCGATGAACTTTTGAGGCTGGGATGAATAGATACCATAAATCATTTTTGCAGTTCCCACATTGGAGGACTTCTCGAAAACCTGCTGGGCAGTGAGCGAACCAGACCCTTCATGATGAGAATCTTCAATTTTATGACCGGAAAAATAGACCACGCCGTTACCGATCGGAATCATAGTGTTCAAATCAACCTTGCCATCCTCAAGAGCCACCAGGAATGACGCCAGCTTGAATGTGGATCCCGGCTCGTTGCTTTCACCTATGGCATAGTTAAACATCTCTTCATAAGTGCCTTTCTTAGTCCTGCCAAGGTTTACCATGGCCTTGATATACCCTGTTTTCACTTCCATCACTACCAGGCAGCCGTGATCGGCACTGTCGGCAATAAGTTCTCTCCTGAGAGCCGCTTCGGCCATGTCCTGAAGCTCAATGTCAATCGTGGTTACAATGTCCAGCCCGTTCTGAGGTTCAACCTGGCTTTCAATATCAACAGGCATCCAGCTGCTGCCGCCCATACGGCGCATCATCCTTGATCCCCCCACGCCCTCCAGCTCTTTGGTGAACTTGCCTTCCATCCCTACATATATCTTCTGATCTGCCTCGCCCTTTTCATAACCGATGATCCTGCGGGCCAGGGATTTGTATGGAAGCTCACGTTCCCACTGGGGGATCACGATTAACCCGCCCTTGTATTTACCTCTTCTGAAGATGGGGAATTTGCGGATCTTTTTCAGTTCAGGATAAGTTACGTCGCGCTTGATCAGAAAATATCGCTCCTGATTTCTGTGGGCTTCCCAGAGTTTGTCCCTGACCTGCATGGGAGATTTATCCTTGTATATTCCTGCCAGACATATAGCAAGTGAATCAACTCCGTTCTTAAACACTTCATCAGTCAGGGAATCAGCATCAAGGTCCATACGGAGTTCGAAGATCGGGACAGAAACTGCCAGCAAGGTCCCATCATCGGATAGAATGTTGCCGCGGATCGCTTCAATTGGAAATACCTGCATCTCCTGCTTTTTGGCCATCTCTAGCAATTCCTTCTTTTCGAAATTCTGGATGTAAAAAGCTCTTCCCAGTACAGCCAGGCCAAAAAACAGTATCCCCAGGTAAACCAGGTACACTCTTGTCATTATGCCTTTCCTTACATCCTGGGTCATCTGTTCCCGATTTGTATTGAATCTCCCGAATAAAATATCTTATAAGGGGGAATGAGGGTTTCCCTAAGGCCGATAGCCTGTGTTCTTTTATTCAGTTCTGAAAGCTTGCTCTCGAACATAAGGGACGAACGTGCGGTGATGTACTCAAACCTTAGTTCCTTCAGCTCAGCCTTAGTCTTCTCAATCTGCTTGTACATCCTCTCAGTATTATAAGTATTGGCGATGTAAAACAGGGCCAGTACGGTGAGGTAGATCAGGAAAGGCACATTGTCGACCACACTTTTTTTCAACAGGTAATCCCCGCCTAAAACGTCCTGTACCCTTCTCCTGCCTTTATGTGACTTCTTTGCAGGTTTTGCTTCGGGGCTGGTTTTCGTTTCAGCTTCTTTTATTGGTTCAGCAGCTTCTTCCTGAGGCAGGGAGGCGTAGGAAATATCTTTCCAATCCGTCTCCACCGGATTTTCCCTCATTTTATTGACCCTGAATTCTGCCATTGTTTTGTTTCACTATTTATTCGCACCAATTGCTTATTTCATTTACGTACTCATTTTGGCTGCGCCAAACGCATCTCGCTTTTCGCTACTTTTTTTCTGCAACCCTGAGCCTCGCACTCCTGGCCCTGCTGTTCTCTTCAATCTCTTTTTTCCCGGCAACCACCGCTTTCCTGGTCACCATGATCCAGGGGGAAAGCACATTGCCATAAAAGTCCTTTTTCAATTCGCCTTCGAAATTTCCTGTCCTGAAATAGTTCTTGACTTTTCTATCCTCAAGGGAATGATAGCTTATCACAGCCAGCCAGCCCTTGCTTGTTAGCACATCCAAACACTGCCCGAGAAACTCCTCAAGGGTCTCCATCTCCTGGTTGACCTCAATCCTTAATGCCTGAAAAACCTGCGCCAGGTACTTGTTCTCTTTTCCCTTTCCGGCGCAGGTTTTCGCAATAGAAACAAGCTCAATCGTGGATGCAATCTCTTTTTCCCTTCGGGATGTGATTATTCTTGATGCAAGCTTTCTTGCATTTATGAGATCTCCGTAAAACCGGAAAATATCAATCAGTTTCGCTTCAGCATACGTATTTATAATGGTATGGGCTGTGAGCGGCTTGCGGCGATCCATGCGCATATCCAATGCTCCTTCACTCCGGGTTGAGAATCCCCTGGCAGGGACGTCGATCTGATGGGAGGAAACTCCCAGGTCGGCCAGGATTCCGTTTACGGGAACCTGCTTATGAAGGCGGAGGAAATTCTTCATAAACCTGAAATTGTGGTTTACAAAGGTGAAACGTGGGTCTTCGAATGCATTTGCTGCCGCATCCTCATCCTGGTCAAACCCGATGAGCCTGCCGCTTTCAAGCCTCTTCAGAATTTCCTGTGAATGCCCGCCACCCCCGAACGTTGCGTCGACATAGATGCCTCCCGGTTGGATATCGAGAAGCTCCATGCATTCGTTGAGCAATACAGGCCTATGGTACATCGTCCCTACTGTCGCTTTTTTCCTGTTTGCCCATGACTTCTTCGGCGAGAAGTGCGAAATCTTCTGGCTCGTTGGTCATGAGTTTTTCATACCTATCCCTGGCCCAGACTTCAATTCGGTTGGAAAATGCAAACAGGACGACATCGCGGACGATACCGGCATAACTTAACAACGACTTTGGGAGAAGAAGACGGCTGGCATTGTCGAGGTTCAATTCCGTTGCACCGCGGTAAAAATACCTTGCGAAATCCCTGTTCTTCCGGTTATACAGGTTCAGTCGGTTGATCTCTTCACTGATGCCTTTCCATTCATTCATTGGATACAACACCAAGCAGTTCTCAAACCCCCTGTTAATGACAAACCTGTCCTGAGCCTCCGGGGAGATCTGCTTCTTCAGACCTGACGGAAGTATGACACGGCTCTTGTCATCAAGCCTGCATTCAAATTCACCGATAAGATTGGTAACTGGGGCCATTTTTTAATTCAACGGTGCTAATATACGGTCAATTTTCCCACTTTTTCCCACTTTCACCCACACGTGTTAATAACTTCTTTTTATTAACAATATTGTACGACGATTCTAAAAAATGGTTACGTTTCAAAAGGCCTATGAGAGTAAGGAAATAAAAAATTGAAAAAAATATGAGACCTGGTGGGGGAAATTTTTGTACAAAGCGATTGTTAACAAAATGAAGAATCCGAATGACCTGATAAAAGTTCAAAGAAAAATCAATCCGGAAATAAAGGAAGTAATGATGAGGGATGAAGGATGCAGGATAAAGGATAGGAGATGGGGAGTCCTAAGGCGTTAACCGTGAACCCTTACTTGTACATCCGGCTTACTTTTGCACTGACCTGCAGATGAGGAACTTGCCCCTGGCTGTTGTTGAAGATGCAGGAAACGAAAGTATTGCAATATACATACCCTGTGACAGGCTGATTGTACTGATTACCGAACCGGGAGTATAATCCGTTTGAATAATTTCCTTACCCATGGAATTGAATATGGTCAGTTTACAGGGATCTGAATTTCCATTCATGGGGGTCGAAGCCCTGCCCCTGTTATTCACCAATTCCATTCTGACTTCCTTATCGGCCGGATCGGGATAAATCCTGAGATTGGGCATTAATCCGGTTGATCCCTGCTCTTGTATCCCCGGTATCCTGCCTTTTGTAAAATAATTCAAACCGCCGCTGAAATTTCCGCATACCATATCATAATACAGAGGATCGCTCAAGTGGGAAAGAAACCCGGAGGTTCTCCAGCCGATTCTCAGGCTGTCATTTGAAATGCCGATCAGGCTGTTCAGTGAATCAATCTCGGTGAACCTCCCGTTCAGATTGCCGTCTATGCCCGTAAAAAGGCGCATTTTCCCCTCCTCTGATCCGGCAAGAAGGTAAGTCCTGTTGTTGTTCCTGAAAAAATACGGGGTGCAATAACCGAAATAGGAAAGATTGTGATTTGTTACATCAACCTTGCCCAGGCTGTCAAGTGTAGAAGTGAAAACGGGATTGCCCGGGCTTCCGGTATTCCTGAAATATTTCATGGTACCATTCTGCCGGCCAACGATAAGATCGGCCAAGCCGTCACGGTCAAGATCAAAAAGCTGGGGGGCGCTGAATGCATCGGTTTTGATCTGCTGGTAGTTTTTCTGTGGACTGCCGTAAACGGGTATCCCGGCACTGTCGCCCCGGCCCTGGAAATAAATCAGGCTCCCATCCTCATTGCCGCATAAGAGATCGGTTATTCCGTCATTGTTCAGGTCCCAAAAGGCAGGATACAAGCCGTGAACTTTGAGGCCGGATGCATTTGCAAGGTCAGTTGTTAACAGCCCGAAAGCCGGTACATAGCTGGTCCCCGTATTTTTAAGAAAGGAAAGGGAAGAAGTAAAGTACGATTGAAGGTATCCGCTATGATATGCCGAAGAATCATAGTACCCATAATTCCCTGTTACAATGTCATCCAGTCCGTCATGGTTCAGGTCAGCATTGACGGGATTTGAACCGCTGCCAAAATCCAGCATTTCTGATTGAAACAAAGCATCGGTCCGAAAAACAAAATCCGGATTGGTATTGGTCCCTGTGTTTTTATAGAACCAGCAACTTTTTGTGTTCTCAGCATTATAATACGCAGGGTCGAAAGGCGAAACCACAAGGTCATTGATGCCATCATTATCAAGATCAAGATAGGAGAGGACCGGGAAAGAAAACAGCTGTACGCTCTTGTCATAGGAAGGGAAGACTGTGTCCTGGCTAACCATCAGGGCAGAATCCCTGCTTCCCCCGTTGGTCAGGGCAATGAGGTTCGGGAAGTCCACATCCCCCACAATAAGATCGGTGAGACCGTCTCCGTTCAGGTCGGTGGCAAGCAATGTGGATCCGGTATGCTTGGGAGGGCTGAAGTCATCCGCAGAAACAAGATCATTTAATAATTTATAAGGGCAGACGGCATTGAGGGTAATATGATTCCCTCCCTCGCTTTCCCTGAATTTCCCCCAGCAATGGTCGCTGAGGCGGTAATCCAGGCTGTCGCAGTTCCCGAAGGTTTCCATGGAGAGATTCTTATGGTATTCCATATAGGAACCCAGGCCGAAAAAAGTCAAAAGGTCAAGGTCCCCGTCCCCGTCTATGTCGGCAATCACCGGGTAATCGGCTGAAGTCACCAGTATTCCCACAAAACCCGTATAGTACCATGATTTGAGAAGGTCGGTCTGGAGATGAAAGCTCAGGCTCCCCGCCGATGTGTTCCTGAAAACCCTCACGCCCCCGTAACCGTAGGTGAAGATGTCCATCTTCCCGTCACAGTTATAATCGGCCGTGATCACCCATTCATGCATTTCAGGCAGCTGCGATTCATACTCTGGTGCATATCTATAATTGATTTGCCCGACACCTCCCTGGTTGATAAATGTAAGCTTGCGGTTGCCGTGACGGTCAAAGATAAGCAGGTCGTTCAAGCCGTCAAGGTTAAGGTCGATAGCACAGAACTGGCAGGCATTGAGTCCGCCTGCCCAGGTGTACTTCAGGTTGCCTGAAGCGGCTGTTTGTCCGTCAGCTAATGAAACAAAGCATAATAATACAAGGAATGATAATATATATCTGGCGGATGTCATCATACGGTCAAACAGATTTTGCTCCCGGCAAGGGTTTCGCAAAATTACCTAAGAATTAACTACTTTTGTTCTCAAATCTGAAGAATGCCGCGAATTCTTGTTATTGATGATGAACAGAGTATCCTGAGCACTCTCCACGAGATCCTGGAATACGAGAAGTTCAGGGTAGATGATGCCAGGGATGGGGCAGAAGGGCTGAAACTCGCAAGGGAACATCATTATGATGCAATTCTATGCGATATAAAAATGCCCAAAATGGATGGCCTGGAGGTGTTGAGCCACTTACTTAGTTTTTCGGAAACCCCGGTCATCATGATCTCCGGACACGGGACTATTGAAACGGCTGTAGAGGCAATCCGCAAGGGTGCGTTTGATTATATCGCAAAACCCCTCGACCTGAACCGGCTCCTTGTGACTCTAAGAAACGCCATGGACAAAGGCAGGCTGGTCGACGAAACCAAGCTGCTCCGCAAGAAAGTCGGGATGAACTACGAGATGGTAGGGGAGTCGGAGCCCATGACAGGCATTTGGGAAATGATCCGTAAAGTGGCCCCTACCGATGCCAGGGTACTGATCACAGGCGAAAACGGTACCGGCAAGGAACTGGTAGCCCGCCATATCCATGCCCTCAGCAACAGGAGCGACGGGCCTTTTATTGAAGTGAACTGTGCTGCCATCCCTTCGGAACTGATCGAAAGCAACCTCTTCGGCCATGAAAAAGGATCATTCACATCCGCAATAAAACAGCATAAAGGGGATTTTGAACAGGCCGACGGGGGGACAATTTTTCTCGACGAGATCGGCGACATGAGCCTCTCTGCCCAATCGAAAGTCCTGAGGGCGCTCCAGGAAAACAAGATTACCAGGGTGGGAGGGGAAAAGGAAATAACAGTTGATGTCAGGATAATCGCTGCAACGAACAAAAATCTCAAGGAAGAGATACTGAATAAGAACTTCAGGGAAGACTTATACCACCGTTTAAGCGTTATCATTATCGAGGTCCCTCCGCTCAGTAAAAGGCTGGATGACATACCTCCCCTGGTCCGGTATTTTATTGACCAATACTGTAACCAGCAGGGTAAACCGATGCTGAATGTCGATGAGGATGCGATGGAAGAGCTTAAAAATATGAGATGGTCGGGAAATATCCGCGAGCTGAAGAATGTTGCTGAACGGCTTGTGATCCTGTGTGAAGGCAGCGTAAGCGGCGAAGACATCCGGCGGTACGCCAATCCTCTTTATTAATGAAGAAGATCCTTTATATCAAAAGCGGGAGTACTACGTTTTATGCGATCGACCAGGCAATAATGGAAGAACGCTTTACTGTTGTTCCATACCTCCTGCCAAAGAATCTCAGGGGCTGGCTGTTTATCCGGAGCATGCTTTCACTGGCTGGTTTTATCCTGAAAAACCAGAAGGGGTCTTCGGCTTTTGTTACCTGGTTTGGCGATTACCATGCAGCAATAATTGTGTTCATGGCCAGGTTATTCGGGAAAAAGGCGGTCATTTTTGCAGGTGGGCAGGAAGCCATCAGTTATCCTGAGCTAAAAAAAGGAGTTTATTACAAGAAGTTCAGGGGGCTATGTGTCAAATATGCTCTGCGGAATACATCTCACATTATCCCTAACCATAAGTCGCTGATCTGGCATGAAAATTTTTACTATTCGGAAGAAGGTAAAAAGGATGGTATAAAGTATTATATACCGGATATTAAAACACCCATGACCATTATTTCAAACGGGGTGGATACAACAAAATTTTACCGCGACAATACTATTTCAAAGGAAGATGGCAGGATACTGACTGTGGGCACTATGGGCGGGATCAGCGATTTCTATAATAAGGGGTTTGACCTCTTTATAGAAATGGCCAGGAGGATGCCTGAAATGAAATTCACCCTGATAGGCTTCAGGAAAGAATTTATGCCTTGGATAGAACAGAACTACCGGGTGAGTGAAATTCCCAACCTGGAAACGCTGCTGTATTTTTGCCCGGATGACGTACTTTTCATGAATTACAACAGGGCCAGGGTTTTTGTACAGGCTTCCATAACCGAAGGGATGCCATTCACCCTGAATGAAGCTATGCTTTGCGAATGTATCCCGGTTGGTTCCAATGTGAATGGGATTCCTGATGCAATAGGGAATACCGGGGTCATTGTAAAGAAGCGTTCACCTGATGCCCTGGAAGCAGCCATCAGGAAGGCCTTCCAGCTGAGTACAGCTGCTGAAGCGAGACAGCGTGCTTTGGATAATTTCTCTATGCCAAAGCACAGGGAGAAACTACTGGAACTTTTTGAACAAATACTATCCTGACATCCGCAGACATTAATAAAATCAATAATAAAAAGCATACGATGATATCCAGGCAGTTTTTCAGATCTTCAATGATCTACTCTCTCATCGGTGCCCTTCCTTATACAACGGGTGTTATCCTGATCCCTTTTTTTACGGCCCGGCTCACACCTGAGCAATTCGGGATCAATGCCATCTATTTTACAATGATGTATTTTGTTCAGCTTGTTTCTTCGGCCGGGCTTGATACCTATATCGGCGTGAATTATTTTCAGCAGAAAGATGATCACCGTAAACTCAGCGAGTTCATTGGCACGGTACTTATAATTCTGATCACCCTGGGGACTGCAGTACTGTTCATTATGCTGATGGGAGGAAGCTTTATGTTCAGGTTGATATTCAGGGGTGACCAGGCTTTTCAGTTTTTACCGTTTGGGCTGATCACTGTATTTACAGCCATTTTCAACGGGGTTTTCAAAACGTATTCCAATTTGCTGGTAAACCAGCAGAGGCCGGAAAGGTTCTTCTATTTGAATATTTCTAATTTCATTATCACCCTGACTGCCTCGCTGGGCATACTTTATGCTTACCCATACACCTTGAACGGGCCTATCATCGGACGACTGGTTCCTGCTGCAATCTCCTGCCTTGCATCAGTGGTAATGCTGACCGGAGAATATGGCCTGAAGTTCAGCTGTAAACATCTCGAAGGCATGCTTGCCTTTTGCGGCCCGATGATCGTTTATGGTGCGATGATATGGGTAGTGAATTATATCGACCGCTATGTGATAAAATACTTTATGATAGATCCTACTTATGTAGGCATTTTCGATTTTGCCGTGAAGCTCAGCCTGGGTATCGGACTGCTTCATACAGGATTGGTAAATACTATCCAACCGAAGGTTTTCAACATATGGAAGAACAAGGATCTTACAGAGAGCACGACCGAGGTTAATCGTTATTACAACGCATTTACAGCCATCACCCTTCTGGTTCTGCCTCTGGTAACAATTGCAATTCCTTTATTGGTTCCCCTGGTGATTAAAAACCACATATATTATCAGGCTTTTGCCTTCATCGGGATCCTCTGCCTTGGTTACGCAACCAGCCCGGCATTTTATCTCTTCCTGGCACCGGTTTTTTATTTTAAGAAAACTAAAGTTTTGCCAAAAGTATTCTTGTATTCTGCTGTGATACAGGTTCTAATGAGCTCATTTCTGGTATGGAAATTCGGCCTTATGGGGGCAGTTTTCTCCAATTTTCTAATCAAACCTATACAGGCTTTGTTTCTTTATATGGAAAGCCGGAAATTTTTCACGTATCACCTGAACCAGTGGAAGCTGATCTATCTGCCTTTTGTGGTGATTGTGACCGGACTGCTGCTTTATACTATCTCGCCTGATAAAACCGGGATTATCCCGGGATGCCTTCAGTTATTGATAACAGTTGTTTTGGTTTATTTTACCTATAAAAGGGAGTTGCGGCAACTGGTTTTACCCTTATTAAAGGGGAAAGGAGTATAGTCTCATTCAACCTGGTATGCTTCCGAAACATCATTCCCTGCGACCCTGATGCTGGCATTCAGCTCAAACCCGATAAGAAGTACATATGAATTTGTGTAGATCCATAACAGGATCACCATGAGGGTGCCAATAGAGCCGTATAAGGCGTTGTAACGGGAAAAGTTATCCACATAAAAATTAAAACCCTGAGTGGTCAGCAAAATAAGTAGTGTCGATAATGTTGAACCTGCCGAAATGAACCTGAAACGTTCGTTCCGTGAAGGTGCCAGGTAGTATATAAATGAAATTGCAAGAAGCAAAACCGCCAGGATGATTATCCATCGTAAAATCTGTAGCAGGAAAAAAAAGAAATGTGCATTTACGATGTCGTCGGGAAGTGCCAGTTTAAGTAATGTAAACCCGAAAGTCATCAGGCCGATCGCGATGATCAGGAGAAAGGAAATAATAATGACCAGGACGAATGAAATAAAATATTGCAATACCATTGAGCGGGATTCTATATCATGGTAAGTATTATTAAAGGCATCTATCAGGCTTTTTATCCCATTGGTTGAAAAATAGAAGGCCAGGATAAAATTGAGGATCAAAACACCGCTTCTTGGCCTTGTTATAATATCAATAATGGTTTCATTAACTGTTGCCCAGACAATATCGGGCATAAAGTCCTGGACCAGGTTCAGCAGGGTCTGCTGGAAATTTGTAATAGGGATAAACGGAATTATGGAAAACAGAAAGATAAGGAAAGGGAAAATAGCAAGGAATAATGAAAACGAAATAGCCGAAGCCCTGGTGGCAATATAGCCCTGCTGCATCCCTTTGAAAAAGAAGCCGAATACGTTGTACATGGGAAGTCCGTCAAAGCCCGGCAGGATGATCTTTTTAGAGAGTCCTGTAAGAAATGTTATGAGTTTCCAGTTAAGGAATTTTTGCAGCATATAATATTAAGTCAATACAAAGATAAGGAAAGCTTTGCAGAAGGTGCTTTACTTTGCCTGGGCCTTCCGCGCATTATAGTCACGCAACTCCTTGATGCGGTTCCTGGCATATAGGCTGTATGACATAATCTGGGGCAGATTCTGAACTGATGCGGAATCTGTTCCCTTCATTTTAATGAACTCTTCATACCAGGGCAGTGCCTTTGATGGTTTACGGAAGTAATAATCGTATTGGTAGGCAATCTTAAAAACAATGGCCGGGTCTTTTGGGTCCGTATTATGGGCCTTCAGGAGTATCTCCAGTGCCGTATCCGGTTTTGCGTTTAGATTCCAGGCCCCGGCCAGTTCGGCATACAGTGTGAGGAGGAACTGGTCGGATGGCATTATGATCTTCATTGTTTTCTGCAGATAACATAGTCCGGTATCTATGCTAAATGAGCGCATGGCCGAAACACCGTAATAGAAACAGACCTCTACATCGGTTGTATCCAAAACATAGGCTTTCCTGAAATAGGGGACAGCCGAGTCGTACATTTCAAGTTTGTACCGGCAGAGCCCCAGGTATTTCATGGTGAATTTAGAGTTGTCTCCAAGCCGGATGGATCTTCTGAACCGCTCTGCCGAACCTGGATAATCTTTCAGGAGGTAGGTGGCGTAAGCATTGAGACGCATAACAGAATAAGTCCTGGGGTTTTCCTGCATAAACCTGGCTGTTATTGACATCGCAGAATCATAATTTTTAAGGCGGATCAGGAGGTTGGCCATTTTCACCATTACCCCCGCATCGGCAGGATTGACACGATATGCCCGTAAGTAAAAAAGCAGGGCTGAATCGGGTTTCCTGAGTTCCTGGTAAGCGTTCCCGATCTGTCGGAGCATGTAAAATGAAGAGGAATCATGTCTGTACTGCGGCAGCAGCAGGTTCAGCGCGTTGCGGTATTCCTCTGTTTGCGAATACAGCGCAGCCAGTTGTAAAACAACGGATTCATTCAGGGAACCCATCTCAAGAATTTTTCGGTACCAGCGCACCGCCTGTTCAGTCTCTCCGGTCTGGCGATACAGGCTGGCAATTTTATTCATTATCCTGAGGTTTGTACTGTCGGCCCGCCATGCACGCAGGAATAAACCCTCTGCTTCCTTAAACCGGAACAGGGCAGTCATAGCCTCACCTTCAAGGAGAATAAGGTCAGTACGGGTTGTATCAGTTGAAAGCAAGTTCCCGGCAAGTTCGACGGCCTGCTTAAATTGGTAATTTTCAATCAGTGTCCTGAGCTGTTCTGCCGGGGAAATTTGTTGAGCAGTTAAATTTAAAGATGCAATTATCAATATAACAATCAGGACCCTTGTTTTCATGGATTCTTAATTGGTATTGTTTAATGATATAAAAATAGCTAATGTTTTGGAAAAGGGAGTCCTTTAACAGTGAACCTCTGGTACCCTGGTGGTTATGGGTATGTTTTTTCCCGTCATACGTTCATTAAAGGTTTTTTCGCTTTTATTTTCCATTACAGCAAGGGTGTTGTTTACCGAAGAAACGATATATACCTTTTGCTTTTGAAAATGGATGAACATGGCTGCAAGGTTTACTGCAGCTTCTATTCCATAAGGGTTTCGAAAAATTACCTTAAAAAACATCATCCAGTATCTTAATCCCGTTTCCCTTGAAAATCCTGCCTTTTTGCAAACGCGCAGAAATGAACGCATGTATATCAGCCAGGTCGGGAATGATGGTTTATGCCGGTATTTCGGCCTGATGTTCAGCCCTGTATAAATAACCCGCTTGTAGTAATTTTCCGGTGTATAAACGGTACCGAGAACTTCAATATAGTTTTTAAGGACTTCCGACCGCGGAATTAGTGTCGCGAAGTTAAGCCCGCTGGTCATTTGGTCAATATCTGTATCGCTAACATTTTGGGCAGCCAGATGGAACAACCTGCCTTCCGCTTCGAGCCTGCGGGTGAGCTGGGTATTGGGCAGGGCATATAACAATCCGACCATGGCCATACAGATGCCCGATTCCTGTATGGAATTGATCATGTTTGAAGCGATTTTTCTGCTTTCACTGTCGAAGCCTATAATATAGCCACCGTTGCTGACTATACCGTAGGAAAGTAGCTTTCGCACGGCATCCCCAACCGGCTTGTTTACATTCTGGTTTTTGTTGTTCAATGCGAGGGTCTCGTTTTCAGGGGTTTCAATGCCCAGGAAAACATACCTGAAGTCGCAATCCTGCATGAGTTGCAGAAGCTCGTCATCATCTGCCAGGTTCACGGAGGCTTCTGTGGTAAAGTAAAACGGATATTTCCGCTCGATTGTCCAGGTTTTAATTTCCCGTAATAACTCCTTGACTTTATTCTTATTGCCGATAAAATTGTCGTCAACCATGTCGATATGGCCGCGGTAGCCCAAGTCGTACAGTGTTTGAAGTTCTTTAAGGATCTGTGAATTGGTTTTAAATCTCGGTATGCGGCCGAACAATTCGATCACATCGCAGAATTCGCAATTGAATGGGCATCCGCGGATAAACTGCATGCCTATCATGATATAATCCCGGAACCGGATCAGGTCATAACGTGGAACAACCGATATCAGCATATTGGCACGTTCCGTCGACATGTGGGTCCCGGAAGTAATCCCGATTTCAAGGTCCCTCAGGAACATTGGAATAGTGATCTCTCCCTCGCCAAGTACGAGAAAATCAGCTTCTTTGTAAAGATCGGGCTGAGAAGTGGGATCAGGGCCTCCTACAACTACAAGCCGGTTGAGATCATGGGCTCTGCGGATGAATTCAAGCATGCTCTTCTGCTGGGGAAGCATACCCCCGGTACAAACGATATCAGCCCAAAGCAGGTCCTCATCAAGCAGGGGTTTAACATTCTCGTCGATCAGCTTGAATGTCCAGTGCTGGGGGAGAAGTCCCGCTACGGTAAGCAGGCCCAGTGGAGCTGCCGGGTACCTGGCACCTACAATGTCACAAACATCCTGGTAATTCCAAAAACTAAGCGCGGAAAATTTCGTCTGTACAAGCAAACATTTGGTGGGCCCTCCAAACAAATCCATCTTTCATATCCTTTCTAAAATTGTGGAGCTGGGGGGATTCGAACCCCCGTCCAAACAGGCAGCAAAACTGCTTTCTTCATGCTTAGCCAGCGATTGATTGTCGGGAGAAGGTTGGCCCGTGGCAAGCCTACCTAAACCTTAGTTCCTTTAATTTCGGATGTTCACCGGAACCTTGAACAGCCTATTCCGTCATTTCTGATGCCTCGGTCGGGACGCCGGCGGAACGGGCTTCCCGGGAGACAACTGTTGACTGATTTCTAAAATCAGGCAGCCAGTCTGTAAGCGAAGTTATCGCCGTTTATTGTTTGTGCGGATTCGTATTTACGGGACTGATCCTCGAACTCCCGGCATGCTTACAATCCCACTTCCCTGCTGTCAAAACCGGTCAACCCCATTTGAATATCCAGGAAAAAAGGATTGCAAAGATACAAAAAATTCGTGATTACGGTTCTTCCATCTCCAGGACAGTACTGACAAATTTCGAGACATCGTACTTCTCGGTGAAGATCCTGTTTAGCTCGCTCATAATTGGAAATCGTTTTTCCACCCCTGTTTCCCTGGCGATTTTTCCATAAAAAATGGTTGCTGCTGTTTTTCCTTCAAGCACAAGTTCATGAGAGACATGCTCGGTAAAAAAGCCTTTCCCGATAAGAAGGCCAAGGGTGCGGTTACGGCTCAGGTCATTGAGGGCGGTAAGCGTAAAATCCCCGTAACCACAATATTTATACATGGTTTCTTCCTTCCCGCCGAAATACATCATGATATTCATCATCTCCCTGAACGCCCTTGTCAGGATCAGGAACCTCAGGTTGGGCGAATTAAACTGGGCATCCACAATACCCAGAACAATGGCATAAATATTCTTGAGTATACTGAGGAGTTCAACCCCCTGTATATCCCCGCTGAAATCAAGATGGATTGTTGAACCTTTAAATAAAACTGATACCTGTTCGGCAAACTCCCCACCCGGATGACCTAATGTAAACCCAGTTGGGATACGGTTAATAATTTCCTTGGCGAAACTGGGCCCTTTTAATGTACAGACGGGATTGCTGAATTGCTGTTTCAGGCATTCCACAATCGTGTTTTCCCCGCAACCGAAACCCTTGGCAAGGTTGACAAGTATTGCGTCTTCGGGGATAAAGGCCCTGATGGACTTAAGATAATCGAGCATGGCAACTGAAGGAATAGCGAGGAAGATCACCGAAGACCCTTTCAGCTGGCCTACATCCGTCGTTGCTTTGAGGTCACCGTGGAGGTGATGGCCCGGAAAATACCTGGCATTAATATGCTGGTCATTGATGGACAGCACAACGTTCTCCTCGATTGAGATAAGCAGTACTTCGCCAGATCCGTTTTCCGATAAAATATTTCCCAGGGCAGTCCCAATGGTTCCCGCACCGATTATCGCTATCTTTTTCTTTCCTTTCATTCTCTGTTGTCAGTTAAATTCCTTTGGAAATGCTGCAAAACGTAATGTAAATGATGCACCCGGCTGAGGCCTGATCTCGTACTGGGCCTCCAGTTGTTCAATCAGGATCCTGACGATCTGTGAACCGGTCGATACATTTTTTTCAAATGAAAAATTTTCCGGCAATCCAACCCCGTTATCCTTTATATTAAGAATATAGAAAAGCGATTCCAGCCCTTTTTCAGCTTCCGGGTTAGTTTTGTCCAGCCGCAGATCGATCCATACATCACCGTTCGCATTGTGCGGGAAGGCATATTTAAAGGCGTTGGTGAGAAGTTCATTTACAATGAGACCCAGGGGTAAGGCAATTTCAATTCTTGCTGCGCATTCCTGTACAGAAGTATGAATTCTGATGTTGGGCTTGCTGAATGCACTGCTGATAATACTTGTCAGACGGTCGAGGTATGAACCAAGGGGAATTGCATCAATGCTTTGATTATGGTATAATTGTTCATGGACCAGCGACATAGTCCTTACCCTAAGCTGGAGATCAATTAAAGGCATATCAAGCGAATCGACCTTTGTAAATTGCTTTTGGAGTTCCATAAGGCTGATCAGTATCGCGAAGTTGTTTTTAACTCTGTGGTGGATCTCATATAACAGAACTTCTTTCTGCCTTTCGTTTTCGGCCAGTTCCTCTTCATAAAGCATACGGTCAGAAATATCCCTCACTACAGTCACCAGTTCATAAACCCCCCCGCTTACGGGATCAAACATGGGGTTGATATGGTTTTCCACCCAGAATGAGGTTCCGTCCTTTCTCCTTGCCTTATATACAAGTGTCTGGGGAGTTTTACGCTGCATGATTGATTCCAGGGATGATCTGACCTGTTTTCTGTAAGTGAGATCAACTACCTCGAAAGAATCTGGCCTGGTTACAAGTTCTTCTTCGGTAAACCCATACATGGAAAGACAACTTGGAGATATATATTTCCTTTTTAGATTTTTGTCAAAAAGAGAGATAACATCGGGGGAATGTTCAGCCAGGAAACGGTAAAGGTTTTCGCTTTCTTCAAAATGACGCTCAGCTTCTTTATGTTCCCTGATCTCGTTTTCAAGCTTGAAGTTCAATACCTGGAGCTCCTTTTCTGACCTCTGGGTCCTTCTCGTCAGCACATGAACTATCATCCCTACTGTCAGGATCAGGAACAGAATGATCCCCATAAAGAGCAGCTGTAGCCTGTGATTCCGAAGATCCAGATACTGAGCCTCATTTTGATGTGTAAGCAGGTTGTGTGTGTTCTCAACATCGTGAACCAGGTGTTCGGCTTCAAGGGTCCGGATTGCGACCTTATTACGGTCCTCCATCATCTTAATATGATAAGTTAAATACTCCTGGTAGTGCTGAAGGCTTAACTTGTAATTCTTTTGCAATGTATAGCAGTCGGCAAGTAATAAATGAGCTTCCTCAATGAGGTTATTGCGTTTCTCCTCAATGCTGCGCTCAAGGCCAAGCCGGAGAAAATAGACTGCAGAATCATATCTGCCAATTTCCATATATGATCCCCCGACATTTATAATGGAGGATATGATCAGGCTTTTAATACCTGTAATTAATCTTTCATTGTAGGCTTTTTTGTTGTATTCCAAGGCGAACTGTTTGTTGCCTAATACAGAATAAGCATGTGCGATCCTGGTGTTAAGCACGCTTACTTCGCTAAGATCATCCAGTTGACTAAAAATCTCAATGGCTTTCTGATAAAAAAAGGTTGCCCTGTTTAATTGTTTAAGCTGGATAAATGCATCTCCTATAAGTTTGTATGCTCTTCCGACACCCAATGTGTTTTTAAGGTGCAGGCAATACCCTGCACTACGGTAAAAACAATCAACCGCTTCCCAGTTATTTCCTTTTCCCATGGCCAAATTGCCTTTGGTAATGTATAGAGTCGCGGGTTTTTCAGGATTGGTTGATTTGTATAAAATGGCATATGCTTTGACTAGGTACGGTTCAGCCCTGTATGGGTCCTTTAGCCGCAGAAATACTTCCACCACAGACTGGTTAAGGAGGATCTCATTGTCAACATCTTTCAAAGCCTGGTAAATATCCAGGCTCCTGAAATAGTAATCCAGGGCAACCGGAAAATTGTCCTGGTTAAGATTGGTCACCCCAAGAAAAAATAATGCCATGGCTTCACCTTCCTGGTAATGACAGCTTCTTGCAAGATTCAGACTCTGAATGGCCAGTGATTTGGCATAGGGAATCTCTTCATAAGAGTATCTTCCCGCCAACGTGTTAAGTGAGTCGACCTGCCTTATAATGGAGGGGAGTTCCGGCTTATCCTCCGTTGCAACCGCATAGTTTACGGTCATACAGAGGACCAGAAGAATACTGCAAAACCTTAAAGACTTCATAACCCTCAGGATCATGTGCTTTTCCTGTAAATTCCTATCAGATAGCTGCTGATAAAAGCAGAATTATATTTTCTTAATCCCCTGCATCTGAAAGAAAATAGCACTGTCAGTACCTGGATCTTGAAATAAATCAGGCGGTTTAAAAGGTTCTTATTTTCTAATTTTTTCATGTTCAGGGGTTCAAAACCACCAATATATGCCCTGTACAAAATTTCCAGGTTTAACTTCTTTTCAAATTCACTCCAGGTTTCAATGTCCATGATCTCCAGGTTGTGGGTTATGAACATCGACGGTGCCAGCCGCTTCAGAACCAGTTTATAGATCCCGGAATAATTAGGAACTCCAAGCAGTAAAATACCTCCGGGTTTGACGAGTTTAAGGTGACTTTCGACAACAGGAGCAGGATCATCAAAATGTTCAATGAAGCCAAGTGAGAACACCATATCAAACAAAGGCAGATCCGAATTGTCAGCGAAAAGGTCGCGTTCGTAAACCTGCACATTATAACCGGCTTTGGAGAAAGTCTCAACTGTTTGCTCGTTGCCTGCGCTGGAATAGTCAAGCGAATGCCCTTCATAACCGAACCGTTTGACAAGATAAAGCAGGTATTCTCCCTTGGCTCCTCCGATCTCAAGAGCTGTAAGCCTCTTTTCGTCAGGAAGATGCCGGTCAAAAGCCTTCAGTATCTCCATTACAGTCAGGCTGGGCCTTTTGTTTTTTTTCTTACCCGTATCAGTCTCCCAATAGGTCTCCCAGAAGTTCCTGCCGGTCAGTTTCTCAGAGTTCATATACTGCTGATATCGTTCGGGATGATTATCATGCAAAGTTAGAAAAATATGGTGTCTTGCAGATTTCTGGTCTTTATTCTTAATTTTGTCAGGAATTTGTAAGAGTATGGAAATTAAAAACACCAAAGTCCTTGTCACCGGTGCGGGAGGGTTC
Organism: Bacteroidota bacterium; assembly: GCA_026391775.1. Taxonomy (GTDB): domain Bacteria; phylum Bacteroidota; class Bacteroidia; order Bacteroidales; family FEN-979; genus CAIRDP01. Next base: position 39,886 of record JAPLDK010000067.1, read on the forward strand.
ATTGCCAGCCACCTCGTGGAAGAATTGCTTAACAGGAATTGTGAAGTGACCGCAATGGTTCATTATAATTCTTTTAACCGTTGGGGCTGGCTGGATTATTTCCCGGAAAACCTGAAAAAGAAACTGAATGTGTTCAGCGGAGATATCAGGGACCCGAACGGCATGCGTGAAGCCATGAGCGGGTGCGAAGTTGTATTCCACCTGGCAGCCCTGATAGGCATACCATATTCTTATAATTCCCCCGATGTTTATATTGACACAAATATCAAGGGTACTCTGAATATTTTACAGGCAGCTCGCCAGCAGAACATTAAAAAGGTGGTTCATACTTCCACTTCGGAGGTATATGGAACAGCCCAATTTGTCCCCATTACCGAAGAACATCCTATAAACCCCCAATCACCCTATGCTGCTTCAAAAGCTGGAGCCGATTTTCTGGCCCTCACGTTTTTCCGTTCCTTCAATTCTCCGGTCATAGTGGTCAGGCCTTTTAATACCTATGGCCCACGTCAATCGGCCAGGGCTATCATCCCTACCATCATTACGCAGATCCTGGCCGGAAAAAAAGAGATATCCCTCGGAGCCCTTACCCCTACAAGAGACCTTACTTTTGTTAAAGACACGGCCAGGGGTTTTGTCAAGGCTGCCGAAAGCGAAACTGCAATGGGAGAGGTTGTGAACCTTGGCAGCAATTTTGAAATTTCAATCGGGGACCTGGTTAAGAAAATATCCGGGATCATGGGCAAACCCATTGATACTGGCAGGGAATCCGCAAGAATACGACCGGAGAAATCCGAAGTTGAAAGGTTGTGGGCCGAAAACCGTAAGGCTAAAGACCTGTTCGGATGGGTGCCGGAGTACACACTCGATCAGGGCCTTAAGGAAACAATTGACTGGTTCAGCGCCCCTGGAAATATGCAATTTTACAAACCCGATCTTTATACTATTTAACCCCGATGAAGGCTGTCATTCTTGCAGGCGGAAAAGGTACCAGGCTTAAGCCATACACCACCGTTATCCCGAAACCCCTGGTACCTGTAGGGGAAAGGGCCATTATCGACATTCTGATCTCGCGTCTTGTAAAATGCGGGGTTGATGAAGTAACCATTTGCCTTAACCATTTTGCAGAAATTATCATGGCCTACCTTGGCAACGGATCCAAATTCGGCATAAAGATCAATTATTCGCTTGAAGAGGAGCCCCTGGGCACTGTTGCCCCGATAGCGCTTATTCAAGGACTACCGGATGATTTCCTTGTAATGAACGGAGACCTGCTCACTGATCTTGATTTCAGGGAACTATATTCAATTCATACTACACAAAAGGCCTTACTCACTGTTTCCACATATCACCGCACCACAAAAATTGATTTCGGGGTACTGGAACTCGACCGGGAAGATAATAAAGTAACAGGATTCCGTGAAAAACCTGAATATTCGTTCAATGTCAGTATGGGCGTATATGCCATGAACCGAAAGGTGCTTGAGTATGTCCCTTTAAACAAGCCATTCGGTTTCGATAATCTCATGCTGAGCCTGCTGGAAAAACATATTCCTGTCAATGTTTTTCCCTATTCAGGCTACTGGCTCGACATAGGCCGCCCCGATGATTATGAGAAAGCCAACGAGGATCTGCAAAAACTTTCATCCTTACTTTGAGAAAAATACTGGTTACCGGTTCCGATGGATTCATCGGCAGGACTTTGGTAAAACGTTTGCTTACTGAAGGCTATGAGGTCGAAGGGCTTGACCTCGCCCAGGGTGATATCACCGATCCTTCATGCTTTGACAGCCTGCCGGGAAAAGATTTTTTTCACGTTATCCATCTGGCGGGTAAAACTTTTGTTCCCGACAGTTGGAAAGATCCCGGGGCCTTTTACAGGATAAACCTTATGGGGACTGTCAATGTGCTTGAATTCTGCCGCAGGACAGGATCAGGCCTTACCTACATCAGCTCCTATCTTTACGGCTCTCCCGAGTACCTCCCCATCGATGAGAACCATCCTGTCAAATCCTATAACCCATACAGCCACAGCAAACTCCTGGCCGATAACACCTGCCAGTTTTATGCCCTGAATTTCAAGCTCAGGGTCTCTGTCCTGCGGCCTTTTAACGCTTACGGGCCCGGCCAGCCTGCTCATTTTATCATTCCCGAGATCATAGAGATGGTAAAGAATCTTACAGTTTCAGAAGTGCAGGTGATGGATCTCCGGCCCAAAAGGGATTATGTTTATATCGATGACCTGGTGGATGCAATCTACAGGACTATTGAAGGCGAACCTGGTATATATAATGTCGGGAGCGGTCAATCGGTCAGCGTGGAAGATCTTATTAAAACAGTCATGAGCCTGAGTGGCATCATCAAACCATATAAAGCCCGGGGGACAGAGAGGCAGAATGAAATATTCGATCTTTATGCAGGTATAGATAAAATAAGGCTCTCACTGGGCTGGAAGCCAAAAACTTCATTCGAAGAAGGTTTGAGGAAATGTATCACTCCCTGATAGCTTTCAGGCTCATATCAAGGCTTTGGATATGATGTGTGAGTGCCCCGACTGAAATGAAATCCACCCCGCTTGCAGCATAATCCCTGATGTTATTTTCATTTATGCCCCCTGAGGCTTCGGTTTCAAAACGGCCGGCTGTCATTTCAACAGCTTTTTTCAGATCCGCGGTTGAAAAATTATCCAGCATGATCCGATCAACACCGCCATGGCCAAGCACCTGCTGCAATTCGGAAAAATCCCTTACCTCGATCTCGATCTTCAGGTCTTTCCTGTTTTCTTCCAGGTATTGCCGGGCTGCATCAATTGCCCTGACAATTCCTCCGGCAAAATCCACATGATTGTCCTTGATCATGATCATATCATACAGGCCAATCCTGTGGTTCATTCCTCCACCCGTCTTCACGGCATATTTTTCCAACCCGCGGAGCAGGGGAGTGGTTTTCCTGGTATCGAGGATCTTTACATGGTAGCCTTCGGTGAGTTTCACCAGTTTATTTGTAGCTGTTGCAATGCCACTCAGCCTTTGCATGAAGTTCAGAACAAGCCGTTCACTCTGAAGGATAGAAGATATCCTGCCGTATACTTCAAATGCGATATCGCCATTATCAACAATGTCCCCGTCCCTGAGTAAGGGTTTCATTTTTAAACCGGGATCCATATGAGCGAAAATCTTTTCTGCAATATTCATTCCGCAGAGTATGCCACTGGCCTTTATGATAAGCCTGGCGCTGCCCTCAGCCGAGGCCGTAATAGTGGACAAGGTGGTATGGTCACCATCCCCTATGTCTTCGGCCAAAGCCTGAATGATAATTTCGTCCGGGTTCATAATATACTACTCTGACTGTAAATGCAATTGATAAATACGGTATTCCCCATTGCTTTTCCGGAGAAGAAAAAACAGGTTGTATTTTTTTCCGCCGGCGGTAAGGCTCCCCATGGTATATTTTGAACCATCGGGAGAATTGCCTTCCCTGTTTACCGAAACACTACTGACGGGCTTATTGCTGAAAAAGTCCTTAATGATCCTTTCCGCCTGTGTTTTGCTGTAAAGTTCTTTAAACCCGGGAATGTTCAGGTCGACCATCTCATTGAAATATTTTCCAAGCCCGGATGAATTCCCTTTTCTGAGAACATCAATAATTTCTGATGAGGGATCAGCCTGGCAGAATGCGTGCCACGACATCAGCATACATGAAAAAAAAATAATGGTGGTATGCCTGAACATGGATTTATTTTTTTCAAATTTACTATTTTTAATAATTCCGATATTTGCCGGAACGTAAAAGCTTTGCTTTCATGAAGATCAGGTTCATTGTTATCGGTAAAACCGATGAAGAATATCTGAGGACAGGAATCGGCGAATACCTCACCCGCCTGAAACGCTATGTCCCTGTGGAATATATTGA
>JAPLDK010000013.1 GCA_026391775.1 Bacteroidota bacterium
CGTGGTGACGGTCTGTGGCGCTCCGCCGTTGATGGTATAGGTAAACGTATACGGTGGTGAGGTTAAGGCCCCGGTGAAGGTGATTGGTGGATCCGATGAGTTCTGGCATACGGCTGTTGTTCCTGCGATAGTGGCTGTGGGCAATAAATTAACAGTAACGATAGCGTTTCCGCTCTGGGCTTGTGAACAAGTGGTTGTACTTCCATCCTGTACGCTGACCAGGGCATAAGTAAATGTGCCAACTGTAGCAGTGGGCGCTGCAACAGTCACACTGCTGCCGCTGACCGTGGTAACGGTGAGGGGTGCGCCTGCGTTGATGGTATAGGTAAAGGTATAAGGCGCAGTGGCAGATGCTCCGGTGAAGGTGAGATCCTCCGGTGAAGGTGATCAGGGGATCCGATGCATTCTGGCATACGGCCGTTGTTCCTGCAATCGTGGCTGTTGGCAAAGGATTTACCATTACAATAGCGCTTCCGCTCTGGGCCTGTGAACAGGTGGTTGAACTGCCCTCCTGTACGCTGACCAGGTCATAGGTGAAGGTTCCCACCGTACCGGTGGGTGCTGCAACAGTCACACTGCTGCCGCTGACCGTGGTGACGGTCAGGGGAGCTCCTGCGTTGATGGTATAGGTAAAAGTATAAGGTGCAGTGGCAGATGCCCCGGTGAAGGTGATCAGGGGAGCCGTTGCATTCTGGCACACATCAATGGTTCCTGAAATCGTTGCCGTGGGCAAAGGATTTACAGTTACGATGGCGTTTCCGCTCTGGGATTGTGAGCAGGCTAAAGCACTTCCATCCTGTACGCTCACCAGGGCATAGGTAAACGTACCTACTGTAGTGGTGGGTGCAGCTACAGTGACACTGCTGCCAACAGAAGTGGTCACGGTCAGGGGTGCGCCCCCGTTGATCCTGTAAGTGAAAGTATAGGGTTCTGTGGCCCCGGCCCCCGTGAAGGTGATCAATGGATCGGGTGAATTCTGGCATACATCGATTGTCCCTGAAATCGTAGCTGTGGGCAAGGTACTGACTGTAACAATGGCACTTCCGCTCTGGGCCTGAGAACATGCGTTTGCAGTTCCATCCTGAACACTCACCAGGTCATAAGTAAATGTACCTACTATAGTGGTAGGCACAGCAACGGTCACACTGTTCCCACTGACCGTGGTCACAGTCTGGGGTACTCCTGCGTTGATAGTATAAGTAAAAGTATAGGGTGCTCCGGCTCCGGCCCCGGTGAAAGTTATCAGGGGATCCGTGGCGTTCTGGCATACGGTTGTTGTTCCTGAAATACTGGCTGTTGGTAAAGCGAGCACGGTAATAATAGCGGTTCCCGATTGAGCCTGGGAACATTGCATGGAACCACCTTCCTTTACACTGACGAGGGAATAAGTGAATATGCCGGCGGTCGTTGTAGGTGCGTCTACCGTGACGCTGTTCCCACTGATGGTAGTTACGGTTAAATCGCTTCCGCCGTTGATTTTATAAGTAAAAGTGTAAGGTGCTATTGCATCTGCTCCTGTAAATGTCATCTGGGGGGATGCTGCATTCCGGCAAACAGTTGTGGTCCCGCTAATGGTGGCTGTGGGCAAAGGATCAAATGTATAGTCGTGGGTAATGGAATCCATACAGCCTTCAGTGGAATAGGCTACCATTTTAACAGTAAACGTCCCGGATGTTGTAAATGTATGAGTTGGGTTTTGAACTCCGGTAAAATCCCCTGTGCCATCCCCAAAATTCCATTTCCAGTTTACAATCTGATTCTGATTTATTGTGGACAGGTCAGTAAATGCTTCCGGAGAACCAACACAAGCCGGCCCGGCATAGGTAAATTCAGGAGTAATAATTGTAAAGCCTATGAACTGTTGAACATGGTTGACTTCACAACCATTCAGGGCAGTAAGGTTTAATTCAAAGTAATTTCCTGTGACGGCCCCCTGGGCAGCAGTGAGGGTGACACTTTCTCCGTAATAATACGGGGGTGGTAATGTACAGGTAGGACAAAAAGGCCCCTGCCATTCATATTGGGTAAAACCCGGAGGGCCGGTCAGGGTTACCTCGCCCGATCCTTCACATCCTTCAACCTGAATGCTCATGGAGCCGCAGAATGCAGAAATATAGGCATAACCCGTGTGTGCTGTATAGCCACAACCATGAACAAAAAATACGACATCAAGGACTTGTCCGGGTGTAATTCCGGATAATGTTGAAAAATCAATCCCGATCGTGCTCCAATCTTTCCAGAGATAATTATTAGGGCCGTCATTCCAGACGGTTATCCCATCAAATGGCCATAGATCATAAACACCGCAAACAGGGTCAATAATAGTGCCTGTTAAATGATCTTTAATAGAAAACATAAACCTGGGCCTCTTATTGGGGCTATTATGAGTTTGATCAGTGGGCTTAACTAAAACAACCGCACACCTGTATATAAAAAAGCTGTTATTGGGGTCATACGTGATCTGATAAGTTAATTGATCGACATAACCTCCTCCTCCACTACCACAAACTCTGTTCCCAATCAGCGCAGAATGAGCATCACCCGGGAAAACCTTTTGAAGTGCGGTAATACAATTGTCGGTCCCGGGGTTTTGGATGCTGAAATGCCCCCCGGTTGGGTTGTTATACCATGGCATGCCATTGTTATCACAGGGAGGTTCAAAAGGCATCCACGGACCAGAGCCGGCACAACGGGTTTGAGTACGGCTTGAATCGCACCAAGTTCCATAACATCCCGACCAATTTGTAAAATTCCCCAGTGAAAAGTCGGAATTTGAGCATGAAGATGTAGTTGTGTTTGTAAGAGTAATTCTGCCCCCTGATACGTCCTTGTGCACAAAGCGGTATTCATGAGGTGTTAAGGGAACCATCGCATGGGGTTTTCCAAAAACGCCATTAGCCTGGACTTGTCCAAAAGCACCACTAACCAGCGCCAGATTAAACAAAGCAAGAAAAAAAAGATACTGAACAGGAAATTGTATACCTGTGCCGTCACGTTTCTTCATCTGAACGGAGTAAATATGATCATCCTTATTAATTCGAGGTCTGCAAACAGAATCGAAGTAAAATTACTTCATTTTTTTTATTAAATGATTTTCCGGGGTTAAATATTTTATTTTCTATATGTTGGGATACCAATTGTTGGGTTACTATTAATAATGAAGGCATATTAATCCTTGACACAGCGAACAGGCAAAGCGTTGCCTGGAGTTGAGAAATATTTTGAGACACTGGCATTTATTTCATTCATCCCATGGGAGAATATCCTTGTATTGCTGAACGGGCTCACAGTGGAAGTCCAGAATATAGTGGCGGAGAAACCCGGGGGCATAAAGGCCCATTGCTGGTTCTGGTAAAGAACTCCGAGGTTCCTGGCATGAAAACCATAAACGGGATTTGGATCTATCAGGCTCCATCCGGCGAGCCCCTCTCCTGAATAATAATTCTCAAGCCCGGCCCATTCAGCTTCAGTGGGAACATGCCATTCGGGCGGGCACAAGCCCTGTTTGCCTTCGGCTGAAGCATTATCCACAGGCAGATAATTCATAAGTTCTTCCCATTGGTAATACCCTCCCGATTGTGCACATTTTGAAACATCATTGCCCTGGCAGTATTTCTCAATATTGCAGTTGTCGGTCTGTACCACATTATCCTGGATAAACGATCCGTAATTGAGGTTAGCACTAATCCAGCAGTGGTGAATGGCTCCAATAACTATCTCAAATGTAGGATAGGTCTTAAGATCCCGGATATCGGTGAGCGTGGTCTTACAGATAAAACCTGATGCATTATTTACTTTTAATGACTGGGTTTTAGTGATGGCGCAGGTAAAACGGTTTGTATAGGTATATGAGATGGTATGATCGGGAGGACCGGCGGTGAGTGTTGCAGGATTCAGGATCCCTGTGGGCAGGGGTGTTCCGTCAATCCCATAAATCCCGCCCGGAGGAATGCCTCCTTTCAGCTGGAAAGGTTTTGCAGCCCTGGTCGTAACAGCATCGTTGCAAACCTGGAGCCAGACGTCAGGGTTTGGATTGACCGTTGTATTTGTATATCCTGAGAAATTCCCGTTTCCGCAATTGCTGACCGGCTGGAACCGTATACTCATAGTACCCGAAAATCCCGTATTTAAGTTAACTGAAGGCGATACATTGGTGCCGCTGATGGTCCCGGCGGCCATGGGGCTGATCTCCCAGTTGAAGGTTGTTGCAAGCGGGTCGGCACCGCTCAGAGTGTAGGTGATATTCTGTGTTGCTTCACAAACAGGATTTGGCCCGCTTACAGTACCGGATGGCAAAGGCAGGGGAATTACGGTAATGCCGGATGTGGCCAGGTTGGTACATGAGTTTATATCGGTATAAGTATAGGTTATCACATGAAGTCCTGCACCCGATGCCGGGTTAAACATACCCGTGAGGGAATTGACACCTGTGCCGGAATATATCCCTCCCGGAGGGGTCCCACCGCTGAGCAGGAAAGCCGGCAGGGTAATGCATACCGGTGTGAAAGTCCCAAGGTTGACTACAGGTAATGGGTTAACAAGCAGTGTTTTGGAATTTGAATTAGTACATCCGTTGGCGTCGGTGTATGTATATGTTATGGTATGTGGCCCGGTCCCTGAGGAAGGATCGAAAAAGCCGGTCACGGAGTTCACTCCCGGGCCGGTATATGTCCCACCGGCGGGTGTGCCACCGCTGAGCGGGAAAGGCGGTACGCTGATACAAACGGGGCTGAAAGCACCAAGCAGGACAATCGGGAGAGGGTTAACCAGCAACGTTTTGGAATCGGTACTGGAACAGCTGTTGGCGTCGGTATAAGTATAAGTTATTGTATGCAGGCCTGCCCCTGAGGAAGGATCGAAAAAGCCGGTCACGGAATTCACCCCCGGGCCGCTGTAAACCCCGCCTGCCGGGATCCCGCCAAGTAATGCAAAAGGTGGAACGGAGATGCATACTGTTGGCTGGGCCGATAGCTGAACAACAGGAAGCGGATTGACGGTAAGTACTTTGGATGCTATACTTATACAAGCGTTGGTGTTGGTATATGTATATGTGATTGTATGCGGTCCGGTCCCTGAGGAAGGGTCGAAAAATCCGGTTACGGAATTCACCCCGGGGCCGCTGTAAACACCTCCTGCAGGGGTTCCTCCGCTAAGGGCAAACGGAGGAACGGAAATACATACCGGTATGTAATCAGAAAGCTGGACCGCAGTCGGGTCATACACCATCAGGGTTTTTGTGTCGGAATTGGTACAGCCAAATCCGTCAGTATATGTATATATAATATTGTGGGCGCCTGAGCCGGAGGCCGGATCGAAAAACCCTGTCACGGAATTCACACCGGGCCCGGAGTATACACCAGTGGCGGGGTTGCCTCCTGTAAGAGCATAAGGGGCAATGTTTGAGCATGTGGATGCAGGCTGTACAAGTGTGACGAACGGAAGGGGGTGCACTGTTACGTTAACGGAAGTACTTCCCTGGCATCCGTTGTGATCGGTCACTGTCACGCCATATATGCCGCTTGTTGAAACAGTGATCGATGGAGTGGTTGCCCCGGTGGTCCACAGATACGAAGTAAATGTTCCCTGTACGCTTAGCAGCTGGGACTCTGGTTCGCAGAAACTTGTAATGCCGCTGATTGCAGGGCTTGGCAAAGGGTAATTGCTGAGCTGGGCTTCATCGGATAATATACAGCCGTGATCATTGACCGTTACCGAATATAAACCGGGGTTGCTGACGGTAATCGTTTGAACCCCTGTTGAGTATGGTGTGCCGTTATAATACCAGTCATAGCTCTGACGGTTAGGCCCTGCATCAAAGGTCACAGTAATACCGGGGCATACATTCTTGTCGGGCCCCAGGTTCAGGCTGGCAAAGTCGGTAAAGTAACCATAAGAACAACCTGCCTGGCCTGCATTGTATGTGTGAATGACACCCATGTGAAAAATATCCTGGGAATTGGCCAGGATATGTGCTCCAACAGGCAGGGTGGCAGCGGTAAAGTCAATTCTTGCATAAACGAATAAAGGATTGCTTGTTACAGGGAAAAATTGTCCCGCTGTGACTATCCCCGGGTTCCCGTCCATGGTAAACGAACCTTCTGCCCCGGCCTTCGTAAGGATAATAAGCTCGAATGAAAATTGAGTAGTCCGGGTAAATGCGACCTGTGATGAGCCGGTGCAGTTCATGGGGGGAAGAATGGCCGTACCTGTTTCACAACCGTATCCTGTCAGGTGCCAGAGGTAAACCGGCTGATCGGTCTGTACATAAGAATATAAATCGGTGGAAGTCATGTTGAAAGTGTATGTGGCCCCGGCATTGATTGTGGCAACAACGCTTCCGTTAACACTTACGCTGGTATTGTCAATCGTTGCTGTGACAAATACCCAGTCGTTGACGGTAGTGTTAGTGTATCCTCTTACCACTATATATTGCTGCCCGATAATATTAACAGGTACAATCTGGTCTCCCGTAAGATCATAGCAACCCTGTCCCGGGTACTGATCCGAGTCATCTTTAACGGTAATAGCAACCGGATTATCGGAAGTGACGGTTGATCCCATCAAATGATCAGCCCCCGTTTGCCCGGTTGCCTGGGCACTGTATACCTGGCCTTTGTTTAGAGTAACCGTAAACGTATTCCCTGCTGTGTGTCCCACGATGTCTTTCCTGGGGGTTATAGTCACCGTCGTGGCGTCTGTAGTTGCAATAATGTCAAACGTATTGTATGCGGGAGGAGTCAATGGAGTATGGTTGCTCAGCACACTCTGGGACGGAATAAAAAAAGATGTACCCAGGGCATTGTTTCCTTTAAGTGTAAAAATATCCGGGTTCGACGGATTGGCAACTTCATAATAGGCCGTAATGGGAACATCGGAATGTACAAGTATCCCTAGATTTAAGGCTATGTTCGGCGGTTTGCATTCGACCTGGTCCTTCAGGGGGGTCAGGTCAACCGTGAAGGTGGAATTTGCATTTATAATGACGTTTATTGGCGGGAAATTCGCCACTGTGTTGGCTGGCTCCGAAATCGTTACATTTGCAGTCTGGTTAAATGAAGTCAGACGGAGATAGATCGGTGCATCTCCATGCCCGACTGTGACTTCAGGTGCAGCAAACCAGAAATCCGTGTTTGTTTGCCCTGATAAAAGTATGGGAAAAAAAACGAGAAAAAAGAGAAAGTATAGTTGCTTCAAACTTAAATCTTGTATAAATTTCTGTAAAAATACAAAATTTTCATTATAAACCGAGATGATCAAACCTAACGAAGGAATGAGAAAAGAACAGGATTTTCTGGGAGAAATGGAGATGCCTTCAGAAGTGCTGTATGGGATTCATTCCTGCCGGGCCAGGGAGAATTTTCCAGACCGTACTGCCTTTCACAGGGAGTGGTATGAAGCTATTGGCATCGTTAAAAAAGCATGTTATCTCACCTGCCGTGAATATTTCAGGGCAGCTGCCCTGAAATATCCTGAAAAAAGCATAAGGACTATTGATGATGTCCTGCTGAATGCACTTATCCTTTCTGCTTCCGAAGTGGCAGAGGGCCTGTATTTTCATCATTGGATCGTACCGGCGGTATCCGGGGGTGCAGGTACAAGCATCAATATGAATGCCAATGAGATTATTGCAAACGCATCCTTGCTTAAACTCGGGAGGAAGCCGGGAGATTACGCTGTAATTGATCCCCTGGAGCATGCAAACGTTTATCAATCGACCAATGACGTCATCCCCACTTCCCTGAAAGTCTGCATTATTAAATTGCTTGTCGCGTTGGAGGCCTCAATTAATGAGACACGTGATGCGACCGAGCGGCTCGAATCGGGCAGCAGAAACTCTCTTAAAATAGCCTTTACCCAGATGCAGGAAGCTGTTCCTTCATCTTTTGGCAAATTATTCAGCACATACAGCGAAGCGCTCTCCCGTGACTGGTGGAGGGTTTCAAAATGTTCTGAGCGGCTAAAGCTTGTCAACCTGGGAGGCGGGGCAGTAGGCACCGGTTTGTCGGTCCCGCGCTTTTTTATCATGGAAGTCGTGTCAACCCTACAGAAACTTACGGGCCTGCCGGTCGCAAGGAGCGAAAATATGGCCGATGCCACCTCAAACCTCGACAGCTTTGTGGAAGTTCATGCTATTCTGAAAGCTCATGCTGTGAATCTGGAAAAAATAGCCTCTGATATCAGGCTGATGGCATCCGACATAAATAAACCCATGCCTTTGCTCAGTATACCTGCCAGGCAGACAGGAAGCACAATCATGCCGGGAAAAGTAAATCCGGTCATTCCGGAATTCGTCATCAGTGCTGCTCACCAGGTTTATGCCAATGATCAGCTTGTGTCGGGGCTATGCTCTCAAGGATGTCTGGAACTGAATGCGTATATCCCCCTGATCGGCCATTCCATAATCAGCAGCCTGAAACTGCTGATCTCAGCCAACCGGTCGATGAGGCAAAACCTGCTTCAGGGATTAGTTATTAATTCGGAAATCAGTCATGAACAATTGATGCATAGCCCGTCTATAACCACAGCACTATTGCCTTTCATAGGTTACAACAAAGCATCAGATCTTGCAAGGCTGATGAAAGCGGAACATCTATCTGTATTCGAAGCTAATGACAGGCTGAAACTTGTTGACCCGGGCCAGCTTGCGGAAACACTTAAGGCGGAGAATCTTTTGAAAATGGGATATACAATAGAATCACTATGAAACGCGGTCGCGACACTAAGCCCCATATCGGGATATTTGGACGGAGAAACGTTGGGAAGAGTTCACTTATAAACATACTTGCAGGGCATGAAGTGGCCATTGTTTCGGAAATAGCCGGAACAACCACCGACCCGGTTAAAAAGTCCATAGAGATACCCCAGCTGGGTCCTGTGATTTTGATAGATACTGCGGGTATAGACGATACCGGTGAGCTTGGAGAAAAACGTATTTCCAAAACAAAGGAAGCCATGAGCCAGGTTGATCTGGCCTTAATGCTTTTCGCTCACAACACTTTTAATGATGATGAAAAAGAACTGATCAGGGATTTCCAGAAAGCCGGGCTGCCTTATGTAATCATCCACAATAAATCAGATGAAGAGAAATTGGATAACAATCTTGGCCGGGTACTTGAGGAACGCTATAACGCACCCTTGCTGGACTTTTCATCAGTGATTCCTGTTAACCCGGATGATCTTATCCGCATCATACGCGAAACCATGCCGGAATCGGCCTATACCAAAAGGCCTCTGGTAGGGGACCTGATATCGTACGGTGACACTGTCCTTCTTATAACACCTATCGATATTGAAGCCCCTGAGGGGCGAATGATACTCCCCCAGGTCCAGGTGATCAGGGATGTTCTTGATAATGACGGGGTATGTGTTGTATGCAAGGAAAGGGAAGTGGATACCTTTATAAAGAAAATGCAACCAAAACCCGTTCTGGCCATAACCGACAGCCAGGTCTTTCCCAAGGCGGATGCCGCCATCCCGAAAGAGATACCCCTGACCAGTTTCAGTATTGTACTGGCCCGCCAGAAAGGCGATTTTGAGAATTACCTGAAGGGTACACCTAAAATCAGTGAACTGAAATCCGGAGACCGTGTACTGATCCTCGAATCATGCACTCATCATGTTTCCTGTGATGATATTGGCAGGGTGAAGATCCCAAGGTGGCTCAGCAATTTCACCGGGAAAGACTTATCGTTCGACATCGTATCCGGACTGGGAGCTTTGAGCAGACCGGTTACAGATTATGCCATGGTAATACAGTGCGGGGGGTGTATGATCACCAGAAAACAGTTGCTTAACCGACTGAAGCCGGCCCTGGATGCCGGAATACCTGTAACCAATTATGGCATGGCCATTGCCTGGGTCCATGGCATTTATCATCGCGCTATTGCTCCCTTTACAGGGAAAGCGGGGGATAAGGGGGAATACTTGTGAATTTAACTGTGAACCATGAACCGCGACTTTTCACGAGTCACCATTCTCGGTTCATTTAGTCACGTTCCCGCCATTGCGACCTCCAGTACTTTTCCGTTAAAATGCTTATGCCCGGTCACTGCAAAGTCAGCAATAAACGATGCAATTTGCTGGGCCGATTGAGGAGCTTTGACACCCGGAAATGCTTTTTCAAACATTTTCGTCTGAGCACCTCCAAGTGCAAGACAGTTAACGTGTATGTCCTGCCCGGAGAGTTCCCATGCAAGACATTCGCTTAAAACGGTGAGGGCTGCCTTGCTGGAACTGTATGCTGAAAGTCCTTCGAATTTCCTGGTCCCCTGAACTCCTCCGAGACTGCCGATCATCACAATATGCCCGCCCCTGTTCATAAGCGGCAACATCGCCTGGGTAAAAAAGAAAGGAGCTTTTACATTTACATTAAAAACCTCGTCGAAATCGCCTTGTTCTATCTTTGAAAAAGGTTTGTTTACAAGTCTTCCGGCATTATGAATAATGATATCGATCTTATGGAGAATGGTCTCCATTCTTTGTGCAATAAAGGGATAGAAATCAAACTGGTTCAGATCAAATTCGTAGGGTGTGATCTTTGCTTCAGGGGTTTGCTTACGGCAATCACTTAAAAGTTCCTTCAGGTCATTCATTTTACGGGAAATCGCCAATATATGATTTTGCTTATGTTTGGATAGGATTTTAACTATCTCATAACCAATGCCTTTCCCTGCTCCTGTAACTATAATGTTCATCAGTTTCGTTTTTGTGGAGTTAAAATTATATAAAAAAAGCATCGGATTGTATTAAGTTACTGAACTTTCCACTACTTTTGTATTCTGGAACATTACAGGTAAAATTTGCAAATCATGTATCACTCAATCAATATCAGCGTTATTATGAAAAAAATTCTCACTCTCTTTGTGGTCTGCTGTCTTACGCTTGGAAGCGTTATGGCTCAGAACGAACCTGCTTTGAAACCTCAGGTTTCAAAATGTATATATTTTGATGTATCCCCTCCCTTAAGGGATATGATAGGCAAGGCCCCGCAGAAGGCGGACAATTCCTGGAAAGATGGTATTGTTAAGAACAATCACTATCCGTTTGATCTTCCAAAGGATGAGCAAATTCCCGGAGTAGATAATAAAGTTCAGAATTATAAGGGTGCCAGCAATGCCGACAGCCTTTTACTTTCTTTTGATGGCAACGCCAACACCCAGGGGGTTGCTCCTCCGGATGTCGACGGCGATGTCGGACCAAACCATTATTTTCAGGTTGTAAACCTGCATTATTCAATTTATGACAAAGCCGGCAACAAGGTGCTCGGCCCCCTCACGAACAGCTCAATGTTTGGCTCGCTCCCCAACAACAGTAATGACGGGGATGCGGTCGTTTTATACGATGAAGTGGAAAGTCGCTGGATCTTCACCCAGTTCTCCTTACCCCATTATCCCAACGGCCCGTTTTTTGAAATGATTGCTGTTTCACAAACAAGTGATCCCCTGGGTTCATGGAACCGTTACGAATTCCAGTTCACCAATATGCCCGATTATCCGAAACTTTCCGTTTGGCAGGACGGCATTTATTTTACAAGCAATAATTTTACTGCAGGTTCAGGTGGGCAAGCCGGTACAGGCGCTGCATGTTTCGACAAAGCAGCTATGTATGCAGGAACAACAGCACAGATGGTATATTTTTCGCTTCCGGCTTCCAACGAAGCATGGGCAATTCTGCCTTCCGATTGTGACGGAGCATACCCCCCTGCAGGAACACCGGCCTTTTTTGCCTGGCTGAAATCGGGCCATATAAGGATATACGGCTTCCATGTTGACTGGACCACACCTTCAAATTCAACATACTCCCAGCTCGTTACAATCCCTGTTACTACTTACAATGGCAGCGTTCCTGATATTCCACAAAAAGGGACAACCTATAAACTGGATCCGATTCCGGGACGCCTTATGTTCCGCCTTCCATTCAGAAAATTCAACGATCATTGGGCCATGGTATGCAATTCAACGATAAATGTTAGCGGCCATGCCGGAATCCGCTGGTGGGAACTGCGCAATGATGGCACCGATCCCACAGCCTGGACAATATACCAGGAAAGTACTTATTCCCCCGACGACAACGGCCGCTGGATGGGAAGTATTGCCATTGACTCACTCAACAACATTGCCCTGGGCTATTCAATATCAAGCTCCACCATGTATCCTTCGGTATATTATACTGGCCGGCAGGCGAGTGATCCGCTGAATGAAATGAGCATTACCGAAACTTCTATTATCGACGGCGGCGGCTCGCAGACCACCCTTGTAGGCGGCAGGCCAAGATGGGGCGATTATAGCTCCATGAGTGCCGACCCTGTCACTCCCGGCAAGTTCTGGTACACCCAGGAATATTACAAGACATCAAATTCAAGCTGGAACTGGGCTTCAAGAATCGGCACTTTTTCAATTGGTAACGCTCTTATGGCTACCGTATCTGCAGTCCCAGCCCTCTTATGCGCCGGTGACAGCACACAGCTTGATGCTCAGGCAACAGGCGGAAGCGGTACATACACTTATTCATGGACTTCAAATCCTCCGGGATTTATATCAAGCCTGCAAAACCCCGTGGACCATCCTGCAGTCACAACAACATACTTAGTTGATGTAAATGACGGAGCCAGCACTGTGAGCGGCTCAGCAAATGTCACTGTGCAACCCGCCGCAGCTGCAATTGCCGGAAACGATACAACCTATTGCAACTATGTACCCGTATTTACAGTTCATGGCAACGGTGTAGGCTACGACCAGAGCTTATGGTCAACCCTTGGTGACGGCTATTTTGACAGTCCTACAAACATGGTAACCCAGTACCATCCAATGACGGATGATAAGAACAATGGTGTGCAACTGGTACTCACAGTCCATGCCATGTTGCCTTGCCACGGTCTGGCTTACGACACTGTGCATATCATGTTTGATCCCTGCACCGGTGTTAATGATCCTTTAGCCAGGGACCTAAGCATCACTGTTCAGCCCAACCCATCCAATGGAACCTTTAACCTGAATATTGATAACCTTGGAAATCAGACTGCAGATGTAGTGGTTACCGACATCCAGGGTCATTCAGTGTACAACAAGGTATACCAGTCGGCAGGAAACAGCCTGCAGGACCATATTGACCTTTCATTCCTGCCCAAGGGCAGTTATATCATGAAGGTTAAGACTGATACCAGGAACAAGATTGAAAAGATCATAATACAGTAAGTTTGTTCAAAAAAAAAGAGGCTGTCTCAAAATCAGGGGACAGCCTCTTTTTTTTAACGCAGTCAGCCCTCAAACAATAAAAAAATATTTGTGAATTTTTTCACAATTGTTAAAATAACGTATCTTTGCAGTATTAATACCTCCGGTTGAACTTCCCCGGCTTGCCGGGGAACCGGAGGACCGGCTTTAACCGGGAGTTCACAGGTTTGATTTTTGTTCTTTAACGATAGAATCTTCAGGGCAGGGTGAAATTCCCGATCGGCGGTAAAGTCCGCGATTCCTTAAATCCTTGGATGAACGATCATCCGGTGATTTAAGGAGGGAACCGTTGTAACTACGGTACCGACAGTGATAGTCTGGATGGAAGAAGACATAGAATATTGAAGTAATCTACCTTCATATTTTTTGGTTTTTACAGAGCCCTGATTTGTATTTCGGGGCTTTGTTTTTTTTTACCCGGCCATGGCCCGGCCGAAAATGACAGGTATGATAACTGACAGTAAGTATATGAGACGTGCGCTGAGCCTTGCCGGAAGGGGGGCGGGATTTGTTTCCCCGAATCCACTCGTTGGCGCTGTTGTTGTCAAAGACGGGAAGATTGTTGGCGAAGGCTGGCATAAAGAATTCGGCGGGCCTCATGCTGAAGTGAATGCCCTTGGCAGTGCAGCTGAGCAAGCCGAAGGCGCCGATCTTTATATTAACCTGGAACCTTGCAGCCATCAGGGTAAAACCCCTCCCTGTACCGACATGATCCTCCGCTCCGGGATTAAAAAGGTAATCATTGGCATGAAGGACCCCAATCCCCTGGTAAACGGCAAAGGCATTGCATTTCTGCGGCATCACGGGATAGAAGTGCATACCGGGATCCTTGAGATCGAAAGTAAAAAGCTGAATGAGGTATTCATAAAGTTTATCACTACCCATCTGCCTTTTGTGATTTTTAAATATGCCATGACCATCGACGGTAAAATCGCCACGGTGGATAATGCATCACGCTGGATTACCGGGGAGGAATCCCGGAAGATCGTACACAGGCTCAGGAGCAACATGAGTTCTGTGATGGTTGGCGCCGATACGGTCCTATATGATGACCCTTTGCTGAATGTGAGGCTGGAGGGGAAACAAAGGAGGTCGCCCCTTAAGATCATTGCGGATTCCAGCCTGAGGATACCCCTGGATGCAAAGATCCTTGCCAATGAGCCTCAACTCTGCCTTATCGCAGCAACCGAAAAGGCCGATAAGAACAAGGTCCTCGATATAAGGAAGAGAGGGGGGCAGGTGCTGATTTGCGCTGAAAAGGATAAACGGGTTGATTTGCCTGATCTGTTTGCCCGGCTGGGCAAGATGGATATTGATGGCGTGCTTCTGGAAGGTGGAAGTACTCTGGCCTTTTCAGCACTGAAGGAAGGCCTGGTTGATAAAGTCATAGCTTTTGTTGCCCCGAAGATATTGGGAGGAGCGTCTGCTCCAACTGCAGTGGGTGGCTCTGGAATCGCCGCGATGGAAGATGCGATAAATTTACGGGATATTAAGATCAGAAAAGTGGGAAGTGATTTAATGATTGAAGGGTATATTATATAGCGAAGTAGCGAAATAGCGAAATGTTCACAGGCATTATAGAAGAAATCGGTATCGTACAGTCGGTCATGAAAGGCGCAAAGTCCTTTTCAATGCTGATCTCTGCGGATGTGGTCACACCGGGCCTCAGGCAGGGCGACAGCGTCAATACGAATGGCGCCTGTCTCACAGTCACGGCTGTTAACCGGAATTCCTTCACTGTGGATGTCATGCCCGAAACAATGCGCAAAACAAACCTGGGTTCCCTGCAACAGGGCGGCGAGGTAAACCTTGAACAGGCGCTTCAGTTGTCGTCACGCCTTGGCGGGCATCTGGTATCGGGCCATATTGACGGGACAGGGCTCATCCACAAGATAAAAAAAGAAGATAATGCAGTATGGATCACTGTGAAAGCGGGCACTGAAGTACTGCGGTACATCATTCCCAAAGGATCTGTATCAATCGATGGCATAAGCCTTACTGTGGTTAATGTGGATGAGGTTTCGTTCGATGTCTCGCTCATCCCCCATACCATGGCAGTGACCACCCTTAGGGATAAAAAACCGGGGGATACCCTGAATATTGAATGCGACATGGTCGCAAAATACATCGAGAAATTCACCGGCAAGGCAGGCTCAGGAAGCAGGATTGACCAGGGATTTCTTGATAAATACGGATTCTGAAACAAAGAAATTTAACATATGTCTGAATACACTTTCAATACGATAGAAGAAGCAATTGACGAGTTCCGCAGAGGCAGGATGATCGTGGTGGTGGATGATGAGGACCGTGAAAATGAAGGAGATCTTGTAATACCAGCCGAAAAGGTAACACCCCATGTGATCAACTTCATGGCCAAGCACGGAGGTGGCCTGATCTGCCTTCCTGTAATCCGCGAACGGCTTGAAGAACTGAATATCGACCGCATGGTGAGCAAGAATACCGATCCTAACCGTACTGCTTTTACGGTATCCATCGATGCCATAGAATGCACAACGGGGATATCTGCCCATGAAAGGGCGCTGACCGTGAAAAAGGTATTGGATCTCAAATCAAAAGCAAGGGATTTCACCAGGCCCGGTCACATCTTCCCGATCGAATACAAGGAAGGCGGCGTTCTCGTAAGGGCTGGACATACCGAGGCATCGGTCGACCTGGCCAAACTTGCAGGTTTTTACCCGGCAGGGGTTATCTGCGAGATAATGAACGAGGACGGCTCTATGGCAAGGGTACCCGAGCTTATGGATTATATTAAGAAACATAAACTGAAGATCATCACGATCAAAGACCTGATTGATTACCGCAGGCAGACCGAGAAGATCATTGAACGGGAAGCGGTTGTGCAGATGCCAACAAAATACGGGGAATTTATCGCCTACAGCTATGTAAGCAAGATCACAGGAGAGAACCACCTGGCTCTGGTAAGGGGCATGGTAGATACATGGGAGCCTGTGCTTGTGCGTGTTCATTCGGAATGCCTTACCGGCGACGTGTTCGGTTCGATGCGCTGCGACTGCGGAGACCAGCTGGATTATGCCATGAAAGCTATTGCAAAGGAAGGTAGGGGCGTTTTGTTGTATATGCGTCAGGAAGGACGCGGCATAGGTTTCCCCAACAAAATGAAAGCGTATTCATTGCAGGACAAGGGAATGGATACTGTTGAAGCCAATAATGCCCTGGGTTTTGCTGCTGACCTCCGCGATTACGGAACGGGAGCAGAGATTCTGGCCGACCTGGGAATCAAAAAAATCAAACTGCTTACCAATAACCCCAAGAAGTTATCGGGTATCCATGGTTTTGGTCTGGAAATAGTGGAACGTATTCCAATACAGATCATCAAGCATTCCCGGAACCTGAAGTATCTGAGGACGAAGAAAGAGAAGATGGGGCATATGCTGGTTCTTGAGGAAGTGAAGGTGGGGGAACTGGGGAGGAGCTAGGTCGTAATAAAAAACAAGATTAACCAATAATCAAAAATATGAAGACAATAGAAGGAAAACTGGATGCCAAAGGCCTGAAATTTGCGATCGTGATCGCCCGTTTCAACGAGTTCATCAGCGGCAAGCTGCTGAGCGGTTGCCTTGACGGACTTAAACGCCATGGTGCCGATGAGGCTAAGATAGACCTCGTATGGGCCCCCGGCTCGTTCGAGATACCTCTCCTGGCTAAAAAACTGGCAACGAGCGGAAAGTACAATGCTGTGATCTGCCTGGGAGCAGTGATACGCGGGGCAACGCCTCATTTCGACTATGTTGCGGCCGAAGTCTCCAAAGGCGTTGCGGTAGCAGGCCTGGACTCGGGAATCCCCGTGATCTATGGTGTGCTTACAACCGATAACCTTGAGCAGGCTATCGAAAGGGCCGGAACTAAAGGAGGGAATAAAGGCTTTGATGCGGCATTGGCAGCAATCGAAATGGCGAATGTATTTAAAGAAATGGAGAAATAAACAGCATAGATTCAAGTAGAGAAAATTAAATTGAGCGAGTGATTCCGCTACTTTTTGGTGATCACAAACACCGTTCGCCTGTTCCTGGCCCTGGCTTCTTCCGTGTCGTTATCGGCCACGGGCATAGTCTTCCCAAAACCTTTATACGTAAGGTGTGATGCTGCAATCCCTCTCAGCACAAGGTAATTGTAGACAGACCGGGCACGGTTGTCGGAAAGCTTCAGGTTGTCGGCATCATTCCCAATATTGTCGGTATGCCCCTGTATCTGTATGCAGATCACGGGATTT
>JAPLDK010000051.1 GCA_026391775.1 Bacteroidota bacterium
CTGGCAGAGAAGATATTTAGGGCTGAGCGCCCTGTAAAACCAAGGGGGACGAACGGCGTACATAATTTATTCGGGCCTGTATACTTTATTTACATAGAGTTCGTAATATTTGTTCAGGTTCTGATCGGCCAGCCTGGCAAGTTTTTCCTGGTTGGCATCTTTTGCACATACTCCTACTTTTTGCAGTGTGAACAGGCTTTCCTGCATGGGGATTTCCATTTCCTTCAGGTCCTTATCGGGAAATGAAAAATAGTAGGCCAGTTTCTCCGTGGAGGTACTGATGAGTTTTTCAGCAATTTCGTCAGCCTTTTTCATTTCACTCACTTTATACAATCCATCGGCAAGAGCAACCACGAAGTAATCGTAAGGGACAGTATTATCGGGTATCTCATCAAGGCAACGTTCTATCACTTTACGGGCCGAATCCTTTTTGCCTTCAGCAAGAAGGGCAGATGCCAGGCGGGCATAGACGGAACGGATGTTCATTACCATGTGCATATTGGTTTCATCCAGATAAACACCGGGATTGCTCATTCCGCCGAACTTGAACTTATTCATAAGGTTGTTATACATCACAGGGATGTTAACATCACCCATTTCCCCTTCGGTGACCCCGGCCCTCACAGGCAGAAGGCGGTATGCCAAACCTTCCTGGTGAAAATATTTATCAAGCCCGATATAAGTTTCCTGTCCGGTAGTTACAACAAAATAAACGGGACGTTTCCAGTTATTCGTTGCCAGAAGGTCAAGTACCATAAGGCTGGCTTTTTCTATAGCTTCCCGTTTGATCTCCCATGACAAATTTTCTATTTTGCCCGCAAACTTTGCAGGGACAGCGCCGCTTCTGAGCAGTTCAGCCGAATCGGAAGGAAGGAAGAATTTACGGGTAGGGAAGAAATCTATAAAGCCTTCGCCACCGCCGGGGCTCATCTTCAACTTGCTATCATCAGTATTAATGATCTGGAATAACTGGTGGATATCGACATGCTGATCTTTAAACGACGGATCTTCTATCAGATAGGTCACATCATGATTACCCTGGCGGTATCTTGCCTGGGTCATGGAAAACGGCACCGGGTCTGAATTATAGGCCTTACGCTTCATCTGGTCAATATACCAGTCGGTGTTCAAAAGGCTTAAATTAACAACCCTCACATCGGTCCGTATTTTTTCAACTTCCTGGGCATACCATAAAGGGAAAGTGTCGTTATCGCCATTTGTGAACAGTATCGCATCAGGGGCGCAGGAATTCAGGTAATTCTCAGCCATTGCAAGGGCAGTATAACGGCCTGAGCGATCGTGATCGTCCCATCCCTGCTCGGCCATCAGGCCCACAGTGATCAAACCAAGCACAAATGAAATTACCAGCGCCAGGTTCGCTTTCATCCATTTACCGAGCTTTTCTGCCAGAATGATCACACCAAAGCCTATCCATATCGCAAAAGCATAGAATGAGCCCGCAAATGCATAATCCCTTTCCCTTGGCTGGGGCGAATACTGGTTAAGATATATAACAATCGCAAGCCCGGTCATCAGGAATAACAATCCAATGACAATGAACGACTTATAGTCTTTTCGTAAAGTTAAGTACATACCCAGGAGCCCGAAAAAAAGAGGCAGAAAATAAAAGCTGTTATCTCCTTTATTTTTGCGGCTTTTGGGAATATCCTGGCTGCCCAGCCTCCACTGGTCAAAGAATTTGATACCGCTCTTCCAGTTACCGTCGATTTTGCCGCCCATTCCCTGAAAGTCATTCTGTTTTCCCGCGAAGTTCCACATAAAGTAGCGATAGTACATATGGATGAGCTGGTAGTTCCACATAAAGGTGATATTTTCTACGAAGGTAGGCTTCATGCGGGTTTCCGTCTGATCGCCAAGCTGTACCTGAACAGGAAAACCCTGCACATTGCCCCACTTCATGTATTCCCGGGCATGCCGGGCTTCCCGGTTCGACCACATCCTTGGAAAAATAGTAGTAAACCTTGGATCATAAACCGGTTCAACTTTTTCCCTTTTATCGGTGACCTCATAACGACCTGTCTTTTTATCCTTGGTATATACCGGGCTTCCGTTTGCATGCTCGGTCACGGGGGCATTATAATACTGGCCACTGAGGATAGGCCAGTCGCCATATTGTTCGCGCTGGAGATATGCAAGCAGGTACATTGCATTTTCGGGATTGTTCTCGTCAATGGGGGTGTCGGCATTACTCCGGATGACCAGCATGAAAAACGATGAATAGCCTATCAGGATGAAGGAGAATGCCAGCAGTATTGCATTCCAGGCAGGCTGCAGTTTTCTGGACGAATAACGCAGTCCGAAAATAATAGCAGCTATTAGAATGACAAAGAAAATAATTGTCCCGATATTGAACGGCAGCTTCAGAGAGTTTACAGTGAAAAGTTCAAACCAGGCGGCAAACTTAAGAACGCCCGGAATGATTACCGACATCACCAGGCCGAGGATGAATAAGGAGACCATGAGTGCAATCAGTATCCCTTTCCAGTCAGGATTCTTATACTTTTTAAAGTACCAGATCATGGTCATGGCCGGGATAGTCAGCAGGTTCAGCATATGAACGCCTATTGAAAGACCCATAAGGTAGGCGATCAGGATAAGCCAGCGGTAATTGTGGGACTCATCGGCATGCTCCTCCCATTTCAACATGGCCCAGAACACAATGGCCGTGAAGCAGGACGACATGGCATACACTTCCCCTTCCACCGCTGAGAACCAGAACGAATCGGTGAATGTATAGGCGAGTGAACCAATTAGTGCGGCAGCAAAAATAAGATGCATTTTGGTTTTGCTCATCTCTTCATTTCGCAGAATAAATTTCTTTGCCAGCATAGTAATACTCCAGAAGAGGAAGAGTATCGTAAGGCCGCTGGAAAGGGCACTCATGGTATTGACCATACGGGCGACTTTAGTTACATCTCCAAAAGCAAACATGGAGAAGAACCTGCCTATCATCTGGAAGAGGGGCGCGCCCGGGGCATGGCCAACTTCGAGTTTATAGCTGGTCGAAATATACTCCCCGCAATCCCAGTAGCTCATGGTGGGCTCGGAAGTGATGATGTAAACGGCGGAGGCAATAACGAATACCATCCAGCCAAGGATGTTGTTCAGTCGCTTGTATTGCTGCATAATGAGTATCTTGGAAGGCCCAAAGGTATGGAAAATGCAGATTATTTTATACTTTTGCGCTGTAACCACCAACTTAAACCAACTATGAACAAACTCGTATTAATCCGTCACGGTGAAAGCACCTGGAACAAGGAAAACCGATTTACCGGATGGACCGATGTCGAACTCTCCGAACGCGGCATCAGGGAAGCAACAGAGGCTGGACAAACTCTTAAGAAAGAAGGGTTCAATTTCAAAATAGCCTATACTTCATATCTTACACGTGCAATACGCACTCTCTGGCTGATCCAGGAACAGATGGACCTGTTATGGATCCCGGTATACAAAACCTGGAGGCTCAACGAAAAGCATTACGGGATCCTTCAGGGGCTAAACAAAGCCGAAATGGTTGAAAAATACGGCGATAATCAGGTACTGATGTGGAGAAGAAGCTATGATGTACCTCCTCCTCCCCTGCCTCTTGACGATCCCCGTCATCCCATCCATGACCCGCGTTACCGCGATCTTGATCCGAAAGACATCCCTGCAACCGAAGCCCTTAAAGACACCGTAAACAGGATTGTTCCATATTGGAAGGATGAGATGGAACCCAATCTCATAGTTCATAAGGAAGTACTGGTGGCCGCCCACGGCAATAGCCTCCGGGGCATTGTGAAATACCTGAAGAACATTTCGGACCAGGACATCATCGGCCTTAATCTGCCTACCGGTGTTCCATACGTGTTCGAATTTGATGATAATATGAACCTGCAAAAGGACTACTTTCTTGGTGATCCGGAAATCATCAAAAAACTCATGGACGAAGTAGCCAACCAGGGAAAGAAAAAATAATATGTCAAAACGCTGGGTAATCCCTGACATTCACGGTTGTTCAAAAACTCTTAAAGGCCTTGTCATTGACCTGATCAGGCCTTCAAGGCATGATGAACTTTATTTCCTTGGTGATTATGTCGACCGCGGGCCTGATTCAAAAGGAGTCATTGATTTCATCCGGGATCTTCAGAAGGATCAATACAATGTGACCACTCTGAAAGGGAATCATGAAGACTTTATGGTGGAGCTGTACGATGCTGAAAAAAAGGCCAAAAACACCTGGTGGCACAGGCTGGGCGACAGGAAACACAAGGTATGGATGGATATAGGCGGGAAGACCACACTTGAAAGTTTCGAAGCCGAGAGTATCCGAAAGATCCCTGAGGATTACATCGAATGGATGCGCGGGCTGAAATATTATATTCCCCTTGAGGATTTTATCCTGGTCCATGCCGGCCTGAATTTTAAAAATGAAGATCCCTTTGAAGACCTTCGCGCCATGCTCTGGCTTCGCGATTATGAGATCAAACCCGAAAAGATCGGAAACCGCAGGATCATCCACGGGCATGTTCCGGTGAATATGGAACTTATCGTGATGGCCGTAAAAAGCAAGATATATAAATTCATTGACCTGGATAACGGTCCTTATATTTCCGGGAAAGGCGGCTTCGGCAACCTTGTCGCCCTGGAACTGGACTCGATGGAGATGGTGATTCAGAACAATCTGGATCTTTAATTAGCAATTCGCTACTTCGCTATTTGAGTTATTTCCTTCTTCAACTTCTCCTCTACCGGCAGATAGTTAAAACTGGTCCAGAAAGCTTCGTCGGCCTGGCCTGCAAGCTGGTCCCAGCGTTGCTTTACCCCGGCTTTTTTATCGCCCCTGAAGGAACGGAGCCTTTGAGGGTTGCGTGAAACATCTGTAACAACCAGGTCATTCTTATACCCCATTCTTATTTTTTGTCCGGTTGATTGCAGGGTGAATGTGACCCATTGCTCATCGCGAATGGAACTGAGGTACCATCCGTTGTCCCGATTTGAGTAATTCAATGTTTGATTGATCAGCGGCATTTCAGCAATCCAGCCGGGAATATTATTGATCGTATAGGTTTTGCGGTATTTTTCCTTTTCATACTTGTAAAACGCCATAAAACTTACGCTCCGCTTAATTTGCATGATGGCGAAAGAAGTACCATCTATGAACAACTCACCTTTGTATCCCTTCTGATTTTTATGTGATTGATCAAACCAGATATGATAAATCCTGCCCCCTTCAGGCTTTCCCAATTCCTCCATTCTAAGGGAATAGGTTTTAAAGGTTTCTTCGTCAAGTATCGTTCGGAATGATAATTCGACTATATCCTGCATGAAAATACACCCAAGGCATCCTGCCATTTTTCCGACATCACCCATCGAATTCACAAGTGTCGTATCAGAAACAACCCGTCCTTTCACCAGGTGCGTCAGGTTCGAGTGTGAGGCTACTTCCTGTAACTCTCTCATAGTATTCTGATGGAAGTAACCTGTTTTTAAATCCTCGATGATCGCTTCGGCAAATTCCGCCAACTTTTTCCCCGCATATTTCTGTGACCTGTAAAATGCTGTGAGTATCAGTGAATCCTGGCCGTAATTTACAGGTATTCCTGCAAATGCCCTCCTGAGAACCTCTTCGGGAGTAAGAGCCACAAATTCAAACTCCTTCAGGTTAAATTCCTTTGATTTCATTTTGATCAGGCTGGTACTGCCGCACAGTCCTGAAACAGCCAGCCTCACACACTCATAACCCAGGTAAGTAATGACCAGCGTATCCTTTAAATGATCTTCAGGGATACCGAGAAAGAACCGCCCCTCCTCGTTTGTAACGCTGCCAATGGTGGAATTGCTTAAAGCAATCTGGGCAAACATCAGCGGAGTTTCCTTCTCTGAATCGGTGACCTGGCCCGAAATATTCAGGGCCGGTTGCGCAATTACTGCAGCATTCAAAAAAAATGCTATGCAACCAAGAGAAAACAGAACTCTTACAGATCCATAGATATGATTTGAATTCATGATGTAAATCTAATAAAATACTATGGGTCAAGCACAGAGTCCCTGCGATTCTTAACTTTGTAAAATGAAAAAAGGATTATTCTTATTACTGTTGCTGTTACCCTGGTATACACTGCATGCCCAGGGTTCCTGGAATCCTCAGGGAGCAGACCTCAGTTATCCAAGAACACTTCTCGACAGCGGTTCTATCGGCCAAATCAGGGGCACACTGTCTAACCCTCTGATCATTGATCTTTACCAATCTATCTGGAATACCGCAAACAGCGCCATTCCGCCCGAAAACCTCAGCGACGGAGACCGTATCACCAGGGCTATTATAGCCCGGGAAGCAGCTTTCGTGGTACTGATGGACAGGAAATGGGAAAACGGGAGTATTGTTAACCTTCTGCCGTTTGAGAGGGACTCCCTGATCTTAAAAACACAGATTCTCCTGAACGGCATGAATACCAAGGTCGGCTACCAATCGGGCTGGGTGTTTTACCAGGAATGGCAGCACCGTTCCAAGGAACTCATTTTTTACCTCACTGCCTGCGACCTCCTCAAAGGGGCAGGAATATCAGGCCAGGTGTCAATAGATTCACTGATCCATTTTACAGGGAACCTGTATTCAAGGGCAATGGCGACCTATACCATTTTTTACATACCGTTCAAGTTTTTCGACTTCCAGTTCGATAACCATAGTATTATGACCGCTTCTGCACTGGGTATGGCTGCCATAGTCCTGAATGGCCATGAAGATGTCAATCCTGATTACCAGCCACAGAACTGGATCAATGCGGGATTATGGAACCTTGATAACACACTCTGGATAGAGAACGGCTCCTATCCAAGGGTTTCGGAGCCGGATACACTGGCCGGGTATGCCGAAGGGCCAGGTTATTTTAATTATGCTTTCCAAAATGCCTTTCCATTTATCCGTTCATTATATAATTTTCTGCCGGATGACAGCATAGCGGTGACTTTTAACGCGGAACATCGGATGATACGAAATCCCTGGTACGATCCGCGCTATTACCGAATATATGACTGGATGAATAAAATCGAGATGCCCGACGGCAGCGAGCCGGCAATTCATGACAGCCCCATTGGATTCGGCACACACATCATGGCGTTATCCGGAAGGCCAGAGTTCAACCTTCCCAATCCGGGATTTTCCTATGACGATCCCTTCATCCGCACACAGTATATTGCGACTTATGTTGCACAGGGTGTGCGTACAAACAGTCTGTTTCAGGTATTACCCGATGCAGGGAGCCTGGTTTTTCGCTCTTCCTGGGAGAACGATGCGATCTATATGCATTTTATCGGCAAGCATGGTATTGCCCTTACCGGCGCTAAATCTCATCACCAGGGAGATGCTTCAAGCTTTTCACTGATGGCTTACAAACAATTGCTGGCTGTCGATCCGGGCTACCCGGGGGCCCCCGAAAGCGATTTCGTGAATAAAGCAGGTAACCATAACTGCATTCTTGTGAACGGAGGCGGACCCCAGCCTCCTCTGGGCGAGTTTGTCAATGTAGCCTCAAATACCGCATATATCGAAGACTGCTTTCACACTCCTTCTCTTGAATACGGTGAAGTGCGCACAAGTTACTGGGGCGACAGTATTATCCGCTGCAATCTCTTTCTAAGGAACCGTTACTTCATTCTGAACGACCTTTGTTCAGCTCCTGCATTGCGGGATTATACTTTCCAGTTCCAGGGGAATGGATTGTTTGGCAGCAACTCCTCTTCCCCTGAAGGCGCGTTCATTCCGGGCTTTGGGAATTACAGGGGAACCTATAAACGTGATACGGTGTCATTGCTTTTACAGGTACAAAGTGACATAAACCCCGTAGTTTACTCTTATGAAACAGATTCGCTTGCCATAGGATATTCAACCTACCGTGCGTACAGTAAAATGCTTGTGCATCCCGATTCAGCCGCAAACGCCAGCTTCCAGACAGTGATGTTCCCATACACCTCCGATTCGTCGGTTTGTGTTCCTGTACCCGGACTCTCCGGTGCAAGTTCAACTGTGCTTAAATATCATTTATGGAGTGATTTTGCATTGACTCAATCAGGGAACCGCACTCAGCTGGTTTCTGCGACTCAGAGCGGCTTCCCTGACGATATCGGTTGCAACGGGCAAATAAATTTCCTTAGCCTTGATCCTTCAGGTCATATTTCCTGTGCCCTGATCCGTGGGGGTGATCATCTCAAATACGGCAATCAGGTCATGCTTTCCTGCAGCCATTCCATGCTGGCGGCCTGGGATGAGGTACAAACCGGAATTATTGAGGGATATTGCAACGACAGCGGAAGGGTTTCCATTTATAATTCCATGGCCCTGAGAGCAGTGCAAGGGAACATCAGTTCGGTTACTTATGACAGTGCCGGCAAACTGAATATCATTGAATTTGCAGGCAAAGGCAGTTTCCGTCTGGAGCCATCCAACGGGATCTCCGCTTCAAAAAATCCTGAAAGCATTGCCATCACCGCCTTTCCAAATCCATCATTCAGCGGTCTTTTCACGATCAGCCTGAACTCCGGGAAAAAGACATCCGCAGTCATAAAAATTACAGATCAAAGCGGGAAGCCGGTGCAAACCATGGATATCGTTATAAACCCTGGCAGGACTACATTTCAGTGCAATCTTTCGGGATCATCGGCAGGAGCCTATATCCTTTATTTATCCTTTGAGAAAAAAGTTGAATCGATACAGCTGATAAAAAGCCATTAATCCCAGGAATCCTTAGCATAAATCAATTTGAAAATTCAAAAAACTGATTAAGACGAAAGTTGATTTTAAATCCAGACTGTGCAGCCATTTTAGGATAAAGACAACCAAATTGGAACTATATTCCAAACAGGGAAAGGTCAGACAAAGGTTAGAGCAAGGACAGAGCAAACTTGATCAAATTCAGGAATAATTCTACCACAATTCAGAATCAGATGGAACAGGTAGAAATATTCCGTATCAGGCATGTTTAAAGGTTTTCCTGGAACAAAGATATGAAATAAATCAGAAAGAATCAAGAATAAGAAAAGATTAACTTTAGCCTTGTTTTGCAAGATTTATTAAATTAGATGGTTGTTTCAGTTTGTTGGGGAAAGGATAATTTTCTGAAATGCAAATAAACGCTTACGTTTATCATCTGAAAAAAGACCGATAAACTCAATAAAGTACACTATATAGCAAGAAATAATCGTAATGGTTTATATAAACGTTATGGGTAAGTTTTTTTTATAGGGTAATTACAAAAATATTCTAAACGGTATGAAAAAATATTTGTTTATAATTTATTTCTGTATTCATTCAATATTCGCTTTTTCACAATGGGTTTGGCAAAATCCCTTACCACAGGGTAATTCATTACATTCTGTTTACTTTACGAATGCAAATACAGGATATGCCGTGGGTGATGTTGGAACCATACTGAAGACTATCGATGGTGGAATCACATGGACAGTAATACCAAGTGGCGTTGTAAAGAATCTATCATCGCTTTTTTTCACAAACGCCATTACAGGTTACGTGGTTGGTGAATCCGGTACCATTTTAAAAACCATTGACGCGGGATCAACCTGGACTAAAATTTCTAGTGGAATTTCTTATCGATTAAATTCAGTTCTATTTACTGATTTCAATACCGGATATGCAGTAGGTAATCAAACTTATGGTGAGGAGGGTGGAATATTGAAAACCATAAATGGAGGATTGACATGGTCCGAAATAGAAAGCTTCTATGGATGTCAATTGTATTCAATTTTATTTACCGATGTCAATACCGGATATGCAGTGGGCGATAAAATTATATTAAAAACCGTTAATGCCGGATTATCATGGACTTATTATACAGAATTACCTTCATCTATATCAATATTACGATCTGTTTGTTTTACTAATCTCAGCACAGGATATGTAGTCGGAGATTATGGAGAGTGTCTTAAGACTATTGATAGCGGATTAACCTGGATTTTATTATCCAGTGGAACAACTAATGGATTAAATTCAATTTATTTTATTGATAATAATACCGGCTACGCCGTTGGGGAATCCGGAAAGGTGCTGAAAACAATCAATGCCGGCACAACATGGACGGCCTTAACCATATTTACATCTGATAATTTGTTTTCAGTTTACTTTACGGATGCAATTCATGGTTATTTAATGGGTCGTTATGGCACTGTTTATAAAACAAGCAACGGTGGTAATACATGGGCCTACGTGATTTCAAGTGTTACAAATAATAAGTTATCATCAGTGTATTTCACTGATCCTAATACCGGATATATTGTTGGCGGAAATGGAACTATCTTAAAAACCATAAATGGAGGACAAATCTGGAACGAGGTATCAAGTGGTACAACAAACAACCTTTCTTCCATTTTCTTTACTTCCTCTGGAACGGCATACGTTGTAAGTAATTCCGGGAATATTTTAAAGACCATCAATGCAGGCATGACCTGGATGGGTTTACCCAGTGGAACGACCTTGCCATTAAATGCAGTTTTCTTTACAGATTCATTAACCGGTTATGCCGTGGGAGGCGAGGGAATATGGAGGAATGATGGCATTATTCTAAAAACATCAAATGGTGGTGCAAGCTGGTCTGCGATGCAAAGTGGTTACGATTATGGGTTAAATTCAGTTTACTTTACTGATGCCAACACTGGTTATGCCGTTGGATCTTATCTTAACCGCAATTTAATGACTGATTGTGCAATTATAAAAACTGTTGATGCTGGCAAAACATGGACAACCATACATGGTCCTGCAAACTCAGTATTATTATCAATTTACTTTACTGATGCAAATACAGGGTATGTTGTAGGATCTAATGAATTTTATAGTTTTCTCCTTAAAACACTCGATGGCGGCACAACCTGGACCAATTTAAATTTAAAATTCCCAGGTTATTTAAACTCTGTTTACTTTGTCAATGCAGATACCGGTTATATTTTGGGTTCCGGTGGACAAATTTTAAAGACCACCAATGCCGGTAGCAATTGGACATCGGTGTCGAATACAACTAATAATATGTTTTCAATCTATTTTTCAGATGCAAATACTGGTTATGCTGTGGGGTCAGGTGGTACAATTTTAAAAACCACAAATGGGGGAGGAAATTTCATTAAGGAAATGCCAACAGTTACATCGCTTTTTAATATTTTCCCAAACCCTGCCAATAATAAAATCAGAATTGAAAATATTAAAAAATCTGCAGATGAAACTTTTGTAATGATCATAAATTGTAAAGGAGAACAAATTAAGCAGGACCATTTCCTTAACATGAATCTAATGGAAATCGATGTGAGAAATTTATCTGGTGGTTTATATATTGTAAAAATTCAAACAAAAGATACTACAGAAGTTAAAAAAATATTAATCGATTAATTTCCTTTTTATTTGACAAAAAAACCTAACCATAACGTTTATATAAACGTTAGGTCCCATTAATTTGTACAGAAAGGAGTTACACCATGTTAACAACAACAATTTCGGATTTTAGAAAGGATATTAAAAAGTATCTTGATAATATCGTTGAAAATTTTGAAACCTTAATAATCAATAGAGTAAAAGATAATGGTGTAGTAATTATGTCATTAAAAGAATATAATTCCTTAAGTGCTACTGCACATGAATTATCTTCTAAAACAAATGAAAAACGTCTGGATTCAGCTATTGAAAAATTTAAGAAAGGTTCGTCGTTTCAAAAAGATTTAATTGAAAAATGAAATATATTTTCGTCGATGAATCCTGGGAATCAAGCCCGTCCCCCAGGATGTCAATTCCGATTATTGGTATTTCAATATTTTTCGGATTTGCCTTATTCCTGAATAGTTGTAAAAAAGATTCCAGCCAATTACCAACAGAGACCGCAATAGATCCAAAACTACTGGGTGTATGGACATCAGACGCATGGGGGAAAAAATTAGCGTTCAAGGAAAATCACGAATTTGTTGATTCTGAATTCTTCCCCACCATCAGCCCGCATACATTAACCTTTGTTGTGAAGGGTCATTTCTCAATCAAGGACGGTTATATCCAATCAGACAATGTTGCTATGATTTATTATTATAAATCTTCTGACAGCACTATGTTAACAGCTATGTTCTATTCTTATCCGTCTATAAAGATTAATAGTTTGTTTTGGAGTAAGTTAGAATTAATACCTACCATGATTTTAACTCCTGAAGGTTCAACTAATCCAACACAATTATCAGGAAAATTGTCAGGAAACTGGTCAACAAACATGCTTGTCTCTGCATTTGACAGGGACCAGAATCCACAGTTAGTTAGCGGGAACGATCAGAGGGAATATATGTTTTCTGCCGATAGTTCCTGGTATAGTGTTAACCATATTCTTCAATATGGCAAAAGAACCGAAAATTACAATTGGGGATCAATACCTTATATATTCACAGCCCCGAATGATCTGATGTTGGGAGGTGAAGAGGTGAAAATTTCAATTAAAAACAGGTTAATGTACCTGGAATCTTACACGCAATACTTTAACAGAGAATATTATTATTGATCGAACCCCGGAAACCCTATTCCGGCTTAAACACCACCCCAAAATTTCTCTTGCCGTCGATTTCGATACGGATGGGCTTTTCAAAGTGAATGTGGCGGATATACTCGTCTTCGAAGATGGAAGGCTGACTGTTAAGGAAGTCGATGTTGTAGTAACCTTCATTGATATATGGGTTGATAGTGAAGTAGCCTACCCGGAAGGATGTCAGGTTCTGGAAGAAATGCGTCCCCTGGCTCGGATCGATACGGTATTTGTCGAGGCCTGATTCCACGATAACCCTTGAATTGGAGATCTGGGGCCAGCGTACAGGCACGCCAAGCCATGGATCGCTGGAACCCCAGCGACCGGGGCCGACCAGTACATAATATTTTTTTTCGGCCTGGAACCAGTCATTCCGCTTTTCAAGCCTGAGTGCGATCTTATGGGTCTTTGATGCATCCCATGCCGAAGGCTTGACATATACAATATCATGAATATCATTGATGATACCGTTGCCAAGTGCGGTGGTGGAGATCAGCAGTGTGTTGTTGTGGGTAACTCTTTCCTCGTCGATATGAATAGACTCATCTCTTCCGGCAATCGGCCTGATCTGCAGCAGGCTGAACACTTTCGGTTCATCACCCGCTGCATCAAGGTTCACAGCAAATTCGATCTCTACCGGCTTGTTCATTTCTCTTTGCCCGATCTCAAGAACTTCCTGAAGTATCTCTGCCAGGGGGAACGTATCATGAGAAAGCTGACGCGAAAATGTGATCAGTCGCTTGCCATTATGCATAATTCCTTCCTTTAGCTGGTGGCTGTCGTAATCGAAAGTAGATGCTACCAGTTTCAGGGCAGGATCATCCTCGGCATCCTTGATCTTGAGTTTTAAAAGGTTAATGGTATCGTCGGTATCAGGTGAAAAACTCTCAGGCTTCAGGTCCAGGGCAAAAAAGAACTTCTGGGTTTCACTCAGGGCCAACTCGGGGGTGGAAAGTTGCAATATTTTCTTCGGATATCTGGGTGAAAACCTAAGGCCGTTGCCGCCATCAACTATATATTTTCCCAATCCGAAGGCGATATTTGCAATCCCGTCTTCAGGCTTTTCAGGAGCAATAGGATAGAAATTGATCGATCGTGCAACGCCGGATATGGCAGGGTAAAACCTTTCATTGTACTTGCAACCAATGACTTCCTGAAGCACCACTCCCATTTTTTCCTCGTCAATCATGTTCAGGGTGGCAGTCATGTACGACTTACTATCCTTGAAATACACCGAAGCATACACCATCTTGATTGCCTCGGTCAGCTTCTCAATCATCAGTCTTTCATTCGATTTTATATTTGGGATCATGTAGGTGGAATAGATCCCCGCGAAGGGCTGGTAATGGGAGTCTTCAAGCAGGCTGGAAGAGCGGATGGCAACGGGTGTGTTGATGCATGAGACGAAAGCGTACAGGTCTTCGTGAATGCGGTAGGGCAAGCGGGCCTTGATAAAGCGGGCAAGGATGTCGGCATCGGCGCGGTCACTCAGGGCAATTTCATAGAGGTTATTCTCCTCCATAAACTCATCGAAAATATCGGTTCCGATCACAACAGTCCTGGGAATAGAAATAAGCACATCAGGATATTTGTACGAAAGCCTGTTCCGTTTGATCAGGGAATCGAGAAAGGCCAGCCCGCGGGCTTTACCGCCGATGGAGCCCTCCCCTATTCTTGCAAACTGCAGGTATTCATCGTAACGCTCCCTGTCAAAATCGGCAATAACTCCCTTTGCCTTGTTGATCCTGAACGCCGTGATGCTGTCGAAGATATACCGTTTGGCTTCATCCATGTCGGCAAACTCGGAAAAGGATACTTCACGGAACATTTCAGCGATGGGGAACAAGGCTCGTGCATTGAGCCATTTCGAAAAATGGTTCCTCTGCATATGGTATTTCAAAGAATCGTCGGGGATCTCGAAAATTTTGTTTTGCATGTCCTTCAGGTCGGCAACCCGTGTAATCTCCCGGCCCGACCTGGGATCAATGAAAATGAAATCCCCGAATGAAAAATGTTCGTTGATGTAATTCCTCAGCTCAAGGGCCAGTGTTTTGGAGTTTTTATTCAGAAAGCCGGCGCCCATTTGTAAGGCAAGAGCCTCATATTCGATATCATTGGATTGAAACAGTATGGGCATGAATTCATCTTCGGCCTTCACTTTCTCAACAAACCGGATCCCTGCCTCCTTGTCCGTTTCACCCAGGCGGGGGAAGCTGATATCGGTGATAATGCCCAAAAGGTTGTTCTTGTACTTTTCCCAGAGGTTGACAGCTTCCTCGTAATTGGTAGCCAGTACGATCTTCGTACGCCCCCTCATCCGTAACATTTTATTATGCTCATTCAGCCCCTCGGTCATAAAGGTCTTGGACTGTTTGAGCATTATCTTGTACATGTTCGGAAGATAACTCGAATAAAACCGGATTGAATCCTCAACAAGGAGTATTGCCTGAACCCCCTGCTTAACATCCTGGGGCATATTCATCTTATCCTCGATAAGTTTGATGATAGCCAGGAGGATGTCGGCATTGCCAAGCCAGGAAAATACATAATCAATTGCGGGGCGAGGCTCTTCTCGGCCAGTTTAAGGTTTACTTCTCTCGAAAAGGGTGTCAGAACCACAATAGGTATCCTGGGATACTTGGTCTTGATCTGCATAGCCAGGTCGAAAGTGTCGGCCTGCTCGATATTAAGCATGGAGATAACCAGTTCGATGTTCTTGTCTTCAAGGACTTCGAAGGCTTCCTTCTCGGAAGTGACTTTTATGAACTGGGGCGGATAGCGCAGGTTGAGCGAAACGTATTCCATGAAGATGGTCTCGTCGATCCTCCCGTCCTCTTCCAGCATAAACGAGTCGTAGGTACTGGAAATGAGCAGGATCTGGTAGATCCTCCGCTTCATCATCAGATTGAAAGAAGTGTCGATGAAGTAATACTTCTTCGGGTTTAAAGCGTTTTGCTTTACCGGCATTGCTTATGCAATAATTTGCATAAAGATACGGAAATCAGTTTTCTTTGAAAACCACATCGTCATATTCAATTTCAAATCTCAGCTTATGCCTTGATTCTTCCAGGGCCAGAGATTCGAGCAGTTGTTTCACTGCGGGATCGTCGGCCTGTGCGGCAAGTATAGTGTACATGCGGAATGCGGCTTTTTCTTTCTTCATGGCCAATATCAGGGCTTCCTGGAAACCCATGTTAGGTGTAGGTTTCACATTGACCAGGTATTCGGTGATCCTGAGGTCCCTTACCTTTTCGTCGCTCAGTTTAAGTGTTCCATTTTCCTTTATTTTAGTAAGGTTGGCTTTATGGCGCATTTCTTCCTCAGCAAATTCATGGAAGATTTTTTTAGTCTCTGTGCTTTTAGACTGTGCCGCCAGCAGGAGGTAAAAATCAACGGCAGCCTGTTCTTCGCCAATGGCGAAATCAAGGATCTCGGTTATGTTTTTGAATTCTTTCATAGTATGCTTTTATAATCGGGGTTCAGTTTTCCTTCAAATTCCTCTTCAAATTTCTTCGTCACAGCATCGCATCCATAATTGTACCTGCGATGGTGATTGTCCTTTTCGGTGACGCGGAGCTGAAGTTTTTCCTCCCCTTTCTTTTCCGGGAAAAGGGTGACCACTTCCATAAATGTATCAACGGGATCGCTGCTCACTTTGTGCCCGAAGGTAACGAGTATCTCCCCTAACTGCTGCATATTGGTCAGCTCAACTTTAGGTTTAATTGCAGCCTGGAATTGCTGTATCACTTTCTGGGAATTCGTATAGGACCCGCCGCTTTCGGCAGGAAGTGATGCCGGAAGGATAAGGTCGGCTTTAGCAGCCGTTTCCGTCATAAAGTAATCCTGTACGACAAGGAATTCAGTCGGTTTAAAGAGCGAATCCACGTAAGCCTTGTCAATAGCGCATCCCACAGGATCTTCACCAAATATAAAGAGATTTTTAAGTTTGCCGTCCTGGATCCTGCCATGAAGGCATTCGGTTTCCTGTGAGGCCAGCTCGTTTGCCTTCCATTTATCTTTCAACCTTGTAATATATCCTGTATCAGCAAGTTCTTGCCCGCCTACGCCGTAATGCGGGCTCAGTCCCATATCAAACAGCCCCTGGGAATTATTCTTCTCCCTGATCGAAATAAGACCGCTGGCTGTCTTGCCAAGTTTCCCGGTAATTAATGCCAGGTTGAACAATTCCTTTGAAGTGGCGCCTGATATCTCTTTTTCGGAGAAGAGTATGACGGCATTCATTTCGCGGTTATAAAGTTCGGCAAACACTTCCAGCTCTTCGTAACTTAAACCGGCTTCCTTTAACAGTTCATTGAAATTTAAAACAAGAAGCTGCTTTTTATATTCTTCAAAGCCTTCCACCCTGTCGCGCAGGAAGAGCGCATTTTCCAGTCCTTTCGAAAGAATGTAATGGTTCACGGCCTTCACGAAATGGTAGTAGGATTTTATTTTCAGTTCCTGGTTTACTTTATGTGAGAGGCTATTGCTTTCCTTTACCGTTATCAGCAACTGGGGAGTTTTTTTCATGTGATGTGCGTTCTGGGCCATGAATCCAGCAACAGCATGGTCACGGTTAATCTCGGTCCCAATATAACAGATGAGGCTGGCATTTTTGATCTCACCGAAAGGCACATTATTCTCGCAATTTTTCCTGTAGCTTTCACCCCTTCCAAGATAATGGAAACTCCCTACATTATTGGTCTTGACGGCCAGTCTTGCCAGTTTGTGAATCAAGTACATTTCCTCGTTGGTAAGCCTTGCCCCTCCAAAGAATGCGTTGTCGCCGGGATTAACTCCCGATATCTTTTCTTTAATCAGGCCAAAAGCCTTTTCAAAACTGATCTTTTCGAATTTCCCGTTGGCTTTCAGCAGAGGCGTGGTGATACGGGAAGTGTCGTTCAGGTAATTGTATCCGAATTTGGCATAACGGCAAATGTTACCGTCGGCATTGACCAGGCCTTTCCTTCCGCTTACGCCAAAGATAAATCCCTTAACAGTATGCAGGTTGATAGCGCAGCCCACAGAGCAGTATGTGCAAATGCTATCAACCGTTCTGGTTTTCACGGGTCCCGGCTTGAAGATCACATTTTCGGTAATGGCTCCAGTTGGGCAGGTCGAGATACACATTCCGCAGGATTCGCAGGGTGTATCCTGAAGGGCGTCGCCCATTGAAGGTGCTACATAGGTGTCGAAGCCGCGGTTGATAAGGCCGAGGGCGTTGGCTCCCACGACTTCCCTGCAGATCCTGACACAACGCGCACAAAGAATACATTTGTTGTTGTCGATCTCTATGTAGGGATGACGGATATCGATCCTGTATTCCCTGAATTCACCTTCAAAGTATTTCTGCTGGGCGTTGTAATCTGATGAATGTTTTTGCAGGTCACAGTTGAAGAAGGCGGTACATCCGCATTCAAGGCAGCGCTGGGTTTCATGATGAGCAACTTCCGCTCCGGAATAGCCCAGCTCCACTTCGCTGAAGTTCATACGTCCCTCAGCAGGCAGGGTGGGCATTTCCTCACGAAGCTGTGTTGCAAACTTATCCAGGTAATCCTGTGCCACCTGCTTTTTGAAGTTATCGCGTTTGCTGGTGAAGGGCTTTTTCAAAGGAGCGATTGGCAGTCCCATGATATACTGGTGTGCACTGTTGGAAGCAATCCTGGCCTGGGCAATAGCTTCGATAATGGTGGCCGGGCCTGTCACGCCGTCACCCGCTGCAAAAACCGATGGAATGCCGGTTTGCAAAGTGTTCTTATCTGCGTCAAGGTCGCCCCATTTGTTGATCTGCAACTTCCCGCCATCGGCATACATATTGATATCATCAATGAAATTCACATCGGTTTTCTGTCCAATGGCGGCGAGGACATAATCCACTTTCAGGTCGAAATCGGAATTTTCTATGGGCACAGGCCTGCGGCGTCCCGAAGCATCAGGTTCACCTAGTTCCATCTTTATACAGGTGATGGAATCAACTTCCCCATTTGCGTTTTTATTGATCCTTTTCGGAAGGGTCAGGAACATGTATTCTACGCCTTCGAGCTTGGATTCGTGAATTTCGATGGGGTTTGCCGGCATTTCCTTTTCGGTGCGGCGGTAGATCACATAGACCTTGTCGGCAGCGCAGCGTATTGAAGTACGGCAGCAGTCCATGGCGGTGTTTCCACCCCCGACAACTGCAATGGTCCTGCCTTTGAAATTGTACCTCTGCCCTGTAACTTCCATGTTCTTCAGGAAGTCAATGCCGGAATATACATTCCCTGCATCGTCGCCCTCGCAGCCGACCCCCGTTCCCTTCTGGGATCCTATCGTCAGCACAAGAGCATCGTATTTAGCCTTGATTTCCTTATAGCTGAGGTTGTCGCCAAATTTCTTATTGTAATAAATGTTGAC
Source organism: Bacteroidota bacterium (assembly GCA_026391775.1). Taxonomy (GTDB): domain Bacteria; phylum Bacteroidota; class Bacteroidia; order Bacteroidales; family FEN-979; genus CAIRDP01. Next base: position 18,942 of record JAPLDK010000051.1, read on the forward strand.
CCCGAGATCAGTGATATTTTCCACTTCCTTATCGAGAATGTCATTTGGAAGGCGATACTCAGGAATTCCGTACCTGAGCCATCCGCCCGATTTGGGGGCGGCCTCGTAAATATCGACCTGGTGCCCTTCGATCTGCATAAAATGCCCGACCGATAATCCTCCGGGGCCAGCGCCTATGACTGCAATTTTTTTGCCTGTGGATTTCTTTACGGCGGGTTTATATTTTTCAGGGGATTCAAGGTCATGATCCGACGCATACCTTTTCAGGTAATCGATTCCCACCGGTGCTCCTTCATCAAGGAAATTCCTGCGGCATTCGCTTTCACAGGGGCGCACGCAAACGCGTCCACAGATCGCAGGCAGTGGATTGGTTTCCTTGATCAGGGCCACAGCATCGCTGTACATGCCTTTTTCTATAAGCGAGATATATCCCTGCACATCCACGCCCGCAGGGCAGGTCTGCTTGCAGGGGCCGAGGCAGTCAGCATAATGGTTGCTAAGCATAAGTTCCAATGCCATTTTCCTCGATTTCCTGATGCCTTCGTTGTCGGTGATGATCTTCATGCCTTCTGTAAGCTTTGTGGAGCATGCAGGCTGGTGGCCGCGTAAACCTTCCACTTCCACCACGCACACATAGCATGAGGTAAAAGGCTCGAGGCGATCGTCATTGCAAAGAGTGGGTATGTCAATTTCGCAACGGCGGGCCAGGTCCAGAATGGTTTCGCCGGGGTATCCTTTTACTATTATTCCGTTCAGTACGATATTTAATGAATTGTCAGACATGGAAGAAGTTTATTTACGATTTACGATAGAATGATTGACTCAAATTTGCACTTGGAGAAGCAAACCCCGCACTTTGTACAGGTTTCCTGGTTGATCAGGTGGGGCTTCTTCCGCTCGCCGGTGATCGCTTTCGCCGGGCAGTTCTTCAGGCAAACCACGCAGCCCGTGCATTTTTCCTGGTCCACGGTATACGTAAGCAAGGGGCGGCATACCTTGGCTGGGCATTTCTTATGCCCGATATGTGCCTCATACTCATCCCTGAAATACCGTATTGTCGTAAGAACGGGATTCGGTGCGGTCTGTCCGAGTCCGCAAAGTGAATTGTCCTTGATCTGGTACGCCAGTTCTTCAAGCTTTTCAATGTCGCCTTCCCTGCCCTGGCCGTTGGTGATGCGTTCAAGGATCTCGAGCATTCTCATTGTTCCCATACGGCAGAAAGTGCACTTGCCGCAGCTTTCCTTACGGGTGAAATCCAGGAAGAACTTGGCAACATCGACCATGCAGGTGGTTTCGTCCATAACGACCATACCGCCTGAGCCCATAATAGCACCGGTAGCATTCACCGAATCATAATCAACAATGGTATCCGATAAATAATCGGGAATACAGCCTCCTGAAGGCCCGCCAAGCTGAACAGCCTTGAACCTCTTGTTGTTCTTTATCCCCCCGCCGAGCTTAAAGATCACATCCTTGATGGTGATCCCCATGGGGACTTCCACCAGCCCCGAACGTCTGATCTTGCCAGCAAGGGCGAACACCTTGGTCCCCTTGCTCTTTTCGGTGCCGTATTGTGCATAGGCCTCGGCCCCGTTCAGGATGATCCATGGAACGTTGGCATATGTTTCAACATTATTGATGTTGGTCGGTTTTTTCCAGAGCCCTGAAGAAGCTGGGAATGGCGGGCGTTTGCGCGGCATGCCCCGTTCGCCTTCGATGGATGCGATAAGAGCGGTTTCTTCACCGCAAACAAAAGCGCCGGCGCCTTCCTTGATATAAATGTCGAAATCCCATCCCCTGTTGCCGAAAATATCCTTTCCCAGATATCCCTTTTCATGCGCCTGCCTGATTGCTATATTGAGCCTTTTGATGGCCAGGGGGTATTCGGCCCTGCAGTAAATGACGCCGCCTGTGGCTTCAATGGCATAGGCTGCTATGATCATCCCTTCAAGGATGGAATGCGGGTCGCCCTCAAGAACAGAGCGGTCCATGAATGCCCCGGGGTCTCCCTCATCAGCATTGCAGATAACATATTTCTGTTCGGATTTATTGGCATTGGCAAATTTCCATTTCAAACCCGTAGGGAAGCCGCCGCCGCCGCGGCCGCGTAACCCAGAATCGAGAATGGTTTTAATCACCTCTTCACGCGACACTTTGTTCATGACGATCTTCTTCATGGCCGTGTAGCCGTTCCTCTGCTCGTATTCGGAAATGGATTCCGGGTCCATGTACCCACAGTTGCGGAGCACAATCTTGATTTGGGACCCGATGAAGTCATTTTCAGCAGCATCAAACAAATCGGTATAAACGATGTAATCCCTGATGGGGTCATGCTGATTGATATGCTTTTCTATCACTTCAACTGCGCGGTCTTCGTTCACATCACCGTAAATATAAGTTCCCGTATCGTCGGTGATCTCCACCAGTGGTTCGCGGTAACACATCCCGATGCAGGATGTCTTCTGTAGTATGAACGGCAGGTTTTCCTGTTCCTTAAGCGCTTTTATCTTTTCATAGGTCTTGTTGGCTCCCGCTGCTATTCCGCAGCTGCCTAGTCCGACAGTGACTGTAGTATTCATAGTTCTTAGTTGTTTTCCGCAAGTTTGATATTCTTAATGATCTTTACTGCCTCGTTCCCCGTGAGTTTGCCGTAGGTCTGACCGCCTATCATCATGACCGGGGCAAGGGAACAGCAGCCCAGGCAGGCAACGGATTCCAGGGTATAAAACCGGTCTTCTGTTGTTTCACCGTCCTTTATCTTAAGCGATTCTTCCAGCGATTCGGAGATCTCCTTGGCATTCTGCACATGGCAGGCGGTTCCATGGCATACTTTAATAATATGTTTTCCCACCGGCTGCAACCTGAACTGGGCATAAAAGGTTGCCACACCAAACATATCGCTTAGCGGTATCCCGCATTCGGTACTGATCTTTTTAAAAACCTGCCTGGGAATATATCCATATATATCCATGGCTCCCTGGAGCAGAGGGATAATATTTCCCTTTTTCGATTTGTTCTTCTCAATCAGGGGATCGATGAGCCTGAGATCTACATCTTCACCGGTAATCTCTGTTTCCTTTGGATTTAATCGTGTTATTCGCATTTCAGTAGTTTTGAGTCTTGTTAATTATCGCGTTTCCAGGTGATCACTGAAATCCTCTGTTTGCCATCCATTCTGATCGTCAGCGGCTGTTCAAAATGAACAATGCTGAAATATTCCGTTTTCCTGATATTTTTCTGCTGTTTAAGGACCTCATAACGGATATAGCTGTCCGACATCTCCGGCTGAACGCAGAAATAACCCACATTCATGGAAGTGACGTTATGGAAGAAGTGAGATCCGGAGGATGCATCCAGGGGAAATCCTTCGAGACTGGTCTCAACAATGATCTTTGCTGAACTGATCTGGGGCCATGCCACCGGTACGCCGATCCAGCGGTCTCTTGTCCCCCATCTTCCCGGGCCGATCAGAACATACTTCTTCCCATCCTTGAAAAATTCATGGTTGATATGATTGATTTCATCGGCCATCTCCATGGTTTTGGTGTTATCGAAAGTATCAGGATCAACAAACACCACATCCTGAATATCTTCAATGATACCGTTGCCCATTTCCTTATCGGCATAAAGCAGAATTTCAGCCGGGTTGATCTTGTTCATGTCAACATGATAATCTGTAACATTCCCGATCAGCGGTTTGATCTGAAGCAGGTAGAACGAGGCCCGATTCTCTTCATCTTTTTCCAGGTCGATGGCAAATTCGATCTCAACCGGAGTCCCTAAGGCTTCCTTGACCACATCAAGAACAACCTCGACAGTCTTAGCCAGGGGTATATAATTATATTTAAGGATATCGGCAAAGTTGATAACCCTTGGGCCGGGTTGGTTGAGGCCGGGAGTGATACGGTTGTTTTCAAGTGAATAAACCGAAGCAAGATGCTTCAATGTGCCCTGGGCCTCGGCCTCATCAATTTCCAGCATCCTGAGGCCTGCATCCTCGCCTTCCAGAAGGTTCACATTTTCCTTTTTCAGGTCAACTGCATAGAAATGCAGCTGAGACCCCTTATACTGATCCTTGGGTGTATTTATTTCGAGGGTAGGATATTTAGGTGAAAAGCGGAATGCCTTTTCCCCTTCAACCACATAACGTCCGAGGCCAAGAGCGATCACAGCAAAGCCTTCCTCAGGTTTCATATGGGCAAAAGGATAGTAGTTGTAGGATTGTGCAACACCGCTTATATGGGGATAGAACACATCCCCATGCTTGTGGCCAACGACCTCCTGGACAACAACAGCCATCTTTTCCTGCTCTATCCTGTAGTTCACAGCCTCAATATAGCCTTTGGCAACCGGGGAGTATACCGAGGCATATACGAGCTTGATAGCATCCATCAGCTGTGCCAGCCTTACATTCGGATCGGGATGGTTATTGGGGATCAGATATGTTTCAAAAATCCCGGCAAAAGGCTGGTTCAGGGAATCCTCGAAAAGCCCAGAGGAACGTATGGCCAGGGGGTTCCTGATGACCTTGATAACCGACTTAAGCTTCCTGATCAGTGTTTCGGTGAGCTTGCCACTCATAAACCTATGCCTCAGAAGGCTGTAATCGTTCTCCAGCAAAGCCTGCTCCCTTAACTTATTCCGGTCGAGAAAATATTCAAACTCCTCGGTTCCTATGATGGACGTTTTGGGAGTGCATATATTGATATTCGGAATGATCTGCGAGAAATCGTAGTTGTAGATCAGGGTATTTACGAAAGCCAGACCCCTGCCCTTACCACCAAGCGCTCCTTCGGTAAGGGCGACAATATTCCGTTCATCGGTAATGGCGGCTTCCTCGAAAGGAATGACCTTTCCAATGTTCTGCTCATTGCGGAAATGCTGAATCACCGTGATGAGATATTCCCTTAGGTCTGAAGGGTTTTTAAAATCGGTGACCTTGGCCGGGTTGAGGATCTTGGCGGCCTGCACCTCGCCCCTGGCCATCAGCCATAAGGAGAAATGATCCTTGCGGGCATGGTACAATAAAGATTCCTCGGGAATAGTCTTCAGAAAATCTTCAAACTCCTTGAGTGACTTTGCTACGGCGATCTGGCTGCCTCCGGTGTCGCGGTATATGAAATTGCCGAAGCCGAGATAATGTGTGATAAAACTCCGGAAATCGGCAAGCAGGGTTTCCGAATTTTTATTGATGAAGGAGGTCTTCAGTTCATAGGCCTGCTGGGCATTCAGATTATCGGACGATTGCAGGATGATTGGCAGTTCCTTGAGCTCTTTCCGGGTTTGTTTCACCAGGTTGAAGCCTGCGGTTTCATTCATCCTGCCATCTTTCTTGAACCTTATATCAGAAATAAGGCAGAGCACAAATTCCTTGTATTTATTAAAAATGTAAAGGGCTTCTTCGTAGGTCGAGGCGAGCAGAATCTTGGGCCTGGCCTTGAGACGGAGTATGCGGTAAAGCTCATCCGTAGTCACATCTTCAATAATAGTCTTGGTCTGCTCCAGAACGATGTTATATAACATCGGGAGATAAAGTGAATAGTACGTTGGAGAATCCTCTACAAGAAGGATCACCCTTACCATCCCGATGCCGGTATCATTCTCTACATTTACCTTATCTTCCAGGTAATTGATCATGGCAAAGAAGATTTTGGAATCTCCGTTCCACACAAAAACCCTGTCGATCCAGGTAAGTCTCTCGGGGGTATCCTCGAAGAGTGCTGTGTCGGTATTGCTGTTAAGCAGCAGAAAAACCGGAATATATTGGTATAAGTCCTTGATCTTTTTGCTTAATTCCACCGGGAAATGCTTGTCCACCCCAATCATAATAATCACGAGGTCGTAATGCTTTGAGCCCAGTTGTTCCATGACTTCCTCTGTGCTTGAAACCCCCGTTATTCGCGGCATCGTCGCAAGGCTGAGGGAGTAAAATTCGCCAAGTACATGTTCCGAGAACCGCCCTTCCTTTTCAATGCTGTAAGCATCATATAGATTAGCAACCAGCAGTATCTCCCTCACTTTAAAAGGCATCAGGTCGTGGTAGAGGTCGCGATTGTAGTTCATCCTGTTCAGGAAGGTCTGCAGGAGCTTGCGGCTGGCCCTGGTTTCCTGCTCAGTTACCGGTTTTTCTCCCTGTGTATCTGTATATCCGCTTTTGCGCAGTATCGCCTTCCCCTTGACACTGTTGAGGTGGCCGGTGATGAGGTTCGCCAGGTTGATGATCAGGTAACGTTCTTCTTCAAGGAAGGGTCCTTCAAAAGCAAGTGGAAAAGCCTTAAGGTAATAGATCTCGATAGAGCCGACCTGGCTGTCGATGGTCTCAAACAACTGACGCTGGCACCATCTGGTTTCCTTAAAGTTCTGGGTTTTAATCTCTATCTTGCCATATTTAATGCGGCATACGGCATATTCAGGAAACTGCCATGCCGAAGGCAGTATCATGCAGATCTGGTGAAGGGCCTCTTCAACCGGTTTGCCTGCCCTCAGGATATTTGTGGTCTGGTTGATGGCCGAAAGTTCTTTCAGCCTTTCTCTTGTAATATACCGGCCTTCACGGCCTTTTACCCCATTGAGGAAACCCTCGATAAGGCTTGCCATGTTCATGATGAGATTCCTCTCTTCTTTCATGAAAGGGCCATCATCAGAGCGGGGGAATTCTTTTATATAAAATACTTCAATGGTGCCGCTGAGCCCGTCGATGCTTTCAAAGTCGTGTTTCTGGCACCACTGGGTTTCGGTAAATTCCGTTGTTGTAACCTCCATTTCATCGTACCGTATCCTGGCCACGGTAAATTCAGGGTACTGCCATGCAGGCGGGATAATAGTACAGATCTCGTACAGGGTCTCCTGAATGGATTTGCCTTTTTTCAGGATTGCCGTGGTGGCGTTAAGTGCAGCCAGCTCTTTAAGCCTCTCCCGGTTGTCGTACACCAGCCTGTCAAGGTCAATGTTCTCGGCCCTGATGTCTCTCTTCTCTTCCCCGGGTTTAGCCATAAACTGCCTGATTTTAACGCTCAAAGTTAGAGAAATCTTTCATCCCTTTTGAACCGAATCCCGCAATTTTAGCACATTACGGAATATCCTTAGTGCCGGTACGTGATTCACTTACCATCACTAAGTAAACAAGCGGTTTTATGCAAAAAACCTCAATTTTATTTTTCTGTTGGTGGATTTCGGGTTACCGGGGCTCTTACATTTGTGAATTATTGTGAAATAATTAACATTCATACATTAATTAAAAACACTAAACTATGTCACAAGGTTATCAGAAAGTCGTTGATGAATTCATGGCAAAAATCATCGCCAAGAATCCAAATGAAAAAGAATTTCATCAGGCAGTGATGGAAGTAGCCGAATCGCTCATTCCTTTCATTGAAGAAAACCCCAAGTACAAGGCAGCAAAAATACTTGAACGTATTGCTGAGCCCGAGCGCATTATTATGTTCCGCGTTCCCTGGCAGGATGATAAAGGCGACATCCAGCTCAATAAAGGATATCGTATTGAGATGAACAGCGCTATCGGCCCTTACAAAGGCGGACTGCGTTTCCATCCGACTGTAAACCTTGGCATTTTGAAATTCCTGGCTTTCGAACAGGTGTTGAAGAATTCTCTCACTACTCTCCCTATGGGCGGTGGTAAAGGCGGCAGCGATTTCGATCCTAAGGGAAAAAGCGACAATGAAGTAATGCGTTTCTGCCAGAGCTTCATGACCGAGCTGCAGCGTCATATTGGTGCCGACACAGACGTACCCGCAGGCGACATTGGCGTAGGCGGACGTGAAATCGGTTTCATGTTTGGCCAGTACAAACGTCTCCGCAACGAATTTGTTGGAGTTCTCACAGGTAAAGGACTTGAATGGGGTGGTTCACTGATCCGTCCCGAAGCTACAGGTTACGGCCAGGTATATTTTGCCGCAGAAATGCTGAAGACCCGTGGTCTTGATTTCAAAGGCAAGATATGTACGGTATCCGGTTCAGGAAACGTTGCCCAGTATGCTACTGAAAAAGTAACCCAGCTTGGTGGTAAAGTTGTTACCCTCTCCGACAGCGAAGGATACATCTACGATCCTAAGGGTATCGATGCTGAAAAACTTGCTTTCGTGATGCAGCTTAAGAATGTGAAACGCGGCCGTATCAAGGAATATTGCGACAAATATCCTGAAGCAAAATTCGTAGGTGGAAAGCGCCCCTGGGAAGTAAAATGCGACATTGCATTACCCAGTGCAACCCAGAACGAAATCAACGGTGATGACGCAAAGATGCTTGTTGCAAACGGTTGCTATTGCGTTTCGGAAGGTGCAAACATGCCTTCAACCCCAGATGCAATTGTAGTATACATCGACAAGAAGATCCTCTACGGACCTGGCAAAGCTGCCAATGCAGGTGGTGTTGCCACATCAGGACTTGAAATGTCACAGAACTCAATGCGCCTTAGCTGGACACGCGAAGAAGTTGACCAGAGGTTGCATACTATCATGATCAATATTCACAAGAATTGTGTAAAATATGGTACCGAAAGCGACGGATTCATCAACTATGTAAAAGGCGCCAATATTGGTGGTTTTGTAAAAGTTGCTGAAGCCATGCTGGCACAAGGACTCGTTTAATCTACCAGATGTTCATTTTGATTCAGACGAAGGCGCCTCAGGGCGCCTTTGTTGTTTTTACCAGGGTGTAAAGGATTATATTGAAGAAGGCATACCATATTACCCCGGCCTGGGTCTCGAACATGGATTCAACCATGATGTTCACCGAAAACAAAAGGACGAAAACAAAGTAAAGGAAATAACGATGGCGGAAAGCATATACCATGGGCAGGAGAAGCATCAGCAGAAGTGTTGCGATCCCCGGGATGCCGAGTGTCATAAAGGTTTGAAGGTACTGGTTGTGGGCATTAAGTTTCAGCTCAAACGCTTCTTCGACCTTCTTCTCTTTATACTTCCCGATCAAAACATCCTTGACATCGCCGGTCCCTACCCCTATCCAGATGTTAGATTTTATTATATCAAGAGAAACCTTCCAGATATCAATACGGTCGGAAGTGCTTTTTGACGCAGGCTGCGCAGCAGCATGAGTAAGGGTTTCGGTGCTCTGCATTACCCTGTCGGAAGTGCCCGAAAACACATGGAGCCCAGCCCTCACAAACATCAGGAAAAGTATGATCAGCCCCAGCCCAAGAAAGGTTTTCTTTTGGCGGAAAATAAGTTCGGCTGCGCCAAGTGCGGCTATCAGAACCATACAGATGAGGCCCATCTTGGAACTCAGAAGGAAAATAAAAACAAAAAACCAGGTCAGCAGCAGATAATAAACGGTTTTTAACGGGACTGACAGAATTCTGAACCTTCTCAGCAACTCCATAACTATAAATGCCATGGCAAAATTGAGGTACATGGCGAAATAGGCCGAATGGAAATACCAGCTTAGTTTCATATAATAAAATGCTCCTGGAATGCCATCCCTCCATAGCGTAAACGCATGTCCCAGCAGTAAAAGCGAACCGACTACACAACCGGCCAGGTAAACATGCATGATAAGCCGTAAATGTTTTGAATTCAGGAATCCGACATCCGCAGTCGAAAAAATAAGAGGAAAAATAAGCAGGGAGAGTTTAACTTCCAGGTCAAAACTGGCATAAGTATAATTGCTCGAATAAAGAAGACCGAAAAGGTAAAACACATATAAACCGGCAAACAGCAGGGTGTTCCTGCGGTTTTTATCGCTGAATAAGACAGGAATGGTCCTTAAATAATCTCCGGAGATCAGCCAGTTTAAAATCAGGAAAACAATAATGGAAGGCACTAATTTCCCCCATACCGGGAGCATGAATGCAATGCCGAGGCAACAATACCAGAAAATCTGCTGATGTATCCTTTTACGCATTGATCAGGTTCCAGAATTCGTTCATAATGGTTTCGGGATTGAATTCTCTGAGCAGGTAATTATACCCGTTGATCCCGTACTCTTTTCTCTCCTGCACATGGGTATACAAATATAATACCTTGGCGGCAAGATCGGCAGGATCTTCGGGAATAAAGGCCAGTCCGGCTTTTCCGGTTTCGATAAACAGTTCTTTTGCCTCTCCTTCAACACCCAGAAGAACAGGCTTTTTCAGGGCAAGGTTCTCGAATATCTTCGAAGGAATGGCACCCTTGAAAAGGTCAAGCTTCTTGAGCGGGATCAGCGCCGCATCGGAAGCATGAATAAATGGAATGACCTCCTGTTTCGGCCTGTTGTCCAGGAAAACCACATTGTCAAGTCCATACGCTTCTTTCATCTTCAGCAATTTGTCCTTCTCAGGTCCGCTGCCCATGATCAGAAATTTAATTGCTGTAGAGGAATGCAATTCCCTGGCAGCATGCAATACAACCTCAAGACCCTGGGCATGTCCTAATATACCAGCATATAGTAAAAGAAAGTCCTGAGATGTGAACCCCAGTTTTTCCCTCAGGCCCGGATCGTATTCAATGGCTTCAAGTTCATTTACATTGGCTCCGTTTTTAAACCAGAACACATTTTTCTGAGGGAAACGCAATGAAATATTCCGAACAATTCCCCTGGTTTGCCCTGTGATGAGGAAGGAATGGCGGTAGAGGAATTTTTCCAGTGAAGCTGCCGAATTGAGCAGGAAGCGGTTGGTGACAAGGCCTAGTTTTTCAGCACTTTCGGGCCAGAGATCCGAAACATTAAAGATAAGCCTTGCTCCCTTAAATACTTTTAAAAGATATGCTGTGATCCCGAGAAACAAAGGAGGGGACTCGCAAAACACATAATCGTATTTACCCATACGGAATATTCCAACCAGAAGGGAAGTGAAGACAAAGCTGAAATAATTCCCCAGCCTTGGCAGTATGCCTTTGCTTGAACCCGCAAAGATCCAGGCTCTGTGGATGCTGATCCCCTGTATTGTTTCCGGGAAATAAAATTTGCCCCTGTAGGCCTGGTGGATTTTCATCTCAGGATAATTGGGCATGGCTGTAAGGACTTCAACTGTGGCTCCTTTATTGCTCAGAAGCTTTGCCCACTGAAAAAGCCTGTTCTGGGGAGCTCCCGTCTCCGGAATGAAATACTGGCTGAGGATTAGGATTCTCATTACAGCTCGGTTATCTGATCAGCCTGAACAAATGGAGCAATTTTTTAGTACGCTCCCTCGGGCTGCTCCACTGGCATTTTAAACCCTTTTGTAAAATAGGGTTTTGGCCTTAATATTTTATTGAAAGCAAAGTACTGAATGAGGACGAAGTCTTTTCCGTCGTTCACAAGAGCATAAAGGCGATCGGGATCGTAAGGCAGAACCCGGCCCTTAAAATCTTTCTGGCCAAACAGGTTGGGCTTATGGTAGGTCCTGACAAGCTTTGTTTTATTCAGTGTATCTACCAGGGTTATGATGATAAAAGGCTTGGAACCCAGCACCGAATCCTTAGTATGCTTGTCCATATCATTCAGGAAAGCTTCAAAATTCACATTCCGGAAACCCGAAAGGAAGTTCAGTACTTTCAGGGTGTCAAGGTCAGGAAGGGATTTGTTATCGGCAAGTGAAATGAAATTCTTCAACCTTCCTTTATCCAACCGAACTTCAAAAGAGTACTCGGGATTTTCGGGCACCTCAAGTTTAACCATCCTGATATCCTCAATATTATTCCTGAATACGGTGAGGTCCCTCCAGTAACGCTCAATTGTACTGAAACGTGGGGTAACAAATCCCTTTAAGCCAGGCAGATAAATCACGAAAGGCTCTTCCGAATCTTCCATAAGGGCGTAACATGCCTGGTTGTCGGGCGTGGCACCTCCTATATAATATACCTTGGTCAGTTTCTCATGGGGAAACAGCCTGATGCCCATGAAATCAATGCGGTAAACCATCTGGTAAATCTCGACCTTCACCCCGTTCACAGCCAGGTGTTTTACAATGGTATTATGCGCTGCCAGGGCTACCGGCGCTTTGACCTGTATATCGGTCATGGTTTTCAGCATCAGGTCAATATTGAACTTCAGTGCTGCAAAATTGTCATTCAGCACCCATGCACCGGTTTCTTTTCTCGACAATTTCACCGAATTGTTATTCTTGTCGGCCATGAAGATCTTGGTGACTGTGGATGTATCTGTAACAGCAAAATCGCTCATTGAGCGCCTGAATGTGGTCGTTGAATTGGTAAGTATTAGTATCAGGGCAACTACGGCCAGCAGGATTACGAATATTATGATGTATTTATTCTTCATTGAAAAGAAATAAGTCTTGGTTATTTGGTTTTACCGCCATACTTCATCCGGCGGATACGGAACCTGATCAATGCGAAAATGAGGATCGCGAGTACCGGCAAGATAAGGTTCAGGAGCTTCCAGAACAATCCTTCTGTCTCTACTCTCTTCATATCCAGCAACCGCATTTTCAGCTCACGGGAGCGGACCGTGATCAGCCCCGATTCGTCGCATAGGAAATTCATTGCATTCAGGATGAAATCCCGGTTCCCGAAGGTTTCCCGGGTCCATTGATCATATCCCATTGGCAAAGGATATCCCTGTTTCATATTAAACTGGTTCTTGACTATATCACCGTCGGCAATGATGAGCATTTTTGTCGGCCTGCTTTTTTTTCTGAATTCAAGTCCTTTGTTTTCGGCAAGTTCAGGTGGTATCCTGTAGAGATACGAGGACATGAATTCGCCTTCCAGTAAAACGGCCACCGGGAAGGGGCCCTTGTTGAACTGACTTTCGTCAGGTTGTTCCCTGAGTATTTCGAGGTCGACCAGCGCGGGAACATTAACAACCCGGGCATAAGGAGAGGAGGTCAGTATAACCTGTTTCCTGATCCCCGGTGCTTCAACCGTATCGATAGTACTGATAAACTCGCATTTAATTGCGTTCAGGCCATGAACGATGGGATGATTGATAGTAGGTGTAAGCAGTGGGAAATAATACCATCTGAAAAAGGTAAACTGTGGCTGGTTCCCGATCTGGCCTGTCTTCAAGGGAATAGGCATTGAATTGATGTCCATCACCAGGTTTGTATTCAGGCGGGCTCCGTATGTATAGAGCATGTCCTCAAGGTTGATGTCGTTGGCAACACCCATAGTGGAATTATACTTTTCAAGACTGTCCCATGGAGTGTAAACCGGGTCGATGAGCCATAGCGTTTTCCCTCCCCTCATAATGAACTGGTCGATCAGGAACTTGTCTTTTTCATCAAAAGGTTTGCTTGGCTTTGCAATGATGAGGGCTTTGTATTTGTTTGCCAGTTTGTCGTGTAATGAATCTAGTTTAACCCTGATCGACAAGGCATTGATTTTATGGTTAATAGTCACCCTGTCCACATTATAAAACTGGGTAAGGGATTTTTCAAGGTCATAAGTCTCCATTTCAGAGAGCTCGCCCTGTCCTTGAAGAATGGCTATCCTCGGTTTGCTTATTTTGGTGAGGACCTGTATGGCACTGGCCAGGTTATATTCAAGCGCCTGGATCGAATTATTCAGCACCTTGTCCGGGTCTTCGCCGGCATTGGAACCAGAAAGCAGCTGAACCGGGGTCTCATGGCCACGGTAAGTTACAATGGCGCCAGGAAAAATTACCAGCTGGGAAGATTGTCCCTTTTTATTCACTCTTAATGTTGTGGGCTGAAGTCCTTTCTCCGCGAGGCTGCGGTAGGCGAAGGTCCTGTCCTTCTCATCGGCAATGGCCGAAAGGTCGACGAACTGGTACTGCACGAAATTGCTGTATGCCCTGAATTCATCGAGCATCTCCCTTGTTTCATTAGCCAGTCGCTGGAATGCGGGAGGCAGGTCGCCGGAGAGGTAAACCTTGAAGAACATGACATCATCCAGTTTTTTAACAACTTCCTTTGTGGCCGGGGCAAGGGAATATCGCTTCTCAGAAGTCAAATCGACACGTGTAAAAATAAAGGCTGAGATAATATTTAGCAGGATGATGATCACAAGCATAAGGAGCAGCTGAACAAGGTTGTTCCTTTTGATATTCCGTTTCTTTTCGTTCACCTTCTCCATCAGCTTACCATTTACGGCTTTCGAGCGAAAGTTTAGTGAGAAATATGAATAAGGCCGTGACCGAGAGGAAGTAAATCAGGTCGCGGGTATCGATCACGCCCCTGCTCATGGAAGAATAATGCGCGTTCAGCCCGAGGTCCTGCACTATAAGCCCGATCTTGCCTGAAAGAATGAACATATAAATGAAATCAAATCCGAGGTACAGCAAAAAACAGATGATGAGTGAAACAACGAAGGCGACGACCTGGTTATCGGTGATGGAGGACGAGAATATGCCTATTGCTACAAAGCTCATACCAAGGAACATCAGGCCGGTATAGGAACCCCAGATCCCGCCCGAATCTAGGTTCCCGGGGGGTATGCCCAGTTTGTACACCGAAAAGAAGTACACAAGGGTAGGGAGAAGTGAAAAGATCACCAGAACGAATCCGGCGAAAAATTTTGCGAGTATGATCTGAAGATCGGTTAAAGGTTGGGTCATGAGAAGTTCCAGGGTCCCGCTTTTCTTTTCATCGGCAAAAGAACGCATGGTTATTGCGGGGATCAGGAACAGGAAAACGAAAGGCCCGAGGATGAACAGTCCGTCGAGATTGGCATATCCAAAGTCGAGTATATTGAACTGCATGGGGAAGACCCAGAGAAAAAGGCCTGTCATCAGCAGGAAGACCACGATAACGATATAGCCTATGAGAGAACTGAGGAAACCGTTGATTTCTTTCTTGAACAGCGTAAACATTGAACCCGCTTTGAGGGGCGCAATTTACGATTTTTTCACATTTTTCTTACATTTGGCCAATGAAAAGCCTTATCCGAAGAAAACCGGCAATGCCGGAAAAGCCGAAACCGCAGCATGAACCGGGTCCCTGTCTGAACTGCGGACACCAATTATGGGTCAACGACTTGTTTTGCCACCAATGCGGTCAGAAACGCCTTGAGCGGGAAGATCTGTCGTTCAGCCACCTGATAGGGGAATCCTTTTTCGACTATTTCCATTTTGATTCCAAGTTCTTCCGTACCATACTTCCACTCATATATAAGCCCGGCTGGCTTACCCTTGAATTCATGAAGGGCAAACGCAGGTCCTATGTCGAGCCCTTCAAGCTGTTCCTGGTGATAAGTATTATATATTTTATTCTTCTGCCGTTCAGCAATGAAACAGAAAAAAAAGAAAGCGATAAGGTGATGCCCGAAACTGAAGGGGTCCAAAAAGTTGGTGAGAAAGCGGATCTGGTTCACATTCATTATTCATTAAGGAATGTGCCTGTAAGCAGGTCGGGACAGGATTCAATGCGGATGGAGGTCGACAGCATCGGGATACAAAGGTATGTTGACAAGCATTTCCCGAAAGAAAGCCCGGCGACAAAATTCTTCTTAAGGCACGTATGCAAGATCATGATCTCGAGAGGTCAGTCACTTGGAACCGTGCTTGAACATACCGCATCAAAACTCATCTTTTTGCTGATCCCTGTTTTTGCGCTCCTGCTGAAATTGTTTTATATCCGACGGAAACGTTTATACTTTGAACACCTGATATTTTCCCTGCATCTTCATGCCTTCTTTTTCCTCGTGCTTATCCTCTCCCTTCTCGTTGAAGTTTTCATCCCGGTAAGCTTCTTTTTGATAATGACCGTCTTTCTGGTTTATGGATTCATAGCCCTGAAACGGTATTACAGCCAGACCTTTGGAAAGACCCTGTCGAAGATGTTCCTGATCTCCTTATCCTATCTGATCATAGGCCTGCCGTTATTTTTCGGCCTGCTGATCATTGTAGCATTACTGACTTACTGATACGATTTTGCTGCGGAATTGCTGCCCTGCCTCAGATAAACGCCGGCAATCAGTTAAGCTCCACGTTTACCGGCTGGTCGAGGTACAGCCCAAGCAGTCCGGCAGCATTCCCCTTGTTCATGGCGATCTCAAGATAGCCGCTGCTGCTGAACAGGGCAAGCATCTCGCCTTCGGGAACATCCTGGTAAGATTTACTGATATGGGTGATGCGGTTCGTTGACGAGCGGAAAGTAATAGTAAATTTCCTGCCCTTGGTAGCTGATTTAAACAGGCTTTCGGTGATATTGGTAATGGCATTCTCGTAATTATCCACATAGATCACCTGCCCCTTGATAAGGTCGCCCTGTATCACAGGTTTGAATGCTATCTTCTGCAATACTTCTTTCTTAACATGGCCAAGTTTTTCAGCCGGCTTGCCCTCGGCGATATGACAGGCCACCTTAGCAAATACATCCCGGGTAGGAAATGTAAAATAATCCGAATCCTGCATTACATCCAGGTCGATGATCAGTTCAGGCTTCTTATCAAAGATCAGGGAAAATATACCATTGTCGGCACCTATGAACCAATGTCCTTCATATTTTACCAATGTATGCGGATGACGGATTGAAGCCTCTGTGTTTACTGCCAGTATGTGAATACTGCCTTCCGGGAAGTTCTTATAAAAGTTACGGATGATAAAGGCGGCCTGGTTCAGGTCAAACGGAGGAATAGTATGGGTGATATCGACAATCGTAACTTCCGGCAATAGCCTCAGGATCGTACCTTTAACAGCGCCAACATAGTGGTCTTTAATGCCCCAGTCACTGGTCAGCGTAATGATAGCCATCGAAATATTCGTACTTTTGCGTATTCAAAGGTACGCATTTTTTAATGAGCGAGAAAATCATCCATATTGAATCGGTACATCCGCTTGATATTTTTGGTCCCAACGACCAGAACCTCGAGTTGGTACGGAACAGGTTTCCGAAGCTGAAAATTCTTAGCCGTGATAACTTTGTAAAGGCCCTTGGCGAGGAGTCGGACCTCCTTGACTTTGAGGAAAAGTTCACGTCCCTCCTGCTTCATTTCGAAAAATTCGGGAGGCTTACAAAGGATGACATCGCTCAGTTATTTGAAGGGAACAACGGCTCTCCCACAATGGCTCCCGAGACCAGCCCGGAAGTGCTGGTTCACGGCAAGAACGGGATGCTCATTCGCGCCCGCACAACCAACCAACGCCGTATGGTCGAAAGCTGCGACAAAAATGACCTGGTTTTTGCTATCGGGCCTGCAGGTACAGGAAAAACATATACTGCTGTCGCTTTAGCTGTACGTGCTTTAAAGAATCGGCAGGTAAACCGTATCATTTTAACACGTCCCGCGGTCGAAGCAGGAGAAAACCTGGGATTCCTTCCCGGCGATCTGAAAGAAAAACTCGATCCCTATCTCCAGCCCTTGTATGACGCCCTCAGGGATATGCTGCCACCCCAGAAACTCCTGCAATACATCGAAGACCGCACGATCGAGATTGCCCCGCTTGCTTTCATGCGCGGCCGCACCCTGAATAATGCCTTTTCCATTCTCGATGAAGCCCAGAACACCACCCCCAGCCAGCTCAAGATGTTCCTTACACGAATGGGGGCATCAGCAAAATTCATCGTGACCGGCGATATAACCCAGGTCGACCTTCCGAAACACCAGGTATCAGGCCTTATCCATGTGCAGTCGGTACTCAACGACGTCCCAGGCATTGACTTCGTTTACCTGGATAATTCCGACATCATCCGTCACAAACTCGTGAGCAGGATCATCAACGCATACGGAGAAAAATCAAATAGCGAGGCTGCGAGGTAGCGAAATAGAGAAATTTTGTAAATTTGATTCTGATTTTTATGATTTAATCCGGAAGATCATGAAAAGAATCTGTATCCTTCTTCTGCTGGCATTTTTAACAACAGATGCTTTTCCCCAATGGAACAGGATCAACCTGTCTCTTACCAGTAAAAACCTGCTGTCGGTTTACGCTGCAAATTCACATACGGCATTTGTTGCTGGTAACGGTGGCACAATCTTAAAGACCTCCGATGCCGGTAAAACCTGGACCAGGATGAACAGCGGATCCACAGGATGGCTGCAGTCAATCTGCTTTACCGACAGCCTGACGGGTTATATCGGGGGAGGTTCAGGATCAATATTGAAATCAACGGATGCAGGGAACAACTGGATTACCTTAGCTGGGACCTCAGGCCATGGCATCACTTCAGTTCACTTTCCGGATAAAAACACAGGATACGCAGTCGGTTACGGAGGCAGCATCATTAAAACGACTGATGCAGGGGCGAACTGGACCTCGATGCCGTATGATTCTGAATACAATTTTTCTGCGGTATTTTTCACAGATTCACTCACAGGGTATATAGGAGGGGCCGATAGTGAAACAAGCTGGGGATGCCTTCTGAAAACCACCGACGGAGGGCATTCCTGGACTATTCAGCCATACATCCCGTATGCCGTGACCTCTCTTTCCTTCCCGGCGAAGGACACAGGCTATGCAGCAGGGTTGAGTGGCCAGCTTATTAAAACCTGCAATGCAGGAAATACATGGACATGGATTTCTTCAGGAAGCTCAGCTGATCTGCAGTCTGTGTTTTTTTATAACGGAGACACAGGATATTTGGCCGGATATGAATTCCCCGGAAGGGGGTTTGTTTATAAAACCACCGATGGAGGGACAACCTGGGATACCCTGTTGAACGGGACACCCGACGGCCTTAATTCCGTTTGTTTTGCCGGCCCATCCTGGGGAGTTGCTTCGGGAGTGAACGGGACCCTCCTTACCACGGCAAACGGGGGATCTAACTGGACAATTTCATCCCTGAACAATAAACTGAACTTCCATTCGGTATTCTTTTCCGACACGGCTTCAGGAACAGTTGCAGGGGCTTCAGGTTTTATCCTGACCACAAAGGACGGGGGCAGGAGCTGGATGATACATTGCAGCGGCAGGTTCGACGATCTGAACTCTGTCTTTTTTCCGTCACCCGACATCGGCTATGCTGCAGGAGGAACGTTCAACCTCAACGGTTCCACGCCCTCGATCGTTCTGAAAACAACAGATGGAGGTGACAACTGGAATATACTACCTTTTCGCATGCCCCATGAACTCCGGTCGGTTTACTTTATCAATGACCAGGTCGGTTACATTGCAGGCTGGGATGTCTATACTGATCCACGTGGGGCTGTATTCAAAACTTATGACGGGGGACAGAACTGGGTCACCTTTTCAGTTGATGCACAACACCGTTTAAACACCGTAGCCGGTCCTGATGCATTGACGGCTTATGCAGCAGGAGAGGGTGGCATGATACTGAAGACTCTGGATGGAGGTGCAACCTGGACATCAAAGTCGCAGGGTTATTCTACATTTTTCACCTCCCTTTGGTTTCTCAGTAATAACAAGGGTTTCGCGACAAGCTACGATTATCAGACCATGACGGGGAATATTAATAAAACCACCGACGGAGGGGTAAACTGGGATTATGTTCAGCAGGGCTTGAACACCCAGTTATATTCAGTTTGTTTTACGGATACCTTATTAGGATATGCAGTAGGGACGAAGGGAATGATTTTAAAGACGACCGACGGAGGCAACAGTTGGACCAGCTTGCAGGGAGGATCATTTCATTCATTAAAGGCCGTAACATTTGCAGGGTCAAAAACAGGGTATATCGTGGGCGACAGCGCGGTCATCCTGAAAACCACCAATGGAGGAGTTGCAGGGGTTGAAGAAAGAGGTCAGCCTGTAGCCTCATTCAGCATTTACCCTGACCCCGCTTCGGATAAAATAACCATTGTAAATACTGCAACGGGAAAAATATCAGAAACCCGTGTGATTATCTATAACTCAGTAGGAGAACAGGTCCTGGCAAAATCAATCATGATTTTTCCTGCCGGGATTGACATCAGTATACTCTCGCCTGGGATATACCTGGTAACCATCATCTCAAAGACGGGAAATGAAGTAAAAAAACTTGTCAAGCTCTAATAAGTAAGTATTTCGGCCAACCCTCGTTTAACACTTTCCAGCTGTCTGTCGGAAATCGCACCAAGTTTTTTAAAAAAACGGAACTTAGCAACAGTCCTGACCTGGAATGTAAGGATTTCCGAATCCTGTTCCAGCCCCGATTCATAACCCTTCTCAACGATCACACAGCCGGTATAATGTTTTATTTTTGAAGTCAGCGGACAAATGATGCTGATGCCCAGGTGATCATTCATGGCATTTCCGCTGATGATGACCACGGGACGAATCCCGCTTTGTTCACTTCCTTGCACAGGATTCAGGTCGGCCAGCCAAATTTCCCTCTGTCTCATTCGTCTCCCAGCATTTTCAGGTAATCCTCCATCCCCTCTTCCGCAATACTTATCATCTCCTCATCTCCGGCTGCTTTTTTGAACGACCGTATATATTCTGCCTTTTTCAGATGCCCCAGGTAATTCCTTAAAGCATTCTCTAAAAGTTTGTTTTTAGGAACTTTAAGCTTTCTTGCATAGGACTCCAGGAGATCCCAAAGATCGTCGGGTAAAGTGCTTGTATAAGTAACAGGCTTCATAAAACCAATATTTTTTACAAATATAATTCATAAATACTGATTTTTATTTAAATTCCTTACTTTTGTTACAAATATTCCGATTATGCAGAACGTACTTACGAAAACCAGTTTCAGCTTCCCGGGACAGAAATCAGTGTACCATGGGAAAGTCCGGGATGTATATAACATCAATGATAAATACCTGGTGATGGTCGCCAGCGACAGGATCTCGGCTTTCGATGTTGTTCTTCCCAAAGGAATTCCATACAAGGGCCAGGTCCTTAACCAGATAGCGTCTAAATTCCTGGATGCAACGGCAGACATCTGTCCAAACTGGAAAATTTCCAGCCCCGATCCGAATGTAACCATTGGACGGTTTTGCAAGATATATCCTGTTGAGATGATCATCCGCGGATATCTTACGGGAAGTTCCTGGCGTACCTACCAGAAGGGCGCAAGGCATATATGCGGTGTACCTGTTCCCGACGGGATGAAGGAGCACCAGCGTTTTCCCGAACCAATCATAACGCCTACCACAAAGGCTGTTGCAGGTCATGACGAGGATATCACAGAAGAAGAACTCCTTGCACAAGGCCTTATCCCTAAAGAAGAATACGATTTGATCAGGAAATACACTTACGCCATCTTCAAACGCGGGACTGAGATCGCTGCAAAACACGGCCTCATACTGGTCGATACCAAATACGAGTTCGGCAAAGGTGGGGATGGTAAAATTTATCTTTGCGATGAGATCCACACCCCGGATTCTTCAAGGTATTTTTATCTCGAAGGTTACGAGGAAAGGCAGGACAAAGGCGAACAGCAGAGGCAGCTCTCCAAGGAATTCGTGAGGGAATGGCTTATGGCCAACAATTTCATGGGCAACAAAGGACAGCAGGTTCCCGATATGCCCGATGAATTTGTGAATGAGATCACCGAACGCTATATCGAGCTTTACGAACGTATCACGGGAGAGGCATTCGTTCGCTCCGATACATCCGCGATTGAAAAGCGTATAGAAAAGAATATACTTACGTTTTTAAGTGGTGAAGCAGCGATATCATTATGATCCCCTTCTCCCCTCCCCGCATGGACCAGCGCATCGTCGATGAAGTCGTCGATACACTCTATTCCGGCTGGATCACTACGGGCCCTAAGACCAAGAGGTTCGAGAAACTGCTTACCCAATACGGCGGACATAAATCCACCCTCTGTCTGAATTCGGCAACAGCCGGACTGGAGCTTGTACTTCACTGGTTCGGGGTGGGACCCGGAGATGAGGTCATTGTCCCTGCATATACTTATAATGCCACAGCCAACGTGGTTGTTCATTGCGGTGCAACCCTGGTCTTTGTTGATTCCTGCGAGGATTTTAACATAAGTGTCAGGGCAATTGAAAATGCCATCAGCAGTAAAACAAAGGTGATCATACCGGTGGATATAGCCGGATGGCCCTGCGATTATGATGCGATCAATGCTTTGGTGCTACGAGATGACATCCGCAGTCAATTTAAAGCAACAACTAAAGAACAGGAACAACTGGGACGAATCCTGGTATTATCCGATGCCGCCCATTCGATTGGCGGGAGATACAAGGGAAAAATGGCAGGTAACCTTACCGATATTACCGTGTATTCCTTCCATGCCGTGAAAAACCTTACAACGGCCGAGGGTGGCGCGATCTGCTTCAACCTCCCGGAGCCCTTCGACAATCTGCAGATCTACCAACGGCTTAACATAAAATCCCTTCATGGGCAAACCAAGGATGCCCTGGCTAAAAATCAGATCGGCAACTGGAGGTACGACATTGTAGAAGCAGGTTACAAGTGTAACATGACCGATATCCAGGCTTCCATGGGCCTGGTTGAAATACAGCGTTACGACGAGGATATGCTGGTGAAGCGCAAACACATCCTTGACCGCTATAAAGCGGCCCTTTCGCAATATAAATGGGCGCAGTTACCAACCTACGAAACCCCGGAAAGCCAGTCATCATATCATATTTTTTTACTGCGGATAACGGGAGTGACGGAAAGCCAGCGCGACCAGGTAATACAAGAGATCTTCAGGCAGGAGGTAGCTGTAAACGTACATTTCGTTCCCCTGCCTATGATGACTTTTTACAAATCCCTGGGTTACCGTGTGGAGGACTACCCCGTGGCTTACGACAACTATTCCCGTGAAATCACCCTCCCTGTGTACTACGACCTTACCGACGACATGGTGGATGAGGTTGTGAGGGCCGTTGTTAATGCGGTGAATATGGTCATGAAGCAATTCTGAGATGATCCGTTTTTTCGATATACTCTTTTCCCTGATCGGCCTGCTGATCTGTCTTCCGTTATTTATCATCCTTGCTGTGTGCATTGCTTTTGATTCCAGAGGAGGTGTTTTTTACATACAGAACCGGGTTGGTAAAGACAACCGTGATTTCAGGCTGCTGAAATTCCGCTCCATGCGTAAGGATACCGATAAAAAAGGAGGCCTTACAATCGGCAGCCGCGACAGCAGGATCACTAAAGTTGGCTATTATTTAAGACAGTTTAAGCTGGATGAACTCCCCCAATTGTTCAACGTTTTCAAAGGTGAGATGAGCCTTGTAGGACCACGGCCGGAGATCAGGAAGTATGTCGATCTGTATACAGCAGAACAACAAAGAGTGCTGAGTGTAAGGCCGGGTATTACCGATTACGCCTCCCTTGAATATATCAACGAAAATGAGATCCTGGGCAAATCCTCCCACCCGGAACAACAGTATATTACAGAGATAATGCCAGCTAAGATAAACCTGAATATGCAGTTCATCAACGAGCCCAGCCTGGCAAACTATTTCCGTGTTCTCGGGCTTACATTAAAAAAGATCGTTTAATTCACGGGATTTTTACATCTTTGCTTCATGAACATTGAGATCATCAACATAGGTGACGAACTGCTCATTGGCCAGGTCGTCAATACCAATGCCTCCTGGATGGCTGAACAATTGAATCTTGAAGGATTTAAAGTACATCAATTCACGATCATAGGCGATACCCGGGAACATATCCTGGATGCCATGTGGAAAGCAGGTGAGCGCAGTGAAGTAGTTTTGATTTCGGGTGGGATAGGCCCCACCAAAGACGACATCACCAAGACCACATTATGCGACTTTTTCGGTACAAGGCTGGTGTTTAACGAGGAAGCTTACAAGGATATCGAAAGTATATTCGCCCGCCGGGGATACGAGGTAACCGAGCTGAACCGCCAGCAGGCTTACCTGCCGGAAGATTGTACGGGCATTCCCAACAAGCTTGGCACCGCCAGGGGGATGTGGTTCGAAAAGGATATTCCGGTTCCGGGCAGAACGGGTAAAGCAATCTATATTTCCATGCCCGGCGTACCTTTCGAGATGCAGGCAATGATGAAAGAGCACATCATCCCTGAACTGAAAAAGAGATTCCATCCGAAGTCAATTTATCATAAAACCATACTTACACAGGGAATTGGGGAATCTTTTCTGGCCGCGATCATTGAAAAATGGGAGAATAACCTGCCCCCATCCATTAAACTGGCCTACCTCCCCCAGCCCGGGATAGTACGTTTAAGGTTGACAGGAACCGGGGATGGTGAGGCTGTTGTCAGAGGCCTGGTTGATGAACAGGCTGAGAAACTATCGGCTATTATTCCGGATTATATTTTCGGGGCGGATGACGACAGGCTTGAAGCAATTGTGGGGCAACTGCTGAAAGAAAAAAATTGCACCCTGGGAACAGCAGAGAGCTGCACAGGAGGTTATATCGCCCATCTGATTACCAGTATTCCCGGAAGTTCTGCTTATTACAAAGGCTCTATCATTGCTTATGATAACGCAGTAAAAGAGCAAATGCTCGGTATCATGCCCGAAACCTTTCTGGAATTCGGCGCTGTGAGTTCCGAAGTCGTTACCGAAATGGCGATAGGCGCCCAAACCAACCTTAATGTGGATTATGTGATAGCCGTTTCGGGTGTTGCCGGCCCCGGCGGAGGCACGGCCGACAAACCTGTTGGCACTACCTGGATCGCTATTGCAACTCCTGATGAGGTATTTTCAAAAGAATATCTCTTTGGCGACAGCCGGGACCGGAATATCCGCCGTGCAGCCCTGCAAGCCCTGAACCTGCTCAGGAAAAACCTGCTGGGACAGGAATAAGATCGTGTGAACTGATGGGTTTGAGGAGAAATATTTTGCAGATTGAAAAAGTATTCCTAACTTTGCACTCCCATTTGAAAATCAATAATATCATTCAGGCCATGGCAAGAATTTGTGAAATAACGGGAAAAGGCGCAATCAGAGGAAATAAAGTATCGCACTCCAACCACAAAACAAAAAGGGTGTTCAGCCCTAATCTTCAGACTAAAAAATTCTTTGTTCCTGAAGAAAATAAAGAAATTACCCTCAGGGTTTCCGCTGAGGGAATCAGGCACATCAATAAAAACGGTGTGTACGCTTCCATCAAGAAAGCAAGAGAAAAAGGTTACTTATCCAAATAAGGATTTTCATAGGTTGATAAAGGCTGTCACATGTTACATGCGACAGCCTTTTTCTTTTAATACAATCGCTGACCCACGGAAATAAATCAAGCAAAACCTCGTTATCTTTACCATCCGAATCTCTTACCTGCGCATGATCTTAAGGAAATTTCTTCTGGCACTTGCCATCGCTTTCACTGGCAGCGGGATGAATCTGCATGCACAGTTAAAGCCGGTTGATGAGAAACTGGTGCAGTTCTCCGGCATCACTATCACAGCCGACAGCCTTAATCCGGTTCCTTATACCAAAGTACTGGTCAAAAATTCCAATTACGGCACAGCCAGTGACGTTTATGGTTTCTTTTCTTTCGTGGCCCACCAGAGAGATACGGTTCTCTTCACCGCAATAGGATTTAAACCCGCATCGTTTATCATACCCGATACCATTACCCAGAAAAAATATTCCCTTATTCAGCTGATGACTAACGACACCCTCACACTTTCGGCAGCTATCATTTTTCCCTGGCCCACCTTAGAGGATTTTAAAAAGGCCTTTATCGAGACGAAGATCCCGGATGACGATTATGAGATTGCAAAGAAAAACCTGGATGTATATAATATAAGGCTGGCTGCCCTGGACTATCCAATGGATGCCCGCATGAACTATAATAACTACATTGAAAATACAACGTCCAAACTCTACTATTTCGGGCAACAGCAACCTTTCAACATATTCAACCCCTTCGCCTGGGCCCAGTTCATCAAAGCCTGGAAGGCCGGAAAGTTTAAAAAGAAGGAAGAACGGCTTAAAGAAGAATAATGAAAGCTTTCAGGAATCTGTTCACCGGTTTTCTGCTCCTGTTCTGTGCCTCTGTTGCTGCACAGGAAGCTAAGGTCCATGGCTTTGTGAACGATCCCGACGGCAGGCCACTGGAATTCGTGAATATAGCAATCAAAGGAACGACCAGCGGGACTTCGACATCCAAAGACGGCTCTTATGAATTAAAAATACCCGCCGGGAAAGATATTCTTCTTTTATTCACCAGTGTTGGTTTTGGTACGGATTCCGTTAGATTGAACCTGAAAAAAGGTGAAAACAGGCTGGTCAGCCGTCAGCTGAAACCATCATCCACCCAGCTTTCCACAATCGAGGTGAAGGACCAGCAATTAAAGACCAACACTTTCAGCCGCTTAGATCCCAAGGCCATTACATATATCCCAACTATCAATGCGAGTGTGGAAGACCTGATCAAGACCATGCCGGGTGTCAGTTCCAGGAATGAGCTAAGCTCCCAGTATTCTGTTCGTGGCGGTAACTACGACGAAAACCTGGTTTTCGTCAATGATATAGAGATCTATCGTCCATACCTGGTCCGCGCCGGACAGCAGGAAGGACAGAGCTTTCTTAACCCCGACCTGGTTTCGGGGATCAGTTTTTCGGCCGGAGGATTTGATGCCAAATACGGGGATAAGATGTCATCGGTACTGGATATCAAATACAAAAAACCTTCGCAGTTTGCAGCTTCAATCGAAGCCAGCCTCCTGGGGGCAACGGGGCATGTGGAAGGAAGGATTACCAGAAAACTGGCTTACCTCCTTGGCGTAAGGTATAAAACCAACACCTACCTTCTGAAGTCACTCGACACAAAAGGCAACTACAAACCCAGGTTTTTCGATGTACAGGGGATGCTGTACTATGATTTCAGCAGTAAATGGGAATTATCCGTGTTCGGAAGTTTCACTGCAAATTCCTTCAAACTCATTCCCCAGAGCCAGACAACCACGTTCGGAAGCGATGCTGTGACGGCCTACCTGGTAAAGATTTATTTTGACGGACAAGAGAATGACCGCTATCAGAACTGGCTTACGTCGGCTACACTGACCTTCAAACCGAGCGACCATCTACGTTTGAAACTGATGGGATCGGCGTACCAGACCCATGAAGCCCAGACTTATGATATTTCGGGAGAGTACTGGCTTGGGCAGGTGGAACTGCAGGGGAAGGATGCCGGCAACCTGATACAACTGCTTGGTGTGGGGGCATATATCGACCATGCAAGGGATTACCTTGACGGCACAGTTTACAATATCGAACACCGAGGTTCCTATGAAAAAGGGAAGAGCCTGATGCTATGGGGGATCAAGTATCAGCATGATGTTTTCAATTATACCATGAATGAATGGCAGATGCTTGACTCGGCAGGATATTCCCTTCCCCGCCCCCAGGATTCACTGGGTAAAAACCCTCCCCACGGCGATTTTTTTATCGCAAATGTGCTTAAGGCCAAAGGCGGGATGAGCACCAACAAAGGCGATGCGTTCGTACAGAATACCTGGACTTTCAAGAATGAGAAAAATGATATGGGGCTGACTGCAGGGGCAAGGTTCATTTATTCCGATTATAATAGTCAGTTCCTGTTCAATCCAAGGGTCAACTTCTCGTTCAAGCCCCACTGGAAAAAAGAAATGGTGTTCCGGGTTTCGGGTGGCGTGTACTCACAACCACCCACATTCAGGGAAATGACCGACCTTCAGGGGCTGATCGTACCGGGCCTGAAAGCCCAGACATCCTACCAGGGAGTTGTCGGAAGCGACCTGTACTTCAGCCTGTGGCACAGGCCTTTCAAATTAGTTACGGAGGTTTACTACAAGTACATCCAGGATCTGATCCCTTATGAAATTGATAACCTCAGGATACGGTATTACGGTACTAACGACGCCCACGGATATGCAGCAGGGATTGATTTCCGGATCAACGGTGAATTTGTAAAAGGGGCTGAATCCTGGGCCAGCATATCGCTGATGAGGACCGAAGAATATTTCCAGGGACACTGGATCCCCCGCCCAACCGACCAGCGTTTCAATCTGGCGATCTTTTTCCAGGATTATATCCCCGGTTTCCCAACCTGGAAAGTTGCAATCACCCTCGTTTACGGCACCGGACTGCCTTATGGGGCTCCCAACTCTCCAAGGTATTACCAGACCTTCAGGATGCCTCCCTATCGCCGAGTCGACATCGGACTTTCAAAACAACTGATCGGGGAATACACTCATTTTTCAGGGAAAAATCCCCTTCGTGCGTTCAAGTCCCTGTGGATTGGCTTTGATGTGTTCAACCTTTTCGATTTTGCCAATACGGTATCATACCAATGGATAACCGATGTGCAGGGCAGGCAGTATAACGTTCCGAATTATCTTACGCCAAGGCTGTTCAATCTGAAACTCGTAGCGGGGTTTTAATTATATTTTTATCGCTATTTTTGATCCTAAATTAAATTATCCAAGCGGTGGCAAAGAAACCAAATATTCAAAGTAGGAAAATTAGTAACAATACAACTCAATCAAAGCTTCCGCCTCCCGTTAATCATGTTACTCCTTTGATTGAAAGGCCAGCCTTTTTAATATTTATAATAATTGTATTGACATTTTTTGCCTTTTCTCCATCCTTACAGAATGGTTTCATTCTTACCTGGGATGACAGTGCTTATATTTTAAATAACCAAACAATCCAGCATTTCAATTCCAGTTCAATATCTGAAATATTCACAACCACTGTTGCAGGCAGTTATGTGCCCTTACCACTCTTTACATTTGCAATTGAATATAGAATTTTTGGACTCAATCCATTCATCTTCCATCTTTCCAATCTTTTTCTACATCTTCTTTGTACAGTTTTAGTTTTCCTGTTGCTTAAAAAATTAAGGTTAAAGCCTCTATTTGCTGGAATAGGATCATTGATCTTTGCATTACATCCAATGCATGTTGAATCGGTTGTCTGGTTATCAGAACGTAAGGATTTGCTCTATAGTTTATTTTACTTTTCTTCTTTGCTTGTTTATATCCGATATATAGAATTACCCAGGAAAAGATATTTGTTCTATTTTACAAGTTTATTTCTTTTCCTTTTGTCTCTTTTTTCCAAAATCACAGCAGTCACACTCCCAATAGTTTTATTATTTATCGATTATTATCTTGATCGATCCTTTAAAAAAAAGGTTTTAATTGAAAAAATTCCATTCTTGGTATTGTCCTTAATCTTTGGATTTACTGAGATTGTATTGTTGAGAAATCAGGAGTTCTTACAAACACCTCAAAATATCAGCTTGCTAGATCAGATTTTCTTAGGTTTTTATTCATTGGATGCATATGTAATTAAATTTTTTATTCCATTTCAATTAAGTGCAATTTATCCATATGGAAATTCCCTTGGTCATGATTTATCTATAATATATTACATCAGTCCTTTTTTCGCATTCTTTCTTGGATTTTTAATCTATAAGTGGAGAAAGAATCGTGTTATTCTTTTTGGTATTGTGTTCTTTCTGATTAATATAATCCCGATGTTTCAGGCCCAAATTGTAACACAGGGAATAGGATTTCTGGCTGACAGATTTTCTTATCTTCCTTATTTGGGTTTGTGTTTGATAACAGGATGGTTTTGTGAACATTATTTGTGGAATAAAAATGAATTAAAACAACTTTCCTTCGGAGGATTTACTCTTATA
The DNA here is from genome assembly GCA_026391775.1 of Bacteroidota bacterium. GTDB lineage: Bacteria > Bacteroidota > Bacteroidia > Bacteroidales > FEN-979 > CAIRDP01. Next base: position 48,288 of record JAPLDK010000051.1, read on the forward strand.
TTCATCATAATGATGTTTATAACATTTAACCGGACAAAGGTTTGGAAAGATGATATGACATTATGGAATGATGTAATTGAGAAATATCCAAATGAAATTGTAAAATCGTATGCAAACCGGGGAATTGCATATACAAAACAGGGAAAATGGAACGATGCAATAACGGATTTCACAAAGGTGATTGAAATGGATCCGCAATATAGTTGGGGATATAGTGATCGTGGCGTAGCTTATCAAAACACCAGCCAATGGGAAAAATCCCTCGATGATTTTTCAAAGGCAATAGCTCTTAATAAAAATGATTCCGATGCCTTCCTGAGTCGTGGTGTTTCCTATGGAGTACTTCGTAATTACAGAATGGCAATTGAAGATTTTTCAAAAACAATAGAACTAACTCCGAAAAACTCAAAGGCATACTCCAATCGTGGTCTTACCTATATGAATCTTGGATTCGTAGACTCCGCGATCAAAGATTATTCAAAAGCTATTGAACTGAACCGGGGATACAGAGATGCTTTTGTAAACCGAAGTATTGCCTATAGTAAGATTAATCAATTAGATAAAGCAATATCTGATTGTTCGGCTGCGATTGAACTTGATCAGGGAAATGCAGGGCTTTACAATATATTGGGGTATTTTTATTTTGAGAAAGGTGATATTGATAAAGCAAATAAACAATTCCAAAGCTGTTTAAATATTGATGCAAGAAATTTTGAAGCTTTATTGGGATTGTCAACAATATTTTATCTTAACCGTGACAAGGACAATGCTTATAAATATCTTGATCAGGCAATTTCTATCGAACCCAGATTAGGTAATGGCATGGATGGAATAGCTGAATTAGAAAACATTGGCTATTTTAAATCCCCTTATCAAAAAGAAGTTTTAAAGAAAATGTTTTACGAAAGAAGATAATTTAATTTTGTTTAAGAATCTTCATTGTATGACTATTGCTATTTGATTGAAGATGAATTAAATAACAGCCTGAAGGATAGGAGGAAAGATCCAAGGTATATTCTTTAAGGTTATCTATTATTTGAATTCTTTTTAGCAATATTCCTAATGAATTATATAATTCCAAATCACCACTGATATTATTATCCATTGAAATTGTCAATAATTTTTCTGTTGGATTAGGGAAGGCTTTAAATTGTCCGTTGGATTTGCTAATTATGGGTTGTACAGTATCAATTCCAATTGGCATTAAAAGTCCAGTACAAAAATGGATAGTATCTAAGATTAATGTATCTCCACCGGGTTGCTTATGAATACCATATGTATATCCGTACTCTAAATTATTTGATCCACATATATATCCTTGATATGGTTCCCTATAACGTTTATTATGAAATCTTCCAAATTGATCTATTTGATATATAGTATCATTCTCTAAATTGAAATAGATGAAATTATCGGTTGTAAATAAAGAGTTAATTGCATAATTAAATGTTTTTGTCCATAATTCTGACACTGAATCATTGTTGTCAAGCATCATACCTTTTATCGTCGATGTTAAGAATAACTTTTGTATGGCAATGAAATGATTATTCCCATTTTGGATCAGATAGGAACTGGTAAAATTATTAATTGTCTGAATTTTAATATTATTGCAAGTGGTATCGAATAAATAAAATAAATTTTGTTCATTAAGTAAAATTTTATTATTTATTGAGATTATTGATCCGTTTATGATATCCTGTTTGAAGAAATTTGCAATTATAACCTCCCCTGAGTTTTTATTTACTTTGCATAGGAATTCTCCCGTCTCTTTAGTCGTCAGATTCCCTAATTCACAACTCGTTGATGCCTGTCCATTTAAAAATAAATCGTCTCCTAATAAACAATAACTTAATATTGGTAAATCATAAACAGAATTACTTTGTGCGGAGAATGATTGAATCCATTGAATAACACCTAATTTATTGACTTTGACAAGATATTGTGCCCATGAACCAACACCACCCGACTCACTAGTATGAAATATATAATCTTTCTGACTTGTGAACCAGAAATAAA
>JAPLDK010000044.1 GCA_026391775.1 Bacteroidota bacterium
CAAGCGGGGAGCAAACCCGGATAAGCCGGGAAGAATTCATCCGCAGACTGAAAAATAAATAAATTATTGTCTCTAAAAATCAAAGCAATGACACTTATTATCAAAGGTTCCGGGCTTACTATAGAAGATGTAGTGCGAGTAGCCCGACACGGAGAAAAGGTTCAGCTTGACCCACAGTCAATTGAAAGTATCAATAAATGCCGCCTCATGCTCGAGAGAAAGATCGAGGCACATGAGATCATGTACGGTGTAAATACCGGGATAGGTGAATTTTCAGAAGTTGTGTTAGATGATAACCAAGTCCAGGATTTTCAGAAATACCTTATCTATAACCATGCTGCAGGCATCGGAGATGCCATGCCTATCGACTGGGTACGCGGCGCCATGCTTGGACGTATCAATGTTCATGCCCACGGGAACAGCGGATCACGGCTTGAAATAACACAGACGCTCGTTGATATGCTAAATAAAGGCGTTACACCCTTTGTATGTCAGAAAGGCTCCGTTGGCGCCTGTGGCGACCTTGCACCTATGTCGCAGATTGCCCTTCTGATGATGGGCGAAGGCCATGCCTACTACGAAGGCAAACTTTATGAAGGCAAAGAAGCCCTTGATCTTGCCGGTATCCCGGTCCCGGGACTTATGGCCCGCGACGGGCTCGCAACCATCAACGGTTCGAATGTAATGACAGCCATGAGCGCGTTGTACCTTTACGATGCAAACAACTGGCTGAAACAGGCCGAAATTGCGGCTTCCATGTCGCTCGAAGCCATGAAGGCTAATATGCGGCCTTACAGCCCGAAACTTCACGAGATACGCGGTTTCAAAGGCGCCATCCGCAGTGCAGCAGCCATTCTGAAATGCGTAACGGGGGGTGACCTTGCGGAACTTAAAGTAAAATGCAAGGTTCAGGATGCCTATTCCATGAGGTCGACGCCCCAGGTGATTGGCGCTGCCCATGATGCCCTGGCCTACGCCCGTTCCCAGGTTGAGATTGAACTGAACGGTGTGGGTGATAACCCAATCTTTTTCCCGGACGAAAACCTGCAGCTGTCGGGTGCTAATTTCCAGGGATCCCCTGTTTCGGTACCTATGGATATGGCCGGGTATGTGATCACCATGGTTTCGGTCATGAGTGAACGCCGGATGAACCGCCTGAACCATCCTGCACTGAGCGTGGGGCTTCCTGCATTTCTTACGAAAGGCGCCGGGATGTTCTCGGGCATGATGCTCAGCCAGTACACAGCAGATATGCAGATCGTTGAACAGCGAATACTCTCGATGCCTGCTTCAATTCAGTCTATCCCTGCTGCAGCTGACCAGGAAGATTTTGTTTCGATGGGAATGAACACCGCCCTGAAAAATTTCCAGATCCTTGACAATGCTTACGGGATCCTCGGTATTGAATTCATGGCTGCCGCCCAGGCACTCGATTTCCGTGAGTGGAAATTCGGCAACGGGACCACCAAAGCAAAAGAGGTAATACGCAAACACGTTGCATTCCTTGAAATTGACAGACCTCTGTATCCTGACCACAACAAAATGAAGGAACTCGTGAAATCCTGCGAGATCCTGGATGAAGTTGAGAAGGCCGTTGGCAGCCTGGAATAATCTGAAATCATGGAGGAAGAACTCAAAACTCCCGGAGCTGCTCCGGGGCCACCAACTCTCACCAGACCAAATTTACTCACAATATTGTGTATGCTTACGTTTATCAACGGTGGGCTTACATTCATTTCGGGTATTGTGACAAGTATTTTATATGATCAGATTATTGCCACCGCACCTGAGATTTCAAAAATTTTCAATATTCCCGGATTTGAAGAAATGATTCGGAAATTTGTAGATATGCTCGGGGAGGGCGGCAGGATGTTTTTCGTCGTAAGTTCTGTTCTCATCCTTTTTTCGGTGGCAGGAGCCCTGATGATGTGGAGGCTGATTAAAAATGGTTTTCATGTTTATACTATAGCCCAGATTTTGCTGATCCTGGCCCCCATGTATTTTTTCCAGCTTCCGGGTCCGTCAATTTCTGACATTATCCTTTCGGGAACTTTCGTAATTTTATATTCGACACACCTAAAAATAATGACGTGACCCGTTAGTCGTGAACCGTGACTGTTTGCGGTTCACGGCTCGCGGCTCAAGGTTCAGACGACCATGGATATCCATTCCCCCAACATCCCTGCCCCCCTGCCACAACGCAAACGCCCGTTCTTTCTTGAGGTGCTTTGTATTTTCGGTTGGGTGTATTTTTTTGTTTTTTCAGTTTTGTTTATTGCAGGGTTCTTTTTCTCAGGATGGGTTACCAATGCAATCAACCTTTATGCCCCTGTGAGCCAATATTCGCACATTGAGGTCAAAATGATTTTCGCAATGTATTCAGTACTCTTCATGCTTGCATTTTCCGGCATAATTCTTATGTGGAATTTGCGCAGGTATGGGTATTATTTTTATGGAGTTTCTGTCCTTATTCTTGCCTCTTTCCAGTTGTTCATGCCCGGGATAGCTTTCTCGGGAACAATTATTTTTATTGCATTTCTGATTCTATTTGGGTTGTATTTCAGGCGATTCCGTTAAAGGGTGAAAAAAAATCATATTTTTTTTATATTTTTTTTTGCTAATCACCTAACAAAGTAGTAAACTTGCTTTTTTTTAGTGGCAGTTAAATACATCATTATATAATCCCAAGCAATTAATGTCACTGATTATTAACACATTTACTAACAAAAATCAACGGTTATGAGAAAATTTACGCTTATCCTTGCAATTCTGCTTCTGGCAGGCTTGCAGGGAGTGTTTGCTCAGACACGCGTCATTTCCGGGACGGTTACATCTTCCGATGATAAACAACCGATACCTGGAGTGACTGTTGTGGTGCCTGGTACCACTATCGGTACCAATACTGGGATGGATGGCAAATATGTGCTTGCTGTTCCGACCAAGTATACCAGTATTACCTTCTCTTATGTAGGTATGAAAACCAAGGAAGTTGCATTAGGAACTGCAACAAGTCTCGATGTTGTATTGGATAATGACGTCATGAATATGGACGAAGTTGTTGTTACAGCTATCGGTATTCCACGGGAAACTAAGGCTCTGTCCTATTCCGTTCAGGAAGTAGGAGCAGATGATATCATGAAAGCTGCCCGAACAGATGCCGTTAACGCTCTGCAGGGGAAAGTTTCCGACGTTCAGATCATTAATTCAGCCGGTGTTGCCGGAGGAGCCACCTATGTTCAGATCCGCGGGGTTCAGTCCATTACACAAAACAACCAGCCTTTATATGTGGTTGACGGTGTTCCCATATCCGGTAGTGAAACTGGAGGTATATACGGTGTTGACGGTGTTGCAACCTCAAACCGAAATATTGACATCAATCCTGATGACATCGAAACAATGAACGTCTTAAAAGGTGGCGCCGCAACAGCCCTTTACGGTTTGCGCGCTGCTTCAGGCGCCATCGTAATCACCACCAAGAAAGGCAAGGCCACTCCAGGCAAGAAGATCAGTGTGAATTTCAACACTTATGTTCAGTTTGACAAAGTGAGCATGCTGCCAAAAATGCAGAACATATACGGACAGGGTCATGAAGGAAAGTGGTATTCGGGTGACAGGCTTACCTGGGGCGCTAAAAACGACACCATGTCATTATCGAAGGATCCATCGGTATGGAATACCTGGAAAGATTTCGATGTTGCAGGCGCAAACGTTTCCAATAACAGTTCGGTTGCCAAAGATGGCGCGGTCCAGACATACAATCCGTATGATTTCTTCCAGACCGGTGTCACAACCAACAACGCACTGTCTCTTATGGGAGGTACCGATGTGTCGACCTTCTATTTCAGCTTTTCCGACAACCAGTCCAAAGGGGTTGTTCCTAACAACAAATTCCGCAGGAATACCTTCAGGCTCACGGGCGACACCAAGATTGGCGATCATTTCAAACTCAGCGGATCGGCAAACTACATGATCTCAGGTGGTGACCGTATCCAGCAGGGATCGAACACTTCCGGTGTCATGCTAGGCCTCCTCAGGACTCCCAATACTTTCGACAACTCGGCAGGTTATGAATTATCCACATTGGCACCCACCGGGACTTACGAAAGAAGTTACCGTCATGGCCGCGGTTATGACAATCCTTACTGGACCGCCAACAAGAATAAATACTCCGACCAGATCAACCGTTTGATCGGAAATGTCCAGATTGATTATTATGCAACAAAATGGCTGTCGTTCACCTACCGCCTTGGTATTGACTGGTGGGGCCGCAAATGGAACGACCAGTTGAACAAATACTCAGCCACCGCTTATCCCGATGGTTGGAACAGGGACGGTCAGGAAACCAGCAAGGACATGAACTCCGACCTTATGATGAATATCGACAAGGACTTTGCAAAGGATTTCAACCTGAAACTCCTCATCGGTCAGAATATGACCCAGCAGTACTATAAGGGCTTACAGGCAAATGCAAACGGCATGGTCATCCCCGAATATTACAATCTGAATAACGGAACTACCATCAGCGCTTTTACGACAACTTCGCAAATCAGAAGGGCTGCTATTTATGGTGATCTTCAGTTATCATGGAAGAATATGCTGTACCTTAGTCTTACCGGCCGTAACGACTGGTCAACCACCCTGCCTCAGGGTAAGAATTCATTCTTCTACCCCTCGGTTGGTTTGGGCTGGATCTTCACAGAGCTGCCCGGCCTGAAGGATAACAAAATACTGCCTTATGGTAAAGTAAGGATCTCTTATGCTATTGTTGCAAAAGATGCTTCCCCTTATAACACTATGACCTATTATAACACTCCGGCTGTACTTGATGGCTGGACAACCGGTCTTGTTTTCCCCTGGAACGGCAATAATGCCTTTGCTTTAAGCAATAACCTCGGGAACAACCAGCTGAAACCTGAAAAGACGAAGACTTTCGAAGTTGGTGCTGACCTTAAATTCTACCAGAACCGTATCGGCATTTCCTATACCTATTTCAAAAACAAAGGACAGGACCTGATTCTCTCTGTTCCTATTGCCGCTTCAACCGGTTATTCTACAACAACTTTGAACGCAGCATCCATGACCACTTACGGGCATGAAGTGACACTGGATATCGTTCCCATCAAGACCAAGAACTGGACATGGGATATCCTTGTAAACTGGTCATTGATCAAGAATAATGTTGACGCACTTGCCCCGGGCATCACCAAATTATTCCTCGGTGGTTTTGAAGGTTCAGAAATTGATGCTTTTGCCGGCCAGCCTTACCGTACTATCTATGGTTATGATTGGCAAAGGGATTCCCATGGTAACCTTCTGATTGGCGACGATGGCTATCCTATGATGACCAATGACATGGTGGGATTAGGAAATGTTGACCCCAAATGGACTGCCGGTATCGGAACCAACCTCAAATGGAAAGACCTGAGTCTTTATCTGTTGTTTGATATCAAATACGGCGGAATGATGTGGAACGGGACCCGTGGTGCACTCGATTATTTCGGGACTTCACAGGGTACAGCCAATCGTGATGAATGGTATACTTTCCAGGGTGTGAATTCCAGGGGACAGTCAAATACCGTTCCCGTTAAGCTTGACTATTTCTGGAGAACTCAGAATGTAGGCAGCGGATTCACCGGACCTATGGTTGATTATGTTGAAAATTCAGGATGGGTTCGTTTACGTACCGTTACACTGAGTTACAGCTTCACACATATGCTTAAAAAGACCTTCATCAAGGGACTCAGTTTGTATTTCACCGGAACGAACCTCTGGATCAGCACAAAATACCAGGGTATCGATCCTGAAACAAACCTTCTGGGTGCTTCAAATGCACAGGGTATCGATTATTTCAACATGCCCGGCACAAGAAGTTATACCGTTGGTCTGAACTTAGCATTCTAAGCCGTTTCAGAATAACAGAAAATAAAAATTAAAAACAAAACAGATATGAAAAACATTAACATAAAACTCATAGGGCTGGTTTTCCTGATGGCTTTGGCGCTTGGTTCATGCAAAAAATGGATCAACACCGACCTCAACGTAAACCCGGATGCACCTTCCGACGTGCCCATGGGTTCCATTTTGACAGGTGTTCAGGCCAACATGGCGTACAACACCATCGGAGGGAATGACCTATGCAGGGTGACCTCTATCTGGATGCAATATTTCCAGGGAATAGCCCGTCAGTCACAGAGTACGGCAAATTACTATCTGCTTCCATCAGATATTAATAACCTGTGGGTGACCAACTACACCAATACCATGATGAACCTTCAGACCATTATCGCCAAGGCAACCAGTGCAGGTAACCCCACTTACAGGGGAATTGCTGATGTGCTTATGGCAAATTCGATTGGTATTACCACAGATTTCTGGGGCTCTATTCCTTTATCAGGAGCATTTCAGGGTGTGGCTAACCTTACACCGACTTTTGATGCCCAGGAGGCCGTTTATATTGAAATCATCAGGTATCTTGATGATGCTATCGTTGAGTTAAGCATGGAAGGCGCCCCTTCAGTTGACGGTGACGTTATGTATGGCGGCGATCCTGCTCTTTGGCTGCAGGCAGCTCATTCACTCAAAGCACGTTATATCCTGCATAAATCCAAGCTCGATGCCAATACATGGACACAGGCTTTAGCCGCATTGGGTGGCGCCATCAGCAGCAATGCCAATGACCTTGAATTCACGTTCTTTGATGCAGCAGGTTCACAGAATCCCTTGTACCAGTTTATGCAACAGCGTGGAGATATTACTATGGCCAAGGTTTTCATCGATACCCTGAACCTTGTTCGCCACGATCCCAGGCTCCCGATGTTTGCAACAGCCGTAGGTGACACTGCATTCGTTGGCAATGGCTGGGGAGAAGTCAGTGGAGACGTATCCATGCCGGGCAATGCTGTGGCAGCTGCCGCATCTGTTGTTCCGTTTGTTACCTTTGTTGAAACCCTGTTCATGCAGGCAGAATGTCTTTACAAGACCAATGCACCCGTTGAGCAGGTGAGAGCTGCCCTGATTGCTGCAGTTACAGCCTCCATGGAAAAATGGGGAGCCGATTATACAGCATGGATGGCTATCTATACTCAATATATTAACTTTGCATCAGGTGCACCATTATACAAGGAAATCATGACCCAGAAATGGATCGCCCTGTATAACCAGGCTGAAGCATTTAATGACTGGAGAAGGACCGACAACGTCATCGGCCTTCAGGCTAATCCTTTAACATCAGCCCAGCAAAATGTAATTCCAAGACATTATCCTGAAGCTCAAAGTGAAACCAACTATAACCCGAATACTCCCCCGGATATCAACCTCTGGTCGAGAGTATGGTGGGATGCTCAGGCACCAACTAAATAATCAGAACTGACATTAATAAAAAAGGCGGCCGCTGGCCGCCTTTTTTATTTTCAAAAATGTTTTACCCAGCAGCGCCGCCGGATGATCTGCTTCCCCTGGAAATTCTTCCATATCGAAAGCGCTTTGGAGTTATCCTCAAGCTGGGGATTGGAATATGCTTTTGTAATCCCGTATTTCAAGTAGGCCCTGTGAAGATCCCTCCACACCAGTGCGGCCGCGCCTTTCCCGTGATATTCAGGGTGAACGCCAACAAGGTACATATCGATGATGTCATTCCTATAAACAGACTTCAGAAGATGCACCCATCCGAAAGGAAAGAATCTTCCGTTTGATTTCTGCAGCGCCCTGGTAACAGAAGGCATGGACACGCCAAACCCAACCACATCATCTTTCCGATCAAGGACAAAGGCAACAAATTCAGGGCGGATAAATCCAAAATATTGCTTCACATAAGCCTCCATTTGCTTTTCATTGATTGCGGCAAAACCATACAGCTCATCAAACGCATGGTTCAGCATGGCAAACATCTTCTTGGCATACGGCATCAGCTCTTTTCTCCGTTTGGCCTTCAGCACCCTGAGGTGAAACTTTTCCTCAACAATTTTTGCCGTACGCTCCACCTTCTCCGGCACTTCAGGTGATATTTCAAACTCGTACTGAACCCAGTCGGCTGCTTTCACAAATCCCATCCTTACCATATGCTCAACATAGTAGGGATAATTGTAAATTGAAGAAAGGGTGCAGTGCTGGTCAAAACCTTCAACCATCATGCCTTCATTGTCCATATCGGTGAACCCGAGAGGGCCGTGAATGCCTTTCATGCCCTGGGCCCTGCCCCATTCCGAAACAGTATCTATCAGCTTTTGAGAAACCTCAGGATCATCGATGAAATCGATCCAGCCAAACCTTACCAGATCCTCACCCCAGCGCTTATTGGCATTGGGATTTAAAATACCTGCCACCCTGCCTGCCAGTTTCCCGTCCTTAAATGCCAGCCAGTACCCGGCTTTGCAATATCCAAAAGCATGATTCTTTTTTGGTGACAAAGTACCTTTTTCATCCATAATGATGGGCGGGCACCAATATGGATTGCCTTTGTACAGATGATGGGGAAATGTGATAAATTTTTTTAATTCTGCGGATGTGGTAACTTTTCTGATCTCTATCATCAGTGGGAGTGATTAATTATAACCAAGCTTCTTTTTTATACCATTCCAGGACCTCTTTCACACCTTTGTCGAGGTCATACTCTGCCCTGAAATTGAAATCTTTCTGAAGCCCGTCAACCTGACAGGTCCAGTTGGTGCTTTTCATTATATTGAACTTGTCGGTGTTCAGGGTAGGCATTTTGCCGCCAACACTGAAAATCTTCTCCATTACAAATGCAATCCCCCCAACAAGCCCCAGTGGAAGTGTGATCCTGAAAGTTTTCTTCTGCAAATATTTTTTGGTTATTGCAGCAAATTCCCTGGAATCATACTGTTTACCGTCTGTTACGAAGTAGGATCTTCCTGTAACACCCGATACAGTTGCATCAAGGATAAGCCTGACCAGATCCCGTACATAAATAAAAGTGAGGATCTGAGGCTTGTAACCGATGTACGGTTCCATTCCCCTGCTGATCGTCTGGAAGTAAACAAAATAATCCTTTTCCCTGGGTCCATAAACTCCCGATGGCCGTATGATCAGCCATGGGAAATCAGAAAGGGACTGAAGGTATTTTTCCGCTTTCAGTTTGCTTTTACCGTATTCGTCGACAGGATTCGGGGTATCATCAAGCATCACCGGTTTCATGCTTACCGGATCGCCCGGACCGTATGCCGCAAGACTGCTTATATATACAAATTTTAAAGGAACATTGCCTGATTCTATCAATGCTTCAACAAAATTCCTGGTGAAGGTATAATTGACGCGGTAAAAATCTTCTTTTTTCTGAGCCTTGGTAAGCCCTGCATTGTGGATGATGTAATCGAACTTTATGCCTTTCCGCTGCTCTTCTAGAATAAACTCCCTGATATGTTCTTTATCGGTAAAGTCAATTTCAGCAAACCGGATACGGGGATCCTGCAGGTAGGCGAGTGAACTTGATTTCCTTATACCGGCATATACGTTAAGATCTCTCTTCAGGGCTTCTTCAACAAGAAAGCTTCCTATGAATCCACTGGAGCCGGTGATCAGGATATTCCCCATCATCATCAGGCGAAATGCTTCACCCAGCAACGCCTTTTAAGATGCTGGCGTGTCGTGTCGAAATTCTTCCACATCAGTACGGCCGATTTATTGTCTTCAAGCTGGGGGTTTGTAACCACGAACTTGACATTGTTCTTGATAAAACCCTTGTGGATCTCATTGTAGTACACTGAGACGACACCTTTGTTCAGGTACTCCGGTTTCACCCCGTTCAGGTACATATCCACAATCTCGTGTGATTTGAGTGCTTTCAGGACATAGTACCAGCCAAAGGGGAACAGCTTTCCGTTGGATTTCTGCATGGCACGCGTAAGCGAAGGGAGGCAGATGCCGAACCCCACAACCTCATCCTGGTCATTTAATACCATACACACATAATCGGGGTTGATAAAGGGGAAATATTGTTTAGTATAAAGGTCGGTCTGCTTCTTTGTAAGCTTTGTATAGCCGTAGAGATTGTCGAAGGCCTCATTCAGGGTATTCCACATTCTTTCGGCATACGGTAGAAAATCCTTAGCCTTTTCGGCTTTCACAATTCTAAGGTTGTACTTTTTCCGGACCAGCTCGGCAGCCCTCCGGATTTTTTCAGGAACAGGCGGTACCTTGATCTCAACCTGCACCCAATCGGCAGCCCTTTCAAAGCCCAGTTTCTGCACATGATCCACATAATATGGATAATTGTAGATCGAAGCAAGGGTTGCCAGTTCTTCGAAACCCTCTATCAGCATGCCTTCATTATCCATATCCGAAAATCCCAGGGGGCCATGAATGCCGTTCATTCCTTTCGCTTTTCCCCATTCGATAACTGCATCAATCAGCGCTTTGGATACTTCCTGATCGTCAATGAAATCTATCCAGCCAAACCGTACCAGCTTTTCGGTCCAGCGGGTATTAGAAGTATTGTTGATGATAGCGGCAACCCTTCCCACCAGTTCTTTCCCTTTGTATGCAAGAAAATACTGCGCTTCACAGAATTCGAAGGCAGGGTTTTTTTTGGGGCTCAGGGTATTCCTCTCATCCATGCGCATGGGCGGGCACCAGTATTTATTGCCCTTGTACAATTTATACGGTAATTTGATAAAACGGCTAAGGTCACCCCGGGACGTTACAGGTTTAATAGTAATGGTCATGGTTCCTGGTTTATTGCATCACTTGATGATGCGAAGCTTTTTCCCGACTCTTTCAAACTTCTCAAGGGCGGTGTCGATCTGTTCTTTAGTATGGGTCGCCATAAGGGAGAAACGGATCAGGGTGTCGTCTTTGCTGACAGCCGGAGAAACTACCGGATTGATAAACACACCCTCGTCCAGCAACATTTTTGTCAGGGTAAGGGTTTTGATATTATCGCGGATATACAGAGGGATGATCGGTGTTTGTGAGAGGCCGGTGTCAAATCCAAGACGCTTGAAATTTTCCAGTGCGTACCAGGTCAGTTCCCAGAGATGCTTTATTCGTTCAGGTTCGTTTTTCAGTATTTCAAGTGCGGCAAGTACGGTCGCTGCAGAGGCAGGTGTCATACTGGCACTGAAAATCAGGGTACGGGAGTGATGCTTGATATAATTAATGGTTTCAAAATCACTGGCGATAAAGCCTCCTAATGCAGCCAGGGATTTAGAGAATGTTCCCATGATCAGATCAACCTTTTTGGTCAGTCCGAAATGCGAGGCTGTGCCCGATCCGTTTTCCCCGATGACCCCGATGGCATGGGCGTCATCAACCATTACAGAGCCACCGTATTGATCGGCCAGTTTAACGATCTCCGGAAGTCTGGCGATATCACCGTCCATGCTGAATATGCCATCCACAACGATAAGCTTTACCCTGTTGGGTTCGCAACGCTTTAAGACCCTTTCCAGGGATTGCATGTCATTATGACGGTATTTGAGGACCTTGGCGAAGGAAAGCCTTGTTGCCTCAATAATGGAAGCATGATCCAGTTCATCAATAAGAAGATAATCGTTACGGCCTGTCACCGTGGGAATAACCCCGAGGTTGACCTGGAATCCGGTGCTGAAACAAAGGGCGGCCTCTTTTTTTACAAATTCCGCAAGTTTCTTTTCAAGCTCAACATGTATATCAAGTGTGCCGTTCAGGAACCTTGACCCTGCGCAACCCGTTCCATACTTCTCTGTTGCTTTAATTGCAGCTTCCTTGATCGCCGGATGATTTGTGAGGCCCATATAGCTGTTCGAGCCAAACATCAGCACTCTTTTCCCTCCTATGGTCACAACAGTATCCTGATCAGACTCTATCATCCTGAAGAATGGATAGATACCCATCCTTTCAACTTTTTGCGGATCAGTATAATGAGAACATTTCCTTTGAAGGATCCTCATAGTTATATATTTGAATAATAAAACATGTAAAGATAGATTATTTTTCAGATATTTCTATCTGCAAATTCCCTGCCCAGTTTCAGGGCTGTAAGGTTTTTCTCAATCACAGTTTCTCCCTTGGTTCTGAAAATAAACCGGATAGCATCCTCAAATTTTTCATATGCCAGGCCGAGGAAGGGTGAAGCTGCACCCAGGATAACAATGTTTGCCGACCTCGCGGATCCTGCTTTTTTGGCCAGGGTGTCGGCATCCAGAGCAATATGGTGAGGCAGTTTATTGATCTCGGCCATCACTTTTTCCATATCCGGGTAATTCGGAATATTGTTGAAAGGGATAGTATTTGTCACAAGCCAGCCATCTTTAGGTGAAAGGTAACCAAGATACCTTAGGGATTCGAGTGGTTCTACCGAAATGATTAGGTCTGCCTGACCATAGGGAATAAGGTCCGATGAGATCTCATCGTTGGAAATCCTGAGATTTGACATTACATCTCCTCCCCTCTGGCTCATGCCATGGACTTCCGATTGTTTAAGGAACATTTTTTCCTGAAGTGCGGCATAACCGATAACTGATGCAATGGAAATAATTCCCTGGCCACCGACACCGGCTAAGATGATATCTTTTTTCATTCTGTAATAATTATAACGGTTATTTGAATTTTTGCCTCATCCTTTGGTCAATACTCACGATACATTCCCTCCTCGGGATGATGACCGAAACGCCATTGTAACCGAGTTCCTCCTGCATCACCTTAACATTTTCTTCATGGTGTTTTTTCAGGGGTATGATCACACGGATATGCGCCTCCTCCACCCCCAGGGCTTTGCAGATATCTTCAATACGGCCGGTACCTGCGGATGTTTGTCCTCCGGTCATGGCGGTAGTGGCATTGTCAAGAATGATCACGGTGACCGGTGATTTATCATTCACAGCATCCAGCAGACCGGTTATCCCGCTATGCGTAAAGGTTGAATCGCCGATCACTGCAACGGATGGCACCAGACCGGCATCGGTAGCACCTTTTGCCATGGTAATGGAAGCCCCCATGTCAACACAGCTGTTAATGGCTTCATAGGGCTGCAGGGCGCCAAGAGTATAACAACCGATATCGGAAAATACCCTTCCTTTTGGAAGAACTGCCAGTACTTCGTTCAAGGCCTTGTAGGAATCAATATGCGGACAGCCTGCACAAAGCTGAGGCGGACGGCCAACCATCAGGTCGGGAACCGGAAGCCCTTTGGTATCGGGCAATCCAAGTGCAAGGGCGAGGATATTGGGGTTCAGCTCTCCAGTTCTGGGAATGGTCCCGTCGAATCTCCCCCTGATCTTTTTTTCGCCCGGGATATAGCCGCGTATAAGTTCTTCTATCATAGGATACCCGTCTTCCAGAATGAGTAATTCCTCACATTCTGCGATCAGCTTCTCAACCAGCTTGCGGGGCATGGGATACTGCCCGATTTTCAGCACAGGGTGAGAGATCTTCCGGCCGGGAAAATTTTCCATCAGGTAATTCAAAGCGATACCTGCAACCAGGATACCCATTGATTTGTCAGGCCCGTCGCTATAGGTGTTAAAAGGCGAGCTCTCTGATTCTTCAATGAAATGCTGATGCGAATCCAGCAGGTTCTTATAACGTTTCCTTGCGATGGCCGGTAACAGAACAAACTGCCTCAGATCGTCGGGCAGATGCATGGCGTTTTGATCACGACAGTCGATACGGACCACTCCTGAACGGGAATGTGCCATACGCGTAGTGATGCGGAGCAAAACGGGAATCTTGTATTTCTCTGAAAAATCAAAACCATAATGTACCATGTCATAAGCCTCCTGCTGGTTCGATGGCTCCAGAATGGGAACCAGGGCGAATTTGCCATAAAACCTGGAATCCTGTTCGTTCTGTGAGGAATGCATAGAGGGGTCATCGGCCGAGACTACGATGAGACCGCCGTTAGCTCCTGTAATTGCCGAGTTGATGAAGGGGTCGGCGGCAACATTTAAACCTACATGTTTCATACAGACCATGGCCCGCTTTCCGGCATATGACATGCCGAGAGCTTCTTCCATGGCTGTTTTCTCATTTGATGACCATGTACAATGAACTTTTTTTTCTTTTGCAGCCTTTGAATGCTGCACAAATTCCGTAATTTCAGTTGAAGGAGTACCGGGATAAGCATAGATCCCACTCAGGCCGGCATCGAGTGCACCCAGGGCGATAGCTTCATCGCCCAGTAATAAAAGCTTGTTTGCCATGATAGTATTGTGAATGTATCTGAGCAAAAATAAGAATATTTTCATTAAGCGTTTCCTTTTTTGAATCGCACATTTTAGCTACTTTTGAAGCGATTTAATTTTTTCTCATAAGATCTTATCCTATGGCCCTCAGGAAAATACTCTCTTCTGCTCTTTTAACTCTGATCTTTCTGATTTTTGCCTATCTCACTGCATCTGCCCAAAACGGTATCATCAGGGGGTTTGTCTATGAGAAAGAAACCGGTGAACCTATTCTCTTTACCAATGTTTACCTGTATAAAACGACCTACGGTGCCACCACTGACCAGAACGGGTTCTTTACGATCTCCAAAATCCCTTCCGGGCAATATACCCTGATGGTCACCTACATCGGATTTGATACCCTCAGGATACCCCTCACAGTAAACAAAAACGATCTTTTCACAAAAAAACTTTACCTGAACAAATCAAGTATTGAGCTGATGGAAGTCAGCGTTTCTGCAGCAAAACAGGACAAAACGACACAAACCCAGACTTCCATCATCAAAATTACTCCCAAGGAGATCATGCAGATCCCGACCATCGGCGGACAGCCTGACCTGGCCCAGTATCTGCAGGTGCTGCCGGGGGTAATTTTCTCGGGCGACCAGGGCGGGCAGCTTTATATCCGTGGCGGCCCTCCAATCCAGAACAAGGTATTGCTTGACGGCATGATTATTTATAACCCCTTTCATTCCATTGGCCTGTTTTCGGTATTTGATGTTGACATCCTTAAGAATGTTGATGTGTATACCGGCGGTTTTAATGCTGAATACGGCGGCAGGATTTCATCTGTGATGGATATCACCACGAGGGATGGGAACAGGAACCGTTTCGCTGGGAAGATCGATATAAGCACTTTCGGGGCCAAAGCCTTGTTCGAAGGGCCTATTGCAAAGGCAAAAACCGAAGACGATGCCTCTGCTTCACTGATTCTCTCAGTCAAGGGCTCATACCTTGAACAAAGCAGCAAAATTTTTTATAATTATGTCAGCGAAAACGGATTGCCTTACAACTATCTTGACATGTACGGGAAAATCTCGATCAATGCACCCAATGGCAGTAAGGTAAATCTGTACGGTTTTGATTTTAACGACAAAGTGCAGTATCAGGTGCTGCAGAATTATAACTGGAAGTCTTACGGAGGCGGCCTTAACTTTGTTGCCATACCAGGCAAAAGCCCCGTTCTGCTTGAAGGGCACGTGTCGTACTCGTATTATAAAGTCGACATGGCCGAAGTCAATAAATCACCACGTTCCAGCTCTATCGGAGGGTTTAATGTGGGTCTTGACTTTACTTATTTCTTTGGGAAAAATTCACTTCGCTATGGGCTCGAAGGTTCAGGATACCATACCCTTCTGAGTTTCTTTAACAGCATTAACAGGACCATCAATTATGACCAGAACACCACTGAGGCATCGGTCTATGCAAAGTATAAGTGGATTGCAGGAAAGTTTGTGATAGAACCCGGGCTAAGGCTGCAATACTATGCAACCCTCTCAAACCTCCGGCTTGAACCCCGACTGGCAGTAAAGTATAATATGTTTCCGACGTTCAGGCTCAAAATGGCTGCCGGTATGTACTCCCAGGATCTCATCAGCACAACATACAGCCAGGACGTAGTGAGCCTTTTCACAGGATACCTGGCAGCACCCCAAAACCTGCAAAAGGAATTCCTCGGCAAAACCGTCAACACCCGTCTCCAGCTCTGTGACCAGGTTATTTTTGGTTTTGAATGGGATATTCTTAAAAACCTGTTCCTGAATGTTGAAGGATATTATAAGTATTATCCCCAGCTTACCACAATGAACCGGAACAAGCTTTATGACGACTCACCTGAAAACGCCGGCAAACCTGATTATCTCAAAAAGGATTTTATTCTCGAAACGGGGGATGCCGAGGGAGTTGATGTGTCGCTTAAATACCAGCTTTCCAGGCTCAGCCTCTGGGTTACATATTCTTTATGCTTTATTCATCTTTATGATGGAGTTATGCACTACGTTCCTATCTGGGACAGAAGGAACAACCTGAATCTTTTGGCCACGTATCTTTTCGGCAAAAAAGGCAGCTGGGAACTTGATGCAAGGTATAATTACGGTTCGGGCTTCCCGTTTACACAGACTCAGGGGTTTTATGAAAGACTTACTTTCGGGGATATGGGTGGCGACTATACCACCAATAACGGGGAACTGGGTGTTCTTTATGCCGACTACAACAAAGGCCGGCTCACCTACTACGGCAGGCTTGACCTCAGCCTGAAAAAAACTTTCTTCCTTGGGAAGAATACGAAACTTGATGCTACGGTTAGCGTAACCAATGCTCTGAATGAGCAAAATATTTTCTATTTTGACCGTATTTCCTATACTCAGGTGAACCAGTTGCCGATAATGCCCAGCGCCGGCCTCAGTATAACATTTTGATGCTTAAGTAAAATTTAAACTCCCGTTATGCAAAAAGTCAAGGTCATGGTCTCTCTGGCCCTTCTGGCTTGCCTGGTTGTAAATGGTTCCGGGACCCTCTCGGGAACATCTACAATACAATGGAGTTATACAATCAGTGACGGGGCAAACCAGAGGCAGGTTTCTTCGACTTATTCAAAGCATTAGTTTTTTCCGGGGGTGGTTTACGGAGCCTGTCTATCCTTTGAAGGACCGTATCGTAGATCTTTGTAAAATTCTTTGGATCTTTCTGATAATATGCCAGGTTCTTTACGAACTGGGATTGTGTCACATGATACCTGAGAAAAAGTTTCCTGTATGCCTCATGGTTCCATTTACTGTCCTGCTCCCCCTTGTTCCTCTGTATCATAAGCCCTCCCTCGAGCAAATGAACATCAATGAGCAGAGCCATCATTTTTTTCTCTGAAATAACAGAGTCGGCAGGCAAACCCTCATCCAGTCCCGATCTTTCAGGCGGGCTGCATGAGAGAAGTGAACACAGCAAACCAAGCAGCAGAACAGCCGTAAAATGCTTCATTATTTCTTCCTTTCCAGGAATTCCTTATTGATGGCGTCAAGAATAGTCGGTGTAATATCCAGACTGTCATTGGCGATAAGGATCTCTCCTTCGCTTTTGTATCCCATGATATAATCAAACCTGTAAGTCCGGTTGAAGCGTTTCAGAAAGCTGCTCAGGGTATCGGTCAGCTTCTGGTTCATGGCAAGCTGCTGCTGGGTCATAATCTGGGTATACCTGTCTTTTTTCTCAAGAAGGTCCTGCTGCCTCTTCATCAGGATCTCATAGATCTGTTTGGCCTTATCTTCGGAAATCGCATTTGCCTGAACCTTCTGCTGAAAATCGGCTCCATCCTTCTGCAGGTTTTGTTCGTCTTTTTTAAGTTCACCCTGGAGCCTGTTCACTGTAGATTCAAGGTCTTTTCTCAGATTCCTGATGAGCTCGTATTTCAGGTTCAGGGAATCGAGGTTCAAGTATACAACCGAAAGGGCCTTCCCTTTCGAATTTTGTAAAGCCGCAGGCAGCTGAACCTGTGATTCTTTTTTGGTAAGCACCAGGATGTATAATATGACCAGGCCCACGAGAAGTACTAGCCCAAGTACCGTATTGATAGTAAAAACGAAAAAGGGATGTTTTGGGGCTTCAGGTCCCTCCGGGGTTTTCGGCAGCTCAATAGCTGAATTTTCCTGAATCTCTTCAGGTTTGTTTACAATTTCTTCCTGCATGATTTAATGTTTTAATTACCTAATTCCGACATGAATTTGATGCGCATAAGCCGGATCTCTTCCTCTGTAAACTCATCTTCGCCAAGTTCACGAAGGGCCTCATTAATGGAATCCGATTCCGCTTTGCGAAAGTACTCGAAAATTTCTTCCTGATGATAGGGATCAACCACTTCATCAATATAATAATCGAGATCGATCTTGGTACCCGAACCTACAATACTTTCAATTTCCGACAGCAGTTCGGTAAAACTCAGGTTCTTGGCAAGAGCAATATCTTCAAGTGCAATTTTACGGTCGATGCTGCGGATGATATACACCTTGATCCCCGATTTGTTCACCACTGACTTTACAACCATGTCCATCGGCCTGATGATCTCATTCTCTTCCACATATTCCTTGATCAGGTCAAGGAAAGGCTTGCCGTACTTATGTGCCTTACCGCTGCCAACGCCGGTGATTTGTTTGAGTTCATCAGGGTTAATGGGATACTGTATGGACATATCCTCAAGAGAAGGATCCTGAAAAATCACGAATGGAGGAAGTTTTTCCTTTCGGGCTATTTCTTTCCTCAGGTCTTTCAGCAGAGCAAACAAGGTTTTATCGGCTGTACTGCTCTTTGATCCCATGGCTTCCATCAGATCCTCTTCCTCGGGGTTTTCATAATCCCGGTCATCCATGAGCATCATGGAATAAGGATTCTTCAGGAATTCCGTACCCTCAGGGCTCATCTTAAGCAAGCCGTAGTTTTCAATATCTTTTGTGAGTAACCTTTCGATCAGGGCCTGTCGGATCACTGCATTCCAGAACTTCTCTTCTTTGGCGGCACCCTTGCCAAACCCGGCCAGTTTATTATGTTTGTATGATTTGATGGTGGCCGAATTCTTGCCGATAATAATATTGATTATATGCTTGTTCTTGAACTGTTGCTTTACTGCAAGAACCGTTTCAAGTACGAGCTGCACATATTGCTTCCCTTCAAATTTTTTCCGTGGATGCATGCAGTTGTCACAATTCTGGCAGTTTTCTTCCCTGAATATCTCGCCAAAATAATGCAGCAGCTGCTTTCGGCGGCATACCGATGATTCACTGTAGGCAACGGTTTCAAGCAGGAGTTGTTTTGCAATTTCCTGTTCGGCGACTGACTTTCCTTTCAGGAACTTTTCGAGTTTCTGAATGTCTTCATAAGCATAAAAGGCAATGCAATTGCCTTCCCCGTCATCCCTTCCCGCACGGCCTGTTTCCTGGTAATATCCCTCAAGGCTCTTGGGCATGTCGTTATGAATGACATACCGTACATCAGGCTTATCGATGCCCATGCCAAAGGCGATCGTGGCAACGATAACATCCACCTCCTCCATCAGGAATTTATCCTGGTTCTGACGGCGGGTAGCGGCATCAAGGCCTGCATGGTATGGCAGGGCTTTGATCCCGTTCACTACCAGAGTATCGGCCAGTTCCTCAACTTTCTTGCGGCTGAGACAATATACAATACCCGATTTACCCATATGCCCCTTGATATATTTAATAATATCCTTGGAGGAATTTTTTGTTTTGGCCCTGACTTCATAATAGAGGTTGGGCCTGTTGAAAGATGCTTTGAAAACCGTCGCATCCATCATGTTCAGGTTCTTTTGTATGTCCTGCTGTACTTTTGGGGTTGCGGTTGCCGTCAGGGCAATTACCGGGACATCCTGGCCGATGGCATTGATAATGGGTCTTAAACGTCTGTATTCAGGCCTGAAATCATGGCCCCATTCCGAAATACAATGCGCCTCATCAATGGCATAAAAAGATATTTCAATTTTCTTGAGGAAGTCAATGTTCTCTTCCTTGGTAATAGTCTCGGGGGCTACATATAAAAGTTTGGTCTTGCCCCTGGAGACATCCTTTTTGACCTGAGTGATCTCCTGTTTGGTGAGGGAAGAATTCATAAAATGCGCCACTTCTTCTTCAGTGCCGAAACTTCTCATCGAATCCACCTGGTTTTTCATCAGGGCGATGAGAGGGGAAACAATGATCGCAGTACCTGGAAGAACCAGGGCAGGCATCTGGTAACACAATGATTTTCCGCCCCCGGTTGGCATTATAACAAATGTATCTTTTTTAGCCAGGACATTTCGTATTACAGCTTCCTGGCTTCCTTTAAAACCATCAAACCCAAAAACTTTTTTTAATACTTCGTGCAGCTTGTATTCGTCTTTGCTTACCGCCATTTCAAAATGATTAATTTCGTACTTTTGTCTGACGAACCTTGATTATTAATTTTTTAGCTCCTATATACAAATATAAACATAAACATCTCCAAATAACCAAAAAAAAATAAAAAAATTGTGCATTGAAAACATCTGATGCCTTGAAAAAGGTTGCCGTCCGTACCATTGAGGATGAAGCAGCGGCAATTAAGAATCTTTCTAAATCGATCAATGATGATTTCCTGAAATGTGTTAGGCATATCATCAGTTCGAAAGGAAGGGTCGTGGTTACGGGGATAGGGAAAAGTGCAATCGTGGGGCAGAAAATAGTTGCCACGTTCAACTCCACGGGGACTCCCTCTATCTTTATGCATGCCGCTGATGCCATTCATGGTGACCTTGGGATCGTGCAGAAAGATGATATCATTATCTGCCTTTCAAAAAGCGGGGAAACACCCGAGATCAAAGTCCTGGTACCCCTGCTTAAACAATACGGCAGCCTGCTGATCTCCCTTGTTGGAAATACAAGTTCCTATCTGGCCCATCAATCCGACTACGTGATCGACACTACTGTGGCCAGGGAGGCCTGCCCGAATAACCTTGCTCCCACCTCCAGCACCACGGCCCAGATGGTCATGGGCGATGCACTGGCAGTATGCCTGCTGGAAGCAAGAGGGTTCACTGCCGGCGATTTCGCGAAATTTCATCCGGGCGGAGCCCTGGGGAAAAAAATGTACCTAAAAGTCTCTGATCTCTATGTTCACAACCAGAAACCAGTGGTCAAAGGAAATGATGACATACGCAAAGTGATCCTTGAGATATCCTCAAAGAGGCTGGGGGCCACCGCAGTCCTTGAGGGCAGCAAACTTGTCGGTATAGTTACCGACGGCGATCTCAGGCGAATGCTTGAAAAGGATCTTGACCTCCGGAAACTTCTTGCCAGGGATGTGATGTCGCCCGGACCAAAGACCATTAAACCTTCCACCCTGGTGATCGATGCCCTTACCCTGATGAGAAAAAATAATATTACCCAACTGCTGGTAGTCGAGAAATCAACATACAAAGGGGTCATCCATCTTCACGATATCCTTAAAGAAGGCATAATCTGATAAGGAATGGGAAAGAAACTTTTCGTGCCCCTCTGTTTCTTTTTTTTTACAGTCTTTTCAACAGCAGCGATAGCCCAGGTAACAAAGATCATGGGGCATGTGAAGGACGCCAAAACAGGAGAAGCAATACCTTTTGTAAATATTGTCCTGAAAGGCACAACACTGGGAACACTTACCGATTTTAACGGGAATTATGCCCTGGAATTCAAAGTGAAGGCCGACAGCCTGAGGGCTTCCCTCCTTGGATATTTTAACTATACAAAAAAAGTCAGCCTGCACCAGTTCCAGACTATCGACGTTGAACTAGAACCCCGGCAATACAACCTTCAGGAGGTGGTGGTCCGTTATAAAGGAAATCCGGCGGATATCATACTGCAAAAAGTTATTGCGCATAAGAAATCGAATATGCTGCAGTCGTTCGATACATATCAGTATAAGGCTTATACAAAGATCGAGGTTGATGCCAACAATATCAGCGATAAGCTGAAACACCGGAAAATTCTTAAACCCTTCGATTTCGTCTGGAATTATGTTGACACATCCATCATTAACGGGAAATCCTATCTCCCGGTATTCATCACCGAAACCATGTCGGACGTGTATTACAGGAAATCTCCCCGCTCGAAGAAAGAGATCATCAAGGCAAGCCGTCTCTCCGGCCTTGAAAACGAGAGTGTTTCCCAGTTTCTCGGAAATCTGTCACAGGAGGTCGATGTGTATAAGGATTATGTACTTGTTTTTGAGAAGAATTTTATAAGCCCGATCGCTGACTTCGGCCTGGATGCGTATAAATATTACCTGGTTGATTCATCCTATGTTGGTAATAGCTGGTGCTACCATCTGATGTTTAAGCCGAAGCGCAAGCAGGAACTGACGTTTACCGGGAATATATGGATCACCGATACAACCTTTGCTGTAAGGAAGGTTGATATGCGTATTGCAGGCGACGCCAACATCAATTTTGTCAACGACCTGGCAATTGCCCAGGAATATGAGCGTACGGATAACCGTTTCTGGCTGCTCACAAAGGACAGGTTCTCGGTCGATTTCAACGTGGTTGAAAATGCCCGCAAACTGATCGGATTTTTCGCTCACCGAACAGTCCAGTATTCCGGTTTTCAATTTGACATTCCGGAATCCTCTAAATTCTTCTCCCTGCCTACAAATGTCCTCATTGAACCTGAATCAAATAAAAAGGATGAGGCGTTTTGGGATACTATCAGGCCGGAGAGGCTTAGCAAAACTGAACGGGGCATATATAAAATGGTCGATTCCGTAAAGAACATGCCTATTTTTAAGACGTATGTGGATGTGATTTACGGGATAACAACAGGCTATCTTACCTGGGGCAAATTTGAGCTTGGGCCATATACAAAGTTATTCAGTTATAATGGCGTGGAAGGGGCCAGGTTCAGGTTCGGTGGACGAACAGCCAACAGCTTCAGTAAAAAGATACAATTGGAGGGCTACATTGCATACGGCATACTCGACGGGAAGTTCAAGGGTGGGGGCGATATCCTGTATATGTTCGGCAAAAATCCAAGAAGGGACCTCTCGGCTGCCTACAAATGGGATGTGGAACAGCTCGGCCTAAGCCCCAATGCGTTTTCCACCGACAACATACTTTCATCCCTTTTCCATCGTGGTCCGAATAATAAACTTACCATGGTAAGGGAATATAAAATGGGCTATGAACATGAGTGGTTCAACGGGCTGATCAATACCCTCACCCTTACCCACCGGGAAATGTTTCCCCTGGGTATGACCGAGTTTGTTGTGTTCCCCAATGGCCCGTCAACTCCGGTGTTCATGAATTCAATCTATACCTCCGAAGTCAGGTTCGACACCCGTTTGTCATGGCGCGAAAAGTTCATCAACTCCGAATTTTACAGGTTTACCCTCAGCTCCAGCTATCCCATCATCCTGATCAGCCTTGCATACGGCATCCCCCATGTCTTTAAGAGCGATTATGAATACTACAGGCTGCAGCTGAATATTCAGCAGTGGTTCAACTTTTCAACCATTGGATGGTCCAAGTACAAGATCGAAGCCGGCAAAATATGGGGGACCCTGCCCTATCCCCTGCTCAGGAACCATGACGGGAACCAGACTTTCCTGTTTGACGAGGATGCTTCCAACCTCATGAATTATTACGAATTTGTAAGTGATATGTGGTTCAGCGTCTATTTTACCCATCACTTCGACGGCCTTATTTTCAATCATATTCCCCTGCTCAGGAAATTAAAATGGAGGGAAGTCGTGCACGCCCGTTGTGTTTACGGAACCCTGCAGGCCAAGAACGAGAACTACTCGCTTTTTCCCGACCAGATGCGGCCCTTCGGAAGCCAACCTTACTGGGAAGCAGGCGCCGGTATTGAGAATATCTTTAAAATTTTCAGGATCGATGCAGTTTGGCGGATGACCCACCTGCATGATCTTCAAAATCCCAATGTCACCAAATTTGGCCTTTTCGTTTCAATGAACTTTACATTCTGATGATTTTATCTACTTTTGAATGAGCAAAGACAAATTTACCCCGTATGATACTTCGCACCGAGAAAATTGTTAAGAAATACCGCAAAAGAACAGTTGTTAACGAGGTCTCCGTCGATCTTAAGCAGGGGGAGATTGTTGGTTTACTTGGTCCTAACGGGGCTGGTAAAACAACTTCGTTTTATATTATTGTAGGCTTGATCAAACCGTTCGCAGGGCAAGTATA
The DNA here is from genome assembly GCA_026391775.1 of Bacteroidota bacterium. Lineage (GTDB taxonomy): Bacteria > Bacteroidota > Bacteroidia > Bacteroidales > FEN-979 > CAIRDP01. The sequence goes on from JAPLDK010000044.1 coordinate 23,854, forward strand.
CCTTGATGACCTGAATATTACAAATGAGCCCATGTACAAGCGGGCGCAGAGAGGCATCAGTTACCTTCCCCAGGAGCCTTCAGTTTTCCGTAAACTGAGCGTTGAAGACAATATCAGGGCTATTCTTGAATTCACCGGTCTTACCAAAGATCAGCAAAAGGAACGCCTCGAAACCCTTCTCGATGAATTCGGCCTCCAGAATGTACGAAAAAGCGAGGGAATAACCCTTTCGGGCGGAGAACGCCGCAGATGTGAGATAGCCCGCTGCCTTGCCGTCGATCCCAAGTTCATACTGCTCGATGAACCCTTTGCGGGGATTGACCCTATCGCAGTGGAAGATATTCAGAATATTGTTTCCAGGCTGAAGGAAAAAAATATCGGGGTGCTTATCACCGACCATAATGTTCATGAGACCCTCACAATCACCGACCGGGCCTACCTTCTCTTTGAAGGCTCAATTCTGCGTGCAGGCACATCCAGGGAGCTCGCCGACGACCCGCATGTGCGGAAAGTGTATTTAGGGGAGAATTTCGAGCTCCGTTAAATCTGCCTCTGATACCCCAGCGACAGCAGGAGGTAAAGAAGAATAATAACCGGCAGGGCATTCAGGGAAAACAACATCAGCAATAAAAGAGATAAGATCAATAAGATGTAACTCTTTTTATTTTCGGCCCAACCCGTGGTTTTGAACTTTATTGAAAATATCTTAAAATCCGATACCAGGAGATACGAGAAGAATACCGTCAGAATGACGATCACCCTTGAGTTTGAAAAGAAATCGGCCAGGAAATCGAGCTTGATCACCGAGTAAAGATGCGGTTGCAGGAAGATCACAAGAGGAATGGAAGCGAAAAATATGGCATTGGCAGGGGTTGGCAAACCGATAAAGTTTTCTTCCTGCCGCAGGTCAATGTTGAATTTTCCCAGCCTGATGGCCGAACAGACAGGTATCAGCAATGCAAAATAGGGAGTGATGTGCATTTTGTCAAGTGCATTGCAACTCCCTGCACAATTTGCCGAAAGAATGTTGAATACGATAATACCCGGGGCCACACCGAAGGAAACAACATCGGCCAGCGAGTCCAGCTGCTTACCGAGTTCCGAACGGGCATCAAGCAGCCTTGCCAGAGTACCGTCAAGAAAATCGAATACTGCAGCAATAAAGATAAAGGCCGCAGCCCACACTATCTGGCCCGACATCATCGATGTAACGCTAAGAACACCACTAACCAGGTTGAGCAGTGTTACGGAATTGGGAATATAATATTTGAACTTCATACATGCAAAATTACACTTTTTAAACTGCAATCGATGTGCACGGTTCTGCCGTTCGCTAAAATTTTTTTTCTACTTTTGCGCCCACTTATTTAACCAAAGGTACTATGAAAAATCTTTCCAAGCTAGTGTTTCTTGCAGTTATTATGCTGCTCCCGGGCACATCTTCCATGGCCCAGTTCACCGTTTCGGGTGAGTTCAGGCCCAGGGCCGAATACCGTGACGGGTATACCAAACTCCGCGACTCAACCCAGACAGCCTATGGCGACATCCTCGGCCGGGCCCGTATCATTTTCGATTATAAAAATGAAAAATTCACAACCCGTTTTTCATTACAGCATGCATTTGTTTTCGGTGAAAACAACTGTTTCAACAGCGATACTATAAGAAATAACACCGTGAATATTTTTGAAGCCTGGTTTAAGTATAATTTCCTCGCCAATTTCTCTGTCCGTGTTGGTCGTATAGCCATCTCGTACGATGATCAGAGGCTCATCGGTTACAATAATTGGAGGCCGCAGGGCTCTGCTCACGACATGGTTGGATTTCAGTGGGGAGCCGAAAAAGCAGCCTACCAGGGAGATTTCGGCTTTGCCATAAACAACACCAGCCCGGCCGGAGCTTTTATTTCAAACTATAATATGAAGAACTATAAATACATGTCGTATTTATGGAACCAGAAATCATTTTTCAGGAATATGTTAAAGATCTCGGTGATGGGACTTATCGATGCATACCAGTTGCCAACACAGTACCAGAAGGTTACATCGACACAGATCTTGTGGGTTATTAACGGACAGGATACAATCGGGCATACAACCCTTACCACTACTTCCCAGGTTCCCATTACCAATCCCAACCAGGTCTATGCAAGGTTTACCCTTGGAGGCAATGTCTGGTTCAACTGGAAAAACCTCAGCATCTGGGCAGGTGGTTACTTCCAGGGTGGCAATATCCAAGATGGACGTGAGGTGGTTGCTAATATGTACGGGGTTAATGCAGCTTACCAGATTGTGAAACCCTTCAGGCTTATGGCAGGTTACGAGCACCTCAGTGGTACCGATAACAACCCGGCCAATAAGGCAGAGGTTGCAAAAAAAGTGAACAGCTTTAATGTTTTATACGGGACCAACCATCAGTTATACGGGTATATGGACCTCTTCAACAGCATGCTTACCACAAGTCCCAATTATCCCGGCCTTAATCAGATCTATGCCCGTGGTACCGTGAATTTCAGCAAGGTCACCTCGCTGGAGGCAACATGGAGGTATTTCAGCTTTGGCAAGGAATATCTCACCGATGGCACTAAAGTCAGCAGGAACCTTGGTTCGGAACTTGACCTGATGTTCCTGTACAAACCTCTTCCCAATGTTGAACTCAACGCAGCCTACTGTTATTTCTTCCCCACCTCAGCAATGGAATTATATAACGGTCTGAAAAGTTCAGTTAAGGGATCCCAGTATGTTTACCTGATGATCACATATAAACCGAAATTCTTCAGCACCGAAAAGAATTAGTTTATACTTTTATCTGAATATGGCCCTTCCCTCCGGTTTACATATTGCAGATTACAATTATGATCTGCCTGCAGACCGCATCGCCCAAAGGCCTCCCGGGTTGCGGGATGCGTCACGCCTGCTGGTTTACCGGGATGGCCTGATAGCAGATGAGCAGTTTTCGGATATTCACAGGCTTATCCCTGAAGGCAGCCTTCTGGTATTCAACAACACCAGGGTGGTGAAGGCAAGGCTTATGTTTGCCAAATCCACAGGGGGGATCGTAGAGATCTTTTGCCTTGAACCAATTGCTCCTTCCGCCGATTTTCAGCTCGCCTTTCAGCAACAAACCTCATGCAGATGGAACTGCCTTGTGGGCAATTCGAAGAAATGGAAAAATGAAGTCCTTCTTAAGTCTTTGGATGACAAAGGTGGTGTTCTTAAAGCTGATAGAAAGGCAAGTCTGGCCGACGGTTGTTTCGAAATTGAATTCAGCTGGGTCCCTTCAGGCCTTTCATTTTCAGAGATCCTGATGCTTGCCGGTCAGGTTCCGCTTCCTCCTTATATCTTAAGGCCTTCTGATGATGAGGATGCTGACCGCTACCAGACCGTATATGCCCGACATGAAGGATCTGTTGCCGCTCCCACTGCCGGATTGCACTTTACAAAGGAGATCCTTGAACGTCTAAGAGTCCGGAATTGCCCGGAGGAAACGGTCACACTGCATGTGGGGCTGGGGACCTTCAGGCCCGTTAGTGTTGCCGACGTAAGCGGGCATGTCATGCACCAGGAGGCGATTTCGGTTAAACTTTCCACCATCAAATCACTAAGGAATCCGCTGAACACTTCTGTAATTGCGGTAGGCACCACTTCGGCCAGGACACTTGAAAGCCTCTACTGGCTGGGATTAAAGGCTAGCGTAAATCCGGCAACAGAAATAAAAACTGTAAACCAGTGGGATCCTTATGAAACAGAAAATTCAAGACTTCCCGGTACAAAAGAGGCATTGGATGCGCTGATTCAATACCTGGAAAGAGCCGGTTTGAGTGAATTCCAGGGAAGTACCAGCCTTATCATAGTTCCCGGCTATAAGTTCAGGGTTGTACAAGGCCTTATCACCAACTTCCATATGCCCCAGAGCACACTCCTTCTGCTCATCGCCGCGTTTACAGGGGATAACTGGAAGAAAGTCTATTCCCATGCCCTTGCAAAAGGATATCGCTTTCTGAGTTATGGCGACGCATGCATGTTTTTATAAAAATAAAATATGCAATTGTCTGTTTCTTTGCTTAATTTTGTGATTCAAATTCAGGAAACCATGACCTTAGGTATTTTATTGATATTCGGCCTGGGCACCCAGGAAATAATATTTATCGCCCTGATCATTCTTTTGCTTTTCGGAGGGTCCAAGATCCCCGAACTCATGAAAGGCATTGGCAAGGGCGTTAAAAGTTTTAAAGAAGGAATGTCGGGAATCGAAGACGATCTGAAATCAGACCCTAAAAAAGACCAGGCAGAAACCAAACCGGAAGAGAAAAAATAATTCCCGGGTTTACCCTCCAATCAATGACATCCAAAATGCAAATTTTCTGCATGTTTCGGATGCCATTTTTTTTGTACTTTCACTTCTTTTGCTGTGAATATTTTAACAGTATTTGGAAACAGTCTGAATATAAATTTTAAAATATTTTAAATCGCTTTGATATCACCATATAAAAATATATATCTTTGTCGATATTTGCACAGAACCCCATATATTTCTTTACTCGATGAAAAAACTACTGATCCTTGGCGCTGGTACCGGCGGTACGATTATGGCCAACAAAATGCGTAAACTTCTTGAGCGCGATGACTGGGATATCACGATCGTGGACCAGTTCAAAACCCACTATTATCAGCCCGGTTTTTTATTCATGCCGTTTGGGTATTACACCAAGCATGATGTTGTAAAACCAAAAACAAATTTTATCCCCTTTGGCGTCAATGTGATCTTCCAGGAAATTGAACGTATTGATGCTCCGGCCAATTCGGTCCATTTAAAAGACGGGACCAATCTCCGTTACGACTTCCTGATCATAGCCACCGGCACACGCACTGCCCCTGAAGAGACCCCCGGTATGA
>JAPLDK010000075.1 GCA_026391775.1 Bacteroidota bacterium
AGCGGCCTTGGCCGGCGCGTGACTATCATGTATTTATCGGGATCGGCGGGCTGTCTTAGCGCCGGGCGCAGACGCGATGCAGTGATATGGCCTTCTCAATCAGTTGGTAAAAAGAAGAGGGCAGCCTTTTGAGCCGCCCTCCTTTAACAATTTTAAGAGCTCAACTATTTTAATGACTACTGTGTTGGAGCAATCGGTTCAACAGGAGCATTTTCAACCGTTGGCTTCTCTTCGGGTGCTTTCTTCGATATTGGCTTACTAAGTTTCGCTGATGTTGCCATCTCATCTATTCTCTGTTTCTCGGTTGATTTTTTCTTAACGACCTTCTTCACTTCTTTTTTGGGAGCTATCTTAACTTCCGGAACGAGTGCAGCTACTATTTTCACAGTTGATTTCTTCAAAGGAGGAGCCTTATGGACTGCTTTTTTCCCAACTTTAGTCTTGGCAGCAACTTTATTCTGAACCTCTTTTTTTTCTGGTTTCGGAGCAGGTATCGGAGCAGTTTCAACTGCAGGTATCACTACTTTGGCTTTTCTTCCACGTTTCTTCGGAGGAGCTTTCGGTCCAATAACTTTTACCTTTGGCTTCGGTCCTCTTTTCTTATAAACTTTGGGTTCTTTAGGTTCTTCCTTTACGGATTTCGAACGAACTCCTAATTTATTCAGGATGTCAAGGATCTGGTCAACGTATTCCTTTGCCTGAGCAAGTTCATCCTGATATTGTTCCCGTAGAAATTCGAGTTCTTTTTCACTAAATTTTATTGCTTTCATCTTTCTTGATAATTGTTATTAGTTTCAGTCGGCTAAATTACGGATTTTCAACTGGAATACAAAACTTGTGTAAGCGTAGAAGTTCATACGTGATTTTCATTTTACACGATAACCAATATCCAAAGCCTGTCTCAAATTAAAATAAGTACCAACATTACTCTTGGAAATCTAAATCAATAAAAAAAACGTAATGGAGCTTATTCGTTAATCATTGCAATTGCTCTAACGGGTGAACCGTCGGCATTTTCAACCTTCAGCGGTAAACATTGGAACAAAAAAGCGCAGTCTGGAAGTTTGTCTAAATTAGTTAGGTTCTCTATTAAAAGCATCTCTTTCTTTAATAGAATATGATGATTTGGTAAGTTTTCCGGAGTGACTTTAGGTGCCGAGATAATTTTGTCCACAGAGAAGGCATCAACACCAACACCTTTAAGTTTGAATCTTGATAACCACTCCGCCGCTTCTCTGGTCGGAATAGGACAATCGTCAAAATAGTCTTTCGTGCCCCATTTAAACTGCCAGCCAGTAAGAAAGAGGATGAAATCAATCGTTGCTATTTTTTGCTTAAAGGTTTGAAGGTATTTCAAGCTAATTTCTTTCTTATCCTGACAAGGAATTACAATTGCACTACCAATGAACTTGTCAACTGGAAACTGGTCAAGTGATTTTGCGTTTTTTAATACATGGCTTGGAGCATCAATATGAGTTCCAGTGTGAGAAACCATCGTCATTTTAAGTTCCGTAAATCCATCGTTATCAATAGTATTGAGAACTTCAAATGTAGGAGCAATTGTGCCGGGGTAAACTGTCATTTTCTCATTAAGAATGCGCGTAAGGTCTATTACTTTATTATTCAAGGACATAGAAAATTGCTTTTGTTTTGTCAATGTCAACACCGATTACTTTCATATTTATCCATTCGTCTTAATGAAATTCTAAATCTCCTTTTGAAAAGCTACTACATCAAGTATCTTATTAAATTTTTCCCCTACGTTTTTATAATGGGCACATTTAATGAAACCTGATTTCTCAAGGAGTGTAATACTCCATTCATTATCCCCTGCAATTATTCCAATCAGATTTCTCAATCCATTTTCTTTTGCTTTTGTCTCCAAGTGGTTAAGGGCAATTTTTCCGATACCTTGGTTGCAGAATTCAGGCTTTAAATAAACTGTAATCTCTGCTGTCCTATTATAGGCTTGTCGTTTATTGTAGTAAGTCAGGAAGCAATAACCAACAATTCCTTTGTTCAGATAAATAAGGTAAGATTTATATATTGAATGATTGATATAAATAAATTCCTTCAATTGATCAATCTGGATGGGTTCTGTATGAAAAGTTGCCGTTGAATGTTCAATATACCAATCATATATATTTTTCACTTCTGATAAGTCCCGCTCTTTTATTTCCTCAAATAGTATAGCCATTTACAATGTCTTTTTGAATGGGGTAAAACGTCATGGTACCCGATATATAACGATAAGCTGGTATTTGTTTTTCTATTCTCCGAGTATTTTCTTTTTTCTGGCAGTAAATTCTTCCTCAGTAAGTATTCCTTTTTGTTTTAGGACAAATAATTTTTCAATTTCAGCAGCTATATCTCTTTTAGATTGCTGCTGTGTGCCAGATGAAATTGCGTTTGCTAATTCCTGAGCTTGGGAAATGATTTGAGATTTTTTGTACTCCTCTTGCATTTGAGTAATCGTGTCTTTAAGCTCTTTGGGCTTTTCTATTGTATAATATGTAGTTGAACCAACTTCTGCTGCGGTTTGAATCTGGACATTCCCATAACCAAAAATTCTACCCCAGACAGATTGATTATACGTTACATTATTAATTTTATCTAATGGGCTTTCTTTTGAATTGTAAGAAAATACACCGTCCTCATCAATCACACGTAAATTGGTTACAGCCCAAAGATTGTTCTTCCTTTGAATAATTTTATACCACAAATAACAAATTGGGATTAAAGGAATAAGATAACCATAACTGCCAATTAAAATCCCCACGATAGTTCCAAGAACTACATATAATGAAGGTAAAAATAATACTAGCCAGTGAGGTCGAATTAAAAGGACTATATTTTCACCTTTTTTTAATTTTGTTCTCATAGCAGTTTAATTTTAAATAAAAGCAATGTGAAAAATGGAACGTGGTATTCATCCAAAGTTTTTGATGTATAAAATTATCATTAAACTAAGTACTATTATCATAGCTACCGAATTTTCGTTTTTTGGCTGCCAGAATTGTCTTAATTGTTTTGATTTTTTGTTCGAGCCGTTGCTTTTGAGTGGAAGTCATAAAGTGGTTCTGGATAAAAGTACAAAGTAAACAATATTATGCATGTACGCAAACCCCATATTGAATTTGTTATTTAGAGGCGATTTAAAACGACAATCTGTTTTTGCAAGCAACAACTCCTGAACCAAGGGAGATCATTCGTCATATTGCAGAAAAGCTATCAATTTTTATAAATTTACAGGTGCTGCCATTGCGTATGTGTCTTGGTGAACATACTACAGAAATAAAATAACCTTAATAAATTATTTTTAATCAATTGAATATCAACATGTAAATGAAATGTTAAAAAATGTTAAAAATAATTAGCTAAAAATTAGGAATGAGTGTCTGAATGGCTTACCTTTGCACTCGTTATTAAAAAATCAATAAACAAATGAAAAAACTTGCATTAATTTTAGTTATCGGTGCTGTGGCTTTCATGTCTTCATGCGGTCCCAGCGCAAAAGAAAAAGCAGAAAAAAAACTTGCAGACTCTATCAGAGTTGCTGATTCTATCGCAATGGTTCAGGCTCAACAGCAGAGAATAGCCGATTCAATTGCTAAGGTTCAGGCAATACAGAAAAAAGTAACTGATTCGATTGCCCATCAGGATTCGATCAAAAAACACCTGATCAAACCTGCAAAAGCAGTAAAAGCAGCTAAACCAGCTCCTATCAAAAAAGCCCACAAAAAGTAAATTTTTGATAATGAATTGCAAGAAGAGCTCAGTATCACTGGGCTCTTTTTTTATGAATAACAAGTACTGTTATTTCAGATTAACCAATTATTATGTACCTCTTTCCCGGAATGGAATTAAATCACAACAACAAAGTTTTCTGAATCTTGAAATGGAGAAAGTACGTGCTTATCAGCCTCATTGTCATTTTCCTATCTTGTTTCATCGGTCAAATACTGAAACTGATATTCTTTCCCTATTCGTAATTCAATCGTAGCAGAGCGGGTTCCGTCTCGTCTTTTTCTCATTGGGGTTTGTTCATGATCCCAGTTAATGAAATCTCCAACAAGACAGTTTTTTTTTTAGAATTAGCCCTTTCCTGAACATCATAACGGTTTAATGGATCGACCATCATAGCCGTTGAAAAGTTGCAGGATGTCAATGATTTTGTTCAATTTTTAACTAACTTGCAAAATTCCTACTACCTAAAAATAAAAAATATGCCTTGGGATTTAAAATATTCAAACTTCGGTATTGCCAAAATCGACAGAAAAAACGTGAAGGTCTTTAGCGACCCAAATAACTATATTACCATTGGATTGGTTGATGAAGTAGACAATGCCGTTTGGACTGGCGGTGAACTGAACATTACTTTGAAAAACGGAGAGGTCAGACGATATAGTGACAGAAATTACTACATCACGATTTGAAACCATTCTTTAATGAATAGCATAGATAGACAATCCACCCAAATCCAGAAACCTATGAAAGTCATCCAATTAAAGTTCTGTTTCACCTGAAACAGAAGTCGTATTCATTTTTTACATAGTTAGTTTACACTATTAATTTTCTTTCTTGGCTTGTTCTTTTTTCAACTCCATAGTCAGCGCTGTTAACCCCGTAAGACCGCCTAATTGCATAGTTTCTATCGCCGAACTGGGTACGATCACTATAGTCGAATTCTGCTTTAAACCCTCATAAAGCATGTTCATTGCTCTCAGGTGAAGAGCGACAGGATTATCAGCATAAGTCTTAGATGCTTCTCCGAATTTCTCCGCCACCTGCCGCTCCGAATCTCCTAAGATCACACGAGCCTGCCGTTCTCTTTCCGCTTGAGCCTGCATCGACATTGCATCCTCCAAAGCAGGAGGAATCAGAACATCTTTAACCTCCACCGAAATAACATTAACACCCCATGGTTCGGTGCGCTCATCAATGATCCGCTGTAACTCCTTACTGATTTTTTCCCTGCCTTCAAGCATGTCTGAAAGCATGGTCTTACCGATGACATCCCGAAGAGCTGTTTGCGATGCCCAACTTATTGCACTTTGATAGTCAGCTACATCAAGGGCTGCTTTTTTAGGGTCAATAACTTTCCAGAACAGAACGGCATCTACATCCACCGGCACCGTATCTTTGGTAAGGGTTTTCTCTGTTTTGAAAGTTGTCGTGATAACACGTGTGTCAATCCAGTAAGGTATATCGTCGATGACAGGGATTATAAAAAACAATCCGGGTCCCTTAAGGGAACGAAACTTACCCAACCTCAGTACCACTGCTTTTTCCCACTGATATGCAACCTTGGTTGCGGAAGAAACAATAATGGCTATAACCAGGGTAATGATTCCCATCCATGTGCTTCCTGCATTATCACCCGAAATGCGGTAGGATGCATAAGATACTCCTGCTCCGAGGGCAAGAATTACGATGAAGATCAGTGCTGCAACAGAATTAATTCTTCTCATTTCAATAACCTCCATAATTTAAGTTCATAAACTGGGGTCAATTTGTATGCTACCCCCTAGACTTCGAATATAACACAATTTTTGGATATTTACTTCTTTTGGACCGAATAAAAACGCCGGATCAGGCTGACGAATCAAAGTAAGGGTATGTGAATCATAAGATTTAACAGGGAAATTCCATTCCAGAGTACTTCCGGGTAGTTCCGTATCAATTCCTGCCCAAAACTTGCCCAATGCAAAAAAAGTAAACCCCGGAAATGTTAATGTCCGGGGTTTATTTTTTTCTTTTTGTGGCATCGACTGGAATCGAACCAGTGACACAAGGATTTTCAGTCCTCTGCTCTACCATCTGAGCTACGACGCCATCTCCCTAATTGAGAATGGGAGTGCAAAAATAGGAAGAATTTTCAAATTTCCAATACCTTTGCAGCAAAGCCGTTAAATTTATGGCAACACATTATATGGTCATTGACCTGGGGAATACGAATAAGAAATTCGCTGTATTCAGCAACGGCAAGCTGAAAGCTATCCGGATAATGCCTGATATCACTCTCCCCAACGTCAGATCACTGGTAAAGGAATATCCGCAGATTACACATTGTATTCTCTCATCGGTCATCAGCTATCCGGTTGCCGTGAAAAAATTCCTTCAAAAAAAATTCGTTTTCACCGAGCTTGATGAATTCACCCCCCTGCCTATTAAAAACCTGTATAAAACCCCCGCGACTCTTGGCAAAGACAGGCTGGCCGGAGCCGTTGCCGGGCACCTTCGTTTCAGGAATGAGCCGGTACTGGTCATCACAGCCGGATCCTGCATCACTTATGACTTCATTAATTCCAGGGGAGAATACCTGGGAGGCAGTATTTCCCCCGGAATTCAGATGAGATTCCTCGCACTGAATACTTTTACAGGCAAATTGCCGTTGATATCTGGTAAGAACCGCGCCAATCTTACCGGAACCACTACCCAAGAATCCATTTTATCGGGTGTGATCAACGGTACGCTGGCCGAAGTTGAAGGGATAATCTCCCAATATATTCAGAAAAACAGGAAGTTAAAGGTTATCCTTAGCGGAGGTGATCTTAATTATTTTGATAAGCGGTTAAAAATTAAGACCTTTGCAGTCCCAAATATAGTAATAGAAGGCTTACATCAAATTCTCGAACTGAATGCCGGAACGATTAACTAAAAAATACCTGCTGCTCCCATTGTTCATGCTCTGTCTGTATTCAGGTTCGTATGCGCAAATCCGAATTGCTTCCCCTTACTCACGATTCGGCATTGGCGATCTCAGCGGGAACAACAATGCCTGGAATTTTTCCCTTGGCCAATCCGGTATAGCCCTTCGCAGCCCGAATCATATAAATTATACCAACCCTGCATCCTACGGCGCTTTCGATTCACTTTCATTTGTTTTTGAAGGAGGATTCAGTGCAGAATCCGTACGGCTTACTTCCAGGCTCCAGAGTACATCCCGTTCCTACGCCTCCCTTGGCTACCTCTCATTCGGGATCCCCGTAACCAAATGGTGGAAAACCGCACTCGGGCTGGTCCCATTCAGTGATGTTGGCTACAATGTTGTTAGTGCGGAAGAAAGTAAAACTGCCGGGACAATCCTCAGGCTATATTCCGGCTCAGGCGGTGTTAACCGTTTTTTCTGGGGAAACGCCTTTAACATTACCAAAGACTTTTCGGTGGGTGTGAATGTTTCCTACCTTTTTGGGAACATGACCAGGGAATCTGTTGTGTTTTTTACCGATTCCATTCACACCATGAATTATAAGATTGACAGTTATATCACTGTCGGGGATTTTTATTATAGTTTCGGTGCACAGTACAGGATCAGGATGAAAAAGGAGATGTCCATCATTCTCGGAGCGGTCTACGCCCCTGGTACGAACATTACTTCTCATGCCAGCGGGATTGCCCAGACTTTCCTCCTTAGTTCAAGCGGGGTGGAATATCCGAAAGATACTATTGCATTGGTGGATTCATACAAAGGGGCCATTCTTCTGCCATGGATGGCCGGCTGCGGTATCACATTGCAGAAAACGGATAAATTCCTGATTACTGCGGATTACCGTTACCAGAACTGGAAATCGTTCAGGGCGTTCGGCCTGAACGATTCCCTGGCCAACAGTTATAAGATCTCGGTTGGTGGAGAGATCGTCCCAAATGCCGATAACTACGCCAGTTATTTTGCCAGGGTCAGATACAGGCTTGGCTTTTATTATGACCGCACCTATCTTCTACTCAGGGGCAGGCAGCTTAACGAATACGGCATCTCTATCGGCTTTGGCCTTCCTTTAAGAGGCATGAAAACTATGATGAATATCGGCGGACAATTCGGGTCCAGGGGAACTGTCCAGGGTGACCTTATCCGCGAAACATATTTTAAATTCGTTCTTGGTTTCTCAATTTACGAGCGCTGGTTCCATAAACGAAAATATTTCTGATGACCGTGAAAGCAGGGAAAATTACCCGGCTTATGAGGATCCTGGCCGTTCTGCAGGTTATTCTCCTTCTCTTTGCCTCCTGTACCAAAGAAAAAGAAGTTGTTTCAGACAAACTTCACAGCGAGGAAGACCCTTCCATGTCGGCCGGCAATGTTGAAGTATTGTTCAGCGATTCAGGCAGAGTCCAGGCCAGGCTCACAGCACCTCTGCTGAATCAGTATGTAGGCAAAAACCCAAGGATGGATTTTCCAAAGGGCTTCAAAATAATCATGTACGATTCCATTATGCGGGTTAAATCGACCATTACCGCCATGTATGGAATACGATTTGATTACAAGGGATATATGGAAGGAAGAGGAAATGTCATTGTAAGGAATGAGATGAAGAATGAACAACTCAATACAGAACACCTGATCTGGGATGAACGCAACCACCGTATATATAATAACGACCCTATAAAAGTCATCACACCGGGTAAAGTTCTGTATGGCAATGACCTTGAATCAGATGAAACTTTTACACGGTATAATTTTAAAAATCCCACAGGCCAGATGATGGTCAAGAAAGACTCGGTTTAGGATTTCTCTTTGCCGTTTCCCAAATAATTTCTACCTTTGCGCTCCTTTTAAAACTAAGAATAATGGCGATTATTGGAACTATCAGAAAGCAATCAGGCCTCGCAGTTATCATTGTAGGTGTGGCAATTGCTGCTTTTGTAATTGGTGATTTTGGAAAGAAGAGGGCAAGAGGTACTACCGACATTGCCGTGGTAAACGGGGAAGAGATACCTTATACCGACTTTTCCGGTAAGGTCGAAGAGGCCATGGATGCACAAAAAGAAAGCAGGAGTAATGAAAAAGTTACTGACCAGGAAGCTTTTCAGATGCGTCAGGCTGTATATGACAATCTGATCAAAGAAGTTATTATGGGCAAGGAATACGACGAGGTCGGCCTTGTTGTTTCTCCTGAAGAACTTTTTGACCAGATACAGGGAAAACAACCACACCGGTATATTCTCCAGTATTTTAAAGATCCCAAAACCGGCCTTTACGATCCGGCAATTGTGCTGAATTATCTGAAACAGCTCGACCAGCTGGAACCTAAAGCCAGGAAACAATGGCTGGCTTTTGAAAAAGCCATTAAAGACGACCGTCAGGAAACCAAATTCAACAACCTGGTTACAAAATCCTTTTATATGCCAAAAGTTTTCCTGAAGCAGGATTATATCAATAAAACCCGCTCCATGAAAGTCCGGTTCCTTGCACCGAATCCTTTTGAGATCCCCGACAGTACGGTAAAGATCACCGATGCAGATTACCAGGCATTTTATGACAAAAATATCCAGTACTTTTATCAGGACAATGCTTTCCGCGATATTGACTTTGTAACTTTTGATGTGATCCCAAGCCGGACCGACAGGAAAAAGACATCCGAAGACGTAGTTTCCCTTTATAAGGATTTTCAGGCCAGCCCGGATCCCATTACTTTCATGAACGCCAACTCCGACAAAAAATACGACACTATTTTCATGAAAAAAGGAGCCCTGGCCGGCCGTCTCGATTCATTGCTTTTCAATGCCAAAGTGGGCACCCTGATTGAACCTTTTGAACAAAATAATGTTTGGCTGATGGCAAAACTCCTGGATGTCCAGGAACGTCCCGATACCATGAAAGGCATCCAGTGCCTGATCGCTTTTAACAGCCCGGTAAATGAAAAAATCAAGCGGACCAAGGAGCAGGCCAAGGCCAAGACCGACAGCATCATGGACATCCTGAAAAAGAAACCTGAGATGCTTGCCGTCTATGCAAGAAATGTTTCCGATTTCGCAACGGCCAATGAAGACGGGGGAGATTTAAAAGCCATTACCGACGGAAGCCCTGGCCTTTCAGTATTCTTTGAAGCCGGGTTGAAAATGAAACCCAAAGAAATCAAGGTGATCGAAACCAGAGTCGGTTATGCCATTTTCAGGCTTGACGACAAAACGAAACCTGTTAAGAAGATCAAGGTTGCAGTTGTTGCAAGGAACATTGAACCCAGCAACCAGACTTACCAGGATACCTACACCAAAGCCAGTGCTTTTGCAGGCCAGTACCGGACCTCCGACGCTTTTAACCAGGCCGCTTCAAAACAGGGCCTTTCGAAACGCGAGGCGCCTAATTTGAAAGAAACCGATAATACCATTATGGGCTTGCAAAATGCAAGAGAGGTTATCCGTTGGGCCTTCTCGGAAAACACAAAGGTTGGCGATATCTCACCTGTTTTCGACCTTCAGGGCAAATATATGGTGGTCATTCTCAAATCAGCAACTCCCAAAGGTACTATTCCCCTCGATCTCGTAAAATCAAGGATTGAGGCTTCCGTTAAAGGATTTAAAAAGGTCAGTATAGCGGGTGATAAACTTACAAAGGTAATGGAAGGTACAAAGGATTTGTATGCCATTGCGGGACAAATGAAGATCAAGGTTGACACTGCAGTGATCAGCTTTACCGGAACGAACCGGGCAGCGATTACGCGTGATCCTGAAGTTATTGGCATACTGTTCACTTCGCCCGCTTCTAAACTACTGGGCCCCCTTCAGGGACATTATGGTGTTTATGCCGCCATCATTGACGGTTTTAACGATGCACCTGGAATGGATGATTTTTCAGCTATACTGCAGCAGGAGAAATCCGATTTTGAACAACGCGCATCAGCTGCAATTTATCCTGCCCTTCAGAAAACTTCCAAAATAACCGATTCCAGGCTGAGATTCTATTAAAATTACTGAATTAGTAAAGAAGGTTGCTCAGAATTGGCAGCCTTTTTTTATTGTACGGTATCTGCAATTACCACGGTCTGGGCTGTCGACGCCCATTCTTTCTGGCTTTCAGTATAAGCCCTCATGGTCACAATGTATTTCCCCGGCCGGGAATAGGTCTTGACCGGCTCTTTTGCCCAGGAAGTGGAGTCATCTCCGAGATTCCACAACCAGTAAAACGAGTTCTCGGAATTATTGATGAATGTGACTTTGCAGGGGATCTTAAAGCCATTGGTCCCCTTAAATGTGAATGCCGCCAGCGGAACAGGTTCATTCTTATAACAGCCTCCGGAAATAATCAGCAGGAATGCCGGGATCAATATGGCTTTTGAAATTCTCATGAGGAAGCTTCTGAATTATTCCGCAAGGATCAGCACCTTATTCGAGAGCACTTCAATGACCCCTCCGTTGATATCGAAATATTGTTCCTTCTCTCCCTTGTTCTGAAGTTTGATCTTTCCCTTTTTCAGTATCGAAATCAGGGGAGCATGGTCATTCAGGACTTCAAAGGAACCGTCAATCCCCGGTAACTGTACCAGTTCTACCTGGTCGCCGGTAAACAGGGTAGTATCCGGAGTTATAATGTCTACTTTCATAATCTTATTCGCACCAATTGCTAATTTCTATTGCGTGCTCATTTTGGCTTCGCCAAACGTTATTTAGATTCCGCCAGCAATCTTTTGCCTTTCTCAATAGCTTCCTCTATCGTTCCGACAAGGTTGAAAGACGATTCGGGATACTCATCCACCATGCCGTCCATGATCATATTGAAGCCTTTGATAGTATCCTCAATATTGACAAATGTTCCCGGAATACCGGTGAACTGGGTGGCAACATGGAAAGGCTGTGAAAGAAACCTCTGAACGCGGCGTGCACGCGCAACAACAAGCTTATCCTCATCGGAAAGCTCGTCCATACCAAGAATTGCAATGATATCCTGAAGTTCCTTATACCTCTGGAGAATCCTTTTGACCCTCTGGGCTGTATTATAATGTTCATCTCCCACCACATCCGGACTTAATATCCTTGAAGTGGAATCCAGGGGGTCAACAGCCGGGTAAATCCCTAATTCCGAGATCTTGCGGCTAAGGACCGTGGTTGCGTCAAGGTGTGCAAAAGTAGTTGCGGGAGCAGGGTCGGTAAGGTCGTCGGCAGGCACATAAACAGCCTGAACAGAAGTGATGGATCCCCTCTTGGTAGAGGTGATCCTTTCCTGCATGATACCCATTTCAGTTGCCAGTGTAGGCTGATAGCCAACTGCCGAAGGCATACGTCCGAGCAATGCCGAGACTTCGGAACCGGCCTGGGTGAAACGAAAAATATTGTCAATAAAAAACAGGATATCGTGGCCGCCTGATATTTCATCGCCGTCACGAAAATACTCAGCAACGGTAAGACCCGACAAGGCAACACGTGCACGTGCTCCGGGAGGTTCATTCATCTGCCCGAATACAAGTGTAGCCTGGGATTCTGCCAGTTCCTTGCGATCAACCTTCGAAAGATCCCATCCGCCTTTTTCCATGGCTTCGGTAAACTCCTTGCCGTAACGGATAACTCCCGATTCAATCATTTCACGAAGAAGGTCATTCCCTTCACGTGTTCGCTCACCCACACCGCCAAACACCGACATTCCGGAATATTTCTTTGCGATATTGTTGATGAGCTCCATGATAATAACGGTCTTGCCAACACCGGCACCACCGAACAAACCAATTTTCCCACCCTTCGAATAGGGTTCAATCAGGTCGATGACCTTAATCCCTGTAAAAAGCACCTCTTTTGTTGTGGTAAGCTGATCAAATGCAGGTGGGTCACGGTGAATGGGATAGGTATGTGCTCTTGAAACCTCCCCGAGGCCATCGATAGGGTCTCCGATTACATTAAACAGCCTTCCCCTGATATCCTCGGTCGCAGGCATGGAAATCGGGCCTCCCCTCTCAATGACATCCATACCGCGGCGAAGGCCGTCGGTAGAGTCCATGGCAATAGTCCTGACCGTATTCTCCCCTATATCATACTGGCATTCCAGAACGATCACATCTCCATTGTCATTTTTTACTTCAAGAGCGTCATAGATATTCGGGAGAGCAACTCCTTCGTCAAAAGCCACGTCGATAACGGGGCCAATGATCTGTAATATCTTCCCCTTAATCAGTTCTTTCTTGGATTCTTTCAATTGCATATACCTATGGAAAATTTATACAAACCTAATGTAATTTGACGAAATGAGCAAGCGTAGATAGAATAAATCCGTATTTTTGGCGTTTCTGATTTTATCAACCCTAACAGATTTTAGAAAATGTACATGAGCAAGAAGTGGTTGCTTGCCTTGATCTTTATTCCTATTATGTCCTTTGGACAGCGGAACGTCGATGCCATCGTCGATACGGTCGAAACTAAAAACGGGACAGTCCTGTTGTATAAAAATTACACATGGGAATATCTCGAGAACGAACCTGTTATGATGAGCATTGAAGAGGATTCCACGGGAATATTCAGTAACCAATGGATTAACGACCAGATATTTGCTTACAGGATCAAGAGGGATTCGATAAAGGATACTGTTTTGTTGCTGGTCGATTCACTCCATCCTTTTCATATGCCTATCTATGGCCATCTTTTCCGGGGGTTTACCTATACTCACAAGGGCCTTGATATCAAACTCGACAAAGGCGATACTGTAAGGGCCGCCTTCAACGGGGTGGTCCGCTATGCAAAATATAACCGCGGAGGGTTTGGGAATCTGGTCATCATCCGGCACTATAACGGACTTGAATCCTATTATGCCCACAATTCAAAGATCCTGGTCAAGGTCAACCAGGTTGTCAGGGCCGGGGATCCTATATCCCTTGGGGGCTCCAGCGGCAGGAGCCGGGGACCGCATTGTCACTTTGAACTGAGGTACAAAGATGTACCGATGGATGCATTGCGGGTTATCGATTTCGACAATCAGAAACTTATCACCATACGTTTCCCAATTACCAAAAAAGTTTTTTATCCTAACGATTATAATGTCGATGCCGTCTATCATAAGATTAAAAGCGGCGACACCCTTGGTCACCTGGCGAAAAAATACCATTCGAATGTAAAGGAAATCTGCGCCATGAATAAAATCACAGCGAATACGAAACTGAGGGTGGGAAGTACGATAAGGGTGAGGTGAGGCTCGCTATGTCGCTTTCTCGATACTTTTACTGGGAAATATCTTCTTCTGAAACACAATCAGCATCAGAACCCCAGTTGTAATAGCTGAATCGGCTACGTTAAAAACGGGCCGGAAAAAAGTGAAGTCCTCTCCCCCATATACAGGAACCCATTTAGGAAAGTGGGTTTCAATGATCGGGAAATAAAACATGTCGACAACCTTTCCATGAAGGAAAGAAGCATACCCTCCGCCTTTCGGGAACATGGTTGCCAGTTGCATGTATGAACTTTCGTTGAAAATAAGCCCGTAAACTGCCGAGTCAATAATGTTGCCGATGGCACCTGCAAGTATAAGGGAAATACAAACGATCATCAGGTTACATGCACCTTTCCTGGTAGCAGTTTGGAGCCACCAGAAAATCCCGATTATCGCGAAGATGCGGAATATGCTCAGGGCCAGCTTCCCCCATTGTCCGCCTAGTTTCATCCCAAAGGCCATGCCTTCATTTTCTGTAAAATGCAGATAGAACCAATGTCCAATAACAGGATGGCTCTCACCCAGAAAAAATGTTGTTTTGATCCAGATTTTAAGAATCTGATCCGCAATGAGGATCAGGAGTACGATCCAGACAGCTTTTTTCATTCCTCGTGATCCAGCTGATCTGCTGCCTGCTTCTGAATTAAAGAAGGTGCAGTTTGTACACGTTTTGCTTCAATGCTGAGCGTTGCATGGGGAACCGAACGTAAGCGGTCCTTGGGAATTAACTTTCCTGTAACCCGGCAAATGCCGTAAGTTTTGTTTTCGATACGGATAAGAGCATTTTCCAAAGATTTGATAAACTTTTCCTGTCGTGATGCAAATTTGCTGTTTTCTTCCTTTGAAAAAACCTGATAGCCTTCTTCAAGAACCTTGAACGTGGGTGAAGTATCATTGGTATCATGCTCATTACCGGTTGTGTATGCGTCGGTAAGAAGCTGCAGGTCATTATGAGCCTTTTCAAGTTTCTGAAGAATAATTTGTTTGAACTCTTCAAGCTCCTCGTCGGTATACCTTGTCTTTGCTTTCTCAGGTGCTGTTGCTTTTTTCATAGCTCGTCAGGTTAAAGTTCTAAAACAAACAACGACAGAAATCTAGCTCCCTGCCGTTTACAAATCAATCCACCTTTTCGATGGAAATATTGGTTTTTATGGTTTCTGTCAGCTCAATCTCATCAGTGTCATTACCTTCTAATTTTCCTGTAATAGTGAGTGACTGAGCCAGAATTTCGCTGCAAATATAAGAATTATTCTGATTCACTGCCTCATCCATTTCAGGATGTGACCCTATTTTCACACGGATTTTATCCGTCACTTCGAATTTTTTATCCTTGCGGAGGTTCTGGATGCGGTTGACCAACTCCCTTGCGATGCCTTCACTTTTTAACTCCGGACTTATGCTGGTATCCAGTGCGACAACAAGTGATCCCATGGTGGCTGTATTATATCCCGGAAGGTCGTCACTCTGGATTTCAATATCGCTCAGTTCAAAAGTGTATGAACTGCCGTTAGGGTAAGCCTTGGTGTAAGACTTTTCTCTTTCGAATTCAGAAATCATAGCCTGGTTCCATCCCTTCATATCCTCGGCTATCATTTTCATATCCTTCCCGCATTTCGGCCCAAGTTTTTTGAAATCAGGTTTGATCCTTTTGGATAAGATGCCCTCTGTATCCGTGATATATTCTATCTGCTTAACATTTATTTCAGAGAGAATAAGATTTTTCACCGATTCTATTTGTTCTTTCAAGTGGTTAATCAGGAGCGGAATCAGTATCCGGTTCAGCGGCTGGCGAACCCGGATATTGGTCTTTTTCCTTATCGAAAGCGCCATGGAAGAGATTTTCTGCGCTATTTCCATTCTTTCTTCAAGTTTCTTGTCGATCATAGCCGGATCGGCTTTGGGGAACTCTGTAAGGTGCACTGAGTCAACACTCTCTCGTCCAGTAACACGGTTCAAATCCGTAAATAGCTGTTCGGCGAAGAATGGGGCCACAGGGGCCATAAGCCGGGCAATTGTTTCAAGACAAGTGTAAAGGGTCTGGTAAGCGCTTATTTTATCCGAAGAATAATTGCCTTTCCAGAAACGGCGGCGGCAAAGGCGCACATACCAGTTACTGAGGTGTTCATCAACAAAATCGGAAATAGCGCGGCCGGCTTTTGTAGGTTCATAGTCAGCGTAACTTTCATCCACAAATCTGATCATGGAATTTAATTCCGAAAGTATCCAGCGGTCAATCTCAGGACGTTCATTCAGGGGGATTTCGGCATCAGAATATGAGAATCCGTCGATATTGGCATACAAAGCAAAGAATGCATAGGTATTATAAAGTGTCCCGAAGAATTTACGCTGTGATTCGGTAATCCCGTCATTATCAAATTTCAGGTTGTCCCAGGGCTGTGAATTGGTGATCAAATACCAGCGCGTAGCATCCGGTCCGAATTTTTTAATAGTCTCGAAAGGATCCACCGCATTCCCCAGGCGTTTCGACATCTTATTACCTGCTTTATCAAGCACAAGTCCGTTGGAAACGCAGGTTCTATAGGAAACCGAATCAAACAGCATCACGGCAATGGCATGCAGTGTGAAAAACCATCCGCGTGTCTGGTCAACACCCTCGGCAATAAAATCGGCCGGGAAAAAGCTTTCAAGGCTGCGGCTTGTATCGAAAGGATAATGATACTGGGCATAAGGCATAGCACCGGAATCGAACCATACGTCGATAAGATCCAACTCTCTGTGCATCGGATGTCCGTCGTCGCTGACCAGAACAATATCATCCACAAAAGGACGGTGCAGATCGAAAGTCTTATAATTCGCATCCGAGAGAACACTTTCCTTATATAAGGCCAACGGATTGGTTTTCATAACTCCAGCCAGCACGGCCTTTTCAATTTCTTTCTGCAGCTGCGCAACAGAACCGATACATATCTCCTTTTTACTGTCTTCGGTTCTCCAGATTGGAAGGGGAGTTCCCCAGAACCTTGAACGGCTAAGGTTCCAATCAACAAGATTCTCCAGCCAGTTCCCGAAACGTCCGCTACCGGTGGACTCGGGTTTCCAGTTTATCGTATTGTTCAGACTGATCATCTTATCCTTATATGCCGTAGTGCGGATGAACCATGAATCCAGAGGATAGTAAAGAACTGGTTTATCGGTGCGCCAGCAATGAGGGTAGGAATGTTCGTATTTCTCCGACTTGAATGCCTTATTTTCGTGTTTCAGTTTCACAATGATGTCGATGTCGACCGGAGGACAATCTTTGCTGGCACAGTCGTCATCGTATTCGACCTTCACATACCGTCCTGCAAATTCGCCCATCTGATCCGTGAACCTGCCCTGCTTGTCAACGAGGGTAAGGGATCCCAGACCATACTGTTTTCCAACCCTGAAGTCATCCGCTCCGAAACTGGGTGCAATATGTACGATTCCTGTTCCGTCTTCAGTCGTTACAAAATCCCCTAAAACAACCCTGAAAGGATCCCCTTCCACGGGCTGGGCATACGGAAGCAGCTGTTCGTAACGGATATTTTCAAAATCCGAACCTTTGTATTCGGCAACAATCCTGTAAGGTATGTTCTTCTGGCCTTCATGGTAGTCGTCCAGCTCCAGCTGAGAATTTTTCTCAGGAAGGTACTGGTGAAGAAGATCCTTCGCCATGATAACCGTCTGTTCATGGAAAGTATACGGATTGTATGTCCTGATGACCAGGTATCTGATGTCTTTACCAACTGCAAGGCCGGTGTTGGATGGAAGGGTCCAGGGAGTTGTAGTCCACGCCAGGAAGTATACATCACCAAAAATTTCCCTGAAAAGGAATTCTGATTTTTCGTCCTGTACGACTTTAAACTGGGCAACTACCGTATTGTCCTTTACTGTTTTATAGGCTCCGGGCTGATTAAGTTCGTGGGTGCTGAGGCCTGTACCGGCAGCAGGCGAATATGGCTGAATGGTGTACCCCTTGTAAAGAAGTCCCTTTTCATAAAGCTTACTGAGGAGGTACCAGACCGATTCGATATATTTATTGTCGTAAGTGATGTAGGGATCGTCGAGATTAAGCCAGTAACCCATCTGCACTGTAAGTTCATCCCAGAGATCCTTGTATTTCATCACCTCGCTTCGACATTCCTTGTTGTAATCTTCAATGGATATCTTTTTGCCGATGTCTTCCTTGGTGATCCCAAGCTTTTTCTCAACACCGATCTCAATAGGAAGCCCATGGGTATCCCAGCCTGCCTTACGGCTTACATAGAAACCCTTCATTGTCTTATACCTGCAGAAGATATCCTTGATAGTCCGGGCCATAACATGGTGGATCCCGGGGATACCATTTGCCGAAGGCGGGCCTTCGTAAAAAACATAGGGAGTTTTGCCTTTGGTAAGCTCAAGGCTTTTCTCAAACGTATTATGTTCCTTCCAATAGGACTGAACGTCCTTTCCGATTCTAGTAAGGTCCAGGTTCCGATATTCGGTGTATTTCGTTTTCATCCTTGAAAAAAAGTGTGCAAAGGTACGTTTTTTTGGGAAATCGTGAGGAAAATTGAGAAGAAGGTCGTGAAGATGCTAGCGAAAGCAGTGTTGCGATAAATGAGCGGCATCACGAGATTGGAAACAACAGCCTTACCGAAGCGCCCGAGCCCGGATTATTCAGGACTTCGACCTTGCCCCCATGAGCATCCATGATCATCTTGGCAAGGCAGAGGTCCAGTCCAACGTTTTCGTCAATGTGCTCTCCCCCCAATCCGAAAAGGGAAAACAGATTTTTCAAAGCCTGTTCACTGAAACCCGGGCCCTGGTCAGTAATTTCACAACCCTTATACCCATTCTCGACTATGAGGTGTATGCTGATTTCCCCTCCTTCAGGCGAATATTCAATCGCATTTTCAACCACACCCTGGAAACAATTCCTTATCAGTTTCTCGTTACCGTTAACCATTGCAGCTGTCAGCAAGGGATCAAGCAAAGTATTGATCCCTTTTTTGCCCGTTTGCAAAACATATTCGTTAAGACAAAACTCCAGCATTCTTCCAAGGGATATGGACTTTTTTGCAAGAGGACGCTCCCTGGCGATAAGTTCTGTAAGCTGCAGGACCACAGCAAGAAATTTCTCGAGCCTCATGGATGAATGGAATATAAACTCAACATGCTCTTTTACTTCGGGAGATTCCACTTCATCCAGCAGAATATTTGTAAACCCCAGGATCGCATTCAGGGGCGTACGGACTTCATGGTTGATCATATGCAGAAAATCTGTTTTGGCTTTGTCGAGAGATTGCAGGCTCCGGTATGCTTTTTCCAGTTCCTCGTGGGCCGATCTGAGAGCTTCGGTTCGTTCTTCCACCTTTTGTTCCAGCCAGGAATTGACCTCTAGAAGTTGCTGGCGGCTAGATTTAAGCTCCAGATGTGTCTTCACCCTGGCAAGCAGTTCTTCGGGTGAGAATGGCTTCGTGATATAATCGACCCCTCCGCTGGTAAATGCCTTGTTAAGGCTGGCCATATCCGTCTTCGCTGTGAGAAAGATCACCGGCACCAGGTTGTGTTTCGACATGCTCTTGATCCTGACACAGGTTTCGTACCCATCCATCCCGGGCATCATAATGTCAAGAAGAATGAGATCGTAACTTTCTGTTTCCAAAATGTTGATCGCCTCCGGCCCGCTGAACGCATAATCGACCTGGTAGCTCTGTGGTGCAAGCAACGCAGCCAACACTTTAAGGTTCTTGGGATTATCGTCAACAGCCAGTATTTTATAATTTGAATTCTCCATGTCTTTGAATAAACCTGTGAATATCGCTTCTTTTCACTGATATCGTAATGTTGGAAAGACAAATTTTTAAACACTCGATTGTGAATTTATAAAAAAAGCATGTCATGTTGTAAATGCATTTTTCTATATTTGAGTAATTTTTCTGCATCATGTTATGTTTTTCCGAAATAATACTTGAAAACATACTTCAGCGCAGAAGTGTACGGAATTTCACCGGTGAGATGGTTGAGCATTCTTTGTTGATGACATTGCTGAGAGCCGCCATGGCAGCACCTTCTGCAAGGAACCGTCAGCCATGGACTTTTGTTGCCATAACAGATCGTTCCACCATGGATTCCCTGGCCAAGGGTCTCCCTTTCACCAAAATGCTTTATAAAGCAGGCGCTGCAATTGTAGTTTGCGGTGATTCCACCATTAACCTGCAGGATGGAGCCACAGATCTTTGGTACCAGGATGCGGCTGCAGCTTCCCAGAATATTCTTCTGGCAGCACATGCGCTGGGATTGGGTGCAGTGTGGAGCGCTTTGTTCCCGTATGAGGACAGGTCAGGCCATGTAAGACAGATCATTGGTCTTCCCGGGCATATAAACCCGTTCTCCATAATCCCAGTCGGCTACCCAACCGGCGAGGATTTGCCTAAGGATAAATTCAGACCTGAACGGATTCACTGGGAAAGATGGTAAATCTGTTGCAAAGTAACGCAACAGGCAACCGTACCAATAAACAGATATCTAATTGATAGCAGAATGGAATGGATTGAGAAACTGGATGGATCGGTGATAGTCAGCGACCTGAGTGGTAAGGTGATTTATGCAAATGATACCGCCGTGCGTACATTTGTAAAACCCGGCGAGCAGCCTTTGCCGGGCCGCGACCTTATGGAATGCCACAATGATCACTCTCAAAAGATCATCAGTACAATCATGGAACAAAAGGTGAAAAATGTGTATACCATCGAAAAAAAAGGAAAGAAAAAGCTGATTTATCAGACTCCCTGGGTTGTGGAGGGCGAATTGAAGGGCCTGGTTGAATTATCCCTGGAAATTCCTTTCGATATGCCGCATTTTGTGAGGGAATATGTAAAGATTTCATTATGAGAAAAATTATTTGTCTTTTATCACTGATCACAATACTTACCGGTGGCTGTATCCGTCACAATCTTCTGAAACAGGGGCCTTATCTGGGGGTGTTACGGATCGACAGTACCGAACATGAAATGGACCTTCCCTTTAATATGATCTATGCCATAACCCCCGACGGACAAAAGATCATGCAGGTCTCAAATGCCAATGAGATCATTATGATCAGCGAACTGGCTTTTTCGGGGGATACTGTCTTCATGAAATTTCCTGTTTTTACCTCTGAGATAATCGCACTTATCAGGCACGATTCCCTGATCGGCAGATATTACCCGAAAGGTAAGGAAGCGGGGAGATGGTATACATTTTATGCATTACCGGGAGTGACAGACCGTTTTCCCTGGTCGACCCAGGAAGCTGGTGCAAATGTGACAGGCCGTTGGAAGATAAACGAAAATGCAGGCACTCCCGATTCCTCTGTCATGATTGGTGAATTCGTACAGGAGAGTAACCGTGTTACCGGCACAATATTGAATACCGGGGGAGACTATCGGTACCTGGAGGGAAAAGTTTCCGGGAATAAATTCATGATCTCTGCGATTGACGGGGCTCATACTTTGATACTGACTGCCGGAATTTCCAAACAGGGTAAACTGGAGAATGGCAGGTTTATGGGGAGCCCGAATTGGAAAAGCAGCTGGACTGCTGAGAAAAATGAAACAATTACACTTCCGAAGATGGATGAACTTGTTAAATTAAAACCCAATGCCCGTCCATTCACTTTTGAACTCCCGGATATCAACGGGGATAAAGTTTCGCTTGCCGATCCGAAATTCAAAGATAAGGTTGTCGTGGTTATGGCCATTGGAACATGGTGTCCGAACTGTCTCGATGAAACAATCTTTTTCAGGGAGATGTATACAAATTACAGAGATAAAGGCCTTGAGCTGGTCGCTCTTTGTTTTGAAGACAAGACCATGGAGGATTCAAAACCAAGGATCGAAAGGTTTATTGCCCAGACCGGTGCCGGGTATACTTTCCTTTATGCCGGGCCAAGGGGCCGTGAATCAGTGCAATCTGTATTGTTTAACATGGATGGCCGTTTGGCATATCCCACGACCCTGTTTATTGACAGGAAAGGGGTGATCCGCAAAGTTGAAACAGGATTTTCCGGCCCTGGCACAGGCCGGCATTACGAAGAGTTCTGTAAGGAAACCACGAAATTCATTGAAACTTTACTCGAAGAAAAACCATGATGATCAGTACGCCCACTTGAGCCATATACTGCCCCAGGTGAATCCACCTCCGAAGGCAGCCAGTATGATATTGTCGCCTTTTTTCAGTTTATTTTCCCATTCCCAGAGACATAAGGGGATCGTCCCGCCGGTAGTGTTACCGTAACGCTCAATGTTGATCATGACCTGCTCGGTTCCGATACCCATTCGCCTGGCGGTTGCATCAATAATGCGAAGGTTTGCCTGGTGAGGAACCAGGTATGAAATGTCTTCTGATTTCAGGTTGTTCCTGGCCATGATCTCTGCTGCCACATCAGCCATTTTAGTCACCGCAAATTTAAAAACCGGCTGGCCTTCCTGGAAAACGAAATGCTCTTTGGCATCGATGGTTTCATAGGAAGGCGGTTTTAAAGAACCGCCTGCTTTCATATGCAGGTAAAACCGGCCTGAGCCATCCGAATGCAAAATCGAATCCATAATTCCTACTTCCTCTGTTGTTGGTTCCAGAAGAATGGCTCCTGCAGCATCTCCGAACAAAACGCAGGTATCCCGGCTGGTGTAATCTGTGATCGATGACATCTTATCGGCACCAATAACGATAGCTTTCTTTACGGTCCCTGTTTCAACATATTTGGATGCGGTCACCAGGGCATACAGAAGGCCTGAACAGGCGGCATTCATGTCGAAACCAAAAGCATTCTTTATCCCCGCCTTGTCGCAAACGATATTTGCAGTTGCAGGGAAAATCATATCCGGAGTCACCGTAGCACAGATAACCATCCCGATCTCTTCAGGGCGGGTCCCGGTTTTTTCTAGCAGCCCTTTCACAGCTTCAACGGCCATATCGGATGTTCCCAGCCCCTCACCTTTCAGGATATGCCTTTCCCTGATACCGGTGCGTGTAATGATCCATTCATCCGAAGTATCCACCATGGACTCTAATTCTTTATTGGTAAGGATATATGGTGGGACCCAGCCTTGAATCCCGGTAATTGCCGCTCTAATTCTGGTCATGAAAACTTTTGTTAGATGTTGTTGATGGTGTACTGCTCAAGAGCATGCTTTATCCTCGATGTAAGCTTAGCCTCATGGATCTCCCTGGAAAGCAGGATCATGTTCTTGATTGCAATACTGTTTGAGATCCCATGGCCGACGATTACGTTCCCGTTCACTCCCAGTATTGGCGTACCGCCATAGATCTCGTAATTGAAACGGTCGAGGTAGGTATCCTTTATTCCGCGTTTTATAAAAACACGGTACATGGCTTCGATCTGTTTAAGCACTATGTTGCCGACAAAGCCGTCGCATACGATAACATCCACGTTGTCCCTGAATAGCTCCCTGCCTTCAACATTTCCGATGAAATTATAATCCTTCGATTCCTTCATCAGCTGAAAGGCCGATTGGGTGGTAAGGCTGCCTTTTTTTTCTTCGGATCCGATGTTCAGAAGGCCTACCCTTGGATTCTTTACATGAAATACATGCTCGGCAAACAGGGATCCCAGTAAACCGAACTGGTACATCACATCTGGCTTGGCATCAGGATTCGTTCCCACATCAATGAGAATTGACATCCCGCCATTCTCCTTGGCAATATAGGCTGGAGAGCTTGGACGGATAATGCCCTGAATGTTTCCCACGCTATAGATGGCTCCGACAAGCATTGCCCCGCTGCTGCCTGCACTCGCAAATGCATGGATCTCTTCGTGCTTCAGCATACGGAAACCGGTTGAAATGCTTGAATTCGGCTTGTTAACAAGAGCCTTTGTGGGGCTTTCATCCATCTCAATGAGATCAGGAGCATCCACGATCTCAAATTGTGAAGGGTTTACATTCTCTTCCTTTAAAAAGACAAGGATGTTATCCTTATCTCCTATTAAAACGATCTTGTCGGTGGAAGGCAACTCTTTAAGAGCCATAATTGCACCATGCATCGTAGCATTCGGTGCAAAATCACCTCCCAGTACATCTAACCCGATCTTCATTAGTCAGAATTTAGTTAAACAACTGATTAATTAGTCGGTGAATGATCCTGCATGACAGGATTATTCTGCAGCTGACTTTTCAACAGCCTGCTTCCCCCGGTAATAACCGCATTCAGGACATACCCTGTGATAAAGAACCGGTGCACCGCAATTCGAGCAGAGAGCAAAGGTAGGACTTTCAGCTTTATCATGAGTACGTCTTTTATCCCTGCGTTGGTTGGAAATTTTTCGTTTCGGATGTGGCATACAAAATTATATTTATAAATATTAAAAACACTATTTTTTTTCCCTGAGTTTATTCAGAACCTCCCAGCGCGGATCAGGAGCATGGGATTCTTTTAACTCCTCAAGTTTCTTTAAAATGTCAGGGTTGCAAAGGCTTTCACCCTTACTATTATTCCCGTGAACCCGGTAAGCCGGAAGCATCAGACTTACATATTCATAAATGAACTGACTAAGGTCAAACCTGCTCTCCGATTCCTTTACGATCTGGACATCTTCACTCTCTTCTTCATTGTGGTCACTGAGCTTGACAACCAGGCTTTGCTGACCTTTCAGGTTCATCGTAAGTGGATCACCGCAACGGTCGCAAGACAAATTGACACTCCCACTGATATCGAAACGCAAAACCAGCATACGTTCCTCCTTTTCCATATCGATATGCACCCTTACCTTACTGCCGGTGATTTCATTTAACTGGTAATATTCAAAGAACGTTTGATCCAGATTGAAATCAAAACTATGTGTGCCAGGTTTCAATCCGCTGAACTGGATCTGATATTTTTCCATCTTCTCCACTTCCTTTGAAAAAGCCTGCAAAATTAAAAATTAATTTGGTGACTACCAAACCTGTAATTAGTCATATATTTGTATATGCATACATTGGACCATAAATTTCAGCGATATGTTCAATAAGATTATTACGTGGATGATCCCTTTCATGCCTAAAAAACTCATATGGGTTTTTTCAAGAAAATATATAGCAGGCGAGACCATTGATGATGCGATAAAAGTCAGCAGGGACCTTAATTCCAGGGGAATCAGGATCACAATAGACCTGCTTGGTGAATTCATAACAAATCTTGATCAGGCTGCTGAAAATAAAAAAGCCTACCTGTCAATTATTGAGAGGGTGCAAAAAGAAAAAATAGATGGGAACTATTCTCTGAAACCGACCAGTTTTGGATTGCTCCTCGACAAGGAAGTCTGTTACAAGCATATCAGGGAGATTGTTGCACAGGCTGCTTCTTTTGGTAATTTTGTGAGGATCGACATGGAAGATTCCCCCTGCACTGACCCCGAGATCGAACTTTTCAGAAAGCTGAAAAAGGAATTTCCAGGAAACGTGGGTCTGGTTGTACAATCTTACCTGAAACGCAGCCTGCAGGACCTGAAAGACCTGAAAGATCTTAATTCCCCGGCAATCCGTCTTAATTTCAGGCTTTGCAAAGGCATCTATGTTGAACCGGAAGCCATTGCATTCAAAAAATACAAGGAGATCAACGATCATTATTTGGAAGACCTTGAGTTTATGTTTGCCAATGGATATTACCCTGGTATAGCCACGCATGACAAGCCTTTGGTGGAAGAGGCATACAAGCTGATAGAAAAATATCAGGTGCCAAGATCCGGGTATGAGTTCCAGATGCTTTATGGCGTAACACCCGATTTAAGGAAAAGAATTCTTGAAAAAGGCCATGCCATGAGGGTATACGTTCCGTTTGGCAAGGAATGGTTCGGATACTCCACGCGCCGCCTAAAGGAAAATCCCAAGATGGCAAGCCATATTATTAAGGCCTTGTTTATTAGGGGATAATTCTACTTGAACGCCTTCTCCGGCATGCCGTCACCGCTGAGTTTCAGCCTGTCAAAATATGAAGGCGTTGGCTTGCCCAACAGCTTGTCGACATACATCCTGGCAAGGTACTGTCCAAGCATAAAGCCCTGGCCCCTGAGGCCCAGGAACAATCCAAGTTCGGGATCTATCACCATCCGGGGCTCCACATAGTATCCCGCCCACACAGCCTGGAATCCGACTGAAGACAGCTCAGGTATCCAGTTAGTGAAAACTTCAGAAGCAATCTCAATGAAATCCTCTGTATTGATTTTGATATTTTTATCAGCTTCCTGAGAATCGACAGCGGGTGAGGCACATCCAATGATTTGCCCGGTTTCGCCGAGCTGCTGTCCGTAAACAGCTGTAAATCCCTTATATCTCCTTCTGTCGATTAACATGGGCAATGGGCTTCCATTATTACCCAGCATTGGAAGCCGGCGGGTTATGAACGCCTGGTGCTTGACAGGATAAAGGCCAGTGTCAAGTCCAAGGGTTTTGGCGAATTTGTCGCCTTCGGGACCAAGTGCATTGATAAATATTCCGGTCTCAAATTCAACATATTCCTTGGCGTGATTCATCACCAGTAGCTTGTATTGCCCGTCAACCTTATTTACATCCACAAGCCGGCAATCTTCCTCAACCTTTCCCCCTTGTTCAATACCTATCCGGCGGATCAGGTCGATCACCCTGCCGGGAGTAGCCTGCCAGCAATTTTTTGTGATCAGTGCCGCAAGGTAATTGGTTATGGAAGGATTGATCCTGGGAGATATTTCCTTTCGAAAATCCGTTGGCTCCACCATGATGGCATCGGACCACGACATGGATGCTTCCAGGGCTCGGTACATCTGCTCATCATGAGCAAAGGTTACATACAGAATAGGCCTGAAATCAACATTATGAACGTTCTGAAGTTCTTTAAATATCTCAAGGTTATGGTTGGCAATATCGCTGAGTTCCGGCAGTGAGAAATTCGGCCTGCCACCGGCAATATTCCGCCATGATGCACCGCGTCCGTAATTCAGCAATACCGGTTCCAGTCCGGCCTCGCTCAGGTAACGGAACAAAGCACTCCCTCCAATGCCGCCACCGGCAACCAGTGAACGCACCTTGATTCTCTTTGTTTTCTTTCCGTTGATCTCAGTAATAACCTCTTCATGCACATTCCTCGGGTACAATTCCCCCATTGAAACCTGATTCGACAACGGCCCCCGTGGTGTAGGTTCACCCACAATACTTATCCCGGTTCCTGCAAGCCGGGTCTTCAGGCGCTTGATACAACGCTTCCCGCGGCAGGCGCCCATTCCAAGCCTTGTTGTATGCTTCACCTCATCCACCGAAAT
The DNA here is from genome assembly GCA_026391775.1 of Bacteroidota bacterium. Taxonomy (GTDB): domain Bacteria; phylum Bacteroidota; class Bacteroidia; order Bacteroidales; family FEN-979; genus CAIRDP01. The sequence continues at coordinate 27,147 of JAPLDK010000075.1, forward strand.
AAACTTCCTCTCGCCAATCACCTCCATGATCTCATCAAGGGTTACATCGTCGCAATGGCAAACGTATGTAGGTTCCTCCGATTCGTGCTTGTATGGCCTGAACTCAACAGGATCAGGGTAGTCGGGCTTTACGATAAACCCTCTCACCCTCACGAGGTCCTCTCCATGAATGTCGGTCGCCCTTACACGGGCAATGTTTGTTTTGTTAGGTTTGCGAAGAATCTTCTCAACAATCCCCTGCCCGAGCTTTTGGCCGTTGTTATCTACCAGAAAACACTCCGATTTTTCTTCGGCTTCATACTCTATTGGCAGGAACAACCAGTCTTTCCTGAAATTATATCCGAAAATGGCCAGCCCGGGACACTGGTATACACAGTCCATACAGCCTGTACATTTATTAAAATCAATTTCAGGTACCGTGCTGGTGGATGACTTGGTGATGGCCCCGTTCGGGCATGCAAATGCGCAAGGGTTACAGGCAAATCCATACAGGCAGTCGATGAGCACAAACCCTTTTTCATTCATCCTTTCTTTGGAAGGCAGATAAAGATCCTGGATCACACGAATAGGATGTTGCTGGGAATCGATGTATTCCTTTGAAAGGGCAAGGAAAGCATCATAATCATAATGTTCTCCCATTTCCTGAAGTATCTCGTATGCAACCTGTTTGCCCCGAAGCACTGCACTTGTTCCTTCCCCGATGCGTATTGAATCTCCCGCTCCAAAACATTTCCTGCCAAAGACTTCATTTCCCTTGATCAGAAGCTGGTCGTCGCATACAAGTCCGGTGCAGATGTTGATCGCGTCAATGCCGTCTATAACTTTTTCTGTTCCGGAGATGGGCTTGAAATTTTTGCATTCGGCCACTACGGCGCCCACGATACCGTCGTGGGTCTCGTTGGGAATGGCTTTAAGCAGAATATGTGAAGTCAGAACGGGAATACCAAGCCTTCTCACCCTGTTCGCCTGTACCGGGAATCCTCCCTCGCCGGGCATCGCCTCGAGAATGGCTTTCACCCTCGCACCCGCCTGCATTAGCTGGTAAGAAGTAAGGTATCCGATATTTCCTGCACCCACAGTCAATACATTTCTGCCAAGCAGTGTTAATTCGCTGTTCATCATTTTCTGAACCACTGCAGCAGTGAAAACACCGGGGAGGTCGTCGTTTTCAAAAGTCGGCATAAACGGCACCGCCCCGGTTGCAACGATAAGGAACTCGCTGTCTATAAAATAGATCTCGTCAGTAAGAATATTCTTCACTGCCAGCCGCCCTCCTTCAAGGATATCCCATACCGTTGAATTAAGAAATATACCTTCATGGCTTTCACCTGCCAGGGTTTTTGCAATATCGAAACCCCGCATTCCGCCAAATTTCTTTTCCCTTTCAAAGAAAAAGAACTGGTGCGTCTGCATCAGGAACTGCCCGCCAATTTTATCATTATTATCTATTACGATACAATCGACCTTGTGATTGTTCAATTCCTCACGGGCTGCAAGTCCGGCCGGACCGGAACCTACAATGACAACGGTTGATTTATATACTTTAATCCGTTCATCCTTTCTGACTTCTACCGGGCTCGGCTCATAATTACGGGGGATCTCCATAACTTCCTTTACACCATCAACCCTGGTAATACAGATCCGTTTGATTTGCCCGTCGACCAGCATTTCACAGGCTCCGCATTTACCGATGCCGCATTCAAGGCTTCGTTCGCGATTTTTGAGACTATGACTGTGAACAGGGTGACCGGCCTGGTGCAAGGCAGCAGCAATAGTGAATCCTTTTTCGCCTATAACTTCCCTGCCTTCAAATACAAAGGACACAGGCTGTGATTCGGGAATATCGAGAATGGGATGTTTGCTGATCTTGTACATATGCCAGTATTTTTGAGTCAAACGAGGGGACAAAATTACAATTTTTTCTCAGCCAGGGAATAATCTGTGAAAGCTTTCACAAATGGAAGTCGAACCCGAATGAAAGCAGGTTTTCCATCCTTAGCTTCCGGCTTACATCTTCATCATAAAACAGCCTCGTTTGGAGGCTTGTTTTAAGAAAGCGGTTGATCCTGTATGCAAACAGATTTTTGAATGTCATATCAACAGAAGATTTATCGGCTTTAAACAGTAAAAGGTCGCAGCTCCACTGGATCTTTTTCATTACCAGCCAATCGATAAGCAGGTGGAGGCTCATTCCGTATTCGAGACAAGAGTTCCGGCCTTTTTCAATTCCATAAAAAGAATCCCTGCCTGTTTTATCGAAAATGCCCCGGTCCTGGATATACGTAAGTTTGGCGGAGCTGATACCTATATCAAGCATCCCGGCTTTCATGAGATTTATTCCAAAGCCACCTGAAAAATTGCAGATCAGCGGTGTGAGAAATGAAGAACTTATGGTTTTTACAACTGAGCCTCCTGCGCCCTGTGAGACATCCCATGAATTAAAGATTCTCGTAGTAATTACAGAGGATGCCGTAAACTGAAGAAATTTTGCCACCTCGCAGGTGATCCGGGTGGTCAGAGTATTTTCATCAGTCTGAAATTTACTGATGCTGTCAACATAATAAACCAGCCCAAGTATATGAACAAGGTCGTTGGTGAGATGGAAGTGTTTGGAGGAAATGACAAACTTACATTTCAGGTTTTGGAGGAAGGCCAACTGCCCGGCAGTTTTATCTCCCTCACCATTCACGCAATAATAACCGGATACGGACAAGCTGTAATCGAATTCATTGTTAAGAGTGATTCTGTGGGGCATTTTCGGAAGGGCCGGGCGGAAGACAAGGGTACTGGCTGAATCGTCCCATCTAAGGTCCTGGGCGACAAGACGGGTTGCAAGCAAGCAGGCCAGAAGCAATCCTGCCATGAACCGCTTTCTCCCCTTTGTCATATTCAGCGTGCCCTTGTCTCGGTTTTGATCATATTGCCGGATGCATTCCAGAAATCAAGGATATCCATATTGACAAACAAGATGTTGACTCTCCCAATTTTTGCAGGCTCGGATTGCATAGCCGAATTGGCTATCTGAATGCCCGGACTGTTGATCTTTCCCATGAATTTTGCCCAGAAAATAACGCAGGTAAATGCATACTTTGAGGGATCAAGGTCAACATTCTCACCAAGTGGAAGTAAATTCTTTCTCAGCTTTTCAAATGTGGTCAGGGAATCGATTCTGTATGCCTGGCTGATTTTAAGTTTCCCTGCAAAATCAGTTTCAATTCCGGAACAGAAAGTTGAATCCTGCGTGATAATCCTGTAACCCGCTGAATTATAAAACTGCGACCTCCCGGGCAGGTTTTTATTTTTAAACCAGTCGACCAGGGCTGCCGAATCCCTGAAAACACAAAGATATTCAGTATAGACCGGAGAATACCGGATTAAAGCCTCTCTAACCGACTCAATCGTTTCGACCTGAGGTTCTTTAACCGCATACTGTCTTATTATGGCCGATTTACAGGCAGCCAGCCCGATGATAAGTACAGCCGACAGGATATATAACTTTTTTTTCATCTCTTTTTGCTTTTGTAAGGGGATCCGGCGGAAAAAGCTGGGCTTTTTCCGCCGGATCCCCTCATGGTACAATTGGTAAACGATTCCTCTTATCAAAGACAGAATTAAACCGGAAAAATAATGGTGTATGTATGAGTTGATGCATCAAATACGACCGGATATGAGCCGGATTTTATTGTAATCTGATTGGCGGCACCAAGTAACTTTGCTACTGGTTCTGAAAACGTATAGGGATCTTCAAATGTGACTGATCCTTTCTTGAAATACGGAAGCGCGAATCCATTCTCATACTTCAGAAGGTCTTCTTCGGAAACCATCAGTTCAAGCTGTCCGGCATTGATGATCCTTGCCTGGACCAGGCAAAGATTCGAACCTGATCCGGTGGCTTTATCCGTTCCAAGCTCAACATCAAAACAGATCCCGAATCCGGTTTTACACTGGGTCTTGGGGCGATGGAATGTAATAATGAACTTTACCCAGACCGAGAACGAAGCTGAAGGGCAGGGATTGACATTTACTGTATTATTTTTTCCGGCCTGCACGGCGACGGATAACATAAAAATGCTCAAAATGCATATTGTAATAATCTTTTTCATGGCTTTCAGGTTTTGTTTTTTCCGGCTCCTTATGCGGGGAGCGGTTCCGCCGGCCTTAATTAAATAGGAAAGGCCATCAACCCGTTTAGCTCCTTTGTCAACTTGAATCCACAAATCCCCCTTTCTTTTTATCTACTTAATCCGGCTTGGGCCTGAAAGTGATATGCCATCAGAAAAAAATATTTAATTCAATAGGAATCATTATTTTAGAGTAAACGCTTGGAAATTATCTCAAAAATATTTAGTATCTTTGCAGCCGGTTTTGAATTTGGATAAATAATCAAAGGAAAACATGGAAAAAACAAAAGTTCTTTTTGTTACGCAGGAAATCACGCCATACCTCAAAGACAGCCATATGGGAATGATCGGGCGTTATCTTCCTCAGGGTATCCAGGAGAAGGGAAGGGAGATCCGCACATTCATGCCCCGCTATGGCAATATCAACGAAAGACGCAACCAGCTTCACGAAGTCATACGTTTATCAGGGATGAACCTCATTATTGATGACACGGACCATCCGCTGATTATTAAGGTGGCCTCGATCCAGCAGGCCAGGATGCAGATCTATTTTATCGATAACGAGGATTACTTTCAGAGGAAGTATACCTTCCATGATAAGAATAACAAGTTCTTTCCCGATAATGATGAAAGGGCAATCTTTTATTCAAGGGGTGTGATAGAAACTGTTAAAAAACTGGGATGGGGCCCCGATATCATCCACTGTCACGGATGGATGACGAGCCTTATTCCACTTTATATCAAAAAAGCGTATATCGATAATCCGCTTTTCACTGATGCTAAGATCATTATTTCGCTGTATGATGATGACTTCACAGACAGTATGAATAAGAATTTTGCCGAAAAAGTCAGACTGGACGGAATAAATGCCAAAGACCTTAAACACTATAAAACGGCAAACTTCGTTAATCTTATGAAGTCAGCGATAGATTTCTCGGATGGCATTATCATCGGTTCACCATCTGTTAACCCTGAAGTAATGGATTACCTGAAAAACATTGATAAACCTTTCCTCAAATTCCAGCCGATGGACAGGTATATTGACGCGTTTTCCGATTTCTATGACGAGATCCTTGTCGCTGAGCCTGTTTCAGTTGATTAATCACAAGATCCCTTACAGCCTTGAACTCAAAACGTCGCTTTCTTCTATCTTCACTTGTAATTTCACTGCTGACCATTCTGGTTCTTTTTTCGTGTAAAAAAGATCCGTATGAGGTTGGACTTGACCTCCTGCCACCCAGCGATACTCTCAAAATAAAGACGACCGACACCTGTACTGTAATTGCTTATACAGTGAGGGTTGATTCCATTACAACCAGCAACTGCCCTGATCTTTCACTTGGCAGTATTGCCGACCCTGTTTTCGGCAATTCAACCATCGGCCTGTACACCCAGTTGCAGCCATCTTCAGCCTCTGTTGATTTTGGTATCGCCCCTGCAGTGGATTCGCTGATCCTCATGCTGTATTATTCCGGCTATTATGGTGACACGACCACTCAGCAAAGAATCCGGGTTTATGAAGTAGCCGAAGACCTTCACATTGATTCCGGATATTATTCCAACAGGAAGATGCAGGTTTATCCCAACCTGCTCTCGGAACTCACCTTCAAACCCAGTCCGAAGGACAGCGTCAAGGTAGGAGGTACTATGTATTCGGCCCATATCAGGATCAACCTTAGCAAGTACACTAATTATTTTGCAAACAAATTACTCTATGGCCCGCCTTCGGTATATACTACAAATGCCATGTTCAATATGTTTATGAAAGGCCTTTATATTGAAACCCAGCCGGTGAACTATGGCGGTGCCCTGTTGAATTTCAATATCTCGGAAAGCCTTTCCAAAATGATACTTTTCTTTCATAACCAGACTACCGATTCGCTGACCTACGCTTTCCTGATGAACACAAGTTGTGCCAGGTTTCTCCATATAGATCATAATAATTATATAGATGCAGAACAGGATCTTAAACAGCAGATGGTAAACCGGGATACGCTGCTTGGCCGGAATATGCTTTACCTGCAGGGGCTTGGCGGGACAAGGATCAAGTTCCGTATGCCCTATATGATGAATTTTGGCAAAAACAGGAAGATCGCTATCAACGATGCCCTGCTGCTGTTTGAAAACCCTTCAACCGACACTACCCTGAAGCCACCTTCAAACATCATTCTGATCCGTGACAGTGCTGGATATGTAGGTTCAGTGATCGACGAACTCGAAGGTTCCAGCTATTTTGGCGGTATGTATAATAAGACAAACCGCACTTATTATTTCCGGCTTACCAGGCATATCCAGAAACTCATCGACGGGTATTATTATAAAAACCGTGAGCTGTATATTCAGGTAAATGACCCATTGAGAAGCACAATTTACCCGAACCGTGTCATGATCAACGGCTATAATCCGGCAATACCGGGCGCTTACTTATCAAGGTTCAGATTGCAGATTACCTATACCCTGCTGAATTGATCGTATAAGATTCTTTTTTCTTATCTTTGGAATTAAAATGGTTTTGTTATGTGCGGAATTGTAGCATATGTCGGCCCCAGACTTGCTTATCCCATCCTTATCAAGGGCCTTCACCGGCTTGAATACCGTGGATACGACAGTGCCGGCATTTGCCTGTTGAACGGTGAATTGAAAGTATGGAAATGCAAGGGCAAGGTTTCGGAACTTGAAAAATATATTGAAGGCGAGAAGCTTGAAGGGACCATCGGTATGGCTCATACCCGTTGGGCCACGCATGGCGAGCCCAACCAGATCAATGCACATCCGCATTATTCCCAGAGCAAACATCTCTCTATAATACATAATGGCATCATTGAGAATTACCTTGTTCTTCGCAAGGAATTACAGCAGAGAGGTTTTACGTTTACCAGCGATACCGATACCGAAGTCCTGATTCACCTTATAGAAGATATTCAGCAGAATGAAAATGTAGCCGTTGAAGAAGCTGTGCGTATAGCCCTTACCCAGGTTATAGGCGCTTATGCCATTGTTGTCCTTTCCCAGGATAATCCCGACAAGATAATTGCAGCACGCAAGGGCAGCCCGATGGTAATAGGTATTGGAGAGGATGAATTTTTTGTTGCGTCTGACGCCACTCCCATCATTGAATACACCAATAATGTGGTCTTCATGAACGATGAGGAAATTGCAATCATCGAACGTCATCAGGAATTGAAAATGAGGACCGTCCGTAACCAGGAAAGAACCCCCTATATACAGAAACTGGAGATGAGCCTTACAGCCATCGAGAAAGGCGGGTTCCCCCATTTCATGCTTAAGGAGATATTTGAACAGCCCCGTTCCATCCTTGATTCCATGCGCGGCCGTTTACATCTTGACCAGGATACCGTGACCCTTGGAGGTATACGTGATTACCTTCCGAAGATACTGAATGCCGAGCGCATTATCATTACTGCTTGCGGCACATCCTGGCATGCAGGCCTGGTAGGCGAATATATTATTGAAGACCTTGCGCGGATACCGGTTGAAGTTGAATATTCCTCCGAATTCCGTTACCGCAACCCGGTGATCAGCGAAAAAGATGTTATCATCGCAATTTCACAATCTGGTGAAACTGCCGACACCCTTGCTGCTATTGAACTTGCGAAATCGAAAGGCGCCACTGTACTTGGAATTTGCAACGTAGTCGGTTCTTCCATTGCCCGCGCAACCCATGCCGGGGTTTACACCCATGCCGGCCCTGAGATCGGTGTCGCATCTACCAAAGCATTCACTGCCCAGGTAGTTGTTCTGACCCTTATGGGACTTCTGCTTGCCGAAAAAAAAGGCACTCTCCCCGAATCCTATCTGCACAAGCTCAGGCTTGAACTTGGGATAATCCCTTCTAAAGTGGAAAAGATCCTGCAACGGGCCGACAAGATAAAGGACATTGCAACAATCTATAAGGACAGTACCAATGCCCTTTACCTTGGCCGTGGCTATAACTTCCCTGTTGCACTTGAAGGCGCACTGAAGCTGAAGGAGATTTCATATATCCATGCTGAAGGATATCCTGCTGCCGAAATGAAACATGGCCCCATTGCCTTGATCGATAAGAATATGCCGGTGGTATTCATCGCCCCCAAGCGCGGGATCTATGAGAAGGTTATCACGAATATAGAGGAAGTAAGGGCACGAAAAGGAAACATCATCGCCATCATTACCGAAGGTGATGAGAGTGTGAGAAAACTGGCCGACCATTGCATTGAGATCCCCGATACGGAGGAAATGCTGATACCCCTGCTGGCTACTATTCCGCTGCAGCTCCTATCGTATTATGTTGCCGTAATGCGTGGCTGTAATGTGGACCAACCAAGGAATCTCGCGAAATCAGTTACAGTCGAGTAGCAACCGCATCCCAGTCCACCAGTTTCCAGAAATCTGCAATATAATCTGGGCGTGCATTACGCTTGTCAATATAATAAGCATGTTCCCATACATCACAGGTCAGGATCGGGCTTGCTCCGCCCTTCAGGGGATTGCCGGCATTGCTTTCCTGGACTATCTCCAATGCGCCGTTCTCCTTTTTAACCAGCCAGGCCCAGCCTGAACCGAAAAGAGTCGCTGCCGCGTTTGAGAATTTCTCCTTGAAATCGCCGAAAGAACCGAAGTTCCTGCTGATGGTCTCTGCCAGCATACCGGTAGGTTCGCCGCCTCCCTGGGGCTTCAGGCAATTCCAGTAAAACGTGTGGTTCCATACCTGGGCTCCGTTGTTGAAAATACCAGCAGAGGCCTTGCGGATAATGTCTTCCAAAGAAGCGTTTTCAAATTCAGTGCCGGGGACCAGCTTGTTCAGGTTGTTTACATAAGCCTGATGATGCTTCCCATAATGATATTCAATGGTTGCCTTTGAAATATAGGGTTCCAATGCATCCCATGCATATGGAAGTTTAGGAAGTTCGTGTACCATAATTATTTTTTTAAGTTTTCTGTTGCAAAGATACAAAGCTTCAGGTCAAAAATGAAATTATTTAGAATGATTCTTGATGACTTCCTCTGCTTTTATAAAAGCAGGGTCGATTGTATTCAGTATCGGATAAAATCCTTCATTGTCGAGAATATTCCTGCCAATATATGCTTTTATAAGCACCCTGGCCTTGTGGTCGCTCTCCTTGAGGTTTTTCCCTTCATATTTCAATCCTTTCTTTAAAGCATATGCCAGGAAATCGGCATATATGGCATCGCTGATCCTGAATCCTGCCTCGAAATCATCAACATTTTTATAGCGGTTCAACCGGGGCCTGAATTTGTCGGTATAATCGAAGGCCCATTGATAGATCAATCCCTTGTTAACCGCAAGGTTATAGAATTTAAGGGTTGAATCCTTTTCAATAGGAATAAAGATATCCGGCATGATCCCGCCACCTCCGTAAACAACCTTTCCGGAAAGGGTTTTGAACTTAAGCGAATCCGGAAATTTGATGCTGTCGGCATGTTCCAGTTCGCCATTCAGGAACCGGTGGTAATAATCGCTGTTGTACTTATCCAGTCCTTCTTTATAAGGTTTCTGGATACAGCGCCCGCTGGGAGTATAATAACGCGCTACGGTCAGCCTCACAGCGCTGCCGTCTTTCATATTGAGCTGTTCCTGTACAAGTCCTTTCCCGAAAGAACGTCTTCCCAGGACGATCCCCCTGTCATTATCCTGAATAGCTCCGGTAACGATCTCTGCAGCAGAAGCCGAAAACTCATCTATCATGACCAGAAGCGTGCCTTGTTCAAACAAACCCTGCCCGTCAGAAAAATATTCTTCTTTTGCATGATTTGCCCCCTTGGTATAAACAATAAGCCGTCCTTTCTGGAGAAACTCATCTGCAATGTCAACAGCAGCAGTAAGGTAACCACCCCCGTTCCCCCGGAGGTCGAGTATAAGTTTTTTCATTCCGCTCTGCTTCAACTGTTCCAGGGCTGTATGCACTTCATCATGTGTGGTTGCCGAAAAATTATTGAGCTTGATATAACCTATCCCGGGCTCAGCAATATAGGCGATATCCATGCTGTATGTCGGGATTACATCCCGGGTTATGGTATAATCGATGAGGTCTTTCACCCCCCTGCGGAAAATGCTTACGGTGACCTGTGTGCCCTTTGGCCCCTTGAGCTTACGCATAACATCGGTATTCGATATTTTAATACCGGCCACATTTTTCCCTTCAATCTTTACGATACGGTCTCCGGCTTTAATCCCCAGTTTTTCCGATGGTCCGTTGGCGACCGGGAGGATCACTGTCACCGTATCACTTTCTAACCTGAATTGTACCCCTATCCCTTCAAAACTTCCCAGGAGCGGATCGGTAGCATCATGAAATTCGGCAGGAGTGATATATGTTGAATGGGGATCAAGGCTTTCCAGCAGACCGGTGATTGCCTTCTCTTCGAGCCTGGCCTTCCCAATCGTATCCACATAATTTTTCTGAACATATTGCAAAACCTGGTTTAACTTGCCCGAACCCTGAACTTTAAACAGGCTGAGACCAGGTGTATGGCTGTACAACCATATACCCAGGAACATCCCCGCGATCATCACCAGGGCAAACCAGACCGGCATATAAGGATTGATTTTCTTCTTTTCCATGATTAAAATATTGCTGTCAAAGATACCGAATTCCTAAATTTGCAGGATCAATAACAAAGCTATGAGTACTAGAATACGGATATTCCTCGTGATTATTGCAGTTCTTCCGGCAATTTACAATCCCCTGTATGCTTCACCAATACCCAGGAGTGCAACAATGCCTTTCAAAAACAGCCACTTCATCACCATAGATTCGGCATTGATACATTACCGCATCTGGGGTACAAAAGTAAGCCCGGCAAAAGGGAAAGTAGTATTTATCCATGGTTTCATGGGATCAACCTACTGTTTCAGGAAGAATTACGACAGCCTTGTGAACGCTGGGTATAATATCATCGCCCTTGATCTGCCCGCCTTTGGATACAGTGACAGGGGAACCTGGATCAATCATTCTCAAAGCAGCAGGGCGATCATGGTTTGGAAGCTGCTTGACCTTATCGACATGGGTGATACAATGAAGTGGAATATCGTCGGGCATTCCATGGGCGGTGGTGCTGCCGAGGCTGTGGCTCTCAAGCGGCCGGGACGCACGAAAAGCCTTACGCTGATTGATGCTATGTTCTTTGTAAAAAACAGCGGAGTCATAAGTACTGCCCTTTCCCCGTCAAAAATCAAGCAATTAAAAAAGGTTTATGTGGATTACATTCAGGATTATATGCTGACGTTTAACCGTATGAATAAATTGCTGAAAAGCGGCTACAAACAAAAACCCGATACAGCTGATGTCACCGGCTATATGATGCCTCTCCGGATACCCGGAACCGCCGAAGCCATCGTCAGCTCATTCTCAAACTGCAAGGAAGTCGTTTCATTAAATGTCGACAGCCTGAAAAAGATACCTGTTCTGGTGGTCTGGGGCACGAAGGACAGCTGGATCCCGCTCAATTCAACAAAGCTGATCAAAACCTATGTACCCCAGATGGAATTATATAAGGTAAAAGGGGCCGGGCATATGCCAATGGAAACACATCCGAAGGAGTTTAACGGGATACTGGTGGATTTCCTTAATCGGAATAATCAGCAATCAGAAAAATTAGCGAAGTAGCGAGGTAGCGAAATTTTCGCTATTTAATTAATCTTCCCTCACTACCGGGCAATTAAACGGAACCCCGACTTTCTCTCCATCCTTCTTAAGATCATCAACAATGGGCTTGATAAGCGGGACCCCATGTTCTTTATTGTATTTTGCGAATTCAAATTCTTTTTCCCCGGATATCAGGATCTCGTCCCGGCCTGTTGCAATAGGAGAGTTCTTAAGTATACCGATCATGGAATCCATTGAATCCTTAAAGTCCAATAAAGGGCGGAATGCTTCAATATTTATCGCCATAAAGAAATGGGAAACACCAGTGGGATCCGGTTTCCCTGGCCCTCCGACATTGGTAAGGAAATTTCCTCCTGACAGGATGGAGCAAAGCACTTCAACGAGCAATGCAAGCCCGAACCCTTTATAACCGGCTGTAACTTCCATTCCTCCGAGAGGCAGAAGGGCGCCATGGCCCCCGGGCTTTATTTTCGAGGGTTCGTTGGTTACCTGTCCGTCTTCATCGATCCCCCATCCAATGGGAATATGTTCATGCTTTTTTTCATAGATCTGAATTTTTCCGTACGACACGGCAGAAGTGGCCATATCCAGAAGATAAGGATAACGCTTGCCAGAAGGGGCTGCCAGGGCAATAGGATTTGTTCCAAGCACCGCTGTTTTTCCAAATGTGGGGGCAACCAGGGGCTGGGAATTTGTAAGGCTTAGCCCGATCATCCCTTCTCTCAGAGCCATCAGCGCATAATACCCCGCAATACCATAGTGATTGCTGTTCTTTACAGTAATAGCGCTTATTCCCGCTTCCTTTGCTTTTGCAATGGCCATTCGCATTGCTTTGTGCGACACTACCTGCCCGAGGCCATTCCCACCGTCGATCAGGGCAGTTGAGAGCGTCTCTTTGACTACTTTATAGGGTGTTTTGGGATCCATCCAGCCTTTACTGATCCGGCTGCCGTAATAAGAACCCAGCCTCTGCATTCCGTGTGATTCAACACCTCTGATATCAGCGCAAATCAGCACCCGGCCAACTATCTTGGCATCTTCGGCCGGTACTCCGAGTTTTGTCATATAGCGGATTACGAAATCCATCAGATCATTCCTGTTAAATCTCAGAGTTGGTTCCATCTTGTTAAATTTACGAATTACGATGTACGATTTATTTCACGATTTACGATTTCGCTACTTGCTATTTCGCTACTTAATATAGTTCTCCACCACCCACTTTGCAAATGGGAAACTGCTTGTAAATGCGGGCGAAACCGCATTCAGCACGTGAATGGTCTGACTGTCGCCTTCCACCGCAAAATCCATAACAAGCTCCAGGGTTTTCATATTCATAAGCTGGGCACGTATGCCCGGTTTGCTCCATTCGGTGAATCCCGATTTGTCAATCTGATGAACCAGTTTGGTAGCCATATTCACGAAATGGGATTTACTGTATTTGGCCATTTCCTCAAATGCCAGGCTGCGGAAGCCAAAGGCGTTGCTCAGGAAAAGCCTTGCTTCCCATCCCATGATACTGAACAGCTCCTTCATCCTGAAATTGTCCATCCCCTTATAGTTCTCCCTCCAAAATGCAGGGATCGAGGTCGGGCCGATCTTGATAATGCCATCCACAGTCACCGTATAATGAACTCCGAGAAAGGGATTTTTAAGATTGGGGACCGGATAAATATTAGTCTTTATCGGCTTGTCCTTTTTCGTGTATTTCAGGTAAATACCTTTGAACGGGATAATCGTGTACTGATGTGAAAACCCGAAATCCTTTGCAATCTTATCGGCGTACAAGCCGGCTGCATTGATGATCTTGTTGGCTGAAATCTGCAAACCGCTTGTTGTTTCAACCGTATTTGCATCGATTCTAAGCTTATACCCCTCGGAAAAACGGAATTTCACTCCGGCCGACTGTAACTCCTTCCTCAGAAAAATGTTGACTTCCACAGGATCAACGGTTGCTGTATTAGGAGAAAACAGGGCCACCTGGGTGGTTTTTGCATTCGGATCGATGTCCTTCAATTCCTGCTCGCTGATCACTTTTACGTCCACCCCGTTTCTCTTGCCCCTTTTCTCAAGTTCATAAATACCATCGATCTCCGATTCGTTTGTGGCTACCACCACTTTCCGGCATTCATTGATCTTAAGCCCGTTCTTCTTAACATATTCCTTCAATTGGATATTGCCGTCCCGGGTAAACTTTGCTTTCAGTGAATCGGCCGAATAATAAAATCCGGCATGAAGCACACCGCTGTTCCGGCCGCTGCTGTGATAAGCCACATCCGGTTCTTTTTCAATAACTACAATTTCAGCATCCGGAAACCTTGATTTCAATTCCCGGGCAATGGCGAGTCCAATAATGCCTGCTCCTATGATCAGGTAGTCTGCTTGTTCACTCATTCATTATCAGTCTTACACTATCAACAAAATACTCCGTATCTCCCCTCCAGAATAACTTCCCGTTCTTTTCCGTGTAATGCAGGGTGACAAACTGGCCCTCCAGATGAGAAAGCTTTTCAGCTACATCCCTACCGGTTACAGAAAACAGAAATTTCTCTGATGCAAGGGCAACATTCTGGTTGCTCTTCACGCTGCTCAGGATCATCTCTCCTTCCCAGGTCTTAAAGATCTGGCCGCGTTTGGAGAATTTCTGCAATAAACCTGCCCTGTTACCTTCACTGTAAGTGAAGAAATATTTCCAGTAGATAAATACTGCGAAGACCACGAGCAGTATCACTATAGTCCAGGTATAAAATTTTTTAATTTTGGATTTCATGGCATGAGAATTTGATATACAAACATAGATAAATGAACTGAAAACTAAAAAGCAGAGGGAGGAAAAATTTCAACAATCCAGAGAAAATGACCTCCCGGCTTGAATAAATGTACGAAGGGTTTCAAACGTTCTCCTTGATCACCTCAAGAAGTTTGTCGATGTTTATTGGTTTTGTGATGTAAGCGTCAAAACCAATAGCCATATACTTCTTCACTTCAGCCATGGTTGCATATGCAGTTTGAGCAATGACCGGAAGGTCCCTTCTGATCTCCTTGATGATCTTTGTTGCCTCATCGCCCGACATAACAGGCATCTTTATATCCATCAGGACAATATTAATTTCCGGGTTTGCTTTGCATAATTCCACGGCCTCCCGGCCATCCCTGGCATACAAGGTCTTTGCCTTTGTCTTTTGCAGTACTGTTTCCAGAAAAAAATAGTTGTCTTCTTCATCTTCCACTATCAGAATAGTAGTGCCTGTAAGATCCTTTGCAACATCTGTTCTTATTTCTTTCTTTTCAGGTTCGAGAACTTCAATGACAACATCGGGCAACCTGAAATAAAATGTGGATCCGGATCCCATCACAGATTCGACAAAGATCGAGCCCTGCAAAAGATTCGAGATCTCCCTGCAAATCGACAGGCCCAAACCAATGCCACCGTGTCTTCTGGTGTGCGTGTCGTCAACCTGCCTGAACCTCTCAAATATTATTTCAACCTGGTCAGCAGGGATACCGATACCGGTATCTCTTACAAAAAACGTTATGTCCTTTCCTTCAACCTTAAATCCATATTCTATCTTACCGTTATCGGTGAATTTAACAGCATTATTTAACAGGTTTGACATTAACAATGTCAGTTTGACCTGATCAGTCCGTATTATGACTCCGGAAGCATTTTCCTGAGGCAGGAAAGAAATCGGAATATGGTTCTTTTCCTGTTTTACAAGTTCTTTGTTAAGATGACTTTTCAGTGTCCCGAAAAATTCATAGACCGGGAACTCTTCCACTGTCAGCTTCGTTACACGGGCCTCCAGCATGGAAATCTCAAACATGGATTCAATGATCTTTAAAAGATGATGGCCGCTGTTATGTATCCTTTTGGCCATCTCCACAATCTCTGAAACCGGAAGATCCTTATCAATCAGTTCGCTGAATCCGATCACTGCATTCAGAGGTGTGCGCAATTCATGCGACATGGTTGCAAGGAAAGCTGATTTCAGGCGGTCGCTCTCTTCCGCTTTTTCTTTTGCCTTTATCAGTTCGGTTTCTGCCTGCTTGCGTTCGGAAATATCCCGCACAATACCAACCGCGCCAAAACCTCCTTTAAGTTGCATTCCTGCCAGTGACAATTCAATGCTGATGATCGTACCATCTTTTTTGATAGCCTCCAGTTCCATCGTTTTATCCAAGGCGCTGCCTGATCCTGATTCCCTGTAATGCGCAAATGCCTCTGTTTGCCGTTGATAGTATTTTTCAGGGGCTATCAAATGGTGAAGATTTTGATTCTGGATCTCCTCGAAGGCATATCCGAAAATTTTCTCTGCACCGGGGTTCCAGTATATGATCTCGCCTTTGCTGTCGATCATGACGATACCATCCTGGGCCGAAGTACTTATAAGCCTGAACTTCTCTTCGCTGGTCCTGAGATCCTCGAGCATTTTTTTACGCTCTGTGATATCCAGTAATGATGCAACGGAATTCTGGGTTCCCGGTATCATATCAATCGTGAGCAGAATGCTTTTTATCTTACTTTCACGGTCTGAAAAGGAGAACTCATATTCCTTTGGTGCTGATTTTCCTGCCTCCCTTCGCTCCTGATGGTACCTGCTCATTTTTTCCAGGTCCTCAGGAACAATAAATTCAGTCCATTTTATTTTCCCTTCTATTTCATGTTTCGGGAAACCGCATAATTGTTCAAATTTGCTGTTGGCAAGAACGATGAATCCTTCACTGTCCAAAATGCACGTGGCCGTACCGGTATTTCCAAAAATTCCCCTGTACCAGTTTTCGCTTTTCAGTAATTTTTCCTCATGTTCCTTCTGTTCGGTAATATCATGTTTAATGGCTACAAAGTGCAGGATCTGACCTTCCTCATCCATGATGGGTGAGATTGAAACCTGTTCCCAGTATAATTGTCCGTTTTTCTTTTTATTGACCAGCTCGCCTTTCCATTCTTTTCCGCCCAGAATCGTACTCCATAGATTTTTATAAAATGCTTCATTATGCTTTCCCGATTTTAAAATGCGGGGATTCTGCCCTACTGCTTCTTCACTTTTATACCCGGTGACCTCTTCAAATTTTGGGTTCACATAAAGGATGGTCCCACTATTATCAGTAATTACTACTGAGCTGGGAGCATGATTGATAGCATCATACAACAACTTGACCTGAATCCCTATTTTTTCTCTTATTAAACTTAGTTCAAGTTCTGCTTTTCGAATCTTCAGAATACCGGATCTCAACTTCAGCGCATTGTCCATTGCCGAGGGTAAACGGTGCAAGCGTTCTTTTACCACATAATCCCAGGCGCCGGCTTTGATCGAATCTGCTGCCGCTTCTTCCGATAAT
Organism: Bacteroidota bacterium; assembly: GCA_026391775.1. Classification (GTDB taxonomy): domain Bacteria; phylum Bacteroidota; class Bacteroidia; order Bacteroidales; family FEN-979; genus CAIRDP01. The sequence goes on from JAPLDK010000075.1 coordinate 44,233, forward strand.
GTGCCTGTTACAATGATGAATGGGATATTCGGGTCAATCGTTTTTAATAACTTTAGGGCTTCCAATCCATTGAATTGTGGCAGGTTATAATCACTTAAAATAATATCAGGGTGAAAGTCCTTGACAGCGCTGAGAAAATCTTTTTTTGAAAGTACCCATTTAAACTGAGAATCATATTGGAGGGAAGAAACTACTTCGTTTTTCAGCAGATCCATGTCATTCTCATTGTCCTCAAGAATCAAAACCTTTAGTGTTTCCATGATGATTCAGATTTTAACTCATACCGTTTTATTGATAAGTGCCCAAAAAGAGCCTATTTTTTTCACTGCTTCCAGGAATTCCATGAAATCAACCGGTTTCACAACGTAAGCATTGACGCCCAGGTTATAACTCTCGATAAGATCTTTTTCCATCGAAGAAGATGTAAGCATAACAACAGGTATTGTTTTCAGGTTTTCATCCGATTTTATTATTCTTAAAACCTGAATGCCATCCAATTTTGGCATTTTAATATCCAGAAGGATGACTACTGGTTTTTCTGGCGGACGATGTTGATATTTCCCTTTATAATTAAGGTAATCAAGGACTTGTTGTCCATCGTTCACAACGTCGATCCTGTTTTGAAGTTTACATTCATTAAATGCAGCGAGTGTAAGTTCAATATCATTTTTATTGTCTTCTGCATATAAAATCGGAGGGATTTTTTCCATGTCTGTAAAATTATAAGGTTATATAAAATGTTGCTCCTTTATCCACTTCACCCTCAGCCCGAATGGTGCCGCCATGCTTATGAACGATCTGTTTTACATTAGCCAGTCCGATACCTGTGCCTTCAAACTCTTCAGTCGTATGCAGACGTTGGAAAACGTTGAATAATTTCCCCGCATAAGACATATCAAATCCGGCACCATTATCTTTTATACAAAATGTAGTCTTATCATCCCTGCTGTCAGAACAGCCTATCTCAATAACGGCATGCTCAGTCTTTGATGTAAATTTAATGGCATTAGAGAGGAGATTTTCAAATACAACTTGTAACAGGGAGGGATCACCCTGAATGAAAGGAAGTTTGCTGATCTTAAATTCAATGATTCGTTTTTCCTTTTCTGTTTGAAACTGGTCAATGATCTGTTTGATCATCAGATCAAGGTTTACCTTTGTTTTGGTAATCGGTTTCCGGCCCAGGCGTGAAAAATTCAGCAATGCATCGATCATTGTCGACATTTTCACTGATGATTCCGTGATTTTATCAAAGAACCGTACGGCTTCAGCCGGCGGATCCGTTAGGCTTTTCTTAAGTAATCTGGAGTACCCGTCAATATGGCGCAGGGGAGACCGCAGGTCATGGGAGATGGAATAAGCGAATGCCTCGAGATCCTTATTGGCTATTTCCAGTTCAGCGGTCCGTTCTTCAACTCTTTTTTCAAGAGTCTGATTTAACATGAATATCTCTTCTTCAGCTTTTTTTCTCTCGGTGATGTCATTAACCGACCCGACCAGGTGGGTACAAATCCCGTTACCATCAAATACCGGAGCCACGTTTACAATTCCGGTCAGTGTTCCCGTCGGATATGTTGAGGTCTCTTCCCAATGGACAAGCTTTTTTGTTTCAATGGCCTCCTGGTACTTTCCATTTACCATAGAAAGAGATGGTTCCGGTATCACCTCACTTATCTTTTTCCCGACAATGGCATTGATCGGAATACCTGTTATATTAACAAATGCCTGGTTTACCGAAGAAAAACGATAGGACTTATTCTCCTCAACATCAAGTAAAAAAATAACATTCCCAACAGTATCAAATATCGAAGATAGTTGTTTCTCACGCTCAGCCAGAGCGTCCCTGGACTGTTGAATCTCTGTTAAATCCCGGGCGATTCCCAGAACTCCCAGCAGTCTCCCGGCAGAATCATACATCGGTGTTTTAATAGTCTCAAACAGGCCCTTGTGACCGTCAATAGCAAACGTCAGAGTTTCCAGATTTGTCCTCGGTCTTCCTTCCTTAACGGCACAATTATCATTATTCCTGAAAAAATCAGCAAGTTCTTTCGGAACGAAATCGTAATCGGTTTTGCCGAGTATTTCAGCCTCCTTTGCTCCATAGAGACGCTCAAATTCAGGGTTACAAGCAAGGTATACTCCATCAGGATCCTTGAGCCATATCAGATCAGGAATGGTTTGGATCAGCGTACGCAACCTCATCCTCTCGTTCTCAAGAACTAGTTCGGCTTTCTTTCTTTCAGTGATATCATGGGCAATGCCAACCATACCTATAATTTTGCCCGCATCGTCCCTTAAAGCTATCTTAGAGATAAGTTCCCACGAAGGTTCGTCCTTGGCATTAACTGAAAATAGTTCCCGGTTCAATATAGTTTCGCCATTCCTTATCACCCTTTCGTCTTCATTAAAATATTCTTCGGCAAGCTGTTGAGGATAAATGTCAAAATCGGTTTTACCAAGAATTGCATTTTCTGAGAGTGGTTCGTTCAGTCCAAGGGTCAAAGCCATCTGTTTCAGATGTGATGGGTTAACAGCGGTTTTCCTGAATTCGCGATCCTTCACGAATACCGAACTGGGCAAATGGTTTATAAGGGTTTTAAGCAGTATTCTTTCCTGGTCCCTTGCTTCCTCGAGTTGCTTACGTTCAGAAATATCGCGGATAAATACCAATTCTGACTTTTCTCCCAGGTATGGGAATAATGAAATACTGATCTCGACAGGCCTTCTTTCTCCGCTTTTTAGCAATATATTGGTTTCATAATTAAAGGGAACCACTTCCCCCTTTATTCTGCGCTGGTAATAATCCAGAACAAGTGTGCGGTCTTCTTCAGCTATAAATTTCAGAAAGGGAGTTCCTATGACTTCCTCCCTTGAATAACCTGAGATTTCAAAGGGAATATGATTTGCGAAAACCAGGATTCCGTTCTGAACAATAAGAATGCTGTCATTTGCCGACTCTACAAGGGCACGGTATTTCTCTTCGTTCTCTTTCAAAGCCAGTTCAGCTTTTTTCCTGACTGTTATATCCTGGAAAAAAATGGCAAGCCCGTCTTGCGATGGATGAATGCGGTTTTCAAACCATTTGTCGTACGGTGGGTAGTATTCTTCCATCTGAATGGGAAGCTGTTCCCTCATGGCTTTTTCATAATTCAAATGAAACGGCTGGCCCACGCCTTCAGGAAATTCAGTCCAGATATGTTTGCCGATCATGGTTTTTGGATCACGCCCGAAAATTTCGCCGGCACGCCGGTTCATATACGTGTAACACCAGTTAGTGTCAAGCGAAACAAAGGCATCGGTCATGGTTTCCAGAATATTGATCAACTTGGTGCTTGGCTGTTGAATCGTATTGTCAATTTTCTTTTTTTCATCCTTTGGGCTCATAATGATCAGGTAAGGTTGAATTTCTAATCTTTCGTATACTTATCAACTTCAAATTTCAAATATAACGAAATTAAGCCTTGATTGTCAAGGATAACTATCCAGCTGCCTTATCGTAACGGAATAAATTTATTATGTATTTTCGCAAATTATCCTGTATGGCCACCCCATTATTTAATCTTAAACTATATCAATGATAAACTGTCTTCTGACCGGAGGCTCCGGTTTTCTCGGGAAATTCATGATCGAAGAACTGCTCTCTTCCGACTCCCCTCTTCCTCTTAAATCGATTCGCATTTTTGACACTGACATATATCATGGCCCTGCCGATCCCCGCATAGAATTTATTAAAGGCAATATCCTTGACCAGGAAGCCCTGAACAAGGCCTGTCTGGGAATAGACGTTGTGCTTCATTCGGCAGCCATTGTCGACTGGGGCACCCATCCTCCGGAGGAAGTGTATGCCGTGAACACAAAGGGTACGGCAAATGTTATCAATGCCTGTAAGGCGGATGGCGTGAAGGCTCTTGTCTTTACAAGCTCCCTTGATGCCGTGTTCGGCGGCAAGCCGCTGGTCAATGTCGACGAAAGCATACCTTACCCGGCGGAGTATCCAAATATGTACTGCCGGAGCAAGGGGGAAGCTGAGAAACTTGTGAAAACAGCAAACATGGATGGATTAAAAACAGTCCTCCTGAGGCCTGCGGATATCTGGGGCGAAGGCGATCCTTTTCATATAGGTTCCCTGGTGGATATGGCAAAAGGCGGTTTCTATGTAAGAATAGGCGACGGAAGTGCAAAATCACAACATGTATATGCAGGGAATATGGCGGTAGCGCATATTCAGGCTGCCAAAGCATTGCTCGACGGGAATAGCCTTATCGCAGGGCAGGCTTATTTCATTACTGATTCCCCCGCCAGCAATTTCTTCCATTTTTATGATGCGATCGTTGCTGCAGCCGGGTTCAGGATATGGCCAAAGAATTTCTGGATCCCGCGGCCAGCGGCTTACACAATGGGAGCCCTGACTGAGTTTTCGGCTTTGCTCATCCGCCCATTCAAAAAAATAAATCCGAAATTCAGCCGGTTCGCAGTGATATATACCTGCAGCGATTTTACGTTTTCTTCGGATAAGGCAGTGAAGGATTTCGGGTTCAAACAGAAATACAGCGGAGAGGAGGCGTTTGCCAGGACGGTGGAATTTTATAAATCGTGATGGTTCGATAATATGGAGCGAAACAATTCACACAAGCCGCCTTGGGTGAGCGAAGCGGAACCCCAGCGGCGGTGTAAGGCTGTGAGCGTTTCGCTATTTAAAAAGTAATAACCCTTCCCTCCCCCTGCAAATACTGGGTCAATACTTCCCCCATGTATTTAACTTCGATCCCGAGCGATCTGATAACTGATGTAACGCCGTAAGCTTCGGTGCAGCCCCTGCAGGCTTCAACATTGATGCCGCTTTGCTGAACGAAATCCAGTTCCCTCTGAACGTCCTTGTCCTGGGCGAGTAACCGCGCCGAAGGCCCCCAGATTACGAGATTGATCTCATCCCACCATCCCATGCTTTTGGCATCCATCAGGTAGACGAATATCATTCTCATAGCCACATCTTTTTCGCCTGTTGACCAAACGACGTTGAGTTTTTTCATTACTTCGTTATTTTGGTGGAGGCAGTCTGAAATCGCCGAACAGTTCCTTTTCGGTGTACTTCTTCTGCTTCGATAAGGCTTCAACTTCGATCTGATCCCCGGCTGTGATGGATTTCATTGCCATGAACCATTTCAGTTTTGAACCGAGTATTGAGTCTTGTTTTACCATCGCCTGGTACTCAGTATTAACCACCCAGTAATAATCCTGCCAGCATTTTCTCATTTTCTCAGAAGGGAGAACGTAGGAAAAATACTGTGCCAGCAGCCTTCGGGGGCCTACTTCCTTGTTCAGAACGATGAGGGTTGTAACGTAGCGGTCGTATTGTTTTACTTCTTCGACCCCAGCTGCCCTGTCACGGAAGCCGTAATCGATCACCATAGTCACAATGACAAGGGCCACCGACCCGATCAGCCATTTCACAACATCGAAGATCAGCTTTAACTTCTGAAGCTCAGTGATTGCAGCGCCGGCTTTCTGGGTTACGGTTTTTACTGTTTCTTTTTCCATAAAAGGGTAATTTTAAGGATTCGCTACTTTACAAATATAACGAGTATTGTAACTAAAATCAAGTATTACAATCCTGCCACCAATTGCTTGAGCTGTGTTTCCGCCACTTTCAGGTTAAATTCGAAGCTATAAAAACGCGCCAGCGAATTGGCATAGCTTTCCTGTGCCTGCCTCACTTCCAAAGCAGTGGTCTGCCCCAGTCTCAGCCTCTCGAGGGATATCCGTAAATTTTCTTTTGCCAGGGTCAGGTTGTCCTTTTCTATTCCAAGCAAAGTTTTCTGATCATCAAAGTCGGTAAGTGCGGTCTTCAGCTGGGTGTTGACCTGCAGCTTCACATTGTCGAGGCTGTATTGCGAGGACTGCAGCTGGATCTTCGCTGCCTTGACCTGTCGTAACGCATTGCCTGCCTGGTAAACCGGGATGATCAGGCTGCCTCCGACAAGTGGGCCGTACGACCGGTTTGTGATCACGTTTGATGCGCTGTTATCATTCTGCTGGAAATTGTAAGCTGCAATAAAATTCAGTTTCGGCAGGCGGTATGTCTTGTATTCCCCGAGGCTGAGCTTTGCTATATCGACCTGCTTCTGGTACGAAAGCACACTGGTGTTATTGACATAAAGCTTGTTCATCAGGTCAACAGGATCAGGCTGATAATTCAGTGGGATTGTATCGGCCACCTCAAACTCGGTTTCCGGGTCACGGGCAATCACCTGGTTGAGGGCCCGTTTGGAATTACGGATGTTGTTCAGCTGGTCAATCTCGGCTTCCCTGTTCACATTCAGGTCAATCTTTGCCTGCAGCAAATCGTTTTTATGGGCTATTCCTGCATCATACCCTTTCTGAAGTATTTTAACCCGTTCGAGGCTGTAGGCCATCACATCGCGTATGGCAAACAGTTGCTGCTTCTGCACAACTACCTGGTAGAATGCCACATTAACAGTATACACCGTTTGCATGACCATATCCCTGAACTGAATCTCGCCCAGTTTCTCAATCTGGGTCAGTTTGTTTTTAGTGATGAACATCCTGGTTCCGTCAAACAGCGTCCAGTTCAGGGCAGCGCTTGCGTTGAATGCATTTGAGGTCCCTGCGGATGAGGTGATGGTGCTTCCCGAGGAAAGGTTCAGGTATACGTTGTTTACCGAATAATTGTCGGTTCCGGTCACCATGATGTTAGGCAACATTCCTGCGTTTCCCAGGGTATTATTGACTTTTGCGACATCGGCGTTGTTTCTTGCCACAGAAACGTCGTAATTGTTCTTCAGTGCGATTCCGACTGCGTCTTCCACGCTCAGCAGGGATTGGGCTGACAAGCCGGTCCCGGCAATCAGTAAGCCAAACAGGACTATGATCTTCTTATTCAGCATGGCCTTCGGAATAATCGGGGATTTGCTCTTTTTTACCCGACATCATGGCGTACATGGCCGGAATGACAAAGAGGGTGAGTATGAGTGAAAACAGAAGTCCGCCTACTACGACTACCCCTAGGGGGGTGCGGCTCTGCGCGCCTGCGCCCAGGGCCAGCGCAATAGGCATGGCGCCGAAAATCGTCGCAAGGGATGTCATCAGGATGGGGCGCAGGCGCGCAGCTGCCGCCTCAAACGCCGCTTCGGACTTCGACAAGCCCAACTTCCGCTTCTGGTTTGCAAATTCAACGATAAGTATACCATTCTTGGTGACCAGTCCCACCAGCATGATCATCCCGATCTCGGAAAAAATGTTCAGGGTGCTTCCCAGGATGAAAAGGGAAAGCAAGGCGCCCGTGACGGCCAACGGCACAGTGATCATGATGATAAGCGGATCGATAAAACTTTCAAACTGGGCCGACAGGATCAGGTAGATCAGCACAAGGGCGAGTACAAAAGCAAAAGAGGTGTTCGAACTGCTTTCAGCAAAGTCGCGTGAAGGGCCAAGCAGGTCGGTCTGAAAGGAGTCGTCAACCGTTTCCTTCGCTATCCTTTTCATGGCTGCAATACCTTCTCCAAGAGTCTTGCCCTGGGCCAGGGAAGCGGAAATAGTTGCCGACTTATACCTGTTGTAATGGAACAGGGTTGGCGGCTCGCTGCTTTCCTCCATCCTTACAAGGTTGTCGAGCTGGATCAACTGGCCGCTATTGGTCCTTACATACATAGAGGCAATATCGGCCGGCTTGCTCCTGTTCTCCCGGTCAAACTGACCGATCACAAAATACTGCTTCTCGTTCCTGAGGAAATAGCCGTACCTCTTTCCGCTTAAGGCAAACTGAAGGGTATTCGAGATGTCAATAATGTTGATTCCAAGATCTGTTGCTTTCATGCGGTCAACAATAATATTGACCTCGGGCTTGTTGAATTTCAGGTTCACATCCACGTTCCCGAAAGTGGGGTCCTTACGTGCAAGGTCAAGGAAAGCAGGAACCACCTGCCTGAGTTTGTCGAAATCGAGGTTCTGCAATACAAACTGCACGGGAAGCTGGGATCCTGATGCCAGGGAAGTGGAGATTGTCTGCTCCTGGTTGGGTATTATCCTTGCTTCCGGAAACCCTTTGTAAATTTTAACAAGCCTGTCATAGACCTGCTGCTGGGTGGCCTTCCTCTCGTTCGGTTCCTTAAGAAAAATATTTACAAACCCAATATTGGACGAGGTGCTGCCAAAACCTGATCCGGCACGGGCAAAGATCAGACGGGCCTCCGGGACTTTGCTGCTTAATGTATCGGCAATACGGTCGACCAGCTTCTCCATATAATCGAAATCGGTACCCTCAGGAGCGGTTATAGACGTACGTAGAATACTGTGGTCCTCCAATGGCGCAAGTTCCGATTTCAGGGATTTGAATAAGACGATCACCAGTACCAGGCAAATCCCCAATATCGCCAGGCTCAGCCATTTGCGTTTCATATAAGCGGTAAGCAGCCTGCGGTACTGCCTGTCCATCCCTGCAAAGAAAGGCTCGGTAATCCTGTAAAACTTTAATGATTTAATGTCCCGTTTACCCATCTTTACATTCAGTACCGGGGTCAGGGTAAGCGAAACAAGTGCAGAGATCAGCACTGCTCCTGCGAGGACGATGCCGAATTCACGGAATAACCTTCCGGTAAAACCCTGCAGGAAGATCACAGGAATAAAGACGATTGCCAGAGTAATCGAAGTTGAGACAACGGCAAAAAGAATTTCACGGGTTCCCGCAAAAGCTGCCTTGTACCTGTCCATCCCCTGCTCAATTTTCTTATAAATATTTTCAGTGACCACTATGCCGTCGTCGACCACAAGGCCTGTCGCCAGTACGATTGCAAGTAAAGTCAGAACATTCACTGAAAAACCGAAAAGATACATCAGGAAGAAGGAGCCTATCAGGGAGACCGGTATATCGATCAAAGGCCTGAGAGCTATCACCGTATTCCGGAAGAAAAGAAAAACAATAAGTACAACCAGGGAAATGGCCAGAAGTATGGTTTCCCCAACATCCTTGACCGACTGCCTCATGAATTTGGTTTTATCGTAACCTACGTCCAGCTTCATTCCTGCCGGAAGGTTTTTCTTGATTTCGGTAAAACGCTTGTAGAATTCATCTGCTATGGCGATATCGTTTGCCCCGGGAAGCGGGATCAGTGCAAGCGAAATCCCTGTGGCCCCGTTCAGCTTGACACCGGTTTCTTCAACTTCCGCACCCAGCACCGCTTCTCCTATATCGCTCAGCCGTATAACCTGGTCGTTGGCCTGGCGGATGATCATGTTGTTAAAATCATCCTCCGTTGTCAGCCTTCCAAAGGTCTTCACGATCAGCTCTGTGGAATTGCCCCTGACTTTGCCACCCGGAAGGTCAACATTCTCTCTCAGAAGTGCAATGTTGACGTCCTCAGCGGTAAGGTTGTAGGCTGTCATTTTCTTTGGGTTCAGCCATAACCTCATGGCTGGCCTTTTCTGACCGAACAGCATCACTGAACTGACTCCGGGTATTGTTTGCAACTTTTCCTGCAATACATTCTCGGCATAATCGCTGAGTTGCATGGGGTTCATGGTAGTGCTCTGAACAGCTACGGTAATGATGGGATCGCTGTTGGCATCCGCCTTGGTCACAACCGGTGGAGCATCCAGGTCCTGCGGCAGGTTGCGCATAGCCTGGCTGGTCTTGTCACGTACGTCGTTGGCCGCTTTCTCCAGGTCGGCACTAACATTGAACTCAACAGTGATATTACTGGAACCGGTTGATGAGGAAGAAGATATTGAACGTACTCCTTCAATACCGTTTATGGCTTTCTCGAGTGGTTCTGTAATCTGGGATTCAATAATATCGGCGTTCGCACCGGCATAGAAAGTCTGGACGTTGATGGTAGGCGGGTCAATGGCCGGGTATAACCTGACCCCCAGGTAAGAAAAACCCACAAAACCGAATAGTACAATGATCAGACTTAAGACAATCGAAGCAACAGGTCGCTTTATCGCGAAATCGGAAATGGTCATATGCCCTTATTTTATTTTCGCAAAGGTCAGTTCCATATCAGGTTTGATGAAAAGCACACCGGTGGTAACTACTGTATCCCCGACAGCAAGCCCCTGGATGACCTCGATAGACCCTGCTTTTCTAACCCCTGTTTGAATGGGCACAAACACTGCTTTCCCTCCCTTGCAAACTACCACGCTTTTACTTCTCTCTTTCATGATGATGGCCTGAGTGGGTATCATCAGTGCGTTGTGGTTCTCGTTCAGCCTGAGCTCAACACTGGCATATGCACCCGGAGTAAGAGCAGGAGCATGGGATTCAACTATAGCCCTGGCCTTGAGGTTGCGTGTGTTCAGATCAATTCCTTCCTCCGTTGCCATGACTTCAGCATCGTATTTTTTTTCGTCGCCCTCAACAGTGAATTTAACCTTTGTCCCCCGGTGTATCATGGAACTGTACTTGCCGGGAACTGAAAAATCAAGCTTCAGTTTGTCCGACTCGCGAATAGTTGCAATGGGTGTCGATTGTGTAACCTGCGCACCCAGGCTGATGTTCCTTAAACCAATTACACCGTCATAGGGCGCCAGTACTTCCGTTTTGGATATCTGCGCCTTTAACAGGTCAATATCATTCTTTACCGATGTGACTAATAAAGCCTGCTGATCATATTCCACCTGGCTGATGCCATCGACCTTAAGCAATTCGGCCTGTCGGTCAAGGATCTGTTTACCTATCTCATACTGGGTCTGGGCCTTTTTAAGCTGGGCCTGAAGGTCAAGGTCAAATATCTTTATCAGCATTGTGCCTTTCTTCACAAGCTGGCCCTCCGGCAGGTTGACCATCACCACCCGTCCCGGCATTTCCGGCATCAGGACGGTTTCCTCGAACGGTTTAAGGGTACCCGATATACCTATGGTTTCATCGACTACCGAAGGAGTGACAACATACCCTTCAATAAAGGAAATAGACGCCATATCCTTTCCATCCTTTTTCTTTTTACCCCCGGAACACGATGAGCCGAAGACAAAAAGAAGGACAAGAAACAAATTCAGTACTATGCTTTTATTCATACATCCAGGCTAAACAGCCCCTGTCCCTGAGCGAATGTGATTCCGGCCAACATGGGCTTCTAATTGATTGTAAAATTACAAAATTCAAAGGAGCTTTAATAACCATTAGGCATGTTGATATGAATTAACCTACAAAGGCCGGAGTTTTACCGATTAACCAGCCGGAATGAGAAAAAATCGGATGATTGTCATTTTTATTAAATTGGCTGTTGCCGGATGATGTATTTCGGTATATTTTTGCTCTACCAATTATGAAGTATGATAACCATCAATAAATCTCTTTCCACCCCACTGCATAAACAGATCTTTCTTCGATTTAAGGAGCTTATCGAAAAGGGGACACTCAAACCCGGCGACCGGCTGCCACCCACAAGGGTTCTTGCCGGAACCCTTGGCGTGAACCGCACAACGGTTTACCTGGCCTACGAGGAACTCTGGTCCATGGGGTACATCGAAAGCAGGCCCGGTTCATATTCATTTGTACGGCAGAGAACTGGTCTTGCTGCCGAATCGGCAGTTCAAAGGAAGAGCCTGCTCGATTGGGGCAAACTTTGCAACCCCCTTTTGAATGAACTTAACGAACGCCGTATTGCTTCAAGGCTGAAAAATTTCGGGAAGTCCTGCATCGACTTTGTTTCACTCAGCCCCGATCCGGCTATTCTCCCTGCCGAAGCATTCCGTAAAGCTATGAACCAGGTACTTAAGAAGGATGGCCGCAGCCTGCTGCAATACGGCGATCCACGGGGCTATCAGCCTTTGCGTGAATACATCGCCGATTTTATGAACCGACATTCGGTAAAAATTTGCTCCGATGAGATACTGATCACTTACGGTGTGCAGTCGGCCCTTTCATTGCTGCTGAAAACCCTTGTAAAACCGGGCGACAGTATCATCACCGAATCACCCACCTACCTTACCGCCATTCCGCTTTTCCGGCTTCACGGAGCTAAAATACTAACAGTTCCTGTAATCCCTTCAGGTATGGACCTTCAGGCATTGGAAGCCCTCCTGCAGAAAAATAAGGTCTCCCTGATTTATACGATGCCCGATTTCCAGAACCCTGCGGGTATTTCAACCAGCCAGGCTCACCGTGAATACCTGCTGCGTATCTGCGAAAAGTATAAAACACCTCTGGTTGAAGACGGGTTCATGGAAGAAATAAAATATTCTCCCAAAGTTGTAATGCCTGTAAAATCCATGGATTCCGGGAATACCGTGGTTTACCTGGGAACATTTTCAAAATTTCTGTTCCCGGGACTGCGCATAGGCTGGATAGCTGCTGATAAGGAACTGATCAGCCGCATTGCAACCCTTGTTTATTATGAACTGCTTGGGGGCAATATCCTTGACCAGGCAGCGCTGAACCGCTTTTGCCGGGACGGACAACTGGAAGTGCATCTGAAAATACTGCACAGGATCTACCGTAAAAGGATGCAGGTGGCTTTACGTTCAGCACGCAGATTCTGCGAAGGGGAAAATATAAGCTTTACACGGCCAACCGGCGGATACCTTCTCTGGATGAGGATAAACGGAACACAGCATTCCGAAGAGAAGATCATCAGTAAAATACTTGAAAAAGGTACAGCTGTTGTTCCGGGGAGCTTTGCATTTGCAGATACCCCTCCCTTTGCCTCATTCCGTATTTCGATAGGCCATTGTGACGAAGCACAGATTGAAGAAGGCTTCCGCAGGATAGGACAGGCGCTGGATGAATTAAAAATCAAGTAGTGTATGAATAATACTTTTTTCAACGCTTATGAAGATGCTGCATGCGCTGAGACTTATGCAACACTCGATTTTCCGGGTACTTATTACCTTGCCTTCCGTGATATTCCCGTTCTCATTGCAAAATACGTCAAAGGCAGACAGGCACTCGATTTCGGCTGCGGGGCCGGGAGGTCCACCAGGTTCCTGAAGAACCTTGGCTTTGAAGCCTGGGGCGTCGATATCTCTGCCCGTATGCTGTCGGAGGCTTTCAGGATTGATCCCAAAGGTGATTATTTCCAGGTAAAGGATGATGACCTGTCAGGAATAGCAGACTTGTCGATGGATCTTGTTTTTTCCGCCTTTACCTTCGACAATATCCCATCTGAGGAAAATAAATTAAAGCTCTTTGAGGAATTCGGCAGGATACTCAGACCTGATGGGATTTTCATCAACCTTGTATCAAACCCTGAGATCTATATTAATGAATGGGCATCCTTTACCACAAAGGACTTTCCGGAGAACCACCTGGCAAGGACGGGTGAGATAGTCCGCATCATCAACACTTCCGCCGGCCATACTCTGCCGGTACAGGATATTCTTTTCCCTGATTGGGATTATAAAAGGCTCTACTATGCTACAGGATTGACCCTGCTTGAAACCCACCGCCCGCTTGGGAAGCAGGCAGAGCCATTCACCTGGATCAGTGAAACAAATATTCCACCCTGGGCCATTTTCGTACTTTCTACCTGAGGATTGCGGCAATTGGGATCATCTCCTCTTCCTCCGGCTCCCGCATGGCATTGATAAGTTTGCAGCCCAGGTATTGATCCAGGTCTTCCGGCCTGATGTCTCTGGCCATTATTGTTCCTTCTGACAGAAGCCAGGCACGGCAAGTCCCCTCAAGGAGTGGTTTCGCAGGGGTATACCAGTGTTTCCCGTCAAAAAAAATCAGGTTGGAAATACTGGTGTCGGTGATCAGCCCGCCCTTCACAATAATTATATCATCGCAATCTCCCCGTAAATCGAAAAGCGCCTCAATCGCCTTCCTGTCGTAATACTTCAGATGGTAATCAAAGGAGGCGGCATACATTAGCTTAAGGCTTCTTACCGGTCGTTTCACATGAGGCCTGAAGGTGATCTCAATGAGATCCTTTTCATAGATAACTTTGCAGCGCAGCGTACCGTTCGTGTATTCTGAAGGGACTTTCAGAATACGGTCCAGCCCAAAGCCCTCAGCAATACCCCATAATTCCTGCCTTGCACTTGCTATCCTTGCTTCATGCCATGGCAGATGCAGTGGCTGCCCGTTTTCAATCCATATGGTTTCAAACAAGCGGCACATACACTTTTGCTATGAGTTCCTGATACTCGCTTTCACAATCGCTCAGTGCCGTTATTCCACCCCCGCTTCTGAATCTCAGCCTGCCATCTGCTTTTTCAATAAAGCGTATCATTACTGCGGATGAAAAATCCCGGCCATTGAAATACCCGAAAATGCCGGTGTAAAAACCCCGTTCATCCGCCTCGGCTTCTTTAATGATCTGAACTGTTTTTTCTTTGGGCGCACCGCTGATAGAACCTGCCGGCAGCAAGGTGAAAATATCCTCCCCCAGATGCTCCAGGTAGCCGGCGGGTAACTTCCCGCTGATCTCCGAGCTCATCTGCAACAGGTCCTTCCGGTTTGTACCGATCTTTTCGATATAACGGAAGCGATCGACTGTTACCGAAGTTGCTATCATAGAAAGGTCGTTTCGGATAAGGTCCACTATGGTATTATGTTCGAAAAACTCTTTTTTGTCGCTCAGCAACCTGGACTCCGCGTCGGGAATTGAAGCGTCAATTGTGCCTTTCATCGGGTTTGAGCGGATGATGCCGTCGTTAATCCTGATAAAAGGTTCGGGCGAAAACACTGTAAAATGATCACCAAACAACAACTTATAGGGTGCGTGGCTTAGTTCGAAAATATTCCGAAGGCTGAGTTCTGTCTGCAGTTCCGTGGGAAATGTAAGATTGATCAGGTAAGTGTCGCCCCTCTTAAGGTGCCAGCTGATCTTTTCGAATGCATGCTGGTAGGTTTCGAATTCAATTGGCCGGGGAATAAAGCTGAACTTCCGTGAAAGCCCGGTCCCCCGCATGAAATTCCCATCAGGCCCCGCCCATGAACTGAAATTCCCCTCACCGCCGATCCGGAAAAAAATCTTATTGGCCCTGGCCTCAGACTCAGTGAGCACGACCGTGTGAAGGCCTTCAAAATCGGTCACGAACAGGAAGGGGACCTTGTTAACGGCATATTCGTTAATTTTACCGATCGCATCATCCTTTCGCATGAAGATATTGCTGCTCGATAACCACGATTCTTTCACTTTCAACCTCGTTGAACTTCTGCGTAATAATGGCAAAGTTAGCTTTAATGTGATTAAATCGGATGAACTGCAGCTTTCAACAGTTTCCTCTTACGATAAGATCATCTTTTCCCCCGGCCCCGGCCTGCCTGAGGAACAGCCTGCAATGTTCGATATCCTCAGGGAATACGGCGATAAAAAATCCATTCTCGGTATCTGCTTCGGCCTTCAGGCCATTGCCTTGTTTTACGGGGGGGAATTGTTCAACCTGCCAAAAGTGGTCCACGGACAGCCACGCATCCTGAATATCATCAGTCCGGATCATTTTATTTTCAATGGGATCCTCCAAGGCACGTCAGTCGGGCTTTATCACTCCTGGGCAATTTCAGAATCCTCCCTTCCATCCTGCCTTGATGTCATCGTCCGTTCCAATGAAGGTGTGATTATGGGGTTGGCTCATAAAAAGTATGATGTGTGCGGATTGCAGTTTCACCCGGAATCGGTCATTACAACCTTTGGACAGAAAATGATGGATAACTGGCTCGCAGGATGATCCCCTTTGCTGATCCCGGGAGATCAGATGGTAAATGAAACCCCCATCGTAACCGAATACATATAATACGGCAAATAAAATGTGACCTGGTTGCGGTCGTGCTGCATGTAATACCTCAGATCCATCGCCAGCCATTTCAACAACTTAAAATTCATGATGGTTTCAACCGTTAAACAGGGATAAGGGGTTTTGAAATCCGCAGAGACATCATAAAGCTCTATGCCTTTAAAATTGCTTACAAAAGGCTGCTGGTACGACACTATGATATTCATGTCGAAGATCTTTCCGAAAGTCCCGTTAAAACTCAGGTAAGCCGCAGCCCTTAAGCCATTGCGCCAGGCAAAACCGGAGCCTGAAGGGTCAAGCTTTTTAATATCGGCCGAGATGACCTGCCATTGCTCATCGGTCCACCAGCCCTCATAATCAGGCGGAAGCAGGTCGTACCTGTCCCATTGGTAAAGCAATCCCACACCCGACTGTATCCTGATCTTCGGCCTCTCGAGGATCAGCGGGACGGCATAGATACCCGCCTGCCAGCGTGCATTGATCCCCCTATCCTCATCGAACTGGAACATCCCGAAAGGTTCCATGCTTATTTTACTCTTGACCAGTTTGCCGTCGGCATACCTGTGATTGAAGAGGTTTGAATGAACAAAAACGTAACCGGTATTGTTGGTTGAACGTATCCTGAGCCCCTGGTAATTGATCACCCCTGAGACTTCATATAAATTATGTGAATCCTGCAGAAGCCCGGAAGCATTGGAAGTCAGGTACAGATATTGCAGTGCGTCTTCAAGAAAATAAAATCCAAGGTAAAGATTGCCGGTGGGCCGGCCTTTTTTCAGGGTGTCGAGATACTGCTTGTTAAACGTACAAACCTGTGCCTGGGAAGCCAGGTTCATGCAAAGAATAGTAATAACAAAAAAGATACTGACGGTAAGCCTGGGTTTTTTCAAAGGTTTACAGAGTATCCTCTTTTGATAAATTCCATATGAACCTGGATGATTGAGGTACTTTCCCATGCCGGAAAATCTTTTGCACTTATAAAAGTAGCAAAATTTCCTTCATGTCACCATTGCATGGACACTTCTATGAGCAGAATATCAGAATCTTTTAAAGCCTTTATGCTGATTTCTGATGCTTCGGAAATCCCCATACCGTCCCGGGTTTCCAGCCTTGTGCCTTCCGTTTCGGCCGATCCGTCAATAATAAAAATATAAGCGCCATGTGATTTGTCATGGAGGGTATAGCTTGTGTTTTTGTCTGCGGATAAGCTGATCCTCGAGAACCAGGTTTTCTGGTTCAGCAAGAGGGCTCCTGGTTCATCGGGTGAAACCAGCCTCTGCCATTTATCTTTCCTATCTGCCGGGTCAAATGCCTTTTGGTCATACCTGGGCGTGAGGTTCTTCACGGAAGGAAAAACCCAGATCTGGAAAAGCTTCACCGGAACTTTTTTATCAGCATTGTATTCCGAGTGAAAGATCCCAGTGCCGGCACTCATCACCTGAACCTCATTCGGCCTGATCTGTTCGATATGCCCCATGCTGTCCTTATGCTCCAGCGTGCCTTCCAGCACAATGGTGGTGATTTCCATATTATCATGTGGATGGCGGTCGAACCCGCCGCCTCCATCAATAAAATCGTCATTGAACACCCTCAATGCCCCGAAATGAACCCTTCCGGCATCATAATAGTTGGCAAAACTGAAAGTGTAATGGGTGTCGAGCCAGCCGTAGTTCGAATGGCCACGGCTGTTTCCCCTGTGTATGATGGTTTTCATAAAACCTCCTTATTTGTTTACTGAACTTTTGCAAGTTCCACATTAAGCGCAAGCTTCACTTCATCGGCCACGGTCGAGATGACGAGGTGCTTTACTTTAAAAATGATCTGTGTGTGATATGGGTCAATTGCCCATTTTGTTTTAACTGTTTCCATGTTTTTTGTTTTATGCCGCAAAATTACCCCGGCAATTCTTTACCGGAAAGGTATAAATCATGGTTTGCATTGGAAAAATCATGGTTCCGGGATTTTTTAGCTTTGGAGATGCTTTATCCCGCATCCTGAATCCAAAATCGGCGCGAAGCGCCTTGATCCACATACTTATCATGATGCTTATTTATATGTTCTACATTAATTGTTTCCAGTCCTTCAACCCTCATAGTTTCAGAAGCCTTTACCGGATTGCCGGAAAACCCCAACAGAAATCCTCCGCCTCCCGATCCGCAAATCTTAAGGTAAAAACTGTCATTCTTCAACCCAACGGACCATATTTCACGCATGTTTCCGGGTATCAGCCGGCTCATATTCACCAGCTGAAACTCCGAAAGTTCTTTCATTGCCATGGCAAATCCGGCCTTATCGTCACCAAGCCATGTATTGACACAAAAATTATTCAGGCTGATCAGTTCTTTTCCCTGAACAGACTGCCGGCTTTTGCCAAAAAAGTCTTTCAAAAAATTCCGGACCTGTTCCGCCGTTCCGGCTTCTGTTCCTGTATTGACAAGGAACACCGAAGCAAGGGCTTTCACATCCCCGGGGAATGAAACCTGCTTGATCGCTCCGTCACCGAAGAGTAAAAGTGGTTGGTCCAGGTAAGAGAGCAGGGCGTCGAATCCGGAGCTCCTAAGGTGGAACCAGGATTCCATGGTAATAAATGTATTCCTCAGCGACCGCCAGTTCCCGTTGACTTGTCCCGCCCAGGAGATTACAGGGTCAAAGGCATAATGCCCGTAAATGGCGGCACAGAGGGCGCCGGAACTTCCCAACCCCCTTTTAACGGGAATGTCCGATTCAATGCAAAGGCCTTCCCCTATATCCTTTCCAAGCTTTTCCATGTCAATGACCGTGTGAAGGCCCGGCTGCAGTATCAGATAACTCTCATAATACTGTTTGAGGATGGCGTTACTCCTCTGATCCCGACTGCCCGGTCGCTTCAGGTCATCGCCTGCTGATATCCCGGCTTTATAAGGTCTGTAAGGAATTCCCAGGGCCAGCGAACCCATCATCAGGGAATATTCCCCGAACAGCAGAATCTTGGAATGATATGTGCGCATTTCATTCATACATCAATTGTTTCCCCGTTCCCGGTATACGGAATGGACCCTGTCCGCAATGATCAGGGATATAACGCTGATCGGGGCAGAACGGAAGAAGCTCGGTACTGATAAAATCGCCCACTGTTGCAGAATAATCCAGGGGATAAAGCAGATGAACGTTGGGGCCGGCATCCAGGCTGAAGCAGACAGGCATGCCTTGCTTCCTCGCATCCCTGATCCTGTTCATGATCTGAAGTGATTCAGGGAGCATAAGTATGTTATTGCCTGCGGATGTCATGATGAGTGAATGCAGGCTGATTGCCTCATGTTCGCATATACGGGCAAATTTTTCAAAGTCGCCCTTTCCCATTGCATCCAGGCATTCTTTAAGGTTTTTATTGGCCTGCAGGTATCTTGCTCCGGCAAAAGGATGGGCATCCATCAGTGCGTGTCCGCCGGTACTGGAAATTGATTTGGCTTTGCCGGATACGATAAGAATTGCATCCTGCAGACTAAGGAAATCACGATGTATTCCCGATCGCAGGGGGACTGCCTTTTCATCGGATGAACCGGGGACCAGGGGGGTTTCTCCCCATACAGTAAACCCTCCGTAAACCGAACGGCTTGCACTGCCCGATCCCATCCTGGAAACCCGGGATGCCATCCGCAGAAATTCATCATTACCATGGTCCTCTCCTGTGATCATGCGGGCCAGGTCAAGAAGGCAGAGTGAAAATGCCGATATGCCTGAAGCAGATGAAGCAATGCCGGCAGAGGAAGGGAAACTGTTGGTCGTATCAATTTCGTACGAATAGCCCTCAATCGCCGGCAGAAGCGGTTTCAGCCAGATAAGCAGTTTCCTCATTTTAGGGATAAATGAATGGTTGCTATCGCCATTCACAGAAATGATGGCGGCGGGTTCCCTGCCGGGAACAGCCCTGACGGTGGTCCTGCTTACAGCCCTGCTCAGGGTCATGCTGAGGGAAGGGTTGGCAGGCAGTTGAACTCCTCTTTTCCCCCAGTATTTGATAAACGCTATGTTTGACGGGCTTTCCCAGGAAACACTAAGTGTTTTGCCATTAAGGGGGGTGGAAGGCAAGTTTTGGGAAAAACTGAGACCTGTTGCCGTTTTCGTGTTATCATAGCATATCTCATTCCAGGAATAGACCTTGCTGATCCCGTACGATTCAAGTTTGTTCCTCACCTCATCAGCCGGCAACCTGCTTACAAACATGGCAAAATCGCCTCCCCAGGTTCCGAGTGACTTTACCGAGCCAGGAAAATCGGGGAACTTTGCTTTCAGAACGTCCCGCTTTAGAATGCGGCCAAGGATCTCTTCATGTTCATGCATAAGGCGGCATAATTCCCCGGGACGTAATGCCCTGCCTATTTCTTCTGAAAGCTCCGAAATTCGCCGGATATCCCTGGCCGTGAACTCTGCCGACGCTGAAAATGCTTCAACCTCGCTGTGGCTGTCCTGTTTTCTGCCGAGGTAGGCGAAACAGGCATGATCTCTCAACGCAGTCCCTGGCTGTAAAGGTGTGATCGTGCTGCCGGCCTCCGGATCGCCGGGATTCAAAGTATAAAATATGGGCAAAACGGAAGTTGCGCAGGCTATATCGTAACCCGAACCATTTGATACCTTTCGGTGGAGTTCAGAGGCATTGACCTCTGCCCATTGGGAAATGAGCGAAATCAGGCTGGAACTGCTGCCAAGGCCCCATTCCAGCGGGAAATCGGCAGTCACCCTTACATTATATCCCTGGCCCGGTTTCAGAAAGCCGGGATTCATCGACCTTGCCTGTTTCAGAAGATCTGTTAACTTCCTGGCTGTAGTTTCATGACCCCTGAGTTCTGTATCGGGTGAAACGGCTTTCAGGCTTACCGAATCGAACACCGCCCTGAACCAGGTACCAGAAGTATCTTCGCTGGCCCAGTATATGTGAAGGCCGCAAATTTTCTCAGCCTGCAACGACTGCCCGAACCTCAGCGGCAGGGCCAGAGCCCTGGCTCCCGCAAGCACAAGATATTCGCCTGCAATGAGCAGTTTGCCGTTTGCCCTGAAACGCAGGGGTTCTTCAGGCGGTATGGTTAAAATACCTGCCGTTGATTCAATTTGACCTGGCATCTACAAAATGTTTTACTGCATCATAACTGATTTTTTTTTCCGTGAAATACTCCTCTGCTGTCCTGCGCCCCGATGTACCGGCATTCAGGGAGTTGAGGATATTGGACAGGTGCAGGCGCATATGGCCTTTCTGTATTCCCGTAGTGACAAGGCTTGTAAGAGCCGCAAAGTTGCTCGAAAGCCCTACTGCTGCAACAATGGCCATCAGTTCCCTGGCATTTGGATTGCCCAGGATCTCCAGGGAAAGCCTGGCCAGGGGGTGCAGGTTTGTAATCCCTCCCACCGTGCCTATGGCTAATGGGATGGTGAGCGATATGGTCAGCTTCCTGTCTTTTAACCGGCAACTGCTCAGGGCCTGGTAAACACCTTCCCTTGAAGCATAGGCATGGGCGGCTGCCTCGGCAGCCCGGTAATCGTTGCCGGTAGCCAGAAGCACCGCATCCACTCCGTTCATGATGCCCTTGTTGTGAGTGGCAGCCCTGTATGGATCACCCTTGGCTATGCCGTAAGCCAACTGAATTTTTTCCGCAAATTCCTCCACCGGGAGCTTCCCGGCAAATGGTTTCAGCTCATTAAAAGAGCAGGATGCTTCAACAGTGATGGTGCATTTCTCGGTGAAGTTGCTCAGGATCGACATGATATGCTGGTACCGCCTTTCCTTCA
The DNA here is from genome assembly GCA_026391775.1 of Bacteroidota bacterium. Classification (GTDB taxonomy): domain Bacteria; phylum Bacteroidota; class Bacteroidia; order Bacteroidales; family FEN-979; genus CAIRDP01. Next base: position 65,689 of record JAPLDK010000075.1, read on the forward strand.
CATGGTTGTTCATTGAGAGATAGGCGTCCATGCCTTCCGCAAGTTCTTCCAGACAGGTGTTTATGAAATTGGCTCCCATGGAGTTTACAGTATCCAACTCCAGTTCGAGCTTGTACAGATTCTCCATGATTTCAGAACTATCGATGAGCCTGAGCTCAAGCACACCGCCTCCCCTCCTGACCATGCTGGCAGTAGTCTTCCTGAGCCTGTCGAGCAGGAAAAACCGTATATGGTCCCAGTGGTCACTGAGGAAACGCGGATCGGTGAACCAACGGAAGTAAACATGCCCAAGTTTTACGGTGCTTATCTGCTTTACCCTGAATCCTCCCCTCTCCGCCCAGAATCGTGCAGCATGGGAAGCTGCCGCTATCACTGAACTTTCCTCAATGGCCATAGGCACATGATAGATCCTGCCGTCGATCATTACATTCGGGGCTATTCCATAAGGCACATGAAAACTGCTGATGGTGTTTTCGCTTAGCTCCAGGAATTTCTTGCGTGTTGCAGGATCCGCGGCAAGATAACTCTCCATTTCCTTTTCCGCTGCTTCAGGCTTTTTGCACAAGGAGGCTATGCCATGGCGCTTTTCCTTCCCGCTGAGTTTCGAGAATCCCTTGATGATCTTTCCTTTCATGCTTATTCTTTTACCTGTAAAAACGCCCTTGCGAACCTGAGCCCATTGACCTGCCCGGTGATGAACATCCGCAGGTCTTCATAATCGCCCCTTGCAACACTGAGGAAATTGGAAGCCTGCCCGAAAATACTGGGAAGAAGGCTTCTGGAAATATGGTAATACCCGTCGAGAAAACTCCGTATGCCGCCCGAAATAATGATCTGGCGGCAGGAAATCTCTGCATTGCTCTTCACTAATCCATTGATAGTGTTAAGCATATCTCCTGCAGTATTTCCAAGTGATGCCATCGGGTCATACAGCTGACGTTGCCATGATGTACTTCTGGCCAGTTCCACTCTGGCGAAGTTCGTACCTCCGAACCCGGCCAGTTCAAAGGCTTCCAGGGGGAGGCTCATAACTTTGGCAATGCTGCCGGGCCCCATGCCTTGCCCCACTTCCTTCACAATTACTTTGAGCCGGCTTAGTTGAAGAAATTCCTGAATGGTTTCAAATGGAGGGTTTTTCAGTACATCACCTTCCATCTGGAGCCATTCCTGCACCGGGTTCACATGGACGATCAGGCCGTCGGCTCTTAGCCTGTAAACCATTTCGACCAGCCTTGGCCAGCTTCCGTCGAGCAACATATCCTCCAGCTGAACTATTCCAATATTAGCATACAAAGGCAGATCGTCTCCAAGTATACCGCGCATGTCAAAATCAGGCAGGTAGATGTCATTTTCCAGGAGAATACGGCAGGAACCCAAACCCATTCCCATCCCGAATTCATTGCAGGCCCTGGCAAGGTTTGTATTAATGGTCCTCGCTAGCACCGTTCCCCCTGTCATGCTCGATACCCACATGGGAACCCTCAGGGTTTTTCCGAGAAAAGTAAACGGCTGCAGTTCACCCTGGCGGTGTGAGCCGGTCATGGGCTCATAGTTGAACCTGCGGTCGATCCCGGCCTCGGGAATCTGTGATGAGAAAGCTAATTCTATATGATCGTTTTTCCTGGCTTCCATTAATTTCCTTTCTGCTTTCAGTCCCGCATAAAATATCCATCCCCATTTCACCTTCATACAAATAATTCATCCCTGCATGGCTGAAAAAGCACACAAAGTTACATTAATTCAGTCTAAATAAAACGATAAATGTGAAAATTCAGCTCGAATGTGTCTGTTTGAATTCCAGAACGGACTGCCCGCTGCCCGATTTGAAGAATTTGCTGAAATGGGAAGGGTCGTCAAAACCAAGTTCGAACGCTATTTCCTTGCTGCTTTTACCAGTAAAGACAGCAGTACGTTTGGCTTCGAGCAGAATACGGTTTTGAATGAAATCTTTGGCGGAGGTGCCAATATTTGATTTGATCACTTCGTTGAGGTAATTGGGACTCACATGAAGTGCCCCGGCATAATCCTTCACCTGGTGCCATTGGTTAAAATGTGTCTCAACCAGGTTTTTAAATCGTTGCACCATCGATTTTCCGACTTCCAGTCTTTGGGTATTGGTATCTGGAAACAGGTTGCAATGCGAGTTGCATTCTATAAGGAAAAGTTTCAGGTATGCCCCGATGGTTTCGTATTTCATCTCCTGGCCCGAAGCATAAGCATCACTCATATGACCCGCAAACAGCTGCAGGTTCTGCAGCATGGGGTTCGAAAGCGGCAATGCAGGGGTCTCGCTGCTGTCGCGGAACAGCCTGAGGTTAGATATAAAATCCTCACGTATGCTGTTTTTCATCAGGAATTCAGGGGTGAAAAGTAGGACCAGGCCTGTGGTTTCGGGGCCGGAGATGATCTGGTGGACCTGGCTCGGGCTTACAAAGAAAATATGATGAGGCAGGATGGGGTATTCATTGAAATCAATAACATGCCTTCCCGATCCGCTGAAAGGCCAGATAACCGAATAGTAATTATGACGGTGAGGGTCGTCGGCTATCCCCTGTTGGCGGTCGGCAATTTCCTCCATGGTCCTCAGAACAAACGAGGCCGGGATCCCATTATCCAGTAATTCCAGGTTGTAGATTTTCTGTTGCATCATGACCGATTTCCATAATTTTCGGGTTAGGTATGATTAATGTTAAACTCAAACGCAAGTTAATAATTATTATTTTTTTAAACGGATGGGATTTAACTGTATCTTTATTAATCAAATAAAAAATTTGACAATTTGCATTAAATGATATATTTTTGTTTGGATAAATCATCAAATCTCTCAGCCATGAAAAAAACTTTACTCCTCTTTGTGTGCATGATTTGCGCAGTGAGCCTTGTGTTTTCCCAGAAAACCGACAAGGAAATGAAAAAAGAACTTAAGGAAAAGGCAACGAAGGAAGCCCAGAAGCAGGCAAAACAATTCAACAAGGAAGGATGGAAGGTCTATCCGGGATCCCTGCCCATGGATAAACTTATCGAAGGATCCTGGATGAAACAGGTTTCAGAGGATGAAAACGGTAATCCAAAATACATTACCGCCGACGGGAACGGCGTTGCCGAAACCAAATCAGCAGCCGAGGCCCAGGCCATTGAATTAGGGAAACTCCAGCTTGCAGGCCTTATGGAAACAAACATTGCTTCGATCATCAACGGCAACCTTGCCAACAGCCAGGCTTCAGTCCAGGAAGCCACTACTGTTACCGAAATCGTCCAGTCGTCGAAGAACATTATTGCCCAGCAACTCGGTTATGTTAACCCTGCCTTTAAGATCTATCGCGATCTCAAAGATAAGAAGATCGAAGTTCAGGTAAGGTTGTTCTACGAAACAGCACAGTCACTGGTCATTGCCAAGAAAGCCATCAAAAAAGAGCTGAAGGACAAGCTGAAGAAGACCGACGACGAAGTGAACAAACTCCTGGAAGCTCCTCCTAAGTAATCCGGGCTAGCATGCGCTTCAGATCGGGCATACCGTTATTTCTGCTGGTCCTGTTTCCGTTTTTTGCTATTAGTCAGAAACCAGAAATACGAACCGTTGAAGGAGAATCCCAGGTGGAATTTCCCGATATACGGTCCCGTCATGACGTTGAGAAGGAAGCCCTGGAGAAAGCAAGCATTACAGCGCTTGAAAAAGCTTTCGGCACAGTTGTGATCAGGGGGAATTCCACCTACATGAAAAACCTCAACACGGGGAAGGAAACCAAGACCAGCGTGGTTTTTAATTCCATTGCCAATACTTATGTGAAAGGCGAGGTTATCGATGCGTTTGATCAGAATTTCGAGGAAGTTCAGGGCCTGGCTACGATAGACGGAAAAAAGAAAGCTATCAGGGAACTGAAATGCACAGCAACGTTCAAGGTCAGGGAACTTACCGATGACGTCCCCGATTTTGAAGCCATCCCTCTCCAATGCCCCGATCTCGGATGCAATACGACAAGCTTTAAATATAAAGGCTCCCTGTTCCTGTATTTTAAAAGTCCGTACGACGGCTATCTGGCTGTTTACCTGGATAACGGGACAACTGCCCAATGCCTTTTGCCTTATACCAGGATGAGTGAAACGTTTGAAAATGGAGTTCCCCTTAAAGGCGGAAAGGAGTACATATTTTTTTCCCGCCAGCCGGCATTCAGTTATTTCGATAATACTGTTTTTGTTGATGAATATGAATTGTCGGCCGAAGACAGCCAGGAACAAAACAGGCTGTTTGTTATTTTTTCCCGTTCAGCTATCGCCAGTCCCGGTCTCCAGACCGGGCTTGACGATAAATTGCTCTCGCCTGATGAAAAGGCAAGGCAGTACAAAGTTCCGAAATCGCTTTATTCTGAAGATTTCCAGAAATGGCTGATCAGGAACAGGACGCACAAATCAGACCTCAGGGTTATGCCCATTGATATTACGATCCAGAAATAAATCAGCCATGAACAGATTACATTACTCAACAATCCTTCTTGCAGTTGTCATTCTTTCCAGCCTTGGAATGAGTTCATGCAAGAAAAATTTTGAACGGCTCCTGGCCGTTAAAACAACATCAATTAATTCAACATCTTTTCTTGCCCAGGGTGAAGTCACTGATGTTGGCGACTTTTCGCCCGAATATGGGTTCTACTATAGTTACAGTCCGAACCTGTCCAGTCCGGCGATATACAAAATCGGAACCACAGGCAGCCCGAAAACCTTTCAGGCCTCCTTTGAAGGGCTGCCCGCCAACACATATTATATAGCAGCTTATGCCAAAAGCAGCCAGGGAACAGTATTTGGTGATGTGCTGAAATTCACTGTCTCCGGCGGGGGGGATGTTGATTATTACTGGGACAATGGCCATTCCGACTACGGATGGAGGATCAATGCAGGGTATAATAATTGGTTGGGCAATCTCTTCCCTGTTACCACCTCAGGCATAATTAAGTCAGTGTTACTATATTTCTCTTCTGGTACAGGTACGGGAAGCGATATGCTATCGGTGGAATTCTTCGACCAGAATCACAATTCAATTTCATCAACCAGTTCATTTTCACCTATTGCTTCAAACTGGATAACCATTTCCGGCTTAAGCGTTCCGTTCAATGGAAATTTCTATACCATGGTCCACTGGAACAGTGTGGTAAGCCCTACTAACTACTTGGCGATGGATCAAACCGGGCCCAATGTTTATATGGATCTTGGTTATATTCATTATGGAAGCACCTGGACCAAACTCAGCACCGATCCAAACGGCAATCAGCAACCCGGTATCTTCCTTTTACGGGTTACCGCCCAGCTTACCAGCAAGGAAAAGGGAACAGTTCTAACAGAACTCGGCCCTTCAATATCTCCTGTTATCCAAAACCCAGGTACACTTAAGAACATCAAATCAGGCAGTGCTGCCCAAGCCATGCCATTCACAAAATAACACATCCAGCCATGAGAAACATAATGCTCAAACTGAACCTGATAATCCTGGCTTTATTCCTTCTGCAGGGGATCAGCCGTGCCCAGACCAAAGCCGAGATACAGAACATTGATTTTAATGTGGTCGGCGACAGTCTCATCGTTACTTACGACCTTTTGAAGGCTAAAAACAGTGAAAAGTTCAATGTTGTCCTCGTTGTGAAGACGGTAACCGGAAAATCCTATGATCCCCTGGCTGTGGCCGGCGATGTGGGAGGCAATATTTTTGGCGGAAAAGCCAAGCGTATCGTATGGAATATTGCAAAGGACAAAGTGGTGATCAACGACGAAATATTTGTCCAGGTCCTTGCAACACCCATGCCTTCCGATATAACCGCAACTCCGGTCCAGGAGACACCAAAACAAACCCAACAACCGAAGACCCAGGGTGGAGAAAAAGTTTTCTCCAAGGGAGGTGCGATTGCCTTGTCGGCCATCATGCCCGGCCTGGGAATCACTAAACTCAGGGCCGGTGGTGCCTATTGGCTTATCGGGCTGGCTACCTATGGCCTTGCCATCGGCGGCGTTGTACTCAATGTGATGGCTCCTTCAACGTACAATAAATACAAGGATGCAACTTCGGCATCTGACAGGGATACATATTACAAGAAAGCTGTTTCACAGAATAAAACAGGGAACACACTTCTTTATTTAGCCGGGGGACTCTGGTTCGTTGACATGATTATAACGGCTGCCGTCCCGGCCAAGCGTAAATCTGGTTATTCACTCGGTCCCACTTACGACCCCGTGATCAACCAACCCATGTTGACTTTTCGTTATCGTATCGGTAAAAAATAATCGTGTATGAAAACATTAATTTCATTGGCGCTTCTTTTAGCCTTCATTGCCCTTGGTCAGGGGTCTGAGGCCCAGGTCATCCAGGGCTCAAGCACTGTAAAAAAGATTAAGGTAGGCAAAGCTCCGGTAGTAACCCGCACCGTGAAGTCCATGCCCGACCTGGTGATCAAGGATGAGGTCTTCGCCGATCTCAGTAATAACAATATGATAGACGGGGGCGAATCGGCCTATATCAATTTCAAGATACAGAACCTTGGTTCAGGTCCGGCGAAAAACGTAATGGTGAATGTCGGCCTGAAGAACAATGCGGTCCGCGGTCTCAACTTTACCAAAAAAGTAGAGGTCGGGAATATATCTCCCGGCGAGACCAAGGACGTGACGATCAACGTCAACGGAGGAATGGATATTCAGAATGCCATTGCCGAATTCAGGATTGAAGTCCTGGAAGAGCAGGGTTTTGATGCCTACCCTCTTGAAATGAAGATCGAGACACAGCCATTCCAGCCCCCTAATCTGGTGGTTGCGGATGCTATTTTCAGCACCGAGTCGGGCGGGAGGCTCAAACTGAATAACCCGATCCAGCTCAAGATCCTCTTACAAAACATAGGTAAAGGCGATGCCAAGGATGTCAATCTCAGTTTTGTCTTCCCCAACCCTGATTGCGTTGTGCTTGGAGAAGCTGACAAGTTCTCCCTTGGCCTCCTGAAACCCGGCGAAACCAAGGAGATGGATTTCATTTTTACTGCTACCCGCAGGTACAAGGAATCGACCATTCCCGTGGATATCAAGATCACGGAATCCCTTGGCAAATATGCCCATGACAGCACCGTGAGAGTAAAGATCGATCAGGACCTTGTTGCTCAAAATAATGTCGTTATTAACGCCATTGCTGGTACAACCGTGGCGGTAACCAAAGCTTCACTCTCATCCGAAGTGGATAAAAACATACCGGAAGATTCCAGGAAGGATGCAAATAAATTCGCCCTGATCATTGGCAATGAAGAATATTCAAAATACCAGCCGGGGCTAAATACCGAGATGAATGTTGCCTTTGCAAGGAACGACGCTTCTGTGTTCCGCGATTATACAGTTAAAACCCTTGGCTTCCCCGAGGGCAATGTATTCTTCCTGCAGGATGCAACTACAGGTGAAATGAGCCAGAAACTTGACCTCATCAGCAAACTTGCGTCTAAAACAGGGAGCAATGCCGAATTGCTTTTTTATTATGCAGGGCATGGGCTTCCGGATGAGAATACACATATTCCCTATTTAATCCCTGTCGATGTAAGCGGCACGAATCTTTACCAGGCCGTCAAACTTTCCGACATCTATAAGAAATTAAGTGAAACAGGAGCTAAGAAGATCAGTGTTTTCCTTGACGCCTGTTTCACCGGCGGCGGCAGAGGGAGCGGACTGCTTGCGGCACGCAGCGTGAAAGTCAAGCCTACCGAAGAAACCCTCGACGGGAACATCGTTGTTTTTGCAGCTACCAGCGGGGAACAGTCGGCCCTGCCGTATGCCAAAGAAAAACACGGGATATTCACGTATTTTTTACTGAAAAAGATCCAGGAAACACAAGGGAACCTCACCTACAAAGACCTGACCGATTATGTGATCAAAAACGTTTCTCTCGAATCCCTGAAGGTGAATCAGAAAGAACAGGACCCTGCCGTGAATATAAGTACCGATGTAAGCGGAACATGGCAATTCTGGAAACTAAAATAATTCAGGGGATCAAAATCCTTTCCTGAACTGGCTCGCCTGCAGCAGCGATCTTTAGTACTGATTGTAAAATCTGATCTTATGGGAAAGAAATTCAGTATTCTTCTTATTCTTTTGGCCTGCGGCCTGATGTCGGAAGCCCAGGTTGACAAGAGTTTTGATGAGATCAAGAAGGCTCAACAAAAGGAATTCGAGAACTTCGTGGAAAAGACCCAGAAAGAGTTTAACCAGTACTCGGATTCCATCGATAAAGAATTCTCAGATTACCTGAGGAAGAACTGGGAAGAATTCAAAGTCTATGCCGGGGCTAAACGCGATACGATACCAAAGCCCAAGGCCCTGCCCAAATTCAACCCTGCCGTTGATAAGCTCAAGCCAGGAGCGGTACCTAAAGAGATCGAGGTTGTAATGCCTCCTCCCGACCAGGGTATGAACCCCCTGCCTGTTCCCATGACCCCGTTTGTTGTTAAAGAGGAGCCTCCTGAAGCGCCGGTACCCGAACCGGGACCGGAGGTGAAAAGGCCGCCAACGGAGCCGATCCCTTCGATAAAACCGATAGCAGAGCCCCTACCTTCAATAAAACCTGCAGCACAGCCTTTGCCGGTGATTCAACCGGTAGCAATGCCAAAACCCATTACAGGCCCGAATTACAATTTTTACGGAGCCCGGTTTGTATTTCAGGCCGACCCGGATATGAACGGCAGTCTGCCCTCCGAAATTCACAATACCACTATTGCCGATTTCTGGGACAGGCTGAATAATACAGCTTACAGCTCCCTGATAAAGCAGCTGAACGATGCCCGCACTACCATGAACCTTAACGACTGGGGCTTTTATTTGCTGGTGAAAAAGACATCCGAAGCCATCAATCCCGACAAGAACTATTCAAGGCTGTTGAGCTGGTTCCTGCTTACCAAATCGGGGTACCGTATCCGCGTCGCATATACCAACAATGAGATCGCACTCATGTTCCCTTCTTCCAATACCCTGTATGACACCCGGTTTTTCATCACCGATAATATAAAATTTTACGCACCCGACTTTAACCAGAACGTGGTCCTCACTTATGCAAAGGATTTTCCCGGGGCGACCAGGGTGTTCGACATGAACCTTTACAGTCCTCTGAATATTGGAGATACTTACAATGCAAAGCAGTTCAAATTCAAATACAAGAACAAGGATTACAGTTTTGCCTTGAAATACAATGTGAATTCCATTGACTTCTTCAAGGATTATCCCCTTTGCGACCTGAAGGTGTATTTTGATGCGGTGATGACGCCCCAGGCGAAAGAATCGGTATTCGATGCATTGAAACCTGCGGTTGAAGGGATTTCTGCCGCCGATGCAGTGGACTTTCTGCTGTATTTTGTTCAAAACGGTTTTGCCTATAAGAACGACCTCGAACAGTACGGCAAGGAAAAGTTTGATTTCCCTGAAGAGGATTTTTATTATCCGTTTACCGACTGCGACGACAGGGCCGTGTTGTTTTCATACCTTGTCAAGGAGCTGCTTGGCCTTAAAGTCATCGGGGTTGTTTATCCAGGCCATGTGGCTACGGCTGTCCATTTTACCGAGGAGGAAGCGGGCGACTATATTCTGTACAGGGGTGACAAGTATGTGATTGCCGACCCAACCTATATCAATGCACCTTTCGGCCTTACCATGCCCGGCAAGAACAATGCAAAAGCCGAAGTAATTGACCTGCTCAACGGGCAGAACAAAGGGGCGGAACTTGCATCGGTCTGGGAAAAAGTCAATACAGGCGGAGGGTTTGCAGGCGATAACCTTCAGAATTCAGTCCTTGACCAGGAGGGCAATTCATATATAACCGGGTATTTCAAAGGTTATGCCGACCTGGGAGGAGCTACCCTGACTTCCAGGGACAATTCCGAAGACGTTTTCGTGGCCAAATACAATACGGCCGGCAACCTGCTCTGGGCTATCAAAGGCACTGATGACGGGATCGGCAGGGGGTATAATATCCAGCTGGGGCCCGACGGCAATGTGTATGTGGGAGGAACCTGCGAAAACCTTATGGCTTTTGGCGCTTTCAACATCATCTTCCCGAAAAACAAATCTGGCCTTTTCCTGCTCAAGCTCAACAAGGGAGGCGAAGTACAGTGGCTGAAACAGGCCGATTTTGATACCAACGGCAAAGGCGCAAATGTGATATTGTATTCCAAATTCTCTTCGGGAGGCGAACAGCTTAAATCGGAGATTTACCCTTTTGACCCAAACTATGAGGATTACGGGATTAAATTTGACGGCTCGGGAAACGTGTATTACAGCGCCAGTTTCTCAGCTACACTGGGCTTTAAAGTCGATAAAATAGCTCTTGGTCTGGAAACAGGCTTTAATCCTATTCTCACACTGAAAGACGAAACCGAAAAACAACTCACAGGCAACTGCGAAAGGGTTATCTCAGGGCTCTTTGGGGCTATCAGCCTTATCCGGCTTAATGACTTCAGCCTTTCGGGACAAACCATTCAGCAGGCTTTCGAAACCTATAATCCGGGTTTTAAAAAGAAAGCTCCCAGGGTGTTTGAAAGCCTGGGCAAACTGAGTATCATTAAAAACAACAACGGGATCATTACAGTGCAAACCGAGAACAAGAAAGCCGTTATCCTGGATAAGCTCAAGATCACAGACGGGACGAAGCTAAAGGTAAACATCCTGCCATCAGGCGATGCAAGGATCGATATACTGAACGGGGTTAAGGTGGGCAAAGCCATCATCTGGTTCGGCCTTAATTATGTTAAACTTTTTCGCAATAACGGGAATGTGCTGTTTGATTATGACTCGGACCACAGCCAGATTATGATGAATATGCAGAAGGATATGCTGTTCTGATTTCTTCCTGTTATTTCTTTACACAGTTAGTATCCGGGCCAAACTTGATGGGCAGTACCATGCTCACATCAATGGGTTTTCCCTGGTCTTCACCGGGTTTCCATTTCGGCATGAGTTTCACAACGCGAACAGCTTCTTCGTCGCAACCCCCGCCTATCCCTCTCATGGCTTCCACATTATCGACCGAACCGTCGGAGTTAATGGTAAATCCAACCAACACCTTACCTTTCAGTTTCATCGTCAAAGCCTTCTGGGGATACTTAATATTTTCCAACAGGAATCTGAACAGGTTCGTAGTACCGCCGGGAAATTCCGGTTGCTTTTCAATTTTTTTATAGGCCTTATCGGGTTCTTTTACTTCTTTCTCCTTGGGAGGGTTATGATGGCGGGGCGGAGCCAGAGCAGGCGTCCCTGCCTGGGTTTCATACTGGTTGTACTGGTTATACTGCCCAAAGGATTTAATGCTGAATGTATTTCCTGCAAAAAAGATCATCATTGTAATGATCACGGGCAGGGATACGGTGAGTTTGCTTTGTGCCCGGGATGAGGATCGGGAATTAGTTGCTACCATCCGGATCATTAAAATTGGTTCAGCCTGCAAACATATAAATGATTTCTGCATTGTCCGCTCTTTTCTTAAGATTTGTTTTATTTTGCGGATTTCCTCAACTTTGGGAGGCTTAAAACCAGGCTTATGAACTTTTTGAACAGAATATTTCTCCGGGAAGGGCTCAAGTTGGATATTATCTTTCTTGGTTCCGTAATTATCACTGTATTTATTATCCCTGTTTTTCCACCAACCTTGCAGAAAGTGATGTATGATCTTTCGTTTACCATGATATTTCTATTGGGATTTTTAAATTCCGACAGGAGGCATCCGGCCTTTCTTCCGGTATCGATAGGCGCAGTGGTTCTCCTTTGGGTTTCGGCATACTTGAAATTACCGGTTTTGTTTTCCCTCTCGTACTCCCTGAATATTTTGTTTTTTGGCATTGTTATCATGGGATTGATAAAAGATCTCATCAGGTCAAAAACCGTAACTATACGAATAATTATGGAGGCCATTATTATCTATCTTCTTATCGGACTGATCTTTGCGATGATAATAAGCCTTATTGACCATTATGATCCGAAAGCTTTCAGTTTCCCGAACCGTACCGACACTATCACGGTAGGACATCTTAACGATTTCATCTATTTTACCTTTATAACTTTGACCACTACCGGGTTCGGCGACATAATCCCTGTTGAGCCATATGCCCGTTCCCTGACCATTTTCATCTCCATCACCGGCCAGATGTATATGGCCATCATCATTGCCATGCTGGTAGGGAAGTATGCCGCCTCTAGACAGGATGACAGGAATGAGGAGTAAACAAAGAATGAAGATTCAAGTTTCTGTTATTTTGAAAAAGCATTAAACTATGCCGGTGGTGTAGGCCTTTCTCGATTAATCTGTGTGAAGAATTCAACTGGAGTATGGCCTATGGCGTAAACTTTGCCATCCATAAAAAATCAATTATCATCTGATCTACTTTCGTTTAACTTCAATTTAGTCATTTTTTTTCCGACTTTCGGAATGTTTAAAATTCCTATCCTGTCATTGACTTTACCCTGTTGATTTGATTACATTTAGGAAATTGTTTTTAATCAATTTTCTTATGCGGATTTTTAATCCGACCTATCATAATTTATCCTTTAAAATCAGAATTCACAGGTGAAAGAATTCGGGAACTGGATTAAAAAGTGAAGAAAATGAAAAAGATTTTCTTGTTAATATATTTGTCCCTGGTTTCAATAACCGCATATTCCCAGTGGACTTGGCAAAACCCATTGCCGCAGGGCCATTCATTGTATTCTATCTATTTTACCGATTCAAATACAGGATTTGCGGCGGGAGATTATGGAACCATTTTAAAAACAACAAACGGAGGTTCAAGCTGGACTATTTTAAAAAGCGGAACTATTGATCCCCTGAATTCAATGTGTTTCACCGATGCCAATACTGGGTATGCTGTGGGATGGAATGGGACTATTATAAAAACAATCAATGGGGGGATCAGCTGGTCGGCTTTACCGGCTGGGACATCGGCCTGTTTATCAGCCGTTTATTTTACCACTTCAAATATTGGGTACGTGGTTGGCGAACATGGAACTATTTTAAGAACCGCTAACGGGGGAGAAAACTGGACTGAATTATCAAGTGGTACATCGGCCTGGTTGCATTCAATTTGCTTCGCAGGAGCCGATACAGGATATGCTGTAGGTGAAGGTGGGATCATCCTTAAAACTTTGAATGTTGATTCGGGCTGGATCAAGCTTCAGCGCGCGACCGCTTATGGATTAAATTCCGTTGTTTTCCCCAATCATACTACAGGTTATGCCGTTGGTGATTATGGAATTATCTTAAAAACTTTACCGGGAGATACAACCTGGAGAACGCTACCGGGCGGAACTGAAAATACTTTAACCCAGGTTTGTTTCACTGATGTCAATACCGGGTATGCTGTGGGATGGAATGGAACTATCCTGAAGACAACCAACGGAGGCCTGAACTGGATTGATTTATCAGGCGTAACAATACATGATTTATCATCTGTGTATGTAACCGGGGTTAATACAGCCCATATTGTCGGGAAATATGGAGTCATCTTTCAGTCATTGGATGGAGGTATCGCCTGGACTGCATTATCACGTGGCACGACTGCATATTTATCTTCGGTGTATTTCCCGGATGCGCATACAGGGTATGTTGCAGGTCAGGACGGCATAATTCTTAAAACAGATGACGGTGGCACAAGATGGGATATGCTTCAGACAGGAATTAATGATGATTTGACGTCGGTTTTCTTCACCAACGTAAATTCAGGATGCGCGGTGGGTTGGAATGGAAGCATTTTGATAACAAACAATGGTGGCGCTTCCTGGACGAAAATAAAAGGTATAACATCAGACCCTTTATATTCTGTCTTCTTTGCGGATGACATTACGGCTTATGCTGTGGGTTGGAATGGAACTATCATAAAAACAATCAACGGAGGGACAAGCTGGACTGCGCAATCAAGCGGAACAACCAATGATTTATCATCCGTTTACTTTACCGGCTCCAATACAGGGTTTGCAGTGGGTAAATCGGGAACTATATTGCAAACCATAGATGGTGGTAAAAACTGGGTTGCACTCCCGGGCGGATCTGACAACTATTTAACTTCGGTCTTCTTCGCCGATCCCAATACGGGGTATATCGCGGGTGAACGCGGAACTATTTTAAAAACCATCAATGGAGGTTTATCCTGGTCCTGGTTATCCAGCGGAACACTTAATCAATTAAGGTCAGTGTATTTTATTGATGCGAATACAGGCTATATTGTTGATGATTGCGGGATAATCCTGAAAACAACAAACGGGGGCGATACCTGGGATGAATCAGAATGCGGTACCCCTTATTATTTATCTTCCATTTTCTTTACGGATGCAAATACAGGGTATGCTGTTGGTATGCATGGAACCATTTTAAAAACAACAAACGGAGGGGATGTTTTTATAAAAGAAACCGAATCACCTAAAACAACATTCACTATGTATCCGAACCCGGCAAGTACTGTAATTTCGATTAAAAATAACAGGAAGATGCGTGATGAGACGTTAATAAGCATTTTTGATATTGCCGGGAAACAGCAAATGCAGTATACATTCAGGGCTCAGTACTTATTTGAACTGGATGTAAGCGGTCTTACAAATGGCATATACCTTGTAAAAATAGAGAGTGGTACAGAAATTGAAGTTAAAGAGTTAATAATTCAGAAATATTGATATATTTGAATAATATTCATTCCTATTTAGTATATAAATCAGCAGCAAGTCAGGGAAAATGATCCGGATCTTTATTATTGATGATCATCCTCTCGTGATTTCCGGTTTAAAGAATATGTTCCGGAAGGATCGCGATAATATTGAAGTCAGTGGCAGCGCTTTGGATGTATCAATGGCAATGCAGGAAGCCAAACCAACTTCTTTCGATATTATTTTACTTGATCTCTGGATTCGTGACACCAATCCTCTTGAAAACATCAGGATGCTCAAGCGGAAATTCCCATTTAAACCCATTGTGATTCTAACGTATGAAGATTCCGCAATATGGCAACGCCGGATGTATAATTCAGGAGCGGCAGGATATCTATTGAAAACATCAAAGAAAGCCCAGTTACGTGAGGCGTTAGAAAAAGTCGCTGATGAGCGGATTGTATTTCCGCATCTTTTCGAGGAAGTAAAGATACAACGTGATCAGTCCGCAGAAACGACAGCAAAGATTGAAAAACTCACTACGCATCAGCACGAGGTAGTGAGCATGTTGTGCGAAGGCAATTCAAGGTCCCAGATAGGACAAAGATTAAGTATAAGTATTTCAACCATTGAGAAGATCCTTACATCCATTCGTAAGAAATTCCAGGCCAGAACCAATTCCCAGCTGATCTGGCTTCTTTCCCAGAAGAAAATCCTTTAGCCTTTTTAAAGGCCGTCCATTTATTTACCCTAACAAATTTTCTACCCATTTGTTCATTTAAGAAAACCCGGGGCAAATCAAAAAATTCAAAATCCGGCATTTTGCCAGGCAGATATTTTTTTCATCCTTCTGATTTTCTGATCTTTAATAAAATTTAAGTGTAAATGATATAGAGGAAATCCTCTATATCATTTTACGGAAATCCTCCATTGATTTTCAACTTTCCGGCACTTATATTTACCTGTCGGATGTGTGTTTCAAGGAACTCATTGTCACCATAACATCATAGATGAAAAGTACGATTTCTAACAAACCTTATATTAAACGAAGATTGATGAAATATCCCGGAAGAACTATTCGAATTGAAGAACATGACATTAAGATAGTAAAAGCAATACAAAAGCAATTAATCAAGAAGGGAGTGTACCTGGAGATTGATGGAGATTTCGGACCACTCACTGAATCGGCTGTTAAATATTTCCAGTCCGTTTCGCACGATATTTCCGGCAATCCGCTGGTTATCGATGGTGCAATAGGACCTATAACCTGGTCGGTACTTTTTGAAGGAGAACCTTCGCCCATACAGGGCACAACGGACCGTTTATTGCAGAAAGCGATTGAATTTGCTGAACTTGAAGTCGGGGTGATGGAGAATCCCCCCTATTCAAACCGCGGCAAAGAAGTTGAGGAATACCTCAAGGCAGTTGGTTTACCGCCCGCAAATCCCTGGTGTGCCGCATTTGTTTACTGGTGTTTCTCCAAAGCCAGCGATTCCATGGGCATTGCCAATCCCCTTTACCGTACCGGAAGTTGTATCGAACAATGGAACCACTCAACAGCAAAAAAAATCCCACAGGCCCAGGCCTCCGAAAACCCCGGTTTAATCATGCCCGGCAATATTTTCATAATTGATCACGGCTGCGGCAAAGGCCATACCGGGATCGTAACACATATCGAGAACGGATTCATCACAACCATCGAAGGCAACACTAACCTCGACGGTTCCCGGGCCGGTCTCGGGGTATTTTCTCTAACGCGAAAAGTGAATACGATTAATCTGGGGTTTTTGGATTATGGGGGATGATACAAGACACAATTCAAATTATCAAGTTAAAATGAAAACTAGATGAAAACAGTTAACAAGGTTTTCTTGACCCTCTTTTTCACAGCATTTTTTGGATTAACGTCATGTTTTATCCAAGGACAAAACAAATCAGCAACAATCCCAACAACTATTTGGACAAGCAGTATAATACCAGTTTGCTGGGAAAACCCAATGCCTGAGAACGATCATTGGAGAATTCTTGTTAAAAATGCTATTACAGAAAGCTGGGAACAATATTCAAAGTTAAAATTTACAGGGTGGGAAAAATGTCATGAAAACAGTAAAGGAATTCGAATTTTAATCTCAGATGAAGGACCTTGTACAAAAGGACTGGGGAATGAAATTGATGGTATTCCATCTGGGATGATATTAAATTTCACGTTTAGGAACTGGGGTATTACTTGTCAATCGAGAAAAGATTTCTGTATTAAAGCAATTTCCATGCATGAGTTTGGACATGCTTTAGGCTTTGCCCATGAACAAAACCGGAAAGATTGCAATTTCCAAAATTGCATGGGCACAGAACAAGGCCAAATACCAAATTGGTATATAACACCGTGCGATACTTTATCAATCATGAATTATTGTAACCCTAAATGGAATAATTCAGGAGAATTAAGTGATTTAGATATAGTGGGTGTAAGCACCCTTTATGGATTTGTTGCCAAAAAATCCGACGACAAATCTTTCATACAAGAACCATATTCAATAGAATATAATATAATAAAAACTCGAGATCAAAATAATAATTGGGTTTTTCAGACAAGGATTTATATAACAGGAGATGAATTCCATCTTAAAAAAATAAAAGAGGTAACCTACATGTTCCCTGATACAATTACCCCATCTGAAATCAAATCAGATAAAATGGTTGACAGGTTTGGCGCCTATATAGAATCATCTGGCAAGTTTGATGTCACAATAATCATCAAAACAAATGAGCGCAAAAATTACAAAATATTTAAATCATTTTCCTTTAATAATTTATAATTAATGCAGGATATTATGAAAAAGCCTCTATCTTCTACTAAACCTTTCAAAGGTTGGATATTCGTTTTCTTTTTATTATGTATAACCCTGGTGACCTTGTCTGTTAAAGCACAGGATGGAATAGATATTAATTTTAATGCTTTCACAGGAAAATTTGATAAGGCCCCACCAAAGAAAGTGAAAGAAGGTACGTTAATTAATGTTATAATTTATAACATTAATTCTGAATTGATTAATGTACCTGAAATTAAACAAAAATCAATAATCAGTAACTATCTCCAGGTCCCTACCATCTTTGAAAATTTCACAAAGGAAACCAATCAAGAGCCAATAATTACTAAACGAGATTATGATATAGTTTCAAATAAAGAAAAAGCAAACCCTCCCTCTCCAGAATATGATCCTATAACTGATTTTAAAAATACATATATAGAGTTTAAAAAATATTTTTATACCCTAAATTATTTACTTAACTATAAAGATAACCTTTTTACCGAATTCGATAAACCAGTGTTGAACTTGAATATATCAAAGGAAATTCTCTTAGCTAAATTATCCATAATATTCAAAAAAGCACAAAAATTAGATGAATTGCCAAATTTAATCGCCGATACTACTTTCAAATTAATCAGCAAGTTGGATAGCACTTATTATTTATTGCAAGCACAGTTTGAGAATATAAATAAATCGGAAACAAAAGATACTATAATACTAAAAGGAGAATTATCTTCTGAAAACCAGGTCAAATTTAATGTTCAAAAAGCTATTCTGATCAAAGCAAGTAAACCAAAATTAACAAGTGAATTTTCTGATATTAAAAGAAAATATAGCTTGCTGGCAACAGATTCAGCTAGGAAAATAACATACGCAGCCATTTTGGCTATTGAAGATAAAATATTAAACATTAGTAAAAACGAATTTAAATACTATCTGGATCCAATTTTAATAAATGAGGATGGTAATGCATTCTCTATTTCCATTAAAGATAAACAAGGGAAATTATTAAGACAAACACCGGAAATAACAATAAAAACAAGCATGAAATTTAAATTGGATTTTAGCGCTGGATTCTTTTTTGGATCTCAACAAAATGATAATTTTTATACTCAGCAAGGCAAAGTGAAATTTTCAAAAGAGATTAAAAAAGATTCTATTTTTAAATATGATTCATCCGTTTCTTTAGTCTATCAAAACACCAATAAACAGCCAGTAAATTTTTCAATCGGAGCAATGCTCAATGGGTATTATGATTTTGGAAAGCCATTTGCTGTTGGGGCGTCCTTTGGAATATCCTATCCTGTTGCACAATTGCCAATGTTTGCAGCAGGCATAAGTTTGTTATTCACATCAAAACATCGGATAGTTCTAACCTTTGGTGCCAGCTATGCGAATGTTAAAAAATTAAAGCCAGATAATATATTGTATTCTGATGATGGGAAAATGTATTTAAGCGATTCATCAGTACAATTATCTTACGATAATGTTTATAAATTTGGTTGGTTTGTCGGCATTACATACAACTTCGCAAATCTTGTAAAATAAACTCTTGCATTGAACCATTCTACATTTACAAAAAAATATTTATTGCCTGTTTCGTTTGATAAATAAACATTACGTTACCCCGTTAGAGAATCCCGCAAGGTTATAGTATTTGCATGACAATGGTTTCCAGCTCATCAACAATCAACTCAATCTGTTTGTCATGTTGCTATAAACTTTCACTACTAAATCAATCCGTGTAAAAGTCGGGATTTCTCTATGCGGGATTTGCCAAAATTCCCTGGAGAAGTCAAAATAAATAATCTGGAAATTATTTCCCCCCCGCTTCCAGCCAGTCTTTAACATATTCCACCCAGATGTCCTGTTTATCCAATAACTGCTCGGTGGCGGGATAGGGAATGATCACATCGGGACTTATCCCTATATTATCTATGGGATTTTCGGGAAGCCTGCGCGAACGGCTCATAGGATACCTCATGTAATACTTTCCTGAAGGTAAATCAATGGGTATGGAATTGGAATAGTCAAGCACACCGGCCGTATTGGTATTACCAAACAGTGTGACTTTACTGCTCGTCTTCGCAGCAAGAAGGAATTGCTCGGCAGAAGATCCATTGTTTTCGTTGATGATGATGCCGACTTGCCTGGGATATTTATAAACGGTATCCTCTTTCACGGTTTCATCTTTCCCCATCATTGGATGAATTACAAATTCCCCGGGATGCTTTTTCATCTCGGCAAGCAAAGCCATGGTCCACTTTATACCTTCATCCCCGCCCCTGAGAGTCCCTTTTTTCAGATCATCTTCATACCCTTTGATGTTATCCTCACACGCATACCATTCCACCCCCTTGCTGAAAAATGGACCTGTATAAAGCAATCTGAACAGCATCTGCCATTCATCATCCTGCCCGCCTCCGTTGTTTCTCAGGTCAATGACAAGGTTGGGCCTACTCATGATGTCACTCCAATGATCCTTTAAAGTGGATTCTATCCGCTCTTTATTTCCGTCAAACCCGGGAATTCTCATAAAGAAAGTGCTATCGCTAAGGCAGCCATAGGTAAAATATGTATTTTGGCCGTTAGGGTAAAGCGGAACATAGGATTTCATCATTGCATAATCGCTTCGTTGAAATGAGGATTTACGGACAAAGAAACGTACGTCATATACTTCCAGTATATTCCTGTTCACATGCAGACTTGCTTTTGTCTTTCCAACACGCGCGCCTTGCCAGGTTGTATGCTCTTTTACTTTGAACAGAGTATCATTTGATGGCGGATGAGATTCAGGGTTCATTCCATCCGGTTCCAATGGGGCGAATTCAAACATCACCTGTCCGGGTTTCCAGCCTGTGTAACTTACCGAGACACCCAGGTAATTTTTTTTACCTGGATCTTTTATCACAGCAATCTCACCGCACCAGGAAACCCAGAGCCCCTCGATGGTGTTTGAACCCGTAGTCCTGGCGAACATCTCGTTTGTGTCAATTGCAATATTCTTCCCATACGATGAGATATCCATTTGAACCCATTCTTTATCCGGACCGGGAACTCTCCTTACCCGCAGATGCTCATCCTTGAAAAAGCCGGCATATTCGCTCAGGTAATATCCGCACGAATCGGGGTGAAGCGCTATCCGCCTTCGCAAATCCTGCTCCAGGCGAGCAAGCTCTTCAACCTTATCCCCTTTGATCTTATCATTATAACCGGGGTAATTACTTTTAATTTTTGCAATTACGAAGTCAAAGTCTGTCATGCATGATGACTGCTGTGAAAATGACATCCCGGAGCAAAACAACAGGATGAGGGCGAAAAAAACCGGATTTTTCAACATGGAAAAGAGTTCTGTTACAAAAATAATAATTTAATATCTTTACTAAGGTTTTTATCATTATTTCTGAATTCTTTAAAATCCCGCCCTATGTCACCCAGAAAAAAACTCCTGATTTTTGTCGGGATACCCGCCCTGGTTATCCTGCTTGCACTGATCCTTATCCAAACCCTCGGAAAACCCTCAAAAGGGCCGCTTATTCACGTCAACCCCGCGTTCAGGCAGTATGTGCAGGCATTTACTTCCGGGTTTATTTCGTCCCATTCAACAATTAAGGTCAGGCTGAATGATGATTATGTGGATTCTTCTTCCATGAATATCCCGCTCAAGGAGGATCTCCTTAAGGTCAAACCTTCAATCAAGGGCACCGCCTGCTGGATCGACAGCCGGACTATAGAATTCCGGCCCGAAGAACCCTTGCCCCAGGATAAGATCTTTACCGTGCAGTTCTTCCTTTCAAAACTGCTCACGGTCCCCGATTCCATGAAAACCATGGCGTTCCAGTTTCAGACCATACGCCAGGATTTTGATGTAAGCATCGATAATCATAAAGCCGTTTCGGAATCTGATCTTACGAAAGAAATACTGCAGGGAACTGTCTTTACTGCCGATGTTGCCGATGACAAACAGGTAGAGCTCATGCTCACGGCGAACCAGGACGGGAACGGACTTCCGGTTACATGGCAGCATGACTCAAAAAATAACAAGCATTTTTTCCAGCTTGAATCCATTATGCGCGGCGATCAGGCCTCAAGCGTCAAGCTTAACTGGAACGGTAATCCCATCGGGTCTTCAACAGATAAACAATTTACTGAAGAGATTCCCGCCCTGGGGGATTTCAGGTGGCTGGAATTAAGGAATATTGCCGCAGGCGACCCGTATTATGTTCTGCGTTTCACCGATCCTCTGAAACATGACCAGAACCTGGATGGACTGGTCCGCGTCGGGAAATTTTCAAACCTCAGGGTTTCCATCCAGGATAACGAACTCATCGTATATCCCCCTGCAAACATGGAAGGCAATCCTTTGCTGACCATCGAACCCTACCTGCGAAACTGCCAGGGAAAAGAACTTGGACAGCGCATTGTCGAAAAACTGTCGCCCGAGGGAAACATGCCCAATGCCAGATTCGTCGGCACAGGGGTCATTATGCCCTCTTCCAACGGCATGCTGCTTCCGTTTGAGGCGGTCAACCTGAAAGCCATTGACGTAAAAGTCATCCGCATTTATGAAAATAATATTTTTCAGTTCCTTCAGATCAATGAAATGGGAACTGCTTATGACATGTCAAGAGTAGGTAGGACAGTTTTGAAAAAGACCATCCCACTGAACGGCGCCGCTGATTATGGCCGCTGGAACCGTTTCTCTATCGATCTTTCCACTTTAATGAAAACAGAACCCGGGGCCATCTATTCGGTAAACCTCAGCTTTATGAAGCAATATTCAACCTATCCTTGCGCCAGCGGGGAAACAGGGAAGCCCCAGGATATGGTAGTTATTCAAAATCCGGATAGGGAAAACGACAGGGAGGGATGGAATTACTACAACAATTATGATGAGGAAGAGGGCGATAATGGCGGATGGGAGAATTACCGCTGGAACGAAAGGGGTGACCCCTGCAAGGCTTCGTACTACTTCAATAAGACCGCCACACGGAATGTCTTTGCCTCAAACCTTGGCATGATCGCAAAAGGTGATGCCGAAAATGAATTCACTGTCTTCGTGACCGACCTGGTTTCTTCAAAACCATTATCTGGTGTGAAGGTTGATTTCTTCAATTACCAGCAGCAGATCATCGGGATTGCCTCAACAAACGGGGATGGGATGGCCATGGCCAGGCTGAACTCCAAACCCTTCATCGCCGTGGCCGTGAAAGACAAGGAAAAAGCCTATTTAAAACTTACGGAAGGCAATTCCCTTTCGCTTTCAATGTTCGATGTGAGCGGGGAGCCTGTCCAGAAAGGCATTAAAGGATTCATATACGGGGAAAGGGGAGTGTGGAGGCCTGGCGATTCGATTTACCTGACCTTCATCCTGGAAGATAAAAGCGGGAAACTTCCTGCAACCCACCCGGTGAACCTTGCCCTGTTCAATCCCAGCGGACAGATGGTTTCACGCTCGGTGCTCACTTCTTCGGTAAACGGGTTTTATGCCTTCAGGACCGTAACTCCCCCTTCGGCCCCTACGGGTAACTGGCTTGCAAAAGTGAAAGTCGGAGGTGTGGAATTCCAGAAAACCCTGAAGATTGAAACGGTAAAGCCCAACCGCCTGAAGATCCGTATGGATTTCAACAAAGCCTACCTGCAAAAGAACAAGATCCCGCCCGTACGACTTGAAGCCAGCTGGCTTACAGGAGCAACAGCTCACGGATTAAAAGCGGAAGTCAACCTCACGCTCACCAAAGCGGTGACTGCATTTAAACAGTTCCCGGCTTATACCTTCGACAATCCCACGGCCGGCTTTGCTGCAGAAAACATCAGCATTTTCGAGGGAAAGCTGAACGATGAGGGAAAGACTACCATAACCCCTGTGATCCATGTCACCAATGTGGCTCCCGGTGTGCTGAATGCCAGTTTTGAGACTAAAGTATTTGAAGACGGAGGTGATTTCTCGATCGACCGTTTTACCATTCCGTATTATCCCTATGTTTCCTTTGCAGGCCTCAGGATACCCCTTCCATCGGCCCGCGAACGGGTTCTGTATACTGACAAACCCTATGATATCGACCTCGTAAATATTGACCCGGACGGGAATCTTGTTCCATCGAACAGGCTGAAGGTTGAAGTGTTCAAGCTGGAATGGCGGTGGTGGTGGGACGATTCGGAACGGAACTCAGCTGATTTTGTTTCAACCTCTCACCTGAGGCCGGTGGATTCGGCAACAGTGAGGACTGCCAGCGGCAAAGGCAGTTACAAGTTCAGGGTCGATTATGATGAATGGGGAAGGTATCTCATCAAGGTGACCGACAGGTCTTCTGGACATATTGCAGGGAAAGTGGTGTATGTTGACTGGCCGGGATATTTCCGCATGCCGGGGGGCGAAAAACAGGCTGCTTCCATGCTTACCCTCACTACCGACAAATCCAAATATACTGTGGGCGAGACTGTCAAACTAAGCCTACCCACTTCGCCCGACGGGAGGGCATTGCTTACAGTCGAAAACGGCTCCAGGGTACTGAAATCATTCTGGACCCCGACCAGCAAAGGCAGCACCGACATCAGTTTTAAAATTACAGAGGACATGGCGCCGAACTGCTATGCTTTTATGACCCTGATCCAGCCACATGCCCAAAGCAAGAACGACCTTCCTATAAGGCTTTACGGTGTGGTCCCGGTTTTCGTCGAGAACCCCGAAACCCACCTGAAGCCCGTCATCAGCCTCAAAGGTAAGCTGGTCCCCATGCAGTCTGCCTCCATTACGGTGAAAGAAGCCAAAGGCCGTCCCATGTCATATACCCTTGCTGTTGTTGATGAAGGCCTGCTTGACCTTACACGATTCAAAACCCCTGATGCCTGGACTGTGTTCTATGCCAGGGAAGCGCTCGGGATAAAAACCTGGGACCTCTTCGACCAGGTCATGGGCGCATTCAGCGGCGACCTTCAGAGGATACTTAGTATTGGCGGGGACCAGGATTTGCTCCGCAGGAGCAGCCTGAAGGCAAACCGCTTCAAGGCCATGGTAAAGTTCTTCGGACCTTTTGAACTGAAAAAGGGAGAATCCCGAACCACCACATTTACTATGCCCGAATACATTGGATCGGTAAGGGTGATGGTCGTTGCAGGCTATAAAGGAGCCTACGGTTCCGAAGAACAGACTGCAGCTGTAAAAAAGCCCCTGATGGTGCAGGGAACCCTGCCCAGGGTGCTGGGCCCGGGCGAAAACGTGAAACTCCCGGTGAGCGTTTTTGCCATGGAAAAAACGGTGAAGAATGTTAAAGTGAGCATCGAAGTCAATACCCTTTTCCAGGTAAGCGGCGGGAATACCCGCGACCTGAGTTTCAGCGATATCGGCGACCAGCTGGTGAATTTCGACCTTAAAGTGGGGGATATGACCGGGATAGCAAAGGTTAAGATCATTGCGGTAAGCGGAAATGAAAGGGCCGAAAATACCATTGAGATAGATATCAGGAACCCCAACCTGCCTGTGACGGATGTGTATGAAAAGACCATTCCGGCATTAGGAAACTGGAATACCGCGTTCACGGTCCGGGGCCTGGCAGGAACCAATTCGGGCACGATTGAACTCACTTCCATGCCTCCCCTTAACCTTGAAAAATGGATGTCGTTCCTCATCCATTATCCCTATGGATGTATTGAACAGACCACTTCTTCTGTATTTCCCCAGCTCTACCTGAAAGACCTGGTGGAACTGAGCAGTGAAACCAAGGCAAGGACAGAGCAGAATATAAAAGCAGGCATACAGATGATCAGATCATTCCAGATGGCGAACGGCGGGTTGACTTACTGGCCCGGATCGGGATATGCCGATGACTGGGGTAGCTGTTACGCCGGTCACTTTATGCTGGAAGCCGAAAAGAAAGGCTTTGTGCTGCCCCCGAATTTCCTCGCCGCCTGGAAAGTGTTCCAGCGCGAAAAAGCCATTTCCTGGACCTGGAACGCCAACTGGAATAATAATGAGCTTTTACAGGCATACCGCTTATATACGCTGGCCCTGGCACGTTCGCCCGAACTGGGAGCCATGAATAAACTGCTTGAGAGAAAGGATCTCTCACTTACAGCCAAATGGCGTCTGGCAGGGGCTTACCTTCTTGCCGGGAAGCCTGAGGTTGCACAACAGCTTACCAACGGAATCGGGATTACCGTTTCGCCCTATATTGAACTTGCCAACACTTATGGAAGCGATCTTCGCGACAAGGCCATGATACTGGAGGTCCTTGGCCTTATGAACATGAAAACCAAAGCTGCTCCCCTGGCCAGGGATATTGCTGCGGAATTATGCAAGTCGGGATGGCTTAGCACCCAGACCAGCGCTTACTGCCTTATCGCGCTGAGCGGTTTTTATGGAGCGAATGCAGGAAGCGGGATAAATGCTTCGTTCAGCCTTGACCAGGGTGAAAAGGCGGATGTAAATACAACGAAATCCATATCCGTAAACAGCATTGATCCGAAACCCGGGCGCAAACAGAATCTTAAAGTGATCAATAATGGGAAGAATGTGCTCTACGCAAGGCTTCTGATTAGGGGGATACCAGCTTACGGGGATTCCTCATCTGCCAACAACAACCTCAAGATCTCCGTATCCTGGTCAGGGCTTAAGGGTGAAGCCATTAATGTTAGCAAGCTGGCACAGGGGGAAAGCTTTATCGCCGAGGTTAAGGTGACGAATCCGGGTTTGAGGGGCGCTTACAAGAACCTTGCCCTGGCCCAGGTGTTTCCTTCGGGCTGGGAGATCATGAACTTCCGGATGAGCGAAATGGCCCTGGCGGCTACCAAGGCTTCGGAACTTACTTACCAGGATGTTCGCGACGACCGGGTGCTTACTTATTTCGACCTTGCAGCAGGGGAATCTAAAACTTTTAAATGCATGCTGATGGCTACCTACCAGGGAAGATTCTATCTCCCGCCTGTGCTATGTGAAGCCATGTATGACGGTACTATCAATGCCCGTGTCGCGGGCCGCTGGGTGGTTGTGGGGAACTGATCATGGCGGAACGGTCCCGGATGCGATTCCCTGTGCGCTGGACATGGTATTACTGGCTTGTTCCGGTTTTACTGCTTTACCTGCTGCTTCTCCTGATCTGGCCCCGTCAGCTGTTCAACGATCCTACTTCCACCGTTGCGTATGACCGTGAAATGCGGTTGCTGGGAGCCAGGATCTCGGCCGACCAGCAATGGCGTTTCCCTGAAAGCGAAGTGGTCCCGGAAAAATTCAGGAAAGCTGTCATCTGTTATGAAGACCAATGGTTCCCATACCATCCCGGTTTCAATCCGGTTTCCATGGTGAGGGCAGTGATCCTCAACTTCAAACACCATAAGATCATCAGTGGGGGAAGCACCATCAGCATGCAGGTGATACGGCTTGCAAGGAAGAACAGGGAACGCACTTACTTTGAAAAAGCCATCGAGATAAGCCTTGCATTTGTAATGGAACTCACCCATTCAAAGAAGGAGATCCTGAGGCTTTATGCTTCCCATGCGCCTTTCGGGGGCAATGTGGTAGGGCTGGAGGCAGCCGCCTGGAGGTATTTCGGGGTAAGCGCAAACCGGCTTTCCTGGGCCGAAGCTGCAGCTCTCGCCGTTCTCCCCAACAGCCCCGGACTGATCTACCCGGGAAGGAACCCCCGGGACCTGATGGCAAAAAGGAACCGCCTGCTCGACCGCCTTTGGTACAAGGGTAAAATCGACCTCACTACCTGCGAACTGGCGAAAAGCGAGCCCCTGCCCCAAAAACCGTATCCACTTCCCCGGCTTGCCACTCACCTGCTTGTAAGGCTTACAAAGGAAGGATTTAAGGGGGAAAAAGTGCAGACTACCCTCGACGGAGGAATTCAGGAAAGGGTAAACAAAATTCTTGAGCTTCACGGGATACAGCTGGCCGCCAACGAGATCCATAATGCCGCGGCTATTGTGGTGGACGTGAATACCGGGAATGTACTCGCCTATGTTGGTAACCTGAGGCGCATGGGAAAAACCGATTACGGGAACGATGTCGATGTGATCGTTTCCCCCCGAAGCACCGGCAGTATCATGAAACCATTCCTTTACGCTGCCATGTTAAATGATGCCCTGATCCTTCCCAATACGCTGATCCCTGATATCCCCGTGCAGATCGGGGGGTTCATCCCCGAAAACTACAATCTTACTTACGACGGGGCTGTGCCTGCAAAACGGGCACTCTCAAGGTCCCTGAACATACCTGCAGTGAAAATGCTGCAGACATACGGATATACACCTTTTTACAACCTCCTTAAAAATATCGGGCTGACTACCCTCACCAAACCGGCCGACCATTACGGACTGGCGATCATCCTGGGCGGGGCCGAAGCCAGGTTGTGCGACCTGGCCGGGATGTACTCTTCCATGGCCCGTACCCTGAATCATTTTTCACCGGATCATCCCGGGTATAACAAGGCCGATTTTCATCCCCCGGTTTTGATTGCCTGTGACAGTCGGGGGGAGCCTGCTTACGACAACCATTCTTCCTGGTTTGACGCAGCTTCCATCTGGCTCACCTTTGAAGCCATGGTGGAAGTTGCCCGGCCTGACGAGGAAGCGCAATGGCAGCAGTTTTCATCATCCCATAAGATCGCCTGGAAAACGGGGACCAGCTTCGGGAACCGGGATGCATGGTCGGTTGGGGTTACACCGGAATATGTGGTTGCGGTTTGGGTTGGGAACGCTTCGGGAGAAGGCAGGCCCGGGCTTACAGGTATTGGAGTTGCAGCTCCCATCCTCTTCGATATCTTTAAAACACTTCCTGCTACCAGCTGGTTCCGCACGCCTGTTGAAGAGATGGTTAAAATTCCCGTTTGCCGCTACAGCGGTTACAGGGCCTCCTCAATTTGTGAATTCAAAGATTCAGTCTGGGTACAGAAAAACGGAGTCCGCACCCCGGCCTGTCCCTTTCACCAGTTGATCCACCTTGATAAAACCGGGCAATACCAGGTAAACTCGGGATGTGAATCCACCGAAACTATGCAGCATGTTTCCTGGTTCGTCCTGCCTCCCGTGCAGGAATGGTACTTCCGCACCAAAAATCCTTTCTACAGGATGCTGCCTCCTTTCCGCAAGGATTGTGCCCAGAATCCAGGCAACAGGAACATGGACCTGATCTATCCCAAAGACGGGAGTATGATTTATGTTCCCGTGGACCTCGACGGGAAAACGGGAAGCACCGTATTTAAAGCCGCACACCATAATCCTGATGCCGTCATCCACTGGCACCTCGACGATCAGTTTATAGGCTCAACAAGGCAGTCGCATCAGATGGCCCTCTCTCCCGAAAGAGGATTTCACCGCCTTACCCTGGTCGACCAGTATGGGGAATCAATCAGCATAGGATTTGAGATACTTACCAAAGAGAAAAATGCACCCTCATCAGGAAAAATGCAATAGACAAGCCGGGGGCCTGCTATATCAGTTTCTTTATCACAAAAAACAGGCAGGAATCATCCACTTCCCTTACCATGACTTTGATATTGCGTATCCACCGTGTAAGGTCAAGGAACTTTTTCGGGCTGATGGTCGTGGCAGAAAAGCCATCCTTGCATACAATGTTGCCATTCCTGGTCTTCTCCGTGTCGAGCTCACCTATCAGGCCGGCTTTTGACTGGAGTGCAAACCACTTTAACCTATGCTCCCAGAACTTCTCCGAATAGGTTGAGAAAATGGCGGCCCCTCCAGGCTTAGTTACCCTTACAGCCTCTTTTATCAAAGTTCTCTGGTCAACATGGAAGGCAGAAATGCCATTCTGAAGGCAAAGCACCACATCCATAGTGTTTGCGCTGAAAGCCAGTTTAGCGGCATTCATATGTTGGAGACAATAATGCTGGGTATTACGGAGGTACTCCTTTCCAAAAAGAAGGCTTGGTATGGAAGTGTCGATCCCCTGCACAAATTTTGCCTTCTTTGCAAGTTGCGGGATCAGTCGGCCGTAACCGCAGCCGAGGTCCAGAACGACATCTTTACGGCTGATCTTTTTCAAAACAAAATCAATCTCTGCCTGCAGGTATTGCCTGATACGCGAAGGGGCAATGTCGTAACATTTCTTCAGCCGCAGCGCAGATAATGATGTGTCGTAATATCCTGGCAAGGGGTATAATTCTCAATTGCTAAGATACAAATTCCTGATTTTTAAATAAAAAAGATTTTTAGGGATTTTTTTCAAAGTAGTCATTTTTACAACATCCTCTATTCCAATTTGATTATTTTTTTCGTTTGTGTTTCGGTATCTGTTCTTATTATTACAAAATAAATCCCATCTGGGTAACCATTCAAATCTATTTTATACCCTGAATTAATTGAAATTTCTTCAATGTTCTTAATCGAATTGCCACTGGAATTGAATATTTCAATAGAATTGATCTTCCCTTGATAATTACTATTCACATTCAGATATAGTAATTTTGTTGTGGGATTTGGAGAAATGGAAATTGTTTGATCATTATTCAACCCCTTGGATGGAAAAGTCGAAGAATTTTGCCTTTCAATTTTACTTTTTGGTATGCCATTGGGGAGTCCAAATGTATCTAATTTTATAGTGTCATTTGGATATGTGTTTAGAGATTTAAGAAAATATCCGAATAGTAAAGTCTCATTACCAGTTATAAAACAGGCATTCGTTGTATCCACACTATATTCGGTCCCATCTTCTAAATTCAATTTTATTAAACTACTATTTTCACCTAGGAAATAAAGGTAATCTTTAGTTGCAAAACCTGAATATTCATAATATTGAGTTGGTGTTGTTATCCATTTTTGTGAAAAATCACCATTTGATTCTTCTGCACAACCTAACGGGGTTGAAATTATTTTATTATTTCCATTATTAAGCCATCCTTTGTACAATGGGTCAAAAACTTTTTTTGGAGATTTTATCTCAATTGAAGCTAAATTAAAAAGATAAAAATACCCAGCTTGGACAACAAGTAGCGTATCATGTAAGGAGGTTATAAAATTCAATGAATCCGCGGTACATTGTCTGCTAAATGGTACAATAGTATCCACATCTCCTGTTGATTTTCTTATTGTGCAGATAAACTCGTTATTCTGCCCTAAGTCCCAGTGAGTTAATCCAGATTCCAACTTCCCTGTCGCCACAATAGAATGACTAGAATATCCAACTAAATATATAGAATCACCTACACTACAAAATGATTGAATTGGACCTCCATCGTAGGAAAATTCAACAGGAGAAAATGATTGAACCCAGTTAATGGTACCATGCATGTCTATTTTAGCAAGGTATTGTCTCCAATTCCATTGTTGCAACGTCAATGATGGTCCATTATAAAAGCTATACCCTTCGGGTGAATTAAATAGAATATATGAATTCCTTTGATTATCAACTAATAGTTGCTGGACAACTGTACTAGCATAAGCCCAAAATGAATGATACCATAGCCTTTTGCTATTTTGATCAAAAAAAACTAAAGAATTAAACGCAGTACAAGAATCAGCATATGGATTTCTAATTGTGGTATCATGAACAAATGAGATAATTGTGTCCCAACAAACAATAGATGCAAGTATATCTCCACTTGTACCGCAAGAGAAATGGAAGCCTTCAGTAAAGCCCCTGATATATCTTGGCCATGTTATACATCCGTGCACAGATACCACTACAGTATCTCTTGCAATTTGATTTACCGAATCCGTTACTGTTAGAATGTAAGAAGTGCTCGCATTAGGATGTATGATAGGATTTGAGACACTGGAAGTAAATCCTGAAGGAATTGATGACCATGAATATTTGTAATAAGGGTTGTTAAGGAAAGGTATACCACCCCAGGCTGATGGATTCCCACCAAGAGTTGTTGTATCACCACATGAAATTGTTGTATCCCTTCCGGCATCAGCATATAATGGATGGCTGTATAGATTTACGTTAAACACCCAAGTAGATTGACATTCCTGTTGTCTGGAAGTTGTAACATAAGAATAAACGAAAATTCGATTATAGTCCTCATTTGCTGAAAAATTTAGAGTGGTATCTCTAATAGGCCAACCTTGATAAGTAAAATCAGTAAATTCAAGGATGGTTTGTTTATTAAACGATTTGATCACACCATTTTGATATAACGTTTCAACAGAATCATTAGTAAGACAGACTATTAATTTTTTTACTCCTAACGGGTACTGATGAAATTTGTCACTCCAATCACCCATGTATTTTAAATGAAAAGTGAAAAATTGATTTTTATTAATAGAATTATTCTGATAAAAGCCTCCTGCACTATCCCAATCAGTAGATTTGGAGCTAGTATTTTCAATGAGCACATAAGCACTTGTTCCCATATAAACAGAAGGATATGCATGTTGAACATGACCAAAAGATCGATGCCAAGAACATACATTTGAATATGTTAGAAGTGTATCTCCAAAAAGGTGATGGTTATTAACTACGAAATCACTATTATAAACTATATCCGGTGGAACAGGAGGGCACACCATACCTTTTAAAATGTTAGTTAAGAATGGATTTGTTTGTGCGCTTTGAACATCTGGTTTATTTTGTCCAAATGAGCTTAAGCCGAATATCAGTATAATGACACTGAATTGAAGACATTTGTTTTTTAAAAAATTTTTCATGTTTTAATAATGTTAAGAATCAATACAAAAAAATAACTTGAGTTTTTAAGAAAACATCTTTATTAGCGATGCCCAATAAAAAGGCTTGATTTTTTACCATAGATTCCTTCAGTATATTAAAAAAAATTATCTAATCCGAACCATATGGTTAGGAGTAGAAAGTCAATCGTAAATCTAAGATTTACAAGAATAATAGAAGAGGATAAAAACGGAATTATTCAACTCCGTTTTCGGAATTTATATACTCCGTTTTGTGATATATACAGATTGAAAACTGAAGAAATTAAAAGGGTTCTTAAAATATATTGCTTGATAAAGTTAAATCAAATTAACCCTGGCGAGTAATGCAATAAGTTCATAATTGGTCCTGACTCTGAATTTTTCTTTGGTACCATGTAAAATTTTCTCAACTGCAGAAGGAGTTTTAAAGATTGATTCAGCTATTTGGGTAATGGTTAGTCCATGGATCAATTTATCAATTATTTCCTTTTCTTTCTGATCAAGAATAGACTTTAAGTTGTCGGTTTTAGATGAGGTCATGAAATGTGAAACCTCCTCAGGAATAATTCTATTTCCCTCTGCAACCTGGATAAATGTCCTTGTTAAAGCCTCAGTGTCAGGCGATTTAACAATATAAGCACTGATTCCTTCTTCAAACATTCTGATCTTCCATTCAAGATCTTGTTCATGTGTCAATATTACAACAGGGATATGAGGGTATAATTTCCTGAGAAGTCTGATATTCTCAACAGGATTGAGGAATTTTATATACAGATCCAAAACAATTAAATTAACGTTTAGTTTTGGGATCTCAGAACAGGCTTGCTGAAGATCATATGCATAACCGGCAATGTGAATGAACCCGCTTTCAAATCCAAATTCCTGTTCAAACCCCGATCCGATTAAATGATCGTCGTCAATTATATAAAGATTGATCACAAAGAAAAATATTCTTTACCTGCAAACTGCAAAGATACCATTTATTATGCCCAATTCAATTGTAACAGAGATGACTAAAAGTCATTAGCTATATAGAATGTGTTGAGATTGGGAAAAATACAATATCATTTTCGAAACAGAATATTTTTCTGGCAGACAACCATTTTACTTCAATGTTGTCTTTTCATAAAGGATATTTAAGGGTACCTCTAAAAACTTTGATTTTACAAAAATTTGAAAACTAAAACTTGCAATATCATTTGACTTCTGATTAACGCCCCGGTTTATTTGGGGTCGAAAGAGTGAAAATTGAATGTCGTTCTTTGAATGTTTGTAACCTGCGGATTCGTTAGTGATTGATTTACAGTGTAATCGCTAATTCACGGGATTGTATGATGAAAATGGCTCTGAAAAAATTGTAGATGATGTTACGTAATCCAATAGCCAGAGCGCAACGATCAATTCCAATATTTCTGATCAGTTGGCCGGCACTGAGGTTTTTCCACTGGTATCCGAACACGTGTTCAATCCGGGCACGGGTCTTTGATTTCAGTGTGTTTTGCTTAATCTGTTTCCTGGTTAATTTCTTATACCGGTAACCTTTTTCATGCGTACGATTCTCCATGTGAGCAGCCTGGATCAAGGCATCGCAATTTTTTCCACTGTATGCTGTATCTCCAAAGAATGGTTGACCCGCTTCGTTTTTATCCAGTAAATCGTCCAACATTGCACTGTCATGAACACTGGCAGGAGTTACTCTGTAAAAGGTGATCAGCTTGCTGCCGTTATTGATCTTGATGTGGTTTTTGTATCCAAAGAACGTTTTACCATGTTTCTTTGTCCAATCAGCATCCAGGTCTTTTTGCTCAAGCTTGTTGGGATTGTCATTCCAATCTTCCGGGATATTACCTTCACGCACTTGTTTGTTTTCATCCCGGGTGTTGCGTTGCCTTGGAACCTGTATGATGGAAGCGTCAATGATGGCGCCATCCTTTAACAGCAAGGCTGCATTCTGAAGTTTCTCATTAAACAGGGAAAAGATCTCATGAATAACCTCATGCTTTTTCAACTGTTCACGATAGTGCCAGATGGTCTTGGCATCAGGAACCTGGGCATAGGAATCAAGGCCCAGGAATTTGCAGAAGCTATGGCGATCCAGAATCTGATACTCGGTCGTGTCATCTGAAAGATTATACATGCGTTGTAAAACCAGTACTTTGAACATCATCACACGATCAAACGGCGGGCGGCCACCTCGTGAAGGATCAGTAACAGCAAAGGCTTTATCAATGACAGGA
>JAPLDK010000071.1 GCA_026391775.1 Bacteroidota bacterium
TCAGCGAATCCCTGGGCCACCGTAACAAGCAAACCACCCAGAACTACCTGGCCAATTTCGAGGACGAAGAAAAAAAGAAGTGGGCCAATATGTTACTGCCCGAAACCGATATTTAAGAATTCCGCTAAATCCTTCCATCACTCTTCCGGCGATTAACAGCCTGTCATATGTTAATAACCTTACCAAGCTGGTTATTACCAGCGCGGTAATGATTATTTTTTAGGGTGCCCTGTTGTTGAAAACCTTCCGAATAATAATTTTTATCAACAGAGAGTCCTCGGTCTTTCATCATAAATTTGTTTGTTCCCCCATTCACGGGGGTGGTCATCTTGGCCGGAATAAACAAATCCAATCTTGTTATGAAGGTCGCCGAATATGTGCCCAGGTATGGGTTACTGATGAATCTTGATCACACCATATCGGTCCAGGATAAAAACCTGCCGGTAAAGGAGCTGTTGAAATATTATCCCGAACTTGAATTGACCGACGATCACGTTAAACAGCTTGATACCATTGATCTTTCTTCATTATACACCGGCCTTAATCAGATCTTCGTCAACGAGGAAATCATTATTGCGATTTTACAGAACCTGCTCGATGCTTACATTCATCGGGGTGGAGATTCCTTAACCTGGCTTTCATCCACCTTTCAAAGATTTCATGAGAACCCTCAGAATTTCAGCCCCGAATTAAGGCATATCGTTGAAGGTTACCTTGTGAAAATGATGCATAACCTTACTTTCCCTGCGGTAGCTCCTGCCATCGGATTTCTCAATCCCAAATCCTTAACCTCCTATGAGAGCAGGAAAAAGAAACCCGCCATTAACACCCTTCTTGAAGCCTTCAATAACGTATCGGACTATCAGCAGGTCATGGCCAAGCTTCAGGATAAAGGATTTTGCACAGGCAGTGGTACCTGGCACGATTACCGGCCCGGCTGGAAGTTGATCGTGGTAAGTCTGGTGAAATGGCTTGCTATTTATGGCTTTTGCAAGAAAGCTAAATTTACCATCTCCGAAATCCAGTCCATCTGCACGAATACCTTCAAAACCGAGGATATCAGTTCTTCTACCATCACGCATGTTAATCCTTCCCCAAAGGAATTTTCCTATCTGTTCAACGAACTGAAAAAGACCATCATATTTTCCATCATCCCTTTTCTTGCCTTTCTTATCGATGCACTGGATATCGATTGCCTGGTTTGCCTCGTTTGCTGATCGGCAAATCAGGCAAAGGCAATTTGAACTTTTCGCTTTTTTTTGTATTTTATTTGCTGCTGGTTTTAAATCAAATCAGCAATGCAAGATTTTATTCTCTCCCCCCTTTCCCTCAGCGAGCTTGAAACCCTCATCTTTAACCAGGTCCGTAAAGCTTTAAAAGAATCCCTGCTTACCACCAATGATCCGGTCAAGGATGAACTCCTTACCATCGAATCGGCTGCCGAACTGTTGTCCGTGACAGTGCCAACGGTATACGGATATGTCCACCAGCGGGCCATTCCCTGTATGAAACGCCGGGGCCGCTTGTATTTCTCGAAAGTCGAACTCCTCGCCTGGGTTAAATCAGCAAGGCGTTCCACAGTCGATGAGATCAAAGCCAACGCCATCGCCAGCCTCATCCGGTAATCCCCAACCCCCAACACCATGAACCTCCATCTCCATCAACTCACCCTCACAAACTTCAAAGGCATCCGCCAGCTCATTATTGAATTTAATGCCATAACCAATATCCAGGGCGATAACGGTACCGGCAAATCAACCGTTTTCGATGCCTTTACCTGGTTGCTGTTCGGCAAGGATTCTCACGACACAAAGGACTTCAACATTAAAACCCTGGACGAAACCGGCAAGGCAATACCTATGCTTGAACATTCTGTTGAAGGGATATTGTCTGCGGATGGCATCTCTACCACCCTTAAACGGGTTTACCAGGAAAAGTGGACCCGTCGCCGGGGAGCCGAACAATCGGAGCTTACAGGCCATGAAACCCTGTTCTGGTGGAACGGAGTCCCCCTGCAGGCTGGTGAGTACAAGTCAAAGATTGATAATCTCATCAATGAAGGATTATTCAAGCTGCTTACTTCTACTCTGTATTTCAATTCCATGAAGTGGCAGGACCGCCGACAGGTGCTGATCCTGATTGCCGGTGAGATCTGTGACAAGGAAGTACTGGGCAACATGGATAAGGCCCAGGTTAAGGATATTACCGCCGTCCTCAATTCCGGCAAGGGCCTGGCCGATTTCCGAAAGGAGATTGCGGTTCGTAAAAAGAAGCTCAGCGATGAGTTAAAGACCATTCCTTCTCGCATCGATGAAGTTACAAAGGGATTGCCTGAACCAGTCGATTTCGAAGCCGTCAAGGCCGATATCTCACAAAAACAGGCTGCCTTGCTCGATGTAGAGAATACGATCACCGACCAGGTCACGGCTTACAAGCAGAAGGCAGAAGAGATCCAGTGCACCCAGAACCAGGTGTTCAAACTCCGTGAAACCCTGAATTCAATGCAGTTCGCAGAGAAATCCAGACTGCAGAAGGCCCGCAGTGAACAAATGCTGAAGCTCAACGATCTGAAGCAAAAGCATTCTGTTGTGTCCCGCCAGTTGAAAGATGAGAAGCATGCTCTCGATATTTTGCTTCAATCCAAATCGTCCATCGAATCAGAGATCAATGAACTCAGGGCTGAGTGGACATCTGTCAGTACAGCAGAACTCTCTTTTAGCGAAAATGAATTTGTTTGTCCCGTCTGCAAACGGGACCTGGATCCCGAAAGCATTGCCGGGAAGTCGGCACAAATGATTCAGGCCTTCACTGAAAATAATTCAAAACGGCTGGCGGATATCACATCCCGGGGCCGCCGGCTTTCTGTAACACTTAGCGAAATCACGACGGATATCGAAACTACCAAAGCCGAAATCCACAAACTTTCAGCAACACTTGAATCACTTTCCCAACAACTCTCCGAATCCGAAACTACGCCACCTCCCCGGGATCCTGATCCTGATTCCATCCCTCCGCTCGTCGAAATCCGTCAGCAGATTGCAAAACTTGAATTGCAGATCCTCGAATCTCCAAAGCTGGATATTGAATCTCTCAAACAGCAAAAGTCCGCTCTGCAGTCCGAAGTTTACAGACTCCAGGTGATCCTGGGCCACGAGGATGTCATCAAGCGGGGTAAAA
>JAPLDK010000011.1 GCA_026391775.1 Bacteroidota bacterium
GAATTACGATTACCGGTCTTTGTCAAATTAATAAGAAACTCACGATCTTTGGATTTTAATTTAAATATTTCTTTTGTCATCGCTTTGCGGTTTTAATACCACAAAGATAATGTTTCTAAACTAATTTGTCAAGACACTAGGGTATAAGGCAATCCAGGTACACCGGACAGCAAAGAACCAGAATACTGCCTTTGCTGTGCTTGATACTGTCAGTGAAGAAATTAATAATCAGATATTCCGTAAAGGCCATTGGGTACTTGGCCTTTCATCAGCATTGATCGGATCGGGAATGGCTTTTGACTACCTCTTGTTCAAAGATTATATTACCAGTATGGATTTTATTCTCGGCGAAGAAAAGGAACTGGAAATGAGAATGATCAAAGACCAGATCAAGATCGCCTATGTGAATGACGCCATCGTGTATGATGAGAAAGTACAAAAGTCAAACGTATTTATGGTGCAGAGAGCCCGCTGGCTTGCCACTCAGTTTATTTTTGCAAAGCTCTACTTCTTTCCCGGGATCAAAGAACTGTTTACAAAAGGTAATATTGATTTCCTGGATAAAGTCATTCAGCAGTTGTTACCTCCAAGGATATTTCTTCTGGGCTTTCTGATATTGTTTTCAGCTTTGTCATTGTTCATCAATCCGCTTTTATATACATGGGCCTGGCTCATTCTTACTATCGTATGTATCCTGACCCTGATGTTTTCTACTCCCCGGAGGTTTTACAATTTTAAAACCTTTAAGGCCATATTCCTTCTTCCTAAAGGATTTTTCATGATGCTGCTTTCACTGACCAGGATCTATAAGGCCAAGAAAAAGTGGGACCATACTGCCCACGGTTTGGAAAACTGATATTCTTACATTGTTAATAGAAAACCGGGCCAATGCAAAGTTGCCACCAAATCATCAATGTCTTTCAGATAATGATCTTAGCTTATCTCGGTGGCAATGCATTATACCTTCTTTTTTTTGCACTTTGCGGTTTTTTTAAACCAGAAAGCAGGCAAAATGCATTCAACAGATTCAGGCATATTACAATAGTGATCACGGCTTTCAAGGAAGATCTTATCATGGACGCAGTCATCAAATCGGCCTTACAACAGGATTATCCGGGCGAAATGATCGAGATTATGCTTATTGCAGATACATTCAGCGAGGAGTCTCTTCAGCGGCTCAGTCACTATCCCATTAAACTGATTGAAGCCAGATTCGAGGAAAGTACTAAAGTTCAGTCTTTGAAGCTTTCCAATGCAAATTTAAATGACAAAACCGAGGTTGTTGTGATCCTCGATGCAGATAACCTGATGGAGATGAGTTTCCTCAGGAAACTGAACCTTTGTTTTGATTCAGGGTTCAGGGTTGTACAATGCCATCGTTCAGCCAAAAATACAAATACACCTTTCGCGCTTTTAGATGCAATCAGTGAGGAGGTTAACAACAACATTTTCCGGAGTGGGCATGTGGCCGTTGGCCTTGCATCAGCCCTGATCGGCTCTGCAATGGCATTTCATGCGGATGTTTACAAAAAATACATCCCTCAGCTTACGGCAGTGGGCGGCTTTGACAAGGAACTTGAACTGAAATTATTGAGAGACGGTATTTTCGTTGCTTACCTTGAAGATGCTTTTGTTCTGGATGAGAAGGTCCAGACTTCAAAAATTTTTTATAAGCAAAGAAAACGTTGGATGACTGCACAATTCGTCTACTTTGGAAGAGATTTCTTTCATAGTCTCTGGGCTCTTATCAAGCACGGGAACATCAATTACTTTGACAAAACTTTACAGTTTTCTTTACTTCCGAGGGTTTTATTATTAGGGATACTTGGCATGATCAGTGTTTTGAATATCTTCATTCATAACCCTGTTTTCAACTGGCTCTGGCTTGGAGCTTTAATTGCCTGCACGCTTTCTATCCTTATCTCGACCCCTAATCATTTCTACAGGAAAGAAACCATCTATGCAGTGCTTTACCTGCCTATGGCTTTTTTCCTGATGTTTTCACTGCTGTTTAGAATTCGTAAGACAGATAAGCACTTCATCCATACAGAGCACGACATTCAGACACCATAGAAACGATATACTATGCGCATAGGAATTGAAGGACAGCGTTTATTCAGGAAAAAGAAGCACGGGATGGATATGGTTGCCCTTGAACTTATCAGGAATCTACAGATCATTGACAAAGAGAATGAATATTCCGTTTTTGTCAAACAGGATGAAGATCATTGCCTTCAATCAAACGCCAACTTTGAGATCGTTGAACTGAAAAGTGCCCCCTATCCTGTATGGGAGCAGTATACACTCCCTGCTGCAGCAAAAAAAGCAAACTGCAGTATCCTTCATTGTACAAGCAACACAGCTCCCATCTATACCTCAATTCCGCTTGTGGTCACCCTGCATGATATCATTTACATGGAAAAGCTCAGCCTGCTGAGCAAGGGGTTCACCAATTATCAGAAATTCGGTAACCTTTACCGCAGAATGATAGTCCCGGGAGTGGTTAAGAAATGTAAAAAGCTGATCACAGTCTCGGAATTTGAGAAGCAACGGATTGCTGATTTCTTTCAGATCAATCCCGAAAAAGTAAAAGCAATATATAATGGAGTAAGCGAACATTTCCATCAGGTTACTGACGAGGAAATTCTCATTAATGTAAAACAGAAATACAATCTCCCCGACCGGTTTTTCTTTTTCTTTGGAAATACAGATCCGAAAAAAAATACTATGGGTGTTCTTAGGGCATTGTCACTGTTCCTCAAGAGATCCGATGAGAAGATACCCCTGGTAATGCTTGATTATGACCGGGAGGCACTTGCAAAACTGATCGAAGAAGTGGGTGATCCGACATTACATGACTATATTATACTTACCGGCTATGTACCGAATACGGAGCTTCCCGGCATATACAGCCTAAGCACAATCTTTCTCTACCCTTCACTCAGAGAAAGCTTTGGGATCCCAATGCTGGAAGCCATGGCATGCGGAACCCCTGTTATAACTTCCAATACTTCATCAATGCCTGAGGTTGCAGGAACCGCAGCATTGTTTATTGATCCCTTCAAACCAGAACAGATCACTGAAAGTATTTTTAAACTGATTGCCAATCAGGCTTTACGTGCAGAACTTGTTGCCTCTGGCCTTGAGCATGCAAAGAAATTTACCTGGAGAAATATGACACTTGGGGTGTTACAGGTATACAGTGAAATAATGTCAAACAAATAATCATATCTATATGCCAACAGGAAGAGATTTTATTGTTCACAGTATTCAGCCATGGGATACTTTTGTTGCCACAGTTTTGAAATATATTACAATGGAACTGTGCAAGACAAACCGGGTTATCTTTCTTGATACTCCCCTTCAGCGGAGCTTCCAGCTTTTCAGGCGGGATGCACCGGAGACTAAGAAGTACCGCAAGGTATTCAGCGGGCAGGATACAGACTTGCTACAGATCAATGAGAACCTCTGGGTATTGTATCCAAAAACTGTTCTTGAATCGATTAACTGGATATCTAACCCCGGACTGTTCGACACCTTAAACAAGATGAACGATAAACGTTTTGCCCGCCAGGTAAAAACAGCTGTCGACAGGCTGAATTTTCGTGATTACGTTATCCTGAATGATACTTCCATGATCAATGGGTTTAATTTCAAGGAATTGCTTAATCCCTCAGTCCAGATGTATTTTCTCAGGGACCATGTCACAAAGGTCGCCTATCACGCCAGGCACGGGATTCGCCTGGAGCCACTGCTGATCAAAAAATCGGATCTGGTTGTTACGAATTCACCTTACTTTTCAGATTATGCCCGGGAATTCAATCCAAATTCCCACTTCATTGGCCAGGGTTGTGATATTGATCTTTATAGAGATGATGAGGGTACTATGAAGGTTCCTGACGAACTCAGCTCAATACCTCATCCAAGAATCGGGTATACCGGTAATCTCACAAGCATCAGGCTCGATATTGATCTGCTGGTTCATGTTGCTGAACAGCGTCCCGACTGGAGTATGGTGCTTGTAGGGCCCGAAGACCAGGCATTCAAAGACAGCAAACTCCACCAGCTTAAAAATGTGTATTTTCTTGGGGGCAAACCCGGAACAGAGTTGCCCGGATATGTTAAGGGTTTTGATGTTGCTATTAATCCCCAAATAATAAATGAGATTACCAATATCAATTATCCTCTGAAACTGGACGAGTACCTGGCTATGGGAGTACCAGTTGTTGCAACCAAGACATGGTTCATGAACTTCTATTTCTCAAATGATTCATACCTGGCGCCGACAAAAGAGGATTATATTATAGAAATCGGGAAAGCCCTGGCAGAAGATAGCCCTGACAAGAGGAAGGAAAGAATTCGGGTTGCCAGAAGTCATTCCTGGGCAAATTTTGTCGATAAAATCTTCGAACAGATAAAGCTTTTAAAAAAATAAAGCCTGATAACTATGGAAGATGGTGGGAATTTTGATTTTGTAATTACAAGCCTGCAAGGGATTAATTATTCGGCTGGTTCCAATCCTGTGAACCTGGCACACGAATTTTCAAGGAAATACAGGGTGTTGTATGTCAATTATCCCGCCGACCGGATGTCGGTACTGCGCCACCGTCAAGACCCCGAGATCAGGAAAAGGATCAATGTAATCAAAGGAAAGGAAGATTCACTTGTCAAAATCAAGGACAATTTGTGGACCTTATATCCGAAAACCATACTTGAATCCATCAGCCAGATCGGGAGCAACCTGATATTTGATTTTCTGAATAAGATCAACAACAGACGGTTTGCCAAAGAGATCAGCAAGGCAGTACATACCCTCGGCTTCAGGAATATTGTAGTTTTCTGTGACAGTGACATGTTCAGGAGTTTTTATCTGAAAGATCTGCTGAAACCTGCAAAATTCGTTTATTATTCCAGGGATAATATGATAGCTGTTGAATGGTGGAAAAAGCAAGGAGTGAGGATAGAGGCTGCCCTGATAAGAAAAGCTGATTTGGCTGTAGCCAATTCGGTCTTCCTGTCAAATTATTGTAAAAAATTCAATCCTAATTCATTCTATGTTGGTCAGGGCTGTGATGTCAGTTCGTTTGATTCCAGTCTGATCACTGACCCTCCGCCAGCTGACATAAGGGATATCAGGAAGCCAATTATCGGGTATATCGGTGTGTTGTATAAACTCAGGCTCGACATTGAAGCTATTTTATTTATTGCAAAGCAAAGACCAGAATGGAGTATTGTTCTGATAGGTCCAGAGGATGAAGCGTTTAAAAATTCCAATCTTCATAGTCTTCCAAATGTTTATTTCCTTGGAAGCAAACCACCGGCTTCTCTTCCCCCCTACCTTAATTGTTTTGATGTTGCAATAAACCCCCAGATACTTAATGAAGTCACTATTGGAAATTACCCCCGTAAGATCGATGAGTACCTTGCTATTGGGAAGCCGACAGTAGCGACACTGACCGAAGCAATGAGCGTTTTTAAAGATCATGTTTACCTGGCTACGTCAAAGGAGGATTACCTAAATTTGATCGGTCTCGGGCTAAAAGAAAATACTCCGGAAAAAACTCTGGCGCGCGAAAAATTTGCAAGAGGACATACATGGGAAGCTAATGCAAATGAAATATATAAAGCAATAGGATAAATGGAAAATGGAAATAATACGACACAAGGGGCTGCCGTCGGAGGGTCCTTCATAAGCAGAATAAAGGCAAACCCAAAGCTTAAGCTGTTAGTCATCAATATGCTGACTCCAAGAAACCAGGCCAGGCCAAGGTTGTGGGTGAAGTTATTCCTTAATCCTTTTAAGCATAAACGGGGTCGCCATTCCTGTATTCGCCGGAGGACCAGGATTGATGTGTTCCCCTGGAATGATTTTGTGCTTGGAAAGGATTCCACAGTTGAAGATTTTGCTACTGTTAATAATGGAGCGGGGCCAGTATATATCGGAGAACGTTCAAGAGTTGGCTTAAGTTGTACCGTGATCGGCCCTGTCACAATAGGGAATGACATCATGCTGGCCCAGAATATTGTTCTTTCGGGGCTCAATCATTCCTATGAGGATATCACCAAACCGATAAGCCAGCAGAAACAGTCTACCGCCATGATCACAGTTGAGGACGAGGTTTGGATTGGAGCAAACGCTGTAATTGTTGCCGGTGTAAGAGTTGGAAAACATTCTGTGATCGCAGCCGGCAGCATTGTTACCAAAGATGTCCCCCCCTGTTCCATTGTAGGCGGAAACCCTGCAAAGGTTTTAAAAGCTTATAACCCTGAAACAAAGCAATGGGAACGAAAGATTTAATTTAGAACCTCAATCTGTAATTTATGCTGGTCCTGAAAATTATCATCTGGGTTTTTCTTTTCATCATCTTCTATGCCTATCTGGGGTATGGAATTTTACTTTTTTTCCTGATCCGGCTTAAGCGGATTGCGAGAAAGAAAAAACCTGTCCCTATAGAAGGATACGAGCCGGAAGTAACTTTATTTGTTGCCGCTTATAATGAAAAGGACTTTGTAGATGAAAAGATCAGGAATTCCTTTGACCTGGATTACCCAGGGGAAAAAGTCAGGCATGTTTGGATTACAGATGGTTCCGATGACGGCACACCCGACATCCTGAGAAAATATGCGGGTGTTGATGTTTACCATCAGGCACAGAGAGCAGGAAAGATAGCTGCGATGAACCGGGGGATGCAGTTTGTCAAAACCCCGATCGTGATCTTTTCCGATGGCAATACCATGCTTGGCAGGGAATCTGTAAGAAGGATTGTCAGCTTATTCAGGGATCCACGGGTAGGCTGCGTTTCCGGAGAGAAACGGGTTTTCAATAAAGATTCAGCAGCAGCAACGGAAGGAATTTACTGGAAATATGAATCCACTCTGAAAAGGTGGGATGCTGAATTGTATTCGGTGGTTGGTGCTGCGGGGGAACTCTTTGCACTCAGGACAGAATTATTCAGGCCTCTTGAGCCGGACACTTTACTTGATGATTTTATTATTTCCTTGCGGATTGCCGAACAAGGGTTCACTATCCAGTATGACCCAGAAGCGTATGCAATTGAAAATCCTTCTGCCAGCGTCGGGGAAGAGCTTAAAAGAAAGATTCGTATTTCAGCAGGAGGCATACAGTCGGTAATACGGTTGAAGGAATTACTGAATCCCTTCCGCTTTGGCCTGCTATCCTTCCAGTATATCTCCCACCGGGTACTAAGATGGACCCTGGCCCCTCTTGGCCTTCTTATAATACTGGTATGT
The DNA here is from genome assembly GCA_026391775.1 of Bacteroidota bacterium. Lineage (GTDB taxonomy): Bacteria > Bacteroidota > Bacteroidia > Bacteroidales > FEN-979 > CAIRDP01. The sequence goes on from JAPLDK010000011.1 coordinate 7,252, forward strand.
TCAGGCATTGTCGCCATTACAGCAGGCCCGTTCAATTTCAGCAGCATTTATGTATGGCTTTTCTGGGGGCAGCTTATATTTTACTTAACTGCACTGTTGGGATGGTTTTTGGAAGAGAGGAAAATTAAAATCAAATTACTATATATTCCTTACTACTTCTTCATTATGAATCTTGCCGTATATCTGGGATTTGCCCGGTATATAAAGAAAAAGCAATCGGTGAACTGGGAAAGGGCGAAACGAGGCTGAATTAATAAAATAAATGACCATGAAACAAATACCTGCTTATCTGATCTTCCTGGCCGTCCTTATACAGGTTTGCCAACCTTCATACCTTCTGGGGACGCAATTTATTTTCGGGCCTGACAAACCTGTAATAGACGGCCGGGGCAATGCATCGGCAGTGAAACCGGGCGATACAATTTATCTCTCTGCTTCAACCCGCCAATATGTGTTGCTGCGTAGCCTGCACGGAACATCATCCAGGCCTATCCTGGTTCAGAATATCGGGGGGCCTGTTATTTTCACCAACTCAAATTACGGTATAAAATTCGACACCTGTTCATGGATCAGGTGTATTGGAAAAGCTGACTCGGGATCTTATGGATTCCTCATAAGTGTAGTCAATGCAGGAGTGGCGATACAGGGATTAAGCACTTGTATCGAGGTTGCAGGGTTTGAAATATCTGCGGCCTCATGGACCGGCATTGTTGCAAAAACAGATCCCGATTGCAGCTTTAAATCGACAAGAGGAAATTATGTCATGAGAAATATCAGCATTCATGATAACTACCTGCATGATATTACTAACGAGGGAATGTACATAGGGCACTCTTACTTTAGCGGTTATCTATTACATTGTAACGGGAAAGATACTGTGGTATACCCACATCTTATCAGGGGTTTGAACATCTACAATAACAAGGTGAAAAATACGGGATGGGATGGGATCCAGGTTTCCAGTGCCGATTCTGCCTGTTATGTGAATAATAATTTTATTTATCTGGACAGCCAGGCTGAGGCCAGCGGGCAAATGAGCGGCTTTCTCCTTGGAGGTGGATCTTCCTGCAATTGCTTCTCAAACTTTGTCAAAGACGGGAAAGGCGATGGCATTGATGAACTCGGCCAGGGCGGAAACTTTATTTATAACAACCTTATTGTAAATCCCGGGAAGAACCTTACGGGTTCAGGCCAGAAACATGGTATTTACGTAGGGACTCAAACGCCTGCAGCCGGAAGGGGCTATCAGATTGTATTTAATACCATTGTTTCTCCACGGACAAATGGTATCGATTTCCGGAGTACAGCCGCAGTAAACAGTGTGGCATTTGACAATATTATCGCCAATCCGGCAGGATCTTATATCAAACTTGCCACCGGAACAACACTTGCCCAACAGGACAATTTACAGGTCCCAAACGTAAGCGATGTGAAATTTATCAATTCCTCCAGTGATAATTATGACTTGCTACCTTCTTCACCGGCTGTTAATAAAGGTTCGGCTGTTGCAGGTTTTACATTGAACTCGGATATCATTGGCAGATTCAGGCCATGGCCGTGGAGATATGACATAGGGGCATTTGAATGCCATGATTCATCACTTCTTTCAGTTAATGAGAAAATCAATCCTGTGGGTATACAAATCATTCGTTGTTTTGTTAAATATGGGGTCTTGAATGTTTGTTTAAGCCTCGACGAAAGAGAATCTCTTTATACAGATGTATATTCATTGCAGGGAAAGCATATTTCCGCTATCTGCAATTCATTGAAAGGCCCTGGCCTGGTCGAATTTGAAAAATTTGTAGGACAGCTTGAGGATGCCTGCTATATTTGTATTTTCCGCCTTGGAGGTTGTTCTGTATCAAGAAAAATATACGCCGGTTCATTTAAATAGAGCATATAAAAGATAGACATGAAATTATCCCTGAAGAAATTTGTTCCGTTCTGGCTTGCGAAAAAGCTGAGAGGAGCTTATCAGAAGACCTCAGCGATTTTCCTGCGTGGCGATGCCTATTATTGCCCTTACTGCGGATATTCATTCCGTAAATTTCGCCCAGGAGGTATAGACTTACCTGTAATCTATGAGCAACAGATCATCGGAGCCGGATATCGTCTTAATGACGTCTGCCCCCGATGCCATTCACTTGACAGGGACCGGCTTGTTTATCTTTTCATGAGCCAAAAGACGAACATTTTTTCTACTCCGGTAAAAGTTTTTCACGTTGCCCCTGAAGGTTGTATCAGAGCGATGCTGAGTCGCATGCCCAATATTTCCTATGAGGCAGGAATGAAGTACCATGAAGGATTTTATTATGAACGGAATACAAATACCCTGGATATTACAGACCTTAAATTTGAAGATGAGGTTTTTGACGTCATTATCTGCAATCATGTGCTTGAGCATATTGAGGATGACCTGAAGGCCATTGGTGAGCTTTACCGTGTATTGAAACCCGGGGGTTGGGCCATATTGCAGGTTCCGATCTCAAAAATCCAAGAGAAAACCTTTGAGGATCATACGGTAAAAACTCCTGAACAAAGAGAGAAAGTTTTTGGCCAGTATGACCACGTTCGGATTTACGGACAGGATTATCAGAGTAGGCTTGAGAAAAGAGGGTTTATTGTTAAACGGCATAATCCATACCGCGACAAATGGCCTGTTGAACTTGATCAATATGCGATTAACCCCGAAGAAGATTTATATATTGCTTACAAATAATCCAACATGAACACCTTAAGCATCATACTCATAATAGTATTGTTACTACTGATTTTAATTGCGGTTTTGCAGATCATCTCCGCCAGGAAGCAATCAGTAAGTCTTAAGAATAAGGTGAAAGAGAAGGAAGGAGAGCTTCAAAATGCCCTGGCAAAGATCAGGGACTATGAGGTGGGAATTGAGAAGCAGGTAAGTCAGAGAACTCTTGTAATTAAAGAAGAGTATGACGAGAAAAGGGAAAGGGATATGATTTTGAAGAAGGCTTTGAAAAAAGCAGAAGACGCCAATTTTCTTCTCAATTCTTTTCTCTCAAATGTGAGTTCAGAGATCAGAACGCCGTTAAATAACATCATTGGCTTTGCAAGCCTTCTTGAAGCGGAGCTTTCGGTGATGGAAAACAAGGAGTTGTTTGATTATGCCCATGCTGTCTTAGAAAGCGGTGACAGGTTGCTTCATTTGCTGAATAACATTATAGATATCAGCAGGGTTGAGTCTAATGATTTTACTCTTAAACCCATACCCTCCGCTCTGAATGGGATCGTAGCAAATACCATCCAGGTATATCTTTTTCAGGCCAACAAGAAAAAGCTTAAATTGAATTTTAAACCGGGTGATATCCCCGAAGGCCTTGCTGATGAGACAGGGCTCTCAAAAGCACTTAGTATTGTTTTGGATAACTCCATCAAATTTACTGAACAAGGCTTTATTAATATCTCAACTGACTTCCATAAAGAAAGAAACCTGATCTCTGTAAGGGTCAAGGATACCGGAGTCGGTATAGACCCTGCATTTTTGCCGGAACTTCTTGCGGCATTTAAAACCGAGAATACAGGGTTTTCAAAAGAAGGCAAGGGTGCAGGCCTGGGATTGCCCCTGGCAAAAAGTCTTCTTGAAATGATGCAGGGAATATTGGAGATCCAATCTGAAAAAGGTGTGGGAACTACTGTAACCCTTTTCTTAAGGGCTTGCACTGCACATTCCCTGGAATTTGCACCTCCTCCTCAGGAGTCAAAAAAGAAGGCCAGAGGACTGCACGACCTCGATATCTTTATTGTGGAAGACGACATGATGAATAAACTAGTACTTACCGAAATGACCAAATCACTGGGCCAGGTTGTGGCAGCAGTTAATGGGGATGAAACCCTGAAAATAATTAAAGGGAAAGTCGCCGAGAACAAATTTTTCGATATCATGCTCTTCGACATCAACCTTCCCCCTCCCTGGGACGGAGTAAAGCTGATGCAGGAAATCCGCAAAACCTGGAAGCAGTACAGATCAATTCCTTTTGTTGCCCAAACAGCTTATGCAATGGCCGGAGACCGTGAAAAACTACTTGAAGCCGGATTTGATGATTATATCTCCAAACCCATCAACCAGCAGCAGCTATATTCAATAATGAAGAACCAACTGAATAAGTATTGATTTTATGGATGATTTGAAAATAAAAGAACTCGAATTACAGATTAAAGAGCTGGAAGTTAACTATTCTCAGGCAATAAAGGACCTGGAGAAGGCTAAGATTAAAGCATACGATGCCGAACGCACCAAAACAATTTTCCTGGCCAATATGAGCCATGAGATCAGAACTCCGATGAACAGCATCATTGGAATTTATAATATTCTTGACCAGACCAATCTTAGCCCTGAACAACGTGAACTTCTTGAGGTTATTAATATTTCCAGCCATAATCTGTTGGCCATAATCAATGATATTCTTGATTTTTCAAAAATAAAGGCCGGCCAGCTAAAACTCGAAAACAAACCATTCCTGCTTCACGAAGAAATTCATCAGGTGATAAAGATGTTATCCCTCAGGGCCAGAGGCAAAGGGATTGAACTTTCATACAGGATTCAGTCCTCAGTTCCGGAATGCATTATAGGAGATGCTGTTCGTTTACATCAGATATTGGTTAACCTCACCAACAACGCATTAAAGTTTACCCTGGAGGGCTCCGTTGTTGTTTCAGTGGAGATTCTTGATGCAGCCCGGCTTGATGACCTTCGGCTAACTGAGTACTTGCCTGATAATGTATTTAAAATGAATACCCTGCCTCAGGGAAATGTCCTGCTTAAATTTGAAGTGAGCGATACTGGGGTCGGAATTCCTGAGGAAGATCAGGCAAATCTGTTCAAGGAATATGCACAGTTGGACAGCCCTTTGATAAAGCAATTCGAAGGTACTGGTCTTGGCTTATCGATCTCAAAGAATCTGATCGATCTGATGAAGGGCAAAATCGGAGTAATAAGTAAAAAGGATAGTGGCTCTACGTTCTGGTTTACTTTATTGTACGAGGCTGGCGACATAGAAGCCTTCAGGAATAACATCAGCCAGAAACAAAAGAAAGTCAGGAAAAGCAGACCTTTGACTATACTGCTGGTAGAGGATAACATCCTCAATCAGAAATTTGCTGCCACAACTCTAAACCGAGCCGGGCACCAGGTTGAGATTGCAGAAAATGGGAAAGTCGCCTTTGAAAAATTCCGTGAAACGCATTATGATCTTATCATCATGGATATTGCCATGCCAATAATGGATGGTCTGGAATCAACCCATGTAATCAGGAACTATGAGAAAGAGCAAAAGGAAAAAGACCCTGTTAATGCAAAGCTGCCAATAAAGATAATAGCAGTAACTGCCCATGTTATCATGACGGACCGGGATAAATGTCTTGCGGCAGGAATGGATGAATATCTGGCAAAGCCATACCGGCCGAAAGAACTCACTGATGTTATCGATTTGCTTGAGATCGAATAAATCAGAGCTTCACAACCTTTAAATAATATTGCCTGTCGTTATGCTTTAGGAGCAGTAAATAAAGACCTGTTTTTAAAGTTGTTACCTGTAGTATTGTAGTTTTATCCTTTATTGGTCTTGATGTGATCAATTCCCCCCTGAGATCAAGCAAAGAGACATTATCTGCTGACCCTGCCTGCTCCTTCATAAGAATACTTATACTTGCATTGAATGGATTCGGATAAACTGTAAACAACTCACCGAAGGTTATATCGTTGATTGCGTCGGGGCATTTAATAAAATTGATCCAGGCAGTGTCTATGGAAACACAACTCGCTTTTGTTACATATATCCAAACAGCCAGAAGCCCGAGGCCATGATTCAAAGAATCCACTTTCGTGAATTGGGTAGTATCTCCGTTTGACCAGAGGTAATTATCAGCACCGGTACCTCCATTCAGGTATATGCTTTTGTTTGCACAAAGGTTGGTGTCGGGCTGTTTCGGAATTACTGGAAGCGGGTTGATGTTAACATAGATCGTATCAGCATTATAACACCCCTTGAGGCTTTTGGCCTGGTACCAAACCGTGTCTCTTCCGATCCTAGCCAGATTGGGGCAAAACATGCTTCCCTGAACCCCGGAGCTGCCTCCGAAATGGCCGTACCATGGAGTTCCTGTCATAAGATGGCAGGAGTCGTCATTTGCGCAATATTGTGGAAGAAGGCCTGAAAGCGTCACGATTGGAATTTTCTCAACATGTATCCTCGTTGTGTCATCTGCCGAACAATCCCATTGGTTAGATACGTGGACAGTATACCTGGTTAGAGTGTCCGGCCGTACAGTTATTGATGCTGTTGTATCGCCGGTACTCCATAAGAAACGACTTCCTTCATGGACTGTAAGAACAATTGAATCACCCATACAGATAGTCGAGTCCCGGAAAAGGCCGGGTATGGGAAAAGGATGCCGTATAATTAATATGCTATCACGAAAGATATTCCCCAGGAGGTTGTAAACCTTAACCCTGTACAATGTGGTGATTTTAGGAGAAACTGTTGGGTTATAGATCGCAGTATCACTCATTGTTGAATCATAAGGAACTGAAGTCCAAACAATATAGTCTGAGCTGGTAATGGTATCAAGTATTGAGATGTTAATGCTTGTACCCGAACAAGCTTCAGGTATGGAATCTGACCTGAACCTGAAAAAGCAACTATCCTTCATTCCATCCTGACTATGGGCAATTGCATACATGCTGTCTCTCCCAATCCAGAAAGAATACGGTTTATTCACTTTCATCATTCCGGATGAATCAACTGAAAATGACAGGTAATGATTTCCAATGAAGGTCCATGAAATGCTTGAGGGAGAATAAATTGAATCAATCACAAGTGAGTGCATATCGATGGAGGGAAAGAGGGCGTTAGCAGTCTCCTGTTGAAGGGGATAGCTGGACTTTTTAAAGAAGCCTGAGGAACGCAATCCAAATCCGCTGATCTTCACTGTGTCGTGAAATGCCGTATCATGTGTTATTGTGAAATTCGCAATACTGGCCGAATCAGGCACTTCGATAATTCCGGAATACTGTATCCAAAGAGTTGTGTCGGAGTTAATTTCTAGTGACTGTGTCTGACTGAATCCGGGGAAGGTTACAGTAAGACGGACCATGCTTTGATGACTTCTTGAACACTTGGTATAGATTTTAAACTGGTTAGATCTCTTTTCAAGACCGGCGAGTCCGGTTACCTGGCAAATCGTGCCACCTCCCTCTATTTTAAAACATTTTCCTCCACTGGAAGGCACACCGTCAGTTGCATCGAATTTGCCCTGAATAGTCACTATATCATAGTCGAATCCATCAGGCCAGCCGTCATTATCAAGATCAACATTAAGTTTTGGGAAAATATTGACTACCTTCTGGGGTATGCTGTCGTAAAGCAATGCCTTCCACTGTGAATAAGTCCTGATAGGTATGCTTTTTGAGGAACACCAGACCAAAAGGCTGTCCATACGCTGAAGGTAGGCATTCCATCCCCCGTAGGAATATGTCAGCCTTGCCAGATCAAAAAGGACATAATGCCTGGCAATAGCATTTGCAATGATATGAGAATTGTATTTAAAGCTCGAATTTTCCATCGACAGGGCTTCACTGTTTATAGAAAACTGCCTGGTCTTGCCTGGATTGAATTCGTTATAACAGAATAAGGAAGGATTAATAAAAGAAGTGGCTTGTTTAAACCCGAGAAAATCGCCCAGGCAAGCTTTTATATTCACCGGGTTGATCCATGGATACTTCCCATCGGGGTGAATCCAGGTCAAAGGCCTGCTGAGATTAACCGAGTCAAAGATATCAAGCGACCTCCTGCCAAGGATCTCAACCGCTGAGTCATGCATCACAACGTTATTATTCTGAAGTTTGTGGTAGCGGAAATACCAATGATCGGAAAAGCTGATAGGCTCATCCCAGAATGATTTGATATAGAGAGTATCGGGATCGGAAATGTTAACAGACTGAACATCATAAAATAAGCAAAGATGGTTAACAGGTTCATTTAGGAATACTGCAAAAAAAGGCGATGGGGAAAGCAGGTCATGGAATTCGCCGGGATTATAACTGATCACTTTATTTCCAAAAACATTGATATACCCTTCACCATAGGAATGAGTAGTGTCATATGATACATATTTAAGGCATATTTTCTGGCCTGTAATGTGGTCAACCCCTGGTTTATTCCTGAAAATATTTGTGTCCTGATAGGATAATACATTGAAAAACTGTGTTGCATGGGTCGGAGTATTATCCATTAGTTCTATTCCACGATTGGACAGCGCCCTTAAAGTATCAACATATTGAGGAACCAGCGGAAGCACATAAGAAGTGACGGCGAAGGAATACTTTCGTCCATATTTTGAGAACAATGAATCATAGGAATGTACTTTGTTTATGGGAGGATTTTCGTCGATCCTGAACCCAATACCTCCCCTCTTCGTCGCATTCTGGCTAATTCCAGTGGAGGGAAGTAGCACCGCTAAAGCAATGATCAGCAGAAGATTGTATTTAATTCCTTGTATCATCATTTTCAGTAGTCTTTTATCTTTAGAGGGTTCGCTTTTTTCTGTTTTTTCCCTTGAAGTGTATAACCCAGAGTGATTTCATGTGTACCGCTGCTTTTTCCCATCATTGCACTACCCGAAAATTCATAGTTATACCCTAAAACGAAAGAATTTGCAATGGAGAAACCGGCGTTTGCCACGATAGTGTTCCCTTTGCGGTATAGGAGCCCCAACCAGAAACTTTCTTTATATTTAATCATCAAACCCGCATCGATAATCCAGGGGGTGCCCTGCATGTTACGGTAAAGCACATCAAACTGCATCCCCCAGTCCTTACCAAACATAAGCAAATAATTCAGGTAAGCCTGGAAGTTCGTCCCCATTGTAAGATAGTTGGAATACTGGGTTTCCTGATACAGTGATTTGTTATTAAAAAGGTATGGGAATCCAACACAGATATTCAGAGTTTTAAAGGAATACATAAGGCTTGCACCGCAGTTAATGTAGGTTTCGGTGGTCTTCCCTGATCCATTGATCATAGGATCGTTTGGATCAGCAATAATCAGGTTTGACAGGTCAATTGAGTTTTGGTATAAACCCGGACTGATACCGAAGTGAAGAAAATGATCGGTGGCCAGGTGAAGGTGATAAGCATAATTCAGATTAAAGGAGAAGTATCTGACTATTCCGGCCTTGTTAAGCAAAACATTAGCTCCAAGGCCCATATTTTGGTAAGGAGTTCCTTCAATATTGACAGCTCCTGTCACGGGAGCTCCGGGTACGCCGGTCCATTCATTCCGCTGAGTCAGATACACCTGGAATAAGGAAGAAATTCCGGTGAAGGACGGGGCAAGAATCCCCGGATTAATACGGTATTCATCCAAAACCGGATATTGCTGGGCGTTGATGATTCGCGGGGCAAACATTAAAATTAGGAACAACAACCGGTAATTACGCATAGTTCAGGAGTTCATCTGATCATTTTAATATATTCACGTTACCTTTGTAAAGATTTTGATTAAAACAGCGGACGAAATAATAGTAAGTGTCATTTGCCAGTTGTTTCCCGTTAAATGAACCGTCCCAGTCGTTCCTGTAATCGCCGCTTGAAAATACTTCAATTCCGTATCGGTTATAAACATTGACCTGGCAAGGTTTAAAATCACTAAGATTTAAGATTTCCCAACGGTCATTATAGCCGTCTCCGTTAGGTGTAAACAGATTGCTGATAACCGGTTCCGGGCCTCGTTCAGTGACAGTAACATTGAATCCTTCCTGGCCGGAGCATGAGAATTTGAAAGCTTCTACTGAATAATGGCCTGCTTTTGTGACCAAAATGGTATATGTCGTTTCTTTTGTTGACCATCGTATACTGTCGTATGTTCCCTGAACACTAACAAATAGCGAATCACCTTTACGCATAACGGTATCCCTGGAGAAATCGAGGACAACGGCCGGAGGGCCTGCCACATAAACTGAATGAGACACAGAATCCTCGCAGCCAACAAGGAATCCTGCCACAAGTGTCACATGAAATGTGCCTGAGTCAGGATAGAAATGTACCGGGTTTTTAACACCTGAAAGTGTAGTCCCATCGCCGAATCTCCAAAAATAATGAACTGTAGTATCTCCGTGGATGAGAGTTTGGTTTGAAAACCTCGCTGGTTCCTGAACACAGCCGGAGCTCGAAGTGAATAACGGGGTCAGAAAATCTACCGGAACCAGTTTGTATAAAGCTTTTGCCAGGCCGTTTTTTGTGATTGCTTTTAACCCGACATTATGGAGGCCGGGAGATTGAAAATTGGCAGTATTTACTGAATCGTTGCCATCGTTGAATTTTCCGTTACCATCAAGATCCCAGGCTAGTGAGACGATGCTGTCTCTTGGTTGTACTGCAGTATCTGAAATAGTACATTTGCTTGTAAAATGGGTGATTCCTCCAAGGCAAACGGTATCGAAGGTGAAATTGACCACAAGTTCCTGCCCAAGGGAGGGCAGGAACCAGGTCAATACTATGATTGCCAGCAGAATTTTCCTCATTTTCGGATCTTACTTCTTTGGAGTTGCCGGTTTTGCATCTTTCACATCGAGAAGCTCTACATCGAAAATCACCGTCGAATAAGGAGGAATTTTTCCCATATCCCGATCCCCCCATCCCATACTTGAAGGAATGATAAGTAAAGCTTTTCCGCCTACATTCATCATCCCGACTCCTTCCTCCCATCCTTTGATCACCTGACCCTGGCCAAGGGTGAATTCGAAAGGCTGGTTGCGATCGCGGCTTGAGTCAAATTTGGTTCCGTTTAAAAGAGTGCCTGTATAATTGACTGTAACAGTCTTACCCGCTATAGCCTTTACGCCGGTTCCTTTTACCTTTTCAATGTAATAAATTCCGCTTGCAGTTGGTTTGGCTGTAATGTTTTTCTCTTTAAGATATTTGTTGAGATTAGCAGTTTCATCACTCTTGTTCTGCTTCAGTTTTTCATCTGCTTTCTTCTTTTCTTCGGCAAGAGTCTTATCATGTTCCGCCTTGGTCTGCACATTGATAATCTCCAGTTCATAAATCATGGTTGAGAAAGGAGGCACAACGGCACCTCTTCCGGTCTCACCAAAAGCAAGTTTTGAAGGAACAATCACCGTTGCTTTTCCGCTTTTCTTCATCATCCCAATGGCTTCTTCAACGCCAGGCGTGTCAAAACGCTTCCCATACTCAAAAGCAATGGGCTCTCCCCTTTCATAGGATGAAAACAGCTGTTTGCCGTCGATCAGGAATACTTTGAAATGAACGCTGACCCAAGCTCCTGTATCAATTTTTATACCTTTTCCGGCAATAGATTCAATAAAATATATGCCGGAAGTTGTAGGCTGAACAGCTATGTTCTTATCCTTAATATATTTTGCAAGGTTATCCTGCTCTTTTTTAATGAGGTTCTGGGGATTGTCGACCGTGAGCAATTTAAGATAGAATGTAATTACCGAATTCGTATCAATAAATTTCGGACGTGAAGGCTGACGGAATGTTTTCTTGAACAATGAATCGGCATTTATCAGAAAGACAGCGCTGTCACCGGCTGACAAAAGTTTTAAGCCCTCGTAAATATCACCTTTAAAGTCAGATGCCGGTAGCTGAAACCTGACCGGTGAACCACCCTGGCTTTTGCGGCTGTCGAACATGACAGAGTCTTTATATTGCCAACGCATCTGCAATGATACCCAGTCACCTATCCTTGGTTTGACGGTATCCGTTGATCCTTTGATAATTTTATAATACAAGCCATTGGCAGTTTTATCATATCCGGCATACTTGGATGAACAAGCAAAAGTCGTCAACGCCAACAGCAATAAAAATCCCAAGGATTTAAGGAAATTGTTTTTCATGTTTTTGATTTTAATTGTTTTTAATGATTATTAAGAGATTAAAATGTATATAAATAAGATATTGTTAATTGATTCATTATCAATATTATAGAATTTTTTTTTAGTCTTTCAAACATTTTTAAAGACTTGAACAAGATAGTAAAGTCCGTTACAGCCAGATCAATAAAACCAGGCTTACTTATTAACACTTTGGCAAAGGTTATTAACGTCCTCTCTGGACCGGGTCAAGGATTTGAATATCATAAACCAGGGTGGCGCCGGCAGGGATTTTTTTCAGGTCTCCAAGCAGCCCGTATGCAAGATGAGAAGGGACAATCAGTTTGGCATGGTCCCCCAACAACATGAACAGGAGGGCTTCCTGCAAACCGGTTTCCCCCTCGGTAGTCCCGGGATATATGATTTTTATTCCAAGTGAATCGGAATTATAAATTGCATTGCCATTAAGAAGTGTAAGGCTGTATTTCAGGCGGACTTCCCCACCCATTTTTATCTTTTTACCCTTTCCTTTTTCATAGATCATATACCTCAAACCGGTAGTTGTTTTAAGCATTTTCCACTGATGCCTTGAAATATACTCCTCGATTTCATCATTCTCAGACCTCACAAGCTGTTGATTATAATTGAGCAGTTTATCATCCATCATTCGGATATGGTCGGTTGCCCGGGCACGCCTTGTTTCCGGTTCACATGAAGTAAACATGCATACGAAACTCATACTGGAAACGGCTATGAAAAGCAGCTTGCATGCCCCTGAAATTCCCGGAAAAGAAGAACCAGCCATCCTCAATCGTTATATACATGTTTCAGCTGTTCTCTGAATTCCGGGAGTAATTCTAGGAATCTTTCAACAGTTTTCCGGAGCGACATGGAGCAATTGGCTCCTGAAGCATTGCTGTGCCCGCCTCCTCCGAAATGTTCACGGGCAAGGCGATCCACAGAGAAGTTGCCTTTTGAACGGAAGGAAACCTTAACATGGTCATCCCTTTCCATAAACAGAGCGGCAAGATTTATATCTTTAATCGAAAGAGCATAATTAACAACACCTTCGGTATCGCCTACCTGATATCTGAACCGTTCAAGGTTTTCTTTTGTAAGTACGATATATGCGGAATGGAATTCATGAAGAACTGTAAGCCCGTCACTGACTGCATATCCCAGAAGCCTTAAGCGGCTTTCAGAGTATGTGTCGTAAATAAGACGGTGTATATGTTCACCGTCTATACCCAGGCGGAACAGTTCGGCTGTTATAAGGTAAGTCTTGACGTAATTACAGGCATAGCTGTAAGATCCTGTGTCAGTAACGATCCCGGTGTACAGGCAAGAAGCAATCTCTTTGTCTAACAGATTCTTGTACCCTGATTCACAGATAAAATCATAAACCAATTCAGAAGTGGACGAGATTTTGCTGAATGAAATCCTGTAAGCGAAGTCTTCAGCAGGATATAAGTGATGATCTATCAGAATCTTAACTGATTCAGATTTTTTTATCACCTTACCCAGGTCATTGAGCCTGCTCAGATTATTGAAATCAACACAAATAATGAGATCTGACTCCTTAACAATTTTTTTACATGAACCAGGATCCTTTTCATATATCATGATTTCTTTCGCACTGGGCAACCAGGCCAGAAACTCTGGATAAAGATCAGGTATGATGACCTTGACGCTGAACCCTCTTTTTTTAAGGTACAGGAACATAGCCAGGCTTGAGCCGATGGCATCCCCATCAGGATTAGTATGGGTTGTCAAAATTATCTTACCGGATTTGTCCAGTACTTCCCGGATCTTGTTAAAATCCGTATTTTCCAAATAGTTTTCCATCAATGAGGGCACAAAAGTACATATTTTTAAAAATAGTCTTACTTTTGCCGCCGTCTTAATCAAAATATAATACAATGGCTGGAAACCGCACATTTACAATGATAAAGCCTTCGGCGATGGCCACCGGGCATGCAGGAGATATACTGGCAATGATGGAAAAAGCCGGATTCAGGCTTATTGCAATGAGACTTGTCCACCTGAGCAGGCATCAGGCTGGTATTTTTTATGCAGAACACAGTGCCAAAGGATTTTACGAAGAATTAACCCGGTTTATGTCATCAGGGCCAATCATCGCAGCAATCCTTGAAAAAGACAATGCCGTAGCTGAATTCCGCAAGCTTATAGGGGCAACTGACCCTGCAAAGGCTGATCCCGGAACCGTAAGAAGCCTGTATGGTAAAAGCATCACAGAAAACGCAGTACATGGTTCTGATGCTGATTCAACTGCCGAAAGGGAAGGTGCTTTCTTCTTTTCCCAGCTCGACCGAGTTTGATTTAAAAATAAAATTGATTATTCGGGAAGAAATTCCCTGAATGTCTTGTTTTTATAAAAGATAACAATCCTCTCAGGGGATTCATCTTTAAACGCATCCGGAGTTGAAGATTCATTTCCGGATGTTTCTTTTTTCAGGGTTCCAGTTTCCTGTCCCTGGGATATTCTTTGCTTAATACTTTGTTCTTTAATACGTTGATCGCTTTCTTTGAGTTCAGATTTTTCCTTATTGCTTGGTAGGGGAAACAATTCGTCTAAAAACAAAGGTTGCGTATCTGGTATTTTTTCATTCAAAAATATACTGTCTGATCCTTTTTGCTTATCCGGAATAGCAATTTTATTAAAATCTGAAACCGGGTTCCTGAATACAGGGTCCTTACCAAAAAGGAGCCAATCCGGGTTTAAATCAGGAAAGTAGTTCAATATCCTTAAAATAAATTCCAGGCTGGGTTTGTTCCTGCCGGAAACGAAATGTGAAATACCCGATCGCTGTACTTTTATGGCATCTGCCAACTGCGAAGATGACAGGTTTTTCATCCGCATAAGCTCCAAAAGCCGTTCAATCATCTTCTCTTAAATTATAAGTTTAACTATCTATTGTTAAATAATAGGTTATCAATTATATAAATAAATATTATTCAAATTTAAATAATTAATTACATATGTAAACATACAACAAAATCTTTGTTTACCTTTGTATCATATCACATTTAGAATTGTAAAGATATGATAATTACATTTGTAAATTAAATTAGTAGGAATTTAACTGTAATAACTCCTGGTATTAAACTTCAAACGAAAATAACAATAATAATAAAGAGATTTCATCATTAACTAATGGTCATATACGTTTACAAATGTAATTACATTTGTAAACATGCATACAAAAGAAAACCCGGTTGGAAATCTCTTATCAACCGGGTATTTTTTATGAATTCTTAAGGATCTAGTCTGGCAATTTTACCAATTTACCTCTTGCATGCAGGAAATCAGAATCCAGAGTAACAATATACATACCGGGTTTTAATCCAGCCAAGTCATTAATAATTAACCTGTTCTCCCCTGCCGTCGTCCTATATACCCTTACTCCTATAGTTTTACCGATGGCATCTATGAATTTTATTGTTATCCTTCCTGCAATCTCAGAATTGAACATGAGGGTTGCTTCTGATACAACAGGATTGGGATTGATACTTAAAGTAATAGTTTTTTTAGGAATGTTTACACTCATGATATTCATTGCATTAACAAAATCAGGAATTCCATATCCGGTAAGGCTATCGGGCAAGGAACTATGACTCCCTGCGCGTTCAATAGCTTTTTTAATAAAGGTATTGGCATAACCCGGCTTTGCCTGCATCAGACAAGCTGTCATGCCGGCAATAATGGGTGCAGAAAAAGAGGTGCCATTTCCCCTTCTTATGGAACCTCCTGCATCCTGGATGACCGTGAGATATCCCATTGCTGCAACATTGGGTTTGATACGGCCACCGGTATCCACCCCCAGTGAACTGAATCCTATCCTTAGGCCATTCGAATCTACAGCGGCACAGGCAATGGCGAAATCCGCATCTGCAGGAGCACTTACACAACGCCAGGTGGTGTCATTCCCTGAATTTCCGGCACTTACGATCACAACAATGCCCTTGCTAAAGGCTATATTTGCCCCCCTGCTGCAAACTGTAGTATGTCCATTCATATCAGCGCAGGTATGATCCTTAAAAGTTGAATCAAATACAGTGTAACCCAGGGAGGATGTAATAATATCAGCCCCTACGCTGTCGGCAAATTCCGCTCCTGATACCCAGTTATATTCTTCGGTTTCGTACTCATAAGGCCTTTCTTCTGTTTTCAACAACCAATAACTGGCCTTTGGTGCAGTACCAATTAAATGGCCGGGAAGTATTCCTCCCATGATTGAAAGCACCCACATCCCATGCTGATCACTGGGGTCATCAAAGATGGGAAGTCCGTTTTTTACAAAATCCTTGTGTCCAAGTATCTGATTATTAGCTATCAGGCTATCAAAGGCAGGCAGAACCGGTACATGATAAAATCCCGCATCCAGCTGAGCTATCACTTTTCCTTGCCCGCGAAAGCCATTCTGATGCATCAGATCCCCTTTTACCATATGGATCTGCTCAAAAGACTCCCCATAATCATAGGCTGATACATTTTTTGTGGAAGGTGATGACCTTTTAACCGAAACTATTTGATCTTCAATGTTAAATTTATTGAATGATTCCCACTCCCTGTTATATACAACTGTATTTTTAACCACGGATTTTACAAAGGGCAGAACTTTAATTGTATTGATCAGGGTAGTATCAGCCAGGTATATGGTTGTTCCATTGAGCCATTTTGTCGAATTAAGTATCTGGGCACCAATATTTTGCAATGACTGTAGATATGCAGGGGTAACCGGAAGGTCATTTTGCTCATACCCTATTCCCATGACCTGCCGGCGTTGCATGGCCCTCTCGGTCAGAAATTGTTCCGGATGGTCAAGTGAATAAGGATTCTGATTCTTGTCTGTAAATTCAATAAAATATTTATGTGGGGCAACCTGCGCGGATATTGTGAATCCGGTAAGTATCAGGACCAGGGTGATGAGTTTTTTCATCTGAGTATATTATTTCAATGAATACTTATTTTTAATGGATAAATGGCTATAGAACAAATAATCCTACGATATTTTACAAATTTGATAAAAATTCCATTAAAAGTGGAGGATTCGTCATGATTTAAGCAAGATTAAAGCTGTTTTGTATCTTCGCGAAAAAAATTCCTATGTTTTCAGATAGCGACTTTACCCAGATCAGTGAGCGTGGAATGACTGTTGAAGCCCTTGAACCCCAGATCAGCCATTTCATTCATGGGTTCCCATTTATTGATCTTGCAAAACCGGCTACTTCCGGTGACGGTATTGTTTGTCCGGGAGAGGAAGACAAGAAAAAGTTCATCAGCTGGTTTGATCAAAGTATTGAAGGACTGGAGGTGGTGAAGTTTGTTCCAGCATCCGGGGCTGCAAGCAGGATGTTCAAACAGTTGTTCGAATTCAGAGAGACATACGAGGCCGGCACTTCAGGTGAGGCATTGTTCAATAAAGACAATGGCTTCAATTCGGTCAGGTATTTTATCACACATCTTGAAGAGATCGCTTTTTACGGTGAGTTATCATTAAAGCTTGAAGGCAATGGTTTAAGTCTTAATGAACTGATTAACAAGCATGATTATAATACGATTATTGATCATGTTCTTACTGCGCAAGGTCTTGATTACTCGAACCTGCCAAAGGGCCTCATCAGGTTTCACGATTACCCTGATGGCGCAAGGACCTCTGCAGAGGAACATATGGTGGAAGCTGCTTTATATGCAAGCAACAGCAACAGGCTGGCCAGGCTTCATTTTACAATTTCTCCTGAACACAGGTCCAGATTCGAAAACCTGGTCAGCAATGTCAGGGATTTCTATGAATCCAAACTGAAGGTTAGTTTTGATATCAGTTATTCCGTTCAAGAGCCTTCGACAGATACCATTGCCGTTGATGAGGAGAATAAGCCCTTCAGAAATACTGACGGCAGCATGCTTTTCAGGCCCGGCGGACATGGAGCACTGCTTCAGAACCTGAATGATATTAATGCTGATGTCGTTTTTGTAAAGAATATTGACAACATTATACCTGACCGCTTAAAAGACCCTACTGTTTTTAATAAAAAACTTATTGGCGGATACCTTTTATGGATCAGGAAACATATTTTTGAATTTCTGGGGAAGGCTCAGGGAGACAATTGCACAACTGAGGATATTGCCAATGTTATAGAATTTTGCAGGAAGTATCTTTCACTTAAATTACCGGAAGATTTTTTCGGCTTTACGGAAAAAATTCAGATCCAATGGCTGGTCCACCGGCTTAACAGGCCGATACGGGTTTGCGGGATGGTTAAGAATGAAGGAGAACCTGGAGGAGGCCCTTACTGGGTAAAGAATAAGGAAGGTGAAATTTCCCTGCAGATTGTTGAAACTTCCCAGGTAAACATGTTCGATCCGGAACAGCTGTCTGTTTTCCGTTCAGCTACACACTTCAATCCGGTTGACCTTGTATGCTCATTCCGTGATTATCAAGGCAATAAATTCGATCTTTCCCGTTATGTTGATGAAGAAACTGGCTTGATTTCGTTGAAATCAAGCAGCGGAAAGAACCTTAAGGCCCTTGAGCGACCGGGTTTATGGAACGGGGCAATGGCAGAGTGGATCACGGTGTTTATGGAAGTGCCTGTCATCACGTTCAATCCTGTTAAAACAGTGAATGATCTTTTGCGAAAAGAACATCTTAGAGCATAGCCGGGTATGGATTACGAAAGGAAAAATTATTTGCTGATAGACCGGAAAGTAAGATGGGGACTGACGGTCTGGGGCTGGATATTGCTGATCCTGATACTTATTATTCCCGCTTGTCTTTTTTTCAGAAACCTGTATTCGATTCTATCCCCCGTTCAGCGTGAAAAAACCACCATACTTGCTCTGGAAGGATTTGTAAGTGATTATGTTCTGACCGATGCAATCCGTGAATTCAGGCAAGGACACTATTCATTGCTTGTGACAACAGGGACACCCATCGAATCCGGTGGCCTCTTATCAGTATACAAGAATACTGCGAGGGTGGCTGCAGAATCCCTTAAAAAACTTGGATTTGACTCAACGAAGCTGGTTGTTGTGGAAACGGATGAGATAATGCATGACAGAACTTACAATTCCGGGCTTGCGTTTAAATATTGGCTGCGGGCCCACAGGCCTGATATAAAAGCTGTTAATCTGATGACAATGAGCGTTCACGGAGCCCGTTCCAGAGTTTTGTTTCAGGCTGCAATGGGCGATTCCATAAGGGTTGGGATTATTTCGCTCCCGAATATTTTTTACGGGCCTTCCGACTGGTGGCATTCAAGTAAAGGATTCCGGGAAGTCATAAATGAAGCTATCGGCTACTATTATGTAAAAATATTCTTCCGGTCTTATAAGAAAGAATTGAAGGGAAGAAGAAACTAATTGAAGAATATCGATGAAAATCTTTAGCAAACTGGTTTTAATGGGTCTTTTATGCAGTTGTATTACTCCTGCGTCTGCCCAAAAGGCGTACAAAGTGCAATTCCATATCAAAGGAATGAAAGATACAACATGCCTTATAGCAAATTATTATGGAAATGGGACATACATTAAAGACACATTAAAAATTGATAAATCTGGGAAGTGTACGTTCACAGGTGCTGAGGATCTCCCAAAGGGTATTTATATTTTTATTATTACCGAGAAGAATTACTTTGACTTCATTATCAACAATGATAAGGAATTCAGCATGGAGGCTGACAAGGTCAACACCTTGAAAACCATGACCATCAAGGGTTCTCCTGAGAACACACTATTTTATGATTATCTTAAATTCAACAAGCAGGAATACAATAAAGTACAAGTTTTTCAGAAAGAGCTGGATAAACATTCAAAGAATCCAGACTCAGCGAAGTTGCTTTCCGACAGTATTTTTAAATTCAACAGAATCATTATACAGTATAAGCTGAATTTAGTAAAGCAATACCCAAAGTCGTTTCTTGCGTTTATGATAAATATCATGAAGGAACCGGAAGTGCCGGAGACTCCTACCCTGCCGAATGGCCGTAAAGATTCGACTTTCTCATACAGGTATTACAGGAACCATTTCTGGGATGATGTGAGTTTCACGGATGACCGGGCTCTTCGTACACCGGTTTTTCATGCCAAACTCTTGAAGTATTTTGATAAAGTCCTTCCGCAGTCACCCGATACAATTATTAATGAAGCTGATTTTTTGATCGAAAAATCTCGCATAAACTCTGAAATGTTTAAGTATATAGTATGGTTTGTCACCAGGCAGTATGAGAATTCCGAGATTATGGGTTTTGACAAGATTTTTGTTCATGTAGTCAATAAATACTACATAACGAACCAGACCACATGGGTTAATGAGACAGTGAAGAAGGAGATCATTAAAAAAGCCGCCAAGATGGAGTCTCTTCTTATCGGGAAACGACCACCTAACATGATCATGCAGGATACCAGCCTTCAGCTCGTCTCAATGTATAACATTAATGCCAGGACACTGCTTATTCTTTTCTGGGACCCCGAATGCAATCATTGTGAGCAGGAAATACCAAAATTAAAAGACTTCTTTGATACAAGCCGGGACAAATACGGTTTAGATATATTTGCCGTTTGTTCCGATACATCACTGGTCAAGATGAAGAATTACATTAAAAAGAAGAATCTGACCTGGATCAATGTTGACGGGCCACGCACATTGACGGGGGAATATCACGGGCAATATGATATTACTTCCACCCCTGTCATTTACATTCTCAACGAGCAGAAGGAGATCATCGCCAAAAGACTGGCAGTTGATCAGATAGAAAAATTTCTCGAAAATTATTACAGGAAAAAGGAAAAGTAAAAAAAAGGCGCCGTATACAGGCGCCCTTTCCTTTATTTATAATTTCCTACTTGTTGATTTCCTCAACAATAGCTTTAAAGGCTTCAGGATGGTTCATTGCGAGATCTGCAAGGGTTTTGCGGTTCAGGGCGATATTGTGTTCAGCAATTTTTCCCATGAAAACCGAATACGACAACCCAAACTGGCGCACACCTGCATTGATACGGGTTATCCACAGACCGCGGAAATCTCTTTTCTTGGTGCGGCGGTCGCGATAAGCGTAGGTCAGACCTTTCTCAACCGAGTTTTTGGCTACGGTCAGGACATTTTTTCTTCTTCCA
Organism: Bacteroidota bacterium; assembly: GCA_026391775.1. Lineage (GTDB taxonomy): Bacteria > Bacteroidota > Bacteroidia > Bacteroidales > FEN-979 > CAIRDP01. The sequence continues at coordinate 28,250 of JAPLDK010000011.1, forward strand.
AATTGCCCCTTGGCTTGTTTCAGAACCTTTTTCCTTCTGGCCCTGGAGGCAACTGCATTTACTGATCTTGGCATTGTTTTACATTTTTTTGTATCAGCGCCCTGTGTTTAGCAAGATCTTAAAGCTGAATACAAGTTCGACATAATTTAATTTTGAAGCATTTCCTTAACATTAGCGGCATCGGCTTTGTCAACAATAGTTGAGTAAGTAAGATTACGCTTCCGTTTCTTTGACTTTTTGGTCAGGATGTGGCTTTTAAAAGCATGCTTCCTCTTGATTTTTCCGGTACCGGTCAGAGTGAACCGTTTTTTTGCACCGGATTTCGACTTCATTTTTGGCATGATTGTTATTATTTACGATTTACGATTTATTGAATCATGAATTATTTTTTTGGGGCTATGATCATGATCATTCGCTTCCCTTCAAGCCGGGGCATTTGTTCTATCTTGCCGAAATCAACAACCGATTGAGCAAATTTCAGTAGGATTAGTTCGCCCTGTTCTTTATAAATAATCGAACGGCCTTTGAAGAACACATCAACCTTGACTTTGGCCCCCTCTTTAAGGAATTTGATAGCATGGTTCAGTTTAAAATTGAAATCATGGTCATCGGTATTGGGACCCAGCCGGATCTCTTTGATGACAATCTTTGCCGTTTTGGCTTTCATTTCCTTCTGTTTCTTCTTCAGCTCATAAAGGAATTTCTTATAATCCACAACCTTACAAACAGGTGGATTTGCAGTCGGTGATATTTCAACCAGGTCGAGGCCGATATTTTCTGCAATATTCAGCGCTTCCCTGAGGTTATAAATACCCGGTGTAATGTTCTCTCCAACCACACGCACGACAGGCGATTTGATGTTCTGGTTGATGTTGTGGAGATCTTCCTTCTTCTGCGGTCTTGTAAACCTCCTCGGATGTTGATAAGGTGTTGCTATATTTCCTCCTTTTTTAAATGTGAACGTGACCCGTTATCTGCGGACCATGATCAGGTCCCGGTTCACGATTCCCGGTTCACGTTAATTAAGTTCGCCTAATTCCTTATTTACTTCAGTTTTTATATAATTTATAAACTCTTCAATTTTCTGTGGACCAAGATCTCCCTGGCCATGTTTGCGAACCGAGACGCTACCTTCGTTTTCTTCCCTCTCCCCTACTACCAGCATAAATGGTATCTTGGAGAGTTCAGCATCACGTATCTTCTTGCCGGCCTTTTCGTTACGGTCGTCAATCCGGGTACGAATTTCGGAATTATTCAGCAAATTCAAAACTTTTTTTGCATAATTAATGTATTTCTCACTGATTGGCAGTATGATAGCTTGATCCGGGGTAAGCCATAACGGGAAGTTCCCGGCAGTATGTTCAAGCAGCACTGCAACAAAACGTTCCATGGACCCGAACGGAGCACGGTGGATCATTACAGGACGGTGTTTCTGGTTGTCGGCACCTATATATTCAAGTTCAAAGCGTTCAGGGAGGTTATAGTCTACCTGTATAGTACCCAGCTGCCATTTCCTTCCTAAAGCGTCTTTGACCATGAAATCCATCTTGGGGCCATAGAATGCCGCTTCTCCGGGAACGATAACCGTGTTCAGATTACATTCGGCAGCAACCTCCAGGATAGCAGATTCGGCTTTCTCCCAGTTTTCATCAGAACCAAGGTATTTCTCCGTGTTCTTCGAATCGCGAAGCGAAATCTGAACGATAAAATCCTTAAAATCAAGCGCTTTAAAAATGAGCATAACGATGTCCATCACACCCTTGAACTCATCCTTAACCTGTTCAGGAGTGCAGAAAATATGCGCATCATCCTGTGTAAATCCGCGTACACGCGTCAACCCGTGAAGTTCTCCGCTCTGTTCATAGCGGTATACAGTGCCGAATTCAGCCAGCCTGACAGGCAATTCACGATATGAATGTGGTTTGGACTTATATATTTCGCAATGATGCGGACAATTCATGGGTTTAAGAAAGAACTCTTCGCCGGGAACAGGAGTTGAGATCGGCCTGAAAGAACTTTCACCGTATTTCTGATAATGTCCCGATATCTTGTAGAGCTCGACATTTCCTATATGGGGGCAGATCACCGGCTCATATCCTGCTTCCTTCTGAACCTTCTTCAGGAACATTTCAAGGCGTTCGCGGAGTTGGGCCCCACGGGGCAGCCAAAGCGGAAGTCCAAGGCCCACCTTCTGTGAAAATGTAAACAACTCCATTTCCTTCCCAAGTTTGCGATGGTCACGCTTTTTAGCTTCCTCGAGCAAGACGAGGTATTCATCAAGTTCCTTCTGTTTTGGGAATGTAATACCATAAATACGGGTAAGCTGTTTGCGGGTCTCATCACCACGCCAGTAGGCACCGGCAATATTCAGGAGTTTTACAGCCTTTATGAAACTTGTATCGGGAAGATGCGGGCCCCTGCAAAGATCAGTAAAATGGCCGGATTCATAAAAAGTGATCTCCCCGTCGGTCAGGTCATTCAGCAATTCGATCTTATATTCATCGCCTTTCCTGGTAAAATAGCCGATAGCTTCAGCTTTGGAAACATCTTTCCTTATATATGCCTGCTTTTCCTTTGCAAGCTCCAGTATCTTTGCTTCTATTTTTGGAAAATCTTCTGAGGATATCGGCCAGTCGCCAAAATCGATATCGTAATAAAACCCGTTTTCAATGTCCGGACCAATGCCGAATTTCACTCCCGGGTAAAGCTGTTCAATAGCTTCTGCCATAAGGTGAGCGGAAGAATGCCACATCGTGGCTTTGCCTTCTGCATCGTTCCAGGTAAGGAGTTTGAGGGTGGAATCAGAGGTAATAGGCTTTGTTGCATCCCGTACCTCGTTATTAACTTTTGCAGCCAGCACATTGCGTGCCAACCCTTCGCTTATACTTTTCGCAACTTCCAGCCCGGTGACACCTTTGGGGTATTCTTTTACGGAACCGTCTGGCAAAGTAATATGGATCATTACAATACCTCTGTCAAATTAGGGGTGCAAAATTACTAATAAAATAGGAAACCACAAAGTATTGAAGCAATTATATCTTAAGGGCCTTTACAATGTCCCTGCGATCCTGAACTCAGTCCTCCTGTTATTGGCCCGGCCCTGCTCAGTATCATTACTGTCGATAGGCCGCGTTAAACCATATCCTGCATAACTCAGCCTCCCTGCCGCAATGCCGTTCACTATAAGATAATCATACACGGCTTTTGCCCGGTTTCTTGATAATTCAATGTTATAGGCCGGTGTCCCCATATTATCAGTATGTCCGCTGAGTTCCACTTTAATCTTTGAATTTTTACGCAGAAATTCGAGCAATTTCGAGAGCTCTCCCATTGATTCTGGTTTAAGAATATATTTATCCGTATCGAAGAAAATATTTCTAAGAACAACAGATTCCCCAACCATAACCGGCTTCAGCGCTATATTTTTTATAAAGGGCTTGTCGATGCCATGAAGGCCTTTCAGGGAGAAATTATCCGAATAGAAGAGGTAGCCGTCTTTGGAAACATTCAGGCCGTAATCCTTATCAATAGGCAATACCAGCAGGAACTCACCGTTTACAGGGTCAGAAACCGAGTTGGCAACGGTACCACCGTCTCCGAGGTTTGTCAGTTCAAAACGGGCCTGCAGCCTTTTCTTTGTTTCACTGTCGAACACAATACCTTTAAAATAAGTCGACGGAATTGGTCTGGCTTCCTTGTACAGCGGGAACTGATAAATATCCTGACGGCCCTTCCCTCCGAACTTGTCGGATGAGATGTAAGCCTTGTCACCCCTTGAATTTACGATAAGAACCATTTCATCTGAATTAGTGTTTATCGGATACCCCAGGTTAATGGCCTTGCTCCAGGTATTATCGGGTTTCCTGCGTGAGTAAAAAAGGTCAAACCCACCCATTCCAGGATGGCCTTTGGATGAGAAATAAAGTGTTTGGCCATCGCTGTGGATAAAAGGGGCCATTTCCTCAAAAGCTGTATTGATTGAATCTCCAAGGTTTACGGGCTCTGTCCAGCTTCCGTCGGCCTGTAACTCTGTTTTCCAGATATCCGAACTTCCTTTGCCCCCTGGACGTTTACTGGCAAAATATAAGGTTTTGCCATCCGATGAGAAACAGGGCTGGGAATCCCAGGTAGTGGAATTCACAACAGGACCCAGATTCTCAGGTTCAGTCCAGGAGTCACCGATCTTTCTTGACCAGTAGATGTCGCAGCTCCCCAAGCCGTCGGGACGCTCGCATCCTGCAAAGAAAAGATACCTCCCGTCGGGGGAAATGTTCAATGCCCCTTCGTTTCCTGCAGTGTTTATAGGTGGCCCCATATTCCTTGCCATGCGCCATGTGACAGAATCAACTTTTCTGGTCGCATAAAAGTCTTCCTCATACCCTTTCAAATCAGGTTTTTTCTCGTTTCTCGGTACCTTACGCGTAAAATAGAGCAGCTCCTCATCCGTAGTGATCGCATTAATATATTCATCGAACCGGGTGTTGATGCTGTCGCCAAGGTTCACCGGGCTGAAAGGTACAGGATGTTCCAGGGCTTCCGCACCGAACCTGGCATTGGCAAGTTGCGCCATGGACTTCCTTCGTTTGACATCGGGCACATTTTTTCCTTCAAGATACTTTGCAAAGTCAATTTCCGAATCCCTGTACCTGCCAAGGTACAACTCAAGCCCGCCAATTATAAAATACAGGTTGTTCGAAAACGAAGCATTGCTCCTGAGTACCTTTTTGTATGCTTCTATTGCTTCGGAAGGCATTTTTGCATCCGACAGAAGATCCCCTTTGAGTATCAGGGCTTCACAGAAGGTGGAATCGGCTTCCAAAGCTTTAATGATCCCGGCCATGGCCCTTGCATTGTCCCTGTCCTGATAAGCCTGCATTGCTGCATCGAATTCTTTTTCAGCCTTTTTATTGTTTGTGGATAGCTGATTGGCGGGTTGCTGGGCTTGAGAGCCGATAGCAAGCAGGACGAGAAACAGGGTGACGGAGGCCGGATGCAGGATTTTCATGGTATCCTCATATATTTGTGGCTCTGAAGTGAAATCTTCCATCGCGGATGTTCCTTGATATAACTGATGATCCGGGGCAATATTGTATTCCTGCGGCTCCACTCCGGCTGAAGGTATAATTGGCAGCCTGCCTTCACTTTTTCCATATTTTCCTCAGCCCAGCAAAGATCGGTTTCATCCTGTATGATCACCTTAAGCTCATCAGCCTTAAGAAAGATCTCTTTCAGAGGTGGACTGCTTTTTTTAGGGGAAAGGCAGATCCAGTCTGGGGTTCCTCTCAAAGGCTGAGACCCGGAAGTTTCAATAAATATCTTAACACCATGCTGTTTAAGCCCCTGTGAAAGATAATCAAGGTTGTAATTCAGGGGCTCACCCCCTGTGATGACCACTGCTTTTGCAGGGAATTCCAGAGCTCTTGATATGACTCCATCAGTTTCCACCGGAGGATAAAGCTGGGCATTCCAGCTCTCCCTGATGTCACACCAGCTGCATCCCACATCGCAGCCTCCTATACGGATAAAATAAGCTGCCTGCCCCGTATTGTATCCTTCGCCCTGAAGGGTATAAAATTCTTCCATGACGGGAAGCAATTTCCCTTCGGCCAATAAAATATCTGAAGTTTTATCCAAAAAGGTTTATTTGATTTCTTTTTTTGAGGCTTTCAGGGTGTTCAAGAGCAGGGAAACGATGGTCATAAGGCCTACTCCGCCTGGTACCGGAGTTATGGCTGAACACTTTTTTGAAACTTCATCGAAGACTACATCTCCCTTCAGTCTGAAGCCGGATTTTGTATCCCCGGCCGGTATACGGTGCATACCCACATCGACGACAACGGCATCTTTCTTAACCATATCGGCGGTTACAATCCCCAGTTTGCCCATTGCAACAATTAAAATGTCGGCATCCAGGGTGTATTTTTTAATATCCGGAGTGTAACTGTGGCAAAGGGTAACTGTGGCATTCGCGTTTTTGGCTTTCCTTGAAAGCATGAGGCTGATAGGAGTTCCTACGATATTACTGCGGCCTAGGACAACAACATGCTTGCCTTCGGTTTCAATATGATATCGTTCAAGCAGTGTCATAATGCCAAAGGGCGTTGCCGGAAGGAATGACGGAAGGTTGAGCATCATACGGCCTACGTTTACCGGATGAAAGCCATCTACATCTTTCAGAGGATTAATCCTTTCAATGATCTTATGTTCATTGATATGCTTCGGCAGGGGAAGTTGCACAATAAAGCCGTCAACATCCCCGTCCTTATTCAGAAAATCGACAACTTCAAGCAGGTTCTTCTCCGTGAAATTTTCAGGATATCTATAAACGGAAGAGGTAAATCCAACTTCCCTGCAGGATTTCTCCTTATTGGCCACATAAGTCTGGCTGGCAGGGTCCTCCCCAACAAGCACTGCTGCCAGGTGGGGTGCAGGTTTCCCTTTATCCAGGAATTCCTTTTTAACTTCCTTGGTGATCTCCGATTTAATCTGTTCCGATAATGTTCTGCCGTCGAGAAGAATCATAAGCTTGAATTAATTTTGGCGCATATTCCGCATGATGTTGGCCATGTTCCGGCCTTTGTTTGCCGTAACCATCTTCATCATTTTGCGGGTATCCTCGAATTGCTTGATCAGTTTATTCACATCCTGAATGGTAGTCCCTGAACCCTCTGCAATACGTTTACGCCTGTTGCCATTCAGAATCGCAGGATCCGATCTCTCGGCGGGGGTCATGGAATGGATGATGGCTTCGATTCCCTTGAAGGCATTGTCATCAATATCAAGGTCGCGCAAAGCTTTCCCCATTCCGGGCAGCATACCGAGGAGGTCTTTTACATTCCCCATTTTCTTGATCTGTTTGATCTGTGCCAGGAAATCGTCAAAATTGAACTGATTTTTGGCGATTTTTTTCTGCAGCCTCTTGGCTTCTTCCTCGTCGAACTGTTCCTGGGCTTTTTCAACAAGAGAAACGATATCGCCCATCCCCAGGATACGGTCTGCCATACGTTCAGGGTAAAATACATCCAGGGCATCCATTTTCTCACCAATACCGACGAATTTAATCGGTTTATTGACCACCGATTTAATACTCAGAGCCGCGCCCCCTCGGGTGTCGCCGTCTAGTTTGGTCAGCACAACTCCGTCAAAATCAAGCCTGTCGTTGAATGATTTGGCAGTATTCACTGCATCCTGGCCTGTCATTGAGTCAACGACAAAAAGGATTTCATGAGGGTTGACGGCCTGTTTAATATTGTAAATTTCGGCCATCATTTCCTCATCGATTGCCAGCCGTCCTGCGGTATCGATAATGACTACGTTATGACCATAATCCTTGGCAAAGGAAATGCCGTGTTTTATAATTTTTACAGGATCCTTGCTGTCTTCCTCAGTAAATACTTTAATATCGATCTGTTCACCAAGTACTTTCAACTGGTCAATAGCGGCAGGACGATAGACGTCACCTGCGATAAGTAAAGGATTTCTTCCTCTTTTAGTCTTAAGGTAATTGCCCAGTTTTGCTGAAAAAGTTGTTTTACCGGAACCCTGGAGGCCTGCTATCAGGAATATCGCAGGATCGGCTTTCAGATTTATCTCGGTTTTCTGGCCTCCCATCAGTTCAACCAGTTCATCATGAACGATTTTTATCATTAGCTGACCGGGAGATACAGCTGTAAGAACATTCTCTCCGAGAGCCTTTTCCTTGACCTGGTCGGTGAATTGTTTGGCTATTTTAAAACTGACATCGGCGTCGAGCAGGGCTTTGCGCACATCTTTAAGAGTCTCTGCCACATTGATTTCCGTAATATGTCCGTGGCCTTTAAGGACTTTAAAGGCCCTGTCGAGTTTGTCACTTAGTCCTTCAAACATCGGTTATTCTTTTGGGCTGCAAAGTTAATCATTCTTTTTATGTTAAATTTTGCTGGTTATGTTGATTTTCTTTGTATGTTTGCTAAAATATAAACTTTAAATTAAACATTATGAAGAGAACATTACTTTCGATTATCGCAATTATTGCTCTGAGCATGTTTAGCTTTGGCCAGCATTGGGTTGACCAGGGTTTTAACTGGACCGCAACCTCAAGAGGTGTACAGAATATCAGTGCTGTGAGTGATCAAATCGCATGGGCTGCTGGTTATGACGGATCAGGTTCCGCAGCCGCCTGTCAGGATGTTGCTGTAACCTCGAACGGAGGAACAACCTGGACTGCTAAAAAAATCAACGGTGTAGCAGGCGTATCGATTTCAATGATTACTGCATTCGATGCAAATACTGCGTGGTGTGCTACTTACAAAGTTACCGGAAGCATCAATGCCCAGGGAATTTATAAGACTGTCGATGGCGGCTCAACATGGGTTCGCCAGGGTACTGCCGGCATGTTCACCGGATCCGCATCATTCCCCGATATCGTTTATTTCTGGGATGCAAACAATGGTGTTTCAATGGGTGACCCCAACCCCGCTAACTCAAAATTTGAAATTTACACAACCGTTGACGGCGGAACTACATGGACTGTGGTTAATACTGCAAACCTTCCCACAGTGTCAACCGGCGAATACGGATATACTTCAAACTGTTATGTCGTAGGGGATCATATCTGGTTCGGCACAAACAAAGGCCATATTTACCATTCACCTGATAAGGGACTCACATGGACTGCTGTTGCACCGGTCGGCATGACGGGTAAAAATACCTGGCCTGCAATGAAAGACGCTCTCAATGGTTTTTGCATGAAATACATCAGCGCTGCTGATACGATCAACCTTCTTGACAAGACTACCGATGGTGGCGCAACATACACAGCCTTTACCTTCAACGGCCAGTTGTTCAATGGTGAAATGGACTTTATTACCGGCACTGCAAGTACGTATGCTGCAACTGGTGTTGACGGCACTTACGGAGACAGGCTTGGTATCGTATATTCATGGAATGACGGAGCAAACTTCAATTCAATTGATCCTGACCTTCAGGGCACTCAGGTCACTACACAGACGTGGGTTAACGATTCTGTTGCCTGGGCAGGTATATTCAATACTGCCACCACAGATGGTGTTAAAAAGCTCACTGCTCCTGCAGTGCCTGCCGTTGCCGACTTCACAGCAAATGCAACTGCAATTGCCAAGGATGGCAGTGTTGTTTTCACGAACATATCAACCGGGAATGTTACAAGCCCCTGCAGTTACAGCTGGACATTCCAGGGCGGCACACCTCCATCTTCAAGTTCAAAGAACCCTTCGGCTGTTGTCTATCATACTCCCGGAACTTATAATGTGACCCTAAAAGTGACCAACGCTTTCGGATCAGTTAACACTATGGTTAAAAACGGTTATATCTATGTTGGCGGTGTAGGAGTTGGCGAAGCTTCACAGGCAAACATCAAGGTTTATCCGAATCCTGTTAAGGATATCATGACCATCGAATCAGGTTCAGGCATCCAGCAGGTTCAGGTCTTCAGCATTACCGGTCAGATGCTGATCAACCAGCAGGCCGACGGCAAAACCGTTACACTGAGTACTTCATTATTGAAATCAGGTGTTTATTTCCTGAAAGTCACAACTGATAACGGTTCATTCGACAAGAAGATCGTTGTTCAGTAACATTTCATAAGCATATATTTACAGTGCTAAAAAAAAGCTGCCCGGAGACCCGGGCAGCTTTTTTTTTACATTATCCCTTACATCCTTTCCGGGCTGTCGATACCCAGTAATTTAAGTGACTTGTCTAACACGGAAGCCGTCAGGACTGAAAGCATTAGCCTAAGCTGACGTAATCCTGCATCTTCTTCTTTCAATACAGGTATCTCCTGGTAGAACTGGTTATATGATTTTGCTAATTCATAAACATAGTTTGCAACAATAGCCGGATTGAGTTCATCGGCTGCCTGCTTGGTTATCTGGGGATAGATCATCAGCAATTTAACTGTTTCTTTCTCGGAAGGCAACAGTGATATCCCGCTGAGCTGCATATCCGGATGCGGCATCATATGCCGAGAAGCTGCTTTTGAAATCAATGACCTGATACGGGCAAAGGTATATTGTATAAAAGGCCCGGTATTTCCGTTAAAATCAATAGATTCTTTAGGGTCGAAAAGCATATTTTTTTTCGGATCTACCTTAAGGATATAATATTTCAAAGCCCCCAACCCGATTGTCTCAAATAACTTCCGTGCTTCTTTTTCAGGAAAATCACTGGCTTTGCCAAGCTCCCGGGTCATTAACTCCGCCGTGGAATACATCTCTTCCATCAGATCATCCGCATCAACAACTTTACCCTCCCTGGATTTCATTTTGCCTTCGGGAAGTTCGACCATGCCATATGATAAATGAAATATTCTGGACGCATAGGGTTTGTCAAGTTTCTGCAGCACTCTTTTAAGGATGTCAAAATGATAGTTCTGTTCATTGCCAACAACATATATCATCCGGGAAGGATGATAATCGTCATATCTAAGCTGGGCCGTCCCAAGATCCTGAGTCATATATACAGAAGTCCCGTCGGAACGGAGTAGCAGCTTTTCATCAAACCCATCAGAACTAAGGTCTATCCAGACACTTCCATCTTCATGTTTCCTCAAAATTCCTTTTTCCAGGCCTTCCAGCACCAGTTCTTTGCCTGACAGATAAGTGTCGCTCTCATAGTATATCCGGTCGAAATCAACTCCAAGCCTTTCATATGTCTCCTTAAAACCCTGATATGCCCATGTGTTCATCTGTTTCCAAAGGTGTATTGTTTCATGATCATGGGCCTCCCATTTCCTAAGTATTTCACGGGCCTCAAGAATCAGAGGTGACTGTTGCCCTGCTTCATCCTCTGTAAGACCTTTTTCCATAAGATCCCTGATCTCTTCCTTGTATTTCTTTTCGAAAAGCACATAGTATTTGCCGATCAGCTTATCCCCTTTCACACCTGCAGATTTCGGGGTTTCCCCTTCACCCCACTTCATGTATGCGAGCATGGATTTACAGATGTGTATCCCACGGTCGTTGACAAGATTCACTTTGACTACCCTAAAACCGTTCGCTGTAAGTAATTGTGAAAGGGAGTACCCTATCAGATTATTTCTGATATGCCCGAGATGAAGTGGTTTATTTGTGTTGGGAGAGCTGTATTCAAGTACTACTTTTTCTTCTCTTATGCTTTGGCTGACACCAAACTCCTTCCTGTTGTAATTCTCTGCCAGAAAAGATATCCAGTATTCATCCAAAAGAATCAGGTTAAGAAATCCTTTTATAACATGGAATGAACCGATCTCGGGCAACTCTTTAATAATTACTTCCCCAAGTTCATTAGCTGTCTGTTCAGGGTTCTTGCGTGAAAGTTTTAATAAAGGGAAGATGACAAGTGTGTAATCGCCTTCTATTTCTTTTTTCGTTCTTTCAATAGTGAGTATTGATAGATCAAACTCCTGTCCGTATAAAGTAATGATTGCTTTACCGGTTGCGTCAAGAAGGCGTCTTTCAAACATCTGTTTTAGTTTCTTTTGCAAAAGTAGGTGTTTTTTGGTTTTGTTTAATTTCCCAAATATCAGTACTTTTGCAAAAATCCGGACAATATTATAACACACACTATATGAAGAAAAATGTAATTATTATCGGCGCGGCCGGAAGAGATTTTCACAATTTCAACACGTATTACCGCGATAATGCGAATTTCAATGTAGTAGCTTTTACTGCAGCCCAGATCCCCGACATTGACGGGAGAAAATATCCTGCTGCACTGGCCGGAAAACTCTATCCCAAAGGCATCCCAATATTTGCAGAATCTGAATTACCAGAACTCATCAGGAAGCACAATGTTGAAATCTGCAACTTTGCATATAGCGATGTGCCCTATGCAAGGGTTATGAATATCAGTTCAATTGTCAATGCTGCCGGAGCAAACTTCCTGCTGATCGGGCCGAAAGATACTATGATAAAGAGCACAAAACCGGTGATTGCAGTTTGTGCTACACGTACCGGTTGCGGAAAAAGCCAGACTTCACGCAGGATCATAGAGATCCTCATGGCCAAAGGTCTAAAGGTTGTGGCAGTTCGCCATCCGATGCCTTACGGTGATCTTGTTGCACAGAAGGTTCAGCGCTTTGCCACTCTTAAGGACCTTGCTAAGCATAAATGCACAATCGAGGAAATGGAAGAATATGAACCGCACGTTGTCCGCGGCAATGTCATCTATGCCGGTGTTGATTATGAGGCTATTCTCCGCGCTGCCGAGAAAGACCCCAAAGGCTGCGATGTGATCCTCTGGGACGGTGGAAACAACGATTTCCCCTTCTACAAACCGGATCTTATGATTACTGTTGCAGATCCTCACCGCCCGGGTGCCGAAGTTGGATATTACCCCGGCGAAGTAAATATCCGCATTGCAGATGTGGTTGTTCTGAATAAGATCGATTCAGCATATCCCGAGCATATTACAACGGTCCGCAACAACATCAACAAACTTAACCCGAAGGCTATCGTTGTTGACGGAGCATCCCCCATACATGTTGACAATCCCGAGATAATCCGGGGTAAAAAAGTTCTGGTCATAGAAGACGGCCCCACATTAACCCATGGTGAAATGAAGATTGGCGCCGGTATCGTTGCTGCACAGAAATATGGTGCTGCCGAGATCATCGATCCCAGGCCTTTCGTAGTTGGAAAACTGGCCGAAACCTTCAAGCTCTATCCTAATATCGGCACCCTGTTACCTGCAATGGGTTACGGTGACCAGCAGGTTAAGGACCTTGAAGCCACAATCAACAAAACAAAATGCGATTCTGTTATAATTGCAACACCAATAGACCTGAACCGCCTTATAAAGATCAAGAAACCCAACACAAGGGTTTACTATGATCTCCAGGAGATCGGCCAGCCTGACCTGACAGGAATCCTCAATGATTTTCTGAAAAAAAATAAAATCAAATAATAAAAAAAATCCCGGTTCTATCCGGGATTTTTTTTGCGATATTTGTTATACATTAATTTCACTGCCATGAAGAATAAGAGTTTGGTCTCCATCAATGATTATACCAGGGAGGAGCACATCCATATCCTTGACCTGGCCGGGGCTTTTGAAAGACGTCCCAAACAACGAATTCTCGAGGATTACGTTGTCGCAACACTGTTTTTTGAACCTTCAACAAGGACAAGGCTTAGTTTTGAAAGTGCCGCAACAAGACTTGGGGCAAGAGTAATCGGTTTTTCAGAACCAGGAAGTTCCAGCGTCCAAAAAGGCGAATCTCTGCGGGATACAATCAGGACTGTCAGTAATTATGCCGATATCATTGTTATGCGTCACCCGAGGGAAGGCAGTGCCAGGTTTGCCAGCGAAGTGAGCAAGGTCCCGGTGATCAATGCAGGTGATGGGGCAAACCAGCATCCTACACAGACTCTGCTTGACCTTTATTCGATCAGGAAAACACAAGGTACACTTGATAATCTTAATGTGGCTTTTATCGGGGACTTAAAATATGGACGAACAGTACATTCGCTCACAATGGCATTGTGTAATTATAATACTACTTTTCATCTTGTGTCTCCTACCGAACTTAAATTGCCCAGTTCGGTGAAAATGCATATAAAAGCAAAACAGTTGGGATATCATCAGTATACTGAACTGAGTGAAGTAATTCCGAAAGTTGACATCCTTTATATGACCAGGATACAGAAAGAAAGATTCCAGGATCCAATGGAATATGAGAAGGTCAAAAATTCTTACATTCTGCGTAACAGCATGCTGGATAACGCCAAATCAAATTTAAGGATCATGCACCCCCTCCCAAGGGTCAATGAGATCACATACGACGTTGATGACAACCCGAAGGCATATTATTTTACACAGGCGCTGAATGGTGTTTTTGTACGCCAGGCGCTGCTTGCAGCTATACTTGGAGTTGTTGAATAAAAAATCAGGAGCCATGGAAAAAACAGATCAAAGGAAAGAATTAAAAGTATCGGCTATTGAAAACGGTACTGTGATCGATCATATCCCGGTACAGAGTGTTTACCAGGTATTGAGGATACTCAACCTGATGGAATATAACGACCAATTACTTATTGGCATAAACCTTGAGAGCCAGAAAATGGGCAAGAAAGGGATTATCAAGGTCAGTAACAAATTCTTCAAAAGTGATGAGATAAATAAAATAGCTCTTGTCGCTCCTTCAGCAACCCTTATCCTTATCAAGAACTTCAGTGTTAGTGAGAAAAAGCAGGTAGAGATCCCTGCCAAAGTGGAAAAAATAGTCAAGTGTTTCAATCCCAACTGTATCACCAACGTCGAAGAGGTTGTCACAAGGTTTGATGTAGTCAATAAAGATGAATTGAAGCTGCGTTGCCATTATTGCGAGAAAATTACTGCAAAAGACAACATGGCATTTAAATAAGCGTTTTGCCAAAGTGATGCGGTTAATGGCATTGTTATTTTTCCTGACCCTGCTTTTTCATTGTGAAGCGCAGGAAAGGAATGCAATGCCATCTGCTGCCGCCTCAAACGACACTCTCAGCAAGCAGAGATCAAAGGTACTCTCACGGTATCAGATTAAAAAACCTGAATATCATGTAACAGTTGGTATGGATTTTTCCACCGCCTCAGGCTATGGCTCCGGATTTACACAATATGTGGTGCCAACGGTCAGCTATCCGGTAGGGAAGAAATTTATAATTAGCGGGGGTATCTCTATTGCCAATACAAATTACTTCAATGCCCGCCCGCTTTTTTCTGGTGACATTTTCCAGCCTTATAACGGCAATTACACAAGCCTGACGGTATTTTCGAGCGGAACTTATTTTGTAAATGATCGGCTGACGATCAGCGGCGCTTTTTACAAGGAAATTCCTATATCCGGTCAACCACTCTCCTATTCACCTTATTATCCGGTCTCGCAACAAGGCTCCCAGGGGTTTAACGTCAATGTGCAGTATAAACTTGGAGAACATATGTTTATACAGGCTGGTTTCGAAATGAACCAGGTGAGGGATCCATACTACATTAATCCCTATGCACCTAACCATCGTCACGGGCTCGGGAACCTGAATTTAGAGGGGGTTCCGCAGAGTTTGTACAATATTTTCAACGGGTTATAAATCCCCTCAGTGCTGCTTGCCGGGAAAATGGTCTGAAATATATTGCAGTGCTTCACTTACAGCCAAAGCAATTGTACCGGGGCCAACACGGATATAAAACTCCTCCTCAAACCCGGGTTGCCTGAGAAAAACAGGCCTGCCGGAGCGGTTGCATTTCACGGAACAGACCGTTTTTTCTTCTACAGGTTCAAGGTTTGTTTGAATGTTTGGGCTGACATCCGTTCCGAATGAAGTCCTTATAAGGGTCCAGAGGTGAAGCTGGAATTTATCCATATTGGGGAAACGGTCACTTTCAATGCCCTCAATGCTTCCGTCATCCCTCACCCCTATCAGCAGAATTCCTCCGTTTGAATTTAAAAAGGCGGAAATGGTCTTCAAACATGCCCTTTCGACCTGCTGGTTTGTTTTTCCGGCTTTCAGATCCCACCTTAAAGTTGACTTGAACTCCAGATCATTTCCTTCTCCCTTTCCTAATATCCCTGCAAGGCCTTTTAATGGTAAAGATTTACAGGTAACAAGAAATTCAGCCGTACGGCGTACATCATCAAGAATTTCAGGAACATTGACCAGGAACGCTGATGCTTCCCTCCTTACCTCCGGCACTGCAAAGGGAGAAGTTGTAAAGGGATCAGGGTTGCGAAGATAAATGGCTGAAAGCCCGTTAACATACTCCATGGCATTAATATACCCGCAGGCAAGGAGCATAGGCAGGACAACACCCGAATTATGTGTAAATGATATCAGATTTATTGCTGCTTTCTGATAATCAATAAGGTCAGTATAGACACTTTTCAGGAAAGTGTCCCAATTGGAAATCGTTTTGCCAGAAAGTATTTTTTCCCTGTAATCAAGACTGAAAAGTGAAAAAGCTTCGAGTACCCCGCTAATACCCCAAAACATCATGTTGAAAAGGACAGGTTCTCTTTCAGGCAGAGACTGTAAATTACTTTCTTTGCTCATCTCGCCTGCAGTAATACTGCCCTTTCTTAACAGAATAAAAGGATCGGCCAATGAAAAGTCTTCAAAACGTTCGAGAAAAGGATCCCTTCCAAAACCGAGAAAATCAATACTTGCCGATTGCAAAGCGAACACACACACTTTTTCATCAGTGATCATGTTCATGAGGCAGGATTCAATGATCAGTTGTTTGAGAATTCTCTGGTTCCCGTTTTTGATCTCATTTCCGGAGGAAGTAAGTAATGGCTGGTTTTTATAATATATCAGATAGTCATTATCCTGCATGACCAGGTCTATCATTCCGGCATCAACAGGAGATATTCTCATAGTCTAGTTTAATATATCGAGAATCACATCAACCGTGATTTCAATGGACTTGGAGATGTTGTTGGTGACAGCTCCGGGAATTTTAATGCTGTAATCGGAAAGTAAGATATTGAATTTCGCCTTCCCGGTAATTTTCCCTTCCTTAACCTCAAGGCTGCCTTTTTCTTTGACCTGCCGGGTGATGCCGTGAATGGTAAGTTTGCCTTCAACTGTCGCGTCATACAGACCGTCTTTGCCGGTATTGAAGTCTTTGATGTTGGATACTTTCCCAATAAATGTGGCATTCGGAAATTTATCGGATTCAAGGTAATTCTCGTTGAAATGCTCCTGCATCAGGGCTTTCACGAATTCAAAGGACTTCAATAATACAATGAATTGAAAATCGCCTGTTGCAACATCAAGTCCGGCCTTTACCTGCCTGTTGTGGGCTTCGATCTTTTCCAGAGGGCTGTCGGAATAGAATTTTATATGGCCTGTTTTGGTAATAAATTTCTGGGCATGCCCGGCAAGTGCAACGGCTGAAAGGCTTAAAATTATCAGGATCAGTTTTTTCATGTACTTAGACTTATTGTTTTACTATTGAACATTTATCAAGGATCACATCAGTATCGTTGAACCCTGTGCAATATCCCTTAAGCCTTACCTCTGTGTCAGGTGGAATTTTTTTCACCTGCCCGCAATAATTGGGCAACATTGTGCAGCGCAAGCCTTCATCTCCGAACATCCCCTTATTGAATACAAAAACACAGATTGTCAGCGAATCGGCAACCTCAACTTTCGAGAGTTTGCCGGTTATTGCAATTACCTTTCCATTGTACATGGTTCCTGCTTCAGCTTTATTTGCCGTAAAGCTTTTATACAGATCAGCGGCTGAGACGGTATAGTCAGCATTCATGGTTTCGTAATTGGGATGGGGTTTGTTATACAGGAAATAAAATACCAGGAACGATACGAGAACACTCGCGAAAATCAGTACTGAAAGGACTTTGATCCAGGTTTTCATGTTGATTTAATTTAGTTTGAATTTAAATAACTACATAAGTCAACGCAAAATAGCCGTAACAAATTATAGGGCTACCTGAATTGTTTTGGCTTGACTACTGTAAATATCCTTGAAATGTTGAATCCCAGGAAGATGTCGCCGTTCCACCAGGTGCCCGTTGTTTGTGTGATAATGCTTTCCATATTTTCTCCCATTGCATTGGTGAGAAAAATCTGGAACACGTGGCCACCGGTTTCAATATCAACCCCAGCTGAAAACGTACTGTATGCCGGTGTTGAGACAATTTGCTTTGGGAAAAGGTAGTAATATTCGGCATTGATGGAAACGCGCTGGCTCACCTTAAAACGCGCTCCTCCTCCGAGGGAGAAAATGTTATTATGGTCATTGTAGGATGGTACCAGGTTTACATGCACATAGGTTGGTGCGATCTGTAAGGAAAACCTTTCGCCGAACTTCCTGGCGATGATCACTTGCGTTGCATAAGACATCCTCGATGTGAAATAATTCTTCCTGTTGGGATCCTGCCATTTGGCAGTATAGATCGCGGTGCTTCCAAAAATGGTCAATGTAATGGGCATCCTTCTTGCTCCCTTGCTTTGGCGCAGGGCTTTGACTTTCAGGAAGCCATCCCAGGTATTATTCAGGGTATTCAATCCGACCCCTAATCCCAGCCAGTTAGTTATTCCGTATTCAAGGCCCAGGCGAACCTGGGATTGTTTTAAACCATACAGGTTCTCGTAGCCTGTATTAATAGCTCCGAAATGATGGGAAAATACGAAGATAAGGTTCCCCGGGGGAGGATTTTCGCTGGACTCCCCAATGACTACCCTAGTGGTTTTAAAGGTAGCCGAAGTGTAATCGATTACAGGTTTCGCGTCCTTGTTTAAAAGGGCTGTCATTTCATCCTGGGCAGTTGCTGTGAAAGCAAAAAGTGCCAGGAAAAGTATAAAGGCTATATGTATCCGTTTTTTCATGGCTGAAGTTTTAGTTGTTTGGAGCACCCTGGTTGATCCAATTTTTGATTTTACCCAGGTCACAGGGCAATAATTTACTGCCACCGTTCGGCATGTTTACGTACCCTGCTTCCCAGTTCACACCTCCCCAGAGTTTGCCATTGTTTGCAACGGTACTGAGCCCTGCCCAGGTTTCGGTGATCACATTGCCATCGTGTCTTGCAGTTGAATGACAAACACTGCAGTTGGCCGTCACAATAGGGACAATAGTCTTTGAATACGAAACATTAGTACTGTCACATTGGGTCCCTGAGAATGGATACAGGTCATATTCATTATCGTTATAGCATGAGCTGAGTAACAAAAGTAAGGATGACAATATGAAACTGCCTTTTATAATTTTTTTCATTTGATTTTGATTACTGGTTAATTATGGTTTACCAATATTTATCCATTTCTGGAACAAATTAATTTCGCAAGGAGAAAGCATTTCTCCTCCTTTGGGCATAGGGTAAAATCCGGAATCATGACGGAGGGCACCCATCAGCCTGTTGCTGTTGGCGCAGGCCACAACCTCGTCATAGGTCTCCAGGCTCAGGCCGTTGGCAGGTTTGGATCCGCCGTGACAGCCCACACACCAAGCCTGGGTGATAGGATAGATAGAGGCAGTGTATGTTACATTCGTTGAATCGCAGCCGGCTGAATCGCATTTGTTATTATAAGCGCCCTGTGCGATCCACCAGTAAATGATGCTTTTTTGCTCGATGGTAAATGGAGTGCTGGGAGGCATCCTTTTTTCAGAGCCACTGAACAAAACGGTATACAGCTTACTGCTTTGAGGATCAAATGGGTTCACAAGAGAAATTATGCCTGCGTAATTGTCAAGAATGTGATCTGCTTTATGCTTTGATTCGTCATGGCATCCTGTTTTGGCACAGCCGGAAATGATTATAGGTAACACTGAGTTCCTGAAATAGATAGTATCATGTGAACATTTAAATTCCGGTCCCGGAGGGGGAGGTTTTGGAGGCGCAACCGTCAGGTCAGCATTGTGATGGCAGGAACTAAAGAATAATACCACAATTATCAAACATGGTACAAACGACGAAAATTTCATAGTGATGAGAATTAAACTATTGATCTATCCTGTATTTGGGCAACCCTTGAACCTTAAAACTTACAGGGAAGCAAACAAATTTAATAAAATTTCCATCAGCTTTTATAAAACTGTAAGCGGTAACCTCAATACCATGTCTTAAAATACTTTTCAACATCGAATTTTCTGCAGTAACCCTGGAAATTCATATATCTGATCATATCGAACACAGGGCGTTCCCCTCATGGACGGTCATGAACACCACCAATGGACCAGGCTACCTGGTTGAATAATAGAGAACACTTCTTGGTTTAATGCTTTATATTTGTATCTTGTATGATATAGAATACAAGTTGCAAACTCATTTATCGTTCTTAAACATAGATAAAATATTGCGTTGCTAGTATTTCTCTTCTGATAAACCGCCAAATTTTCAATAAGCATTAACACCCCTCAAAACAAGAAACAGTTATGAAAAAAGACAAAATGCAATTTCAGCACAAAGTCCTTCCCAAAACTCCTACCGGTATTCAGGGATTGGACGAAGTTACGGACGGAGGATTACCGAAAGGGAGGCCTACGCTTGTATGCGGAAACGCAGGTTGCGGAAAGACCCTTTTGGCAATGGAGTTTCTCGTTCGGGGCGCAACGCAATATAATGAACCGGGTGTTTTATGACATTCGAGGAGACAGAAAAGGAACTCACGACAAATGTTGCCTCGCTGGGGTTCGATCTGGACTGTTTATCATCTTCCCTAAAAAGTGATTCCGGATAATTTCAGCCGTGATGGTTTTACCTGTTGTTTCAAGCTGCGTGAAGATTTTAAGGACCTGTGACCTTTTATTATCAAGGCTGGTATTGATGGTCCTCGCATCTTCCTTGGTTCCTTTGATGCATCCATGCTGGGAATCCCACCTTTCTGATTCTATAAACTGATGAGTTGCCAGGTCCACCCTCCTACCATTTACTGTTATCCGCATGTAGATTGGTGCTTCCTCATTTTCAGCGACTTTACTTTTCCTGAGGTAAAAAAGAATAGACAAAGAATTTTTCATATTACATCGATCTTAATATATGAAATTAACATAAAGATACATAAAATAGATGGAATTTCCAAATTTTTTATATGATCTATCTAATTAATTATTAACAAAATACATCAAAATTCGGTGCACTTTCATAGAGCCACAAAAGTGCACCGAAAAGTGCACCTTTTATTTGATTTTCTTTGAATATTTTGGCTGGGTAGAAAAAAGAAAAACCGCCTAAAACATTGATTTTAAGCGGTTTTGTTGTAATTTGATACAACTTCTGCGGAGAGACAGGGATTCGAACCCTGGGACCCCCTTACGAGGGTCAACGGTTTTCGAGACCGCCCCATTCGACCGCTCTGGCATCTCTCCGGTAAAATGAGGCTGCAAAAATAGAAAAAAATCCGGGTTATCTCAGACTTGGCTCAGTCTTCCTGCTTAAATAAGCTTTCAATAATACTAATGACCTCCTGTCGTTCAAAGGGCTTCGCTATGAATTCGTCAAATCCGGCTTTCAGGAACTTATGCCGGTCTTCCCTACCGGCAAATCCGGTGACGGCTACAACAGGGATATTTTCATTCCCAATCTGTTTCCTGATCTCAAGCATAGCCTGTGTCCCGTCAATTCCCTGGCCGAGATTGATATCCATGAAGATCGCATCGATTTTTTCCCGTTTAGCCACCTCAATAGCCGCGTTCCCCGTTTGGGAGAAAAAGATATGGCAGTATTTACGGATATGATGCTGCAGCAGATTGCTATTGACCATGTTGTCCTCCACAATCAGCACATTGGGAAGCTTTTTCCCTGCCGATTTTGCTTTTTTCCTGACTGGGATCTCATGGGGGGCCAGTGCATCAGAAGGTTCTTCCGGCCGGGATGTTTTGGAAGAATCTTCCGTAGGAGGTATTGAAAAGCGGTATACTGAGCTGTTATCAAGGAGCTGCATCAGCCTGAGAGCCGAAACATGGATCTGCTCAGCTTTCCACTTCAGCTCAGGATCTGTTAGTTCCTCCAGAAGTATCTCAGTAAAACCAAGTATACCATTCATAGGGGACCGAAGGTCATGATCCAGCCTGGACCAGGGTAGAGGGTCGCTCTGATCTCCGGCTTCTTCAAATTTCACACCGGCCAGCAGCAATTCATCGATCATCCCGCGGATCAGGGCCGAAATAGCCATTGTATCCCTTTTGCCATTGACTGCTTCAAGGAAACCGAAAACCGCCTGTATTATTTTCGCGTTACTGTTGGTATCCATCTGCGGAGAGAGAGGGATTCGAACCCCCGGAGGTATGAGCCTCAACGGTTTTCAAGACCGCCGCAATCGACCACTCTGCCATCTCTCCGGGGGCAAAAGTACAACAATTTTCGGAACCGGCAAGAAGGCAAACTGACATTCCAGGGAAGTGTCTTTACCTTTCATAATGCACACTTCACAGAATTTTCTTGTAAAATCATCGGATTTTCAATATATTTGTATATTAATTGTTACATTGACCAAAAAAGCCTTTTTAACCATTGAAATAAAACCTCAATCCAAATTTTATGAAAAAGAGTTTACTCCTGATGATCCTTGCCTGTTTTCTTATGGGAGGAACATCTGCTTCGGCAAAAAATCTTTGGGCTTATCTCACATACGCTACATTCAATTCCCCTGAAGGCCCTTATATTGAAACCTACCTGAGCATTGCCGGTAATAGTGTAAAATGGATCAAACAAAGTGATGGCAAATATAAAGCCACTGTCAATGTCCTCATGACGTTTAAAGATAAGAATGATATCAAGGCTTTTAAAAAATATGAACTGAAAAGCAATGAGGTTGCAGATACTTCCAATCTGAACTTTCAGTTCATCGACCAGCAGAGGTTCCAGCTTGCAAACGGTACATACAATTTTCAGATCCAGCTTTCCGATAAAAATAAAAATGCACAGGCTCTTCCATATAACCAGAATATTGTGATTGATTTTCCAGCTGATAAACCATCCATGTCGGGTGTGGAGATGATTCAAAGCTATTCCAAGGCCGAAAAAGTCACGGACCTGTCAAAGAGTGGCTATAACCTGGTACCCAATATCTATAATTTTTATCCCGGGGCCGATGCAAAACTTGGATTCTATACGGAACTTTACGGTCTTGACAAAACTATTCCTCAAGGCCAGATGTTCCTTCTCTCATATTACATTGAATGCTTTGAAAACAATTTAAAGCTTAACGAGTTTGCCAAAGCAAAAAAAGAGAGCCCTAAAGCGGTTAATGTTTTACTGGCCGACATCAACATCAGGGACCTTGCAAGCGGGAATTACAACCTGGTCATTGAGGCCAGGAATGCAAATAATGAAGTTATCCTGTCGAAAAAAGTTTTCTTTCAGAGAACCAATCCGAATGCCACTTATACACTGACAGAGATTGCTTCTGCCGATATCCAGGGGACATTTGCCGAAAAGATCATAAATGCAGATTCATTGAAGGAGTTCATCAACAGTACTTATCCCATTTCAACCGGGTATGAGAAAGATTTTATCCGTTACCAGTTAAAAAAAGCTGATCTCCCGACCCTGCAAAAGTATTTCTATACCTTCTGGCAGCAAAGGAGTTCAAGCGAACCCGAGAAAGCATGGCAGGGATACAAGGCACAGGTTAACATTGCCCAGGCTAACTTTGCTACCAAAATCAAGAAAGGCTATCAAAGTGACCGGGGGCGAGTTTATCTTGAGTACGGCCCTCCAAACGCAAGGGAAGGCCATTACGCAGAGCCGAACACCTATCCTTACGAGATCTGGCAGTATTATACCCTTAACAACAGTCAGAGGAACAAGAGATTTGTGTTCTATTCACCCGACATGGTCACTGCTGATTTCATCCTGCTGCATTCCGATGCCATTGGTGAGCAGTATGAACCGAGGTGGAAAGTTGCCCTGAGAAGCAAAATGGTATCCCCTGTCGACATTAGTGAAACACAGGTTGTGAATGTCTGGGGCGACTATTCCGAAGATGCCTGGGACTTGCCCACTACCAATCTATGACAGGAATCGACAAAGCCGGTCTTTTCTTTCATCCGCTTAGGATTTATTCTTATTTTTGAGCCTTTAATAGGATCCTGATTTTTCTTCAAAAGAGTGCGAGTCGCAGTAGTAATACTTAACTGGAACGGAAAAAATTTTCTTCAAAAATTCCTTCCGGCATTGATACAACATATTGAACCTGATACAGGTGTCATTGTTGCGGACAATGCTTCTACCGACAACTCCCTGGATTTCCTTAAAAACCATTTCCCTCAGATCCATATCATCAGTAATCCCGACAACGGTGGTTTTGCACGAGGATATAATCTTGCATTGAAACAGGTTGAGGCAGAATATTATGTCCTCCTGAATTCCGACATTGAAGTTACTGAAAACTGGATAAAACCTGTCATCGAGATCATGGACAGGGATGCTTCAATAGGAGCGTGCCAGCCGAAGATCCGTTCTTATCTCGAGCCAAAGAAATTTGAATATGCCGGTGCTGCGGGGGGATTTATCGACAAGTATGGCTATCCTTTCTGCCGGGGCAGGATGTTTACTCAGATAGAGGAAGATCATGGTCAGTACGACAATGTTCATGAAATTTTCTGGGCATCGGGAGCCTGTTTGTTCGTGAAATCAAAACTTTATCATGAACTTGGTGGTTTTGATGAGGATTTTTTTGCTCACATGGAAGAAATTGATTTTTGCTGGAGGATGAACAATGCAGGTTACAGGATAATGTATTGCCCCGATTCAACAGTTTTCCATATCGGTGGGGGAACCTTGCCGAAAATCTCCTGGAGAAAAACTTACCTGAATTTCAGGAATAATTTTATATTGCTTTATAAGAACCTTCCGGAATCCTGGCTGGTAAGAGTTTTTACTGTAAGGCTACTGCTCGACGGGGTTGCTGCAATGAAATTTTTGATCCAGGCGGGGTTTAAGGATTTCTGGGCAGTGGCGAGGGCGCATTTCAGTTTTTACCGTTCCCTTTCAAAAACCAGGCAAAAACGTAAATCGATAAAACAGGGCTCTGTCAGAAATATATACAGGGGAAGCCTTGTATTTGATTATTTCATACTGCGGAAGAGGAAATTTTCCCAGTTAAAACCATCCAAATTTAAAAGTTAAGCATACAGCAGGCTTTCTATAGCCAGCCTGTATGAATCAAGGCCGAAACCGGCGATTACACCCCGGGCCGCAGCGGCAATGAATGAAACATGCCTGTATGGTTCCCTGGAGTATACATTGGAAATATGAACTTCGATCACCGGCACAGAAATGGCCTTTACCGTATCCCCTATCGCAACTGATGTATGAGTATATCCCCCTGCATTCAGAATAACGCCTGTGTATTTCCCATCGGCCTTTTGCAGGGCATCAATAAGCTCACCTTCAATATTACTCTGGAAGTACGAAATACCTGCATCGGGGAATACCGATTTGAGAGTTTTCAGATAGTTTTCAAATTTTTTATTGCCGTAAACTGAAGTTTCACGCTTCCCGAGCAGGTTGAGGTTGGGCCCGTTGATAATGAGTATTTTTTTCATGAAAGCAAATTTATGAAAAATCCCCTATCTTTGTATCCAACTTTCCAATAGGGGTGCCTTAAGACACAGGCTGAGATCATACCCTCTGAACCTGATCCGGATAATGCCGGCGTAGGAACAAGAGTATCACTTTACAGCATGCCTCTATTGTAGGTTATCAGTTTAGCATTTAAACGTATAACTTATGATGACGCAAAGAGACGACAAAAAAAATATGGCCGGGTTCATTACTGCATTGATCGCAGTAGTTTTCCTTGCAGGAACATCCTATGCACAGGTCAGGCTGGGAGGAACAATTTATGACAAACAGGACGGGAAAGCACTGTCAGGGGCGAACCTGATCCTTGAGAAAAGCGGGAAAAATGCAGTGAGCGACGAGAACGGACATTTTTCCATTTCAAAAATAGGTCCCGGATCCTATTTCCTGCGGGTATCATTTATAGGATATGCGAAGATCAGACTGGAATTAAAGGTAAACAGCGACACGACCATCAGCATTATGATGGAGCCCGCTGCAATTCTCGGCGAAGAAGTGAATGTAACAGCAACACGGGCTCACGATAAATACCCGGTTGCATACACCGATATCCAGGCAAAACAGATCCAACCGCTGAATATGGGAAAAGACCTTCCCTACCTCATTCAGAATTCACCATCCACTGTTGTCACCTCAGATGCGGGGACAGGAATAGGCTATACCGGGATCAATATCCGTGGCACTGATCTTA
The DNA here is from genome assembly GCA_026391775.1 of Bacteroidota bacterium. Classification (GTDB taxonomy): domain Bacteria; phylum Bacteroidota; class Bacteroidia; order Bacteroidales; family FEN-979; genus CAIRDP01. The sequence goes on from JAPLDK010000011.1 coordinate 53,962, forward strand.
CCAGGATCAATGTGACACTGAACGGCATTCCCCAGAATGATCCTGAATCCCAGGGTGTATGGTTCGTTGACCTCCCCGACATCGCTTCATCTTCAGACAACATACAGATACAACGTGGCGTGGGCACTTCAACCAACGGTGCAGGAGCTTTCGGGGCTTCCATCAACATACAGACAACAAAACTGAACCCCAATCCTTACGGTGAACTGGATTTATCCGCCGGGTCCTACAATACATTCAAATCCACTCTGAGGTTCGGTACCGGTTTGATGTCAGATCATCTCAGCTTCGATGGCCGTTTTTCCTATATACATTCTGATGGTTATATCGACAGGGCTTTTTCTGACCTGCGTTCCTGGTATCTTTCAGGCGGGTACTATGGACCGAATACAACATTCAGACTGATCCTGTTTTCAGGTACGGAAAAGACTTATCAGGCCTGGGGAGGTGTACCCAGGGATTCCCTTGAGACAAACCGCAGGTTCAATCCCATGGGACTGTATTACGGCCAGAACGGGCATATCCAGTATTATGATAATGAAACCGACAACTATGTCCAGACCCATTTCCAGGCAATTTTCTCACAACAGATTATGAAAGGCTGGGACCTGAACCTTGCCGTTCATTATACAAAAGGTAAAGGCTATTATGAGAGTTACGAGCAAAACGCTTTTTTTTCAAATTATGGGCTTCCTGATGTAACACTGGGTGGGGTGACAATCGATTCGACCAACCTCGTCAACCGCAAAATTCTTGATAATGATTTCTGCGGATTTACCTTCTCCAGTAATTACAAACCGAATGAAAAGCTTAGTGTAACCTTGGGAGGCGCTTGGAGCCGGTATTCGGGCGATTCCTTCGGAAAGATCATCTGGGCGCAATTTGCATCAACCAGCAATAATGAATGGAACTGGTATGATGGTACAGGCCTGAAAAAAGACTTCAACATCTTCGGAAAAGCAAACTATACCTTGTGGAAAAAGCTGTCTCTATTTGCCGACCTTCAGTACCGCTATGTCAATTACAAACTCAACGGGACTATTGAAGATCTAAGGACACTGGACCAGACCCATATCTTCAATTTTTTCAATCCCAAGCTCGGGATTTTCGTTGCTTTCAGCAAAAACCACCAGGTCTATTTTTCATTTGCCATAGGGAACAGGGAACCAAGCCGGGATAATTACAAGGATGCCGATACCAACCGTATGCCAACTTCAGAAAGGTTGTATGACTATGAACTCGGATATACAGCAAAATACAGGTGGTTCATTGCAAACGCCAACCTGTTTTATATGGATTACAGAAACCAGCTTGTGCTTACCGGGGAGATCAATTCTGTAGGGGAAGCTGTCATGGTCAATACCCCCCACAGCTATCGCCTTGGGATTGAGATATCCGCAGGTATCGATATAATAAAGCAACTGCATCTCGATATAGCAGCGACTTTTAGCCGGAACAGGATCAGGGATTTTACACAATATATTGATGAATACGATTCGGCCTGGAATTTCACCGGTCAGCAACAGGCCTACCTGGGGAACACCGATCTTTCGTTCTCTCCAAACATTATATTTACAGGGACGCTAACCTATAAACCTCTTAAAAATCTGTCTTTCTCCTGGAATTCCAGATACATCGGTATGCAGTATATCGATAATACTTCAAACCGTCAACGCGCTCTGCATGATTATTTTATTAACGGGCTGGGCGCCTCCTTTGCCATACATCCACGCTGGATGAAAGAGATTGCTTTTGCGATGACCATCAACAATATTTTCAGTTCCAGGTACGAATCAAATGCCTGGGTTTATCCATATATCCAGGATGGAACCTATTACGAATCCAACGGGTACTTTCCCCAGGCCCCTGTGAACTACCTTTTTGGCATTTCGCTTAAGATCTGACATGTGGGATGGCTGGATAGCTGGATACGGGATGCGGCATTTTTAGTACCTTTGCTGCCGGGATTATGGAGAAAACCATCAGCATAAAGAACAAACGGGTATCCTTTGAGTATTTCTTACTCCAGGAATTCACAGCGGGGATAATGCTTACCGGGACAGAGATCAAATCGGTTCGCGACGGAAAGGTTTCCATCGCCGATGCCTTCTGCAGCTTCAGGGGGAATGAGCTTTTTGTGATGAATATGCATATTGCAGAATACAGTTTAGGCACCATTTATAACCATGAACCTAAAAGGGCGCGTAAACTTCTGCTCACAAAACGCGAACTTCACAAACTTCTGGTGAAGGTCAAGGAAAGAGGTCTGACCATAATACCAACTCTGTTTTTTATCAATGAGAAAGGGCTTGCAAAACTTACTATTGCCCTGGCCAAGGGAAAACATTCCTACGACAAGCGGGAAACCCTTAAAAAGAACGATATGAAAAGGGAAATTGAACGGTCAATGGATTAAATTCGATCACATGAGAAACAGCATCAGGCAATTTATACTAATACTTGCAATTATTTCACTGCCGGGGATTATCTTTTCCCAGGAAAACACAGGGAAAAAGGGTATTGTTCAGTGGTACAGCTTTGCAGATGCATACAAACTGAACAAAAAGAAGCCTAAAAAGATGATTGTTGACGTTTACACCGACTGGTGTGGCTGGTGCAAAAAGATGGACAAGGAAACATTTCAGGATCCTGAAACTGCAAAATATATGCAGAAGCACTTTTATTGCGTGAAGCTTGATGCCGAGACCAAAGACACGATTGTGATCGACAGCGTTAAGTTTGTAAATAAAAATCTGAAAGCAAGGGGTGGGAACAACCAGCTGGCTGTTGAGCTGCTGAGAGGTAAAATGACTTATCCTTCCTATGTTTTTATCAATGAGAAGAACCAGGTGTTGACAGTGGTTCCGGGGTATATGAATGTTGCCGATTTTGCTCCAGTATTACATTATTTCGGGGAGAATGCCTTTAAGGATATAAAATGGGAGGATTACAGGGCATCCTATAACAAGACCGATTTGAAAAAATGATTTGGGTATCCGGGCATTTAAAGAAAAAGCCGCCTCAAAGGGACGGCTTTTTTTGTTGGGTGGAAGATGGGGCTCGAACCCACGGCCTTCAGAGCCACAATCTGACGCTCTAACCAGCTGAGCTACGACCACCATTTTGTGCTGCAAAAGTACAAAAAAATTATACATTTGCAAAAAGACCCTGCCGGATTGAACCTGTTCAGAAAACCTCCTCAGACCATTTCAACCTCCCTGTCACGTCTCGCATGGGTCAGGTTCTGCCATGAACCGCTTGGTATAGGGTCTCTGCTCTTCATTGGACTGGTCTGCCTTGCAGCTATACTTGGTTATCTGATAACACCCGACAAAACCCCTTTTGCAAACCAGCAATTTTTGGAACTGGGATTAAAAAAACCAGGATTTAAGGTCGATATGCTGTATGTCATGAACGCTGATCCCTCAACCAGGTCAGTCTGGCTTCATACGATGTTAATGGGTGAAAAGGGTATTGCTTCTCCGCTACCTGTAAAAAGCTACCGGATCAGCAAGGATACGCTATATTACAGAGTTTACTCAGAAACAGGTATAGCGATACCGGCCGAAAGCAAGATATCCCTGAAAAAGGTAAGGTTGTTGCAGACAAAGACATTCTGGCTTGGTACCGACCGGTTTGGGAGGGACTATCTCAGTCAGTTGATCATTGGAGCCAGGGTTAGTCTTTCGGTTGGTTTTATTTCTGTGTTTATTTCTCTGCTGATAGGCATTACACTTGGTGCGATCGCAGGGTATTTCAGAGGCTGGGCTGACAACCTGATCATGTGGTTCATTAACGTTGTATGGTCTATTCCAACCCTGCTTCTCGTGATTGCTATTACATTTGCGCTTGGCAAGGGGTTCTGGCAGGTTTTTATTGCTGTCGGACTGACGATGTGGGTAGATGTGGCCAGGATGGTAAGGGGGCAGGTTATGAGCCTGAGGGAGAAAGAATTTGTTGAAGCGGGTCGTGCACTTGGATTTTCCGATTCAAGGATCATTATAAGACATATTCTGCCCAATGTGATGGCTGCGGTCATTATAATATCTGCTGCGAATTTTGCTTCCGCCATCCTTCTTGAAGCCGGTCTAAGCTTCCTGGGTCTGGGTGTGCAGCCTCCGGTTCCCTCATGGGGATCCATGATCAAGGAAAATTACGGTTATATTATTCTGGATTACGCCTACCTTGCAATCCTTCCTGGTATTGCAATAATGCTGCTCGTTCTGGCATTTATGCTGATGGGGAATTCCCTGAGGGATGCGCTGGATGTTAAAACCCGGGACTGATCAACCTGGCCGGAACTCGAGGTTACCGCAACGCCCATTGTTTTTGTTACGGCAGGAGCCCTTGTCGAGGAAGTATTTTATCGAAAAATACACATCTATACCGGTAAAGTCACTGAAATTAAAGAAACCCCCTAATTTATCACAACCAATCGTAAATCCGTATGCCCTGATGGCAAGGCCAACTCTTGGCAGGTACCAGTCATAGAGTGAAACCGGCAGGCTTACTTCCAGCCAGCGATTTTCATACCTGGGTGTGAGGGTAAGTTCGGCAGGCCTGTAGATGGTGGCTTTGGCAAAGGAAACCGGGTATATCAGGCTTGCATTGACATACGTGAATTTCGTTAGATGATAGTCAAACTGAACACTTAGTGCGGATGGAAGCCAGAGTGTGAATTTATCTGAGGCCTTTGCAGAACTGGCATCGCCGTAGAATTTATAACTGATGGTATCCAGCATCTGATCGATGCTCCTGAACTTAATCCTTGTGACCTGGTCCCAATACGAGGGACGGTTGTCAACAACCAGTTTCTGGGCATTGGTTTTGAAACGTATGCCTCCGACATCGATAAGTGCAACACCAACCCGATACAGGTAATCTTCATAACGCTGGGCGCAGAGTTTATTGAAATACTGTTCCTGATGTGGTTTTACCAAGCGGGTATACGTAACTCCAAGGTCAAATCCAAAGCCTCCTCCCCTGAAAGCAGTACCACCTGTAAACTGGTTCGTTTGGTAATCAACTGGCAGTGACAATCCCATCTCCGCATTCAGGTTTTTGATCTGTACCGTGGAATCATCAATAACCGTATAATCAATATTTTTAACATTGGCGTACGTTCCGGCATATCCAAAAAGCCGTCGTACTGTCAATCCGGCATTGATCCGGTTAAATCCCCGGCCATAAACCTCATATGAATAGGTAAGGCCTATTTCGGCCCATGCCATCTGGGCAACGTTAAACGGGCGGGTATCATTGTAGTTAATCTTTTGCTGTGGTTTGTAATTAAGACCAAGGTAAGCGAAATTCGCCAGCTCATAGGGCAAGTTATGAGCCGAAATGACATTTCGGAAAGCCGTGGTCAGCGCAAAAGCATGCTTGCCCCAGATAAGCATCGCTCCGGGACCGTTGACCCTTATATTGACAAAGGCACTTTTGAGCCTGTGATTATCGTAATTGTAAAGGATACGGACCTCGGTACCATAACTTTCGGGATGGGTTGGCCATTCATAGCTGCTCTGGAAAAAATGAGAAAATTTATAGTCGGTTTTTTTCTGATAAAGCATGTTATTCTGGATGAAGACTCCTGCACCTAAAAATTGAACATCGAGCCAAGTCTTTGAATTCTGTAATGCACTGGGGTTTAACTGAACACTGTTCACACCTGCATAATTTCCCAAAACAGTTCCGTACATAGACTGTCCGTTAACCAGGTCATGCATGGAGAAAAGGAGAAGTAAGGGCAATATGTGTCTGCGTAACCTCATATGAATAATGGCTACATCGTAAGTTAAACAAAAATATTGTGTAAATGTTTTTCCCTTTAACGGAATTATGAACACCTCCGAGGTGATATCCTGCTTGGATGCTTGTTCAGATTGATGACCTGATCCTGATGGTCATGGTTGCCCGGAGAAGCAAACAAAACCGCCGGAAGAGCTTCTGCACTTATAAGTAACGCCGAAAAGTAAAAATTTAGTACCTTTGCAGGCTTAAAATTTTGTACCTGATGCGGATGTGGCGTAATTGGTAGCCGCGCAAGACTTAGGATCTTGTGCCTTACGGAGTGGGGGTTCGAGTCCCTTCATCCGCACAAAATCGATATAAACGGCCTGAACTGATAAGTTGTCAGGTAAAAATAACAGCCTATTAATCATAATAAAAATTCATGAATTTATCCAGAGAAAACACAGGTGAACTTACCGCAACTATCCGGCTGGAAATAACACCGGAAGACTACACTGAACAGGTAAACAAAGTGATCAAAGATTACCAGAAAAAAGCGAATATACCGGGTTTCCGTCCGGGACATATACCTGCAGGGCTGATCCGCAAAATGTACGGGAAAGCAGTTCTGGCCGAGGAAGTAAACAAGCTGATATCCGAGTCGCTTAATAATTACATTAAGGAACAGAATCTTGACATGCTTGGGAACCCCATTCCCAACCAGGAAAAGAACTCAGCAGTCAATTTTGAGACCCAGACAAGTTTTGAGTTCTTTTTTGATATTGGGTTTGCACCTGAGTTTAAAATTCCGTTTGGGCCCGAGACAGAGGTAGAGGATCTTGAAATTACGGTTGATGACAGTATGATTGACAAATATGTGGATGAAACCAGGAAACGGTTCGGAACACCAGTAAAGGCTAAAGAAAGCGGACAACCCGCCGAATCTGACTCAGCTGCTGAGCCAATCACCGAAGTAGAAAATCCGGTTGAAACCAAGACTCCCGAAGTTATCCCTGCAGAAATGACACCCGAGTTTTTTGAGAAGGTCTATCCGGGTGAAAAACTTGAAACCGAAGAACTGTTCAGGGAAAGGATCAGGAAAGATGCTTTTGCCAGTTTTGCCCAGGAGACAGACCGGATATTCTTTAACAAAGCCACTGACATTCTTGTAAAGAGCACGAATATTGATCTTCCTGACGAATTTCTGAAACGCTGGCTGCTTGAATATAATGAGGGCAAATTCACCCAGGAACAGATCGACAAGGATTATCCTTCGTTCAGGGAATCAATGAAATGGCAGCTGATCGAGAACAGGATCATCCGTGAGAATGAAATAAAGGTAAGTGATGAAGACATAAGGAATTACATTCGGACTGTCATGCTTCACAGGGTCGGCTCGGAATTTGTCGATCCCGAAATGGAGAAAAAATATGAATCTATCGTCGATGCATTCATGCAGAATAAGGAACAGGTGCAAAGGATCAACGACCAACTGTATAATGCACGCATGCTGGGTCTTTTCAAAATAAAACTTAGCCTTCTTAAAAAAGAAGTCTCCTACGATGAATTCATTAAAATAGCATCGGAAACGCATGAGCATGAGCATCACGACCACGAACACAGTCATGATCATGAACACGACCATAACCATAAACATGAACACTAATTTTAATAATTGAGACTATGGACGAATTTTCAAAATATGCAATCCGGCACAGGGGCATCAGCGGACTGAGCCTTGAAAAGTATAAGAGTATTTCAGCCAATTACATTTCTCCTACAATCATAGAGGAAAGACAGCTTAACATTGCCACTATGGATGTTTTCAGCCGCCTGATGATGGACAGGATTATTTTCCTGGGAGTCCCCATTGACGATTATGTAGCCAATATCATCCAGGCCCAGTTATTGTTCCTTGAATCTGTGGATTCCCATAAGGATATTCAGATTTACCTGAACACACCGGGTGGGGCTGTTTATGCCGGCCTTGGGATTTACGATACTATGCAGTATATCAATCCCCATGTTGCAACTATCTGTACAGGGATGGCTGCCTCAATGGGCGCTATTTTACTGAGTGCAGGCGAAAAAGGAAAAAGGACTGCCCTGAAACATTCCAGGATACTTATCCATCAGCCTATGGGCAGTGCGGAAGGCCAGGCCTCCGATATCGAAATCACAACCAGGGAAATCCAGAAGCTGAAAAAAGAGCTTTATGAGATCATATCCCTCCATTCGGGCCAGCCATACAAAAGGATACTGAAAGATGCCGATAGGGATTACTGGATGACTGCAGAAGAAGCAAAGGAATATGGCATGATTGATGAGGTTCTTCTGAAGTCAAAAAAAGAAACGCAATAATGGCAAAGACTGAAGAACGGTGTTCCTTCTGCGGCCGGGAAAAACGTGAGGCCAGGGTGCTGATTGCAGGGCTGAATGGTCATATTTGTGACAATTGTGTTCAACAGGCCCAGACCATACTGGAGGAAGAACTTTCGTCAAAGAAACCCAAGAGTTTCCAGGAATACGCCTTGCTGAAGCCACATGAGATCAAGAAGTATCTCGATCAGTATGTTATTGGACAGGATGAGGCCAAACGAGTGATCTCTGTTGCCGTTTACAATCATTATAAACGGATCCGGCACGCAAAGGAAGCCAGCGAGGATGATATTGAGCTTGAAAAATCAAATATCATCATTGTTGGTGAGACCGGTACAGGGAAAACCCTGCTGGCCAGAAGTATTGCAAAAATGCTGAATGTGCCATTCTGTATAGCAGATGCCACAGCCCTTACCGAAGCAGGATATGTTGGGGAAGACGTTGAGAGCATACTTGCAAGGTTGCTGCAGGTTGCCGACTATAACATGGAAGCCGCAGAAAGAGGCATTGTCTTTATTGATGAGATCGATAAAATTGCAAGGAAAAGCGATAATCCTTCCATCACCAGGGATGTTTCCGGAGAAGGCGTCCAGCAGGCCCTACTGAAAATGCTTGAGGGCTCTGTGGTAAACGTTCCTCCCCAGGGTGGGCGAAAACACCCGGAACAACGGATGATACAGATCAATACCCAGAACATCCTGTTCATCACAGGAGGTGCATTTGACGGCATTGACAAAAAGATCGCAAACCGTTTACAGACTAACCGCATAGGGTATAAGATCGATAGGAAAAGAGAGGAAGTTGATAAAGACAATATTCTTCAGTATATATCTCCGGTTGACCTGAAAGCATACGGTCTGATTCCTGAACTCGTGGGAAGGATGCCTATTGTAACCTTTATGCACGCCCTGGACAGGGCCACGCTGAAACGGATCCTCCTGGAACCGAAAAATTCGCTGGTGAAGCAGTATACCAAGCTTTTTGAGATCGATAATATCAAGTTGAGTTTTGATGATGATGCATTGGATTTCATTGTCGAAAAATCAGTCGAATTCAAACTCGGTGCAAGAGGGCTGAGAGCTATTCTTGAAGGTGTCATGAATGATGCCATGTTCGAACTTCCTTCCAAAGCCAATGTAAAAAGCCTGAAGGTTAACATTGCCTTTGTTGAAGAGAAATTCAATAAAACCAGTTTATCCAGGCTTAGAGTTGCCTGATACTAAACTGTAACACTCATCGTTAATTTTAGAGCGTAAGCACAGTTAATTCCGATGAGAATATCATTACTTTCTTTCTTATTTATTTGTTCCTTCCAGTTATCCCTTTTTTCGCAGGATACAACTAGAATTACGCTACCGGTAAAGATCGTAAAGGGAGACACACTTCCTGCAGTTGACCTGAACGGGGTTACTATTTTCCCTCCTGGCAGGTTCGAAACCAGACGGGAAGCAGTACGATATGACCGCCTGGTTTATAACATCAAAATTGTATATCCATATGCCAAACTTGCTGGTTTCAAATTAAAACAAATCAAAGCAGTTCTTGACACTATAACAAATGATAAGAAGAGAAAAGCCTTCCTCAGAAAATCGGAAAAAGAACTTGATGCCCAGTTCGGGGATCAGATTCGTGACCTGACCTTTTCCCAGGGGAAGATACTGATCAAGCTCATCTACAGGGAGACAGGTTCTTCAACCTTTGTCATCGTAAAGGAACTCAAGGGAGGATTCAATGCATTTATCTGGCAAACACTTGCCAGAATTTTCGGGTATGACCTGAAAACCATATACAACCCTAAAGGAGAAGATGAGCCCATTGAGAGGGTCGTACAGATGATCGATGCAGGAGCTATCTGAATAAGCATTAAATTTACAGGCCAGGTGCACACATGAAATTATCAATTGTCATCGTCAATTACAATGTAAGGTACTTCCTCGAGCAATGCCTTCATTCTGTGCAGAATGCCTGCAAAGGTCTTGAAACAGAGGTATTTGTCGTAGATAATAGTTCCGTTGACGGTTCAATAAAAATGGTCAGGGAAAAATTTCCTGAAGTCGTTCTGATCGAAAACAAGGAGAATCTGGGTTTTTCAAGTGCCAACAACCAGGCAATGAGAAAAGCAAACGGAGAGTATGTTCTGTTGCTGAACCCCGACACACTTGTTGAAGATGATACACTCAGGAAAGTCGTGACTTTCATGGATGAACATCCTGATGCCGGTGGCCTCGGGGTGAAAATGATTGATGGCAAGGGGAAGTTCCTTCCCGAATCAAAAAGGGCTTTGCCAACACCTGTAGTATCCTTCTATAAAATCTTCGGACTTTCCTCACTCTTTCCGAGGTCTAGAATATTCAGTCAGTACCATCTCGGGTATCTTGACAAAGACAAAGTTCATGAGATCGATGTCCTGGCTGGTGCGTTTATGCTTCTCAGGAAGAATGTCCTTGATAAAATCGGCTTGCTTGATGAATCCTTTTTCATGTATGGTGAAGATATAGACCTGAGTTACAGGATAACCCGGGCAGGGTTTAAGAATTATTATTACCCCGGAACAAGGATCATCCACTATAAAGGTGAAAGCACGAAAAAGAGCAGCATTAACTATGTGTTCATGTTCTATAATGCCATGATCATTTTCGCAAGGAAACATTTCTCCAAAGAAAATGCCAGGTCCTTCTCAATTATGATACATTCGGCCATTTACCTGCGTGCCTTCTTCTCTATCCTTACCCGTTTTGCCAACCGCATTTTCCTGCCTCTGCTGGATGGTCTGATGATTTTTGCCGGTATGTTTTTTATGACTTCTTATTGGGAAAAGAACTTTATTTTTCCCGATGGCGGACATTACCCGCCTGAATTCATGCTGATCGCTGTTCCAATCTATATTCTTATCTGGCTGATCAGTGTCTATGTAAGCGGAGGATATGACCGGCCAATCATGTTACGAAAGGTCTTTCAGGGGATTTTGGCAGGCACTTTGCTGATCCTGTTGCTATACAGTCTTCTCAGCGAAAATTACCGCTTCTCAAGGGCGCTGATCCTCTTCGGAGCCAGTTGGGGTTTAATGATCATGCTTGCAATAAGGGCACTGCTGCATTTTTCCAAGATCAGCGGTTTTCAGCTGAATACCAGCAAGAATAAAAAATTCGTTATAATTGGAGGAAAAGATGAGTCGGAAAGGGTTGCTGACCTCCTACAGAAAACAGGGATGAACCCGGCATTCGTCGGCCTTGTGAGCTACCATCCTAATAAGGGCAATTTAAACGGTTTTATCGGAGATCTTGAACAGATCAAGGATATTATTATCATTCACAAAATTGATGAAGTGATTTTCTGCGCCAAGGATATACCTGCCCAGGTCATCATCGACAAAATGTCGGAATTAAAGGATGCCCAAGTTGACTATAAAATTGCTCCCCCGGAAAGCCTTTCGATTATCGGCAGCAACTCCATCAACACTTCCGGCGACCTTTATGTGGTGGACATCAATGCAATTACTAAAAAATCAAACCTCCGGAGCAAAAGGGTATTTGACCTTACTGCAGGACTGATCATTTTCACACTTTACCCTCTCTTTATATTTCTTGTTAAGAAGCCATTTGGCCTGGCAAGGAATATTGCTCTTGTATTTTTTGCACTGAAATCCTGGGTTGGGTATACTCCGGTCAGCGGGAGCCATGTGCAGCATGTTCCCCTGATAAAAAAAGGGGTTCTGAATCCTATGGACGCCCTCAAATCTAACCAGATCAGTGAAGAAGACAAGAACAGGCTCAATATACTCTATGCCCGCGATTATCACCTCACTAACGACATTAATATCCTGTTCAAAGGATTCAGAGACCTGGGCAGGATCTGATGTTTTTATTTTGAATGATTTTAAATAAGAGAATTTCGTATCTTTGCACCATCATAATAAAACCATATGGCGTCGTTAGAAGTTGTTATTCCAAGGTTAGGTGAAAGCGTAATCGAAGTCATAATCACTAAATGGCTGAAGAACGAAGGTGATCAGATTGAAACAGAAGAAGCTCTTGTTGAAATTGCCACTGATAAAGTTGATTCCGAAATCGTATCAACAGCAAGCGGCAAACTCTCAAAGAAGCTCTTTAAGGAAGGTGCCATAGTGGCTGTAGGCACGGTATTTGCAATAATTGATCCGGCAGGCGAAGCTACAGCTTCAGCTGCTGTAAAAGCCGTTCCTGATATACAACCGGTTACAGAAAAACACAGGTCAGGACATCAACAGAAGACAGCTGTAATTGAGCCTCAGGAGGCTGATCCCACACATGGCGATGAAGTTCCATCCGGATCAAGATATTATTCTCCTCTTGTGAGGAGCATTGCCCAGCAGGAAAGCCTTTCTGTTAAAGAATTGGACAGTATTCACGGGACCGGTAAAGACGACCGATTGACCAAACAGGACATACTGGAGTACCTCAAACTAAGGAAAAGCTGGGAAAATCCGGCCGAAAAAGCATTCCCATCCGCAGTAAAACCCGAAACTGTAATTCCTGTTTTTACAACCGGTGAGGACCGTATTATTGAAATGGACAGGGTAAGACAGCTTATTGCGAACCATCTGATTAAATCGGTTCAAACTTCTCCGCATGTAACTTCTTTCATTGAAGTCGACATGGGGAAGATCGTAGAATGGAGAGAAAAGAATAAAGACAGCTTCCAGAAGAAATACGGGGAAAAACTGACATTTACTCCGATTTTCATTGAAGCCATAGCAAAAGCAGTCAGGGATTTTCCAATGATCAATGTTTCCGTTGACGGAACCAAGATCATAATTCATTCGAAAGTGAATGTGGGCATGGCTGTTGCTCTTCCAAGCAACAACCTCATTGTACCTGTTGTCAGGGATGCAGGGAATATGAACCTCCTGGGCATTAGCAAAGCTGTGAATGACCTTGCAAACCGTGCCAGAAACAACAAGCTGGTACCGGATGAAATTGCAGGCGGGACCATTTCACTGACAAATCTTGGATCGTTCGGGACCATCATGGGAACCCCGATCATCAATCAGCCCCAGACAGCCATTATTGCCGTTGGGGCAATAAAAAAGCGCCCGGTCGTAATTGAGTCCGACCAGGGTGATATGATTGCCATCAGGCCGGTTATGATCTGTTCTATCACGTTTGACCACAGGGTTATTGATGGCGCTCTCGGCGGCCGGTTCCTAAACAGGCTCGCACAGTATCTTGAACAATTCGATAACACTCAGACAATCTGATCATGGAATTAAACCTGAACCGCCCACTGGTATTCATGGACCTGGAAACCACAGGGATTAAAGTAGCCACCGACCGTATCGTTGAATTATGCCTGCTGAGGGTCAATCCCGACGGTTCACGGAAAATAAAAACCCTTAGAATCAACCCCGGGATTCCCATCCCCTCTGAAGCAAGTGCAATTCACAACATCACAGATGAAGACGTAAAGGATTGCCCCAGGTTTGCTCAGGTTGCACCCGAACTTGCAGAATTTATGGATGGATGTGACATTGCAGGCTATAACTCAAATCATTTTGACATCCCCCTCATCGTTGAAGAATTCTTAAGGGTCGGGCTTGATCTTGAACTGAAAGGGCGCAGGTTCGTCGATATACAGAACATTTTCCACAAGATGGAACCCAGGAACCTGACAGCTGCCTATAAATTCTATTGTAATAAAGAACTGGAGAATGCTCATTCTGCCGAAGCCGATACCATTGCAACATTTGAGATTCTTCAAGCCCAACTTGACCGTTACAATGATGCGGAGTTCAAGGATAAAAAAGGGAATATCCTTAAACCGGTGGTCAATGATATAAGGGCTTTAAGTGATTTCAGCTTCAGCAACCGTTCAGCTGACCTTATCGGCCATGTGATCTATAATGAAAAGGACATTGAAGTGTTCAATTTCGGAAAACATAAAGGCAAGGCCGTAAGCGATGTTTTCCGGGTCGAACCCTCCTATTACGACTGGATCATGAAAAGCGAATTCCCCCTATCGACAAAAAAAGTCGTAACAGCGATCAAACTCCGCGGTTTTAACAAGGACTCGGTAAAAACGGAATTATTCTGAAGATTTTATGAAGATCATTTGCATCGGGCGCAATTATGTTGAGCATATCAGGGAACTAAATAATGCAATTCCCAGTGAGCCGGTATTTTTTCTGAAACCTGATACTGCCCTGCTTATCAGGAACCGTCCCTTTTATTATCCTTCTTTTTCCACGGATATCCAATATGAGCTTGAACTCGTACTTAAGATCAACAAGGTTGGCCGGCATATTCAGAAAGAATTTGCTTTAACGTATTTTGATGAGATCGGCCTGGGCCTTGATATGACTGCCAGGGACCTGCAGGAAAATGCGAAGAAAAAGTCGCTGCCATGGGCAGTTGCCAAAGGCTTTGACCAGTCGGCTCCTGTCAGCGGGTTTATACTGAAGAACCACTTCAGTGATCTTAAAAATATCAATTTTCATCTCGATCTGAATGGCAGGACTGTCCAGCAAGGTAATTCAGGCCTGATGATTTATTCCTTTGAAGATATCATCACTCATATTTCCAGGTATATGACGCTCAGGACAGGCGATCTTATCTTTACAGGCACACCTGCCGGTGTGGGGCCAGTCAAAAACGGTGATGTTCTGGAAGCCTGGCTTGAAGGGGAAAAAATGCTGAAGTGCGAGATAAAATAGGTGATCCCTTTTTTACCTGAACACAATATCCCTGATCAGATCTTTCCCTGCTGATTTGTTTAGCTTTGTGAGAAGTGTTTCTTTCATGAAGAGCAGTTCCTGGCGGAGAGCTGCAGAATCGACATTCACGAACAATGTTTTATCCCTTATTCTCACGCTGGTATGAGCTGCTATCATAGCCCCGCAGATCTGCGGCCAGTTTTCAATAAGCTTTGTTTCTTCAAGATGATCTTCA
The DNA here is from genome assembly GCA_026391775.1 of Bacteroidota bacterium. Classification (GTDB taxonomy): domain Bacteria; phylum Bacteroidota; class Bacteroidia; order Bacteroidales; family FEN-979; genus CAIRDP01. Next base: position 68,994 of record JAPLDK010000011.1, read on the forward strand.
AGCCTGTATTTCTTAAGGATCTCCTGCACTACATCCTTGAGCGGACGGTCGTTTGATTTCATATATTAATCCTGTATTGGCAGGCTGAAAAATTTATGATCTATGTCCATGACATCAAAGATCTTTCGTATCCGGTCTTCGCTAGTATCTGTAATAAAAACCTGCCCGAAGTTATGCTTGCTCACAAGGCTGATGAGCTGCTGTACCCTCACGTCATCCAGCTTATCAAACACATCATCAAGCAATAAAACAGGCTTGTAACCCTTGATATTTCTGGTATAATCGAATTGTGCCAGCTTGATCGCAACTACGAATGATTTCTGCTGACCCTGGGAACCGAATTTCTTTACCTGGAAACCATCGAGAGTAAACTCCAGGTCATCCTTGTGAATCCCCACCGTAGAGAACTGAGCCGACCTGTCACGTGAGAGACTTTCCCTGATCAGGGTCTCTATTTCCGCATTGCACAATTGGGAATCATATCTTACATCCACCTTTTCTATCCCCCTGCTGATGTATGTATAGTAATGCTGGAAAATGGGGATAAATGATTCCAGAAATTTGCTTCGTTTTTCAAACAAGAGGCGGCCAAGCCTTATGAGCTGGCAGTCCCAGATCTCTAACTGGGATGAGTCGAAAAAATTCCGTTCTGCGAAGGATTTAAGAAGGGCATTTCTCTGAATCAATACCTTGTTGTACTGGATGAGGTCGTCCAGATAAAGTTTGTCGAACTGGGAAATTACGCTGTCGATATATCTCCGCCTTACTTCTGATCCTTCATTGATCAGGTCCCTGTCATAAGGTGAGATCATGACCAGGGGAAAATTCCCGATATGATCGGAAAAACGTTCGTACTCCTTTTTATTCAGCAAGAAACGCTTGCGCTGATTTCTTTTCTGAACGCATTGAACCAGGTCGGGGCTGTCACCATTGCGATGGAAGCTGCCGTTGATTGCAAAATAATCCTGGCCGTGCCTTATATTCTGGGAATCTGCAGGGTTAAAGTAACTTTTGCAAAATGAAAGATAGTGGATGGCATCCAGGAGGTTTGTTTTACCAACCCCGTTATTGCCGGTAAAACAATTGATCTTGTCGGAAAAGACCAGGTCGCAATGCCCGTAATTTTTAAAATTTGAAAGTGAAAGCTTATGAAGAAACATTCCTGGAAAATAAGACCCGCAAATATACGAAGTCCTTATTTCTTCTTGGTGAATTCAGAAAGATTAACAGCGACGGTAAAATAGTTGGGATTATGGCCGCCGGCCTGGAGGCTGGCCCTTGTATAGCTTATATTGAACATTTTTATCCTCAATCCGAATCCAAGCGAGAAGCCGGCAAGCCCTGCTTTACTGTATAGCTTCATCTCCTGCCTGTCGCGGTAGTTATAACCCAGGCGTATAGCAAACACTTTAGCAATGGTAATTTCGCCTCCGAGTACTACATGCCGCATAAGATTATCTGCAAATTTGCTGATCCCCGATTTTGACTGTGTCTGGCCGGTGATCGGATCGGCCTGGTTCGAGGGATTATTTGGATCGGTATAGGAAAGATCCCATTTCTGAAGGTCGGTGAACAATTGATAAAAGCGAAGCGGAATATGTTTTAACTTTTCACTGAGACCTATCTGGATCTGAAATGGTAAAGGTTCATGATTGCCTGCAGTATACGGAATGATCTGGTAACCTATATTCCTGAAAATAAGTGAAGCATTGAACACATCATCCGTGGCTGTATAAGTACCTGCTACATCCACGGCAATCCCAAATGAGCGATATGACTCAAGGGCGGAATAAATAATTTTGGCATTGGCGCCAATGTTGAAGTGAAGGCTCAGGGGTCTTCCCCATCCAATGCTAAGGGCATATTCGGAAGCTGTAAAAGTCCCTGTTATGTTTCCGGATGCATCGGCCTGTGTAAAACTGCCGTAGGTTATAAACTGCAATGCACCTGCAAAGTTGCCAACTTTATTGAAAGAATGAGCGAACATAACATAACCATAGTTTGCTGCCATAAAGTTGACAAAACTAAAGGCCAGGTTATTATTCATATCGGAAGTAATAACCGAAGGGTTTGACAGGGCAATGGTCACATCGTTATCCCTGACAGGTAAAAAATTTCCTCCGATCGAGGCAACCCTTGCTGAATTAGTCAGGTTTAGGAATTCATATGTACCTGAGCTCCCGCTTTGAGCAGAAAGCATGTTTGTATTGGATGCCAGTAAAAGAGCGGAAATAAAAAATAAGCGTATAAGACGGTGCACGTTTGTCAGTTAATTTACATAATTAACGAAAACCTGAGTTAAATATTTCATTCCGTTTAAGAAACTATTGTATCAGCCCCCTGCCGGATTTCTTAATAAGATCCTGTTCTTTCAGGTCTGCTGCAAGTTTATCCAGTATACCGTTGATAAACTGTTTGGATTTTTGTGTACTGAAATGCTTTGATATTTCAATGTACTCATTCAATGAAACTTTGACCGGGATGTACGGGAAATAAAGCACCTCCGCCAGAGCCATTTTCAGGATGATAATATCGGTAAGGGCAATCCTTTCCAATTCCCAGTTCTTTGACCTGGCACTTATCAGTTTCTCAAATTCTTCACTGTGAACTATGGTCAGGCGGAAAAGTTGGGTGATAAATTCATTACTTTCTGCAGCTTCATCTTCATTATCTTTAGTGAAAAGATAAATAATATCCTCCTTATTTTTAAAATGTTCAGGCAATATCATCAAAGCCTTGATCGCATACCCTGATGCAACATCAAAATCGTCGTGCCAGTGAATACTTCTCTCCTCGCAGAAAGACCTCAGGTCTGAATTATTTGCAACATTTTTCCTGAAAAGTTTGATCAGGTAATTGCGGTCCTCTTCAAATGAATTCTCCCCTGAATTCAGATAAGCCTGAAGGTCTTTCGAGGCTTTCAGTTTCATATTGGTTTTTCTTACCAGTTCCTGTTCCTCGGTCCATGAGATGGAATACCTTTCGATCTGTTTTTTTAAAGGTTGGTTCTCCAACAGTATTTTCAAAAACCTGTTGTTTAGAAGTTTCAGGCTGGGATTGAGTTCATCCACAGTAGGTAAGAACTTATTCTTGGATTCCTCCATCCGGTATTCATAGAAGTGCATGAGTTCAAAGAGGAAAGAAAACTGCAGGCTGAAGAGCTGGTAAACCATTTCAATACTTTTTAATAGATTCTTTTCAGCAATCTCCATGCGGGGTTCCCCTCCCTGAAAAAAAGCATATAAAGCCTGAAGCACCTTTACCCTGTAATGTCTTCGTCCCAGCATGTGGTCAGTGTTGTTTTTTCTTAGTTGAATCGGTTACAAAGCTAAAGAAAGAAGCCCATAGTTTTCAAATATTATTTTTAATTTTGCGTTTACTCATTATCTAAGAAACCTAAAACCAAATGCTACTTTACAATGGAAGATACTGAAAATAAGGGTAAAGAAAGAGGTGAAATCTTCTCACGAGCCATACGGGCAGGAAAGCGAACGTACTTTTTTGATGTCAAGACCACAGTTGAGGAAGAAGCTTATCTGACCATAACCGAAAGCAAACGCCGGTTTAATGATCAGGGGAAGTTCTTTTACGAAAAGCATAAACTCTTTTTGTACAAGGAAGATTTTGAGAAGTTTCTTAACGGGCTTAACGACTCCATTGAATTTATAAAGACCGGTAAGGCTCCAGACCGTCAGGTCCCGGAAAACCTATATGGCTCTTCGGATGAAGCGGATGGCAAAGATCAAAAGATTGAGCACCACTCCATTGAATTTGAAGATCTGACCTCCGAGCCTGAACACAACATATAGACTTGCAGTTCAGACACCGGTTTGCTGCCCTAAAGGCGGCTTTTTCACTATATATCAAAACTTATTAACATAGCCTCAGTTAACGGCATTAAACTCTAAATTTGTTCACTGATTAAAACACGCTATGGGGAAAGTAATTGCAATTGCTAATCAGAAAGGGGGCGTAGGAAAAACAACTACGGCAATCAATCTTGCCGCAGGACTGGCTGTGCTTGAACATAAAACACTTCTCATTGATGCGGATCCTCAATCAAATGCCACATCAGGAGTAGGTTTTGATCCACGCAGTATTGAAAACAGCATTTACGAATGCATTATCGACAATGTTGATCCTTTATCAATAATACTTAATACCCCCACTCCGTTTCTTGACCTGCTTCCTGCGCATATCGACCTTGTAGGAGCCGAGATTGAGATGATACAAATGCCCAACCGTGAAAAGGTCATGAAACATGTTGTCGAAAAAGTGAAATCCAATTATGAGTTTATTATAATTGATTGTTCTCCTTCACTTGGTCTGATCACGGTAAATGCACTTACAGCTGCTGATTCGGTTATCATCCCAGTTCAATGCGAGTATTTTGCCCTGGAAGGATTAGGAAAACTCCTCAATACAATCAAGATCGTCCAGTCCCGTCTGAACCCGGCGCTGGATATAGAAGGTATATTGCTTACAATGTATGATAACCGTCTGAACCTGTCAAAACAGGTAGTGGAAGAGGTTAAAACCCATTTCCAGCAAATGGTCTTTCAAACAATCATCAACCGCAACACCAAATTGGGAGAGGCTCCAAGTTTTGGCCAGACTATTATGGTACACGATATAAACAGCACAGGTGCAATCAATTACCTTAACCTGGCCCGTGAAATTATACTGAATAACGCAGAGCCGGTGAAAAACGTGGTTGCGCAAGAAATAAGCCAGTAATATGCAAGGAAAAAAGAAGGCATTGGGAAGGGGGCTAAGCGCTTTGCTGGAGGGCGGCGCTTCAGAACTTGCCGGGGAAGAATTGCCTGCTATCCCGGCAATTCATATAGTATCGGCTATTCCTGTGGATCAGCTTGAAACCAACCCGTTTCAGCCCAGATCACAGTTTGAGGAAAAAGAGTTGGCAGAGCTGGCAGTTTCCATCCAGGAACAGGGCATTATTCAACCGGTTACCGTTAGAAAGATTGGCCCCGACAGGTATCAGTTGATCACAGGTGAAAGAAGATGCCGGGCAGCTAAAATGGCAGGTCTCAGGGATATCCCAGCATTTATTCGGCTGGCTAATGACGAGCAGATGCTTGAAATGGCCATTGTTGAGAACATTCAGAGGATGGACCTCAACCCATTGGAATTGGCCCTGAGTTTCCAGCGTCTCATTGAAGAATGCCGCATCCGTCAGGAAGATCTTGGCCAGAAAGTCGGCAAAGACCGTTCCACCGTATCAAACTACATCCGGCTGCTCAAGTTGCCTGTCGAAATCCAGGTTGCAGTAAGGGATGGCATAATCAGCATGGGGCATGCCAGGGCACTCATCACCATTGAAGATGAAAAGCAGCAATTGCAGGTGTTACAGAAGATACTTGAGAGGAAACTATCAGTACGTCAGGTTGAAGACCTGGTGAGGGACCTTCTTAAACCTGCTAAACCCACTTCGCCATCAGGACCAAAACTTCTCCCCTCCCATTACCAGCATGCCAAAGAAACCCTCAGCGGAAAACTGCAACAGGAGGTGGAGATCCGCATACAGCGAAAAGGAAAAGGAAGCATTCTGATCCATTTCAATTCAGAAGAAGAATTTAATAGAGTACTTTCTAAAATGAATCCCGCATGAGATTGCTGATGCTGGCGGTTGCTTTAATCTGGCTTGCCGTTTTACCCTTTAAAACAGCTAAAGCCCAAACCGACGGTATCCCTAAAGAAACGCCTGACTCAATCCTTGAAAAACAGCATTCTCCCACAAAAGCCTCCATCATGTCGGCATGTCTCCCTGGGCTGGGGCAAATATACAATCACAAGATCTGGAAAGTCCCGATCATTTACGTAGGCTTCGGTGTAATGGCTTATCTGATTGTTTTCAACACCAATTACTACCTGGATTACAAATGCGCTTATATCGAGTCCGTCAATGGGGATATCAACGGGAACTATGCCTACCTTGTGAATCGATACAGTTCTACCGAGCTTGCATCAGCCAGGGAATATTACCGCAGAAACCTCGAGATCACTTGCCTGGTGAGTGCACTTTGGTACGTCCTGAATATTCTTGATGCCACCGTCGATGCTCATCTTTATAGTTTCAATATCAATAAGACCCTAAGCATGAAAATTGAACCGTCGGTATTCATGCCGGTTGTTTCAAGGCAGATGGGCGGGGGAATAAAATTATCGTTGCACTTTTAACTTCATCCTATGAAGATCGCTTTGCTTGGATATGGAAAAATGGGACAGGAGATCCATAAGCTGGCCGAGAAAAGAGGCCATGAGATCGTCCTGATCATTGATAATGATGAGGAGTGGCAGGAAAAAGGTCCCCAATTGAAAGAAGCCGACGTAGCTATTGAATTCACCACTCCCGATTCAGCTGTTGATAATATCCTGAATTGTTTCGAGTCCGATATCCCTGTCGTTGTGGGCACAACCGGCTGGATTGAAGATATTGAGAGTATCCGCAAGACCTGCATTGATGATAATAAAAGTCTTTTCCTTTCCCCTAATTTCAGTATAGGTGTCAATCTCTTTTTTGATCTGAACCGTTATCTCGCTTCCCTCATGGCCAAATGGGACAATTATGAGATATCCATTGAGGAAACCCATCATATCCATAAACTTGATGCACCAAGCGGAACAGCCATAGTACTTGCGAACGATATTATCTGCAATATTGAAAGAAAGGAAAAATGGGTAAAAGAACTCCAGGGAAATCCCGACGAAGTTGGGATAAAATCCTACAGGTCAGAAGACGTACCCGGCACTCACATAGTGCGTTACGAATCGGAAATGGATGCCATAGTGATCTCGCATACAGCTAAAACCCGCAAAGGGCTTGCTCTTGGCGCCCTGATGGCAGCAGAATGGATTAAAGACAAACGGGGATTCTTCGAAATGAGGGACCTTCTGAATTCGCAAAAAAGCACTCCCTGACAGCAAGAATTAAATGAAAATCACGTTATTATAATAATATAAACACCTGAAATGAACCTCTATTTAATTTTAACTGTCCTGTTCAGCGCTGCATGCATTGCCGGCCTCTGGGGGATATTCGTAAAAGCCGGGGAAGCGGGCTGGAAAGTCCTTATCCCATTTTATAACTTGTATATCTGGCTTCAGATAATCAGGAAACCCCTTTGGTGGTATATTTTTCTTATTATTCCGTTCATCAACGTATTTGTTGTATTACTGATGATCGTCGAGATACTGAAGTGCTTTAAGAAATACGGCCTTCTGGAACAAGCCGCCGGAGTGATCTTTCCCTTTGTGTACCTCCCCTACCTTGCCTTCTCGGAATCCCAGAAGTACCATGATCCCAAAACCCTCACGCCAGTAAAGAAAACCGCGGTCAGAGAATGGACAGATGCTATCATTTTCGCTGTGATCGCTGCAAGCATTATCAGGATCTTCTTCTTTGAAGCCTATACCATTCCTACCTCTTCCATGGAAAAAACCCTGCTGGTGGGAGATTACCTTTTTGTGAGCAAGGTCAGCTTTGGCCCTAAAGTTCCCAACACTCCATTGTCGTTCCCCTTTGTCCACCACACACTGCCTCTCACCGAGTCGACTAAATCTTACCTCGAGTGGATCAGGCTGCCGTATTACAGGTTTCCCGGGTTATCGTCCATTAAAAATATGGACGTTGTTGTTTTTAATTATCCCGACGGCGATACTCTTTCCACAAAGCTCCAGAGTACTATGAGCTATTACCAGCTGGTACGGCAATATGGAAGGGATGCGGTATGGAATAACAAGCAATCCATAGGTGACATTATTGCAAGACCTGTTGATAAACGTGAAAATTTCATCAAGCGCTGTGTAGGAATTCCTGGTGACAGCATTCAGATTATCGACAGAAAAGTTTTCATCAACGGCATAGAAGAACAGAATCCAGGGAATAGACAGTTCAAATACATTGTTCGTACCGACGGGAATCCCATTAACACCAGGAACCTCGAGAAACTGGGAATCACCGAGCCTCCCCAGATCTATAACAACGGCGATTACGAACTTACCCTGTCTGATGAATCACTGGAAGGCATAAGGCAATTCAGCAATGTGAAATCAATCGAACCGGTGATAACCCCGAAAGGGTTCTGGGACCCGAACATATTTCCGTTTGACTCAACCCACCGCTGGAATGTCGATAATTTCGGGCCGATCTGGGTCCCTAAAGCAGGTATGACGGTTAAAATAAACAGTACAACCATCATGCTCTACAAAAGGATCATCGATGTATTTGAAGGGAATGACCTGCAAATACATGATGGGAAGATCTTTATAAATGGAAAGGAATCTGACTCTTATACATTCCGCATGAATTATTACTGGATGATGGGCGACAACCGACATAACTCGATGGACTCCCGGTATTGGGGTTTCGTGCCCGAAGACCATGTTGTGGGAAAGGCATCATTCGTATGGCTCTCAATTGACCCGAATAAGTCCCTTTTCGACGGGAAAATCCGTTGGAGCAAACTTTTTCATTTTGTAAAATAAACTGTAAGAATTCAGTACTGGCTTATGAATCTCTCCCGAATCCGTTTCATCTTCCTGCTGATCCCCACCATACTGCCGGGCCCGGTGAACGTTTATGCCGGGCAACCCTTCGAAGGAGTCATTACATTTAAAATCACCTACCCGGGCAATAAGCTTACCAAAAGCCAACTTACTTTGTTCCCAAAGGCACTTACCGTTATGATAAAAGGAGTAAGGTCAAGGAGCGATATTCTAACTGGCGGCGGAAGCCGGGTTGAGATAACCGATCACCAGGATAAAACAAAGATCAAACTGCTGAATATGATGGACCAGAAGTATGCTATTAAATATTCTGCAGAAGATATTGCCAAAGAAACGGCAAAAGAGCCACCAGTCAACGTTGAACTGACCAATGAAACCAAAAATATTGCCGGCTATCCTTGTAAAAATGCTGTCATCACAGTAAACGATAAAAACGGGAAATACACCATAAACGTATACTACACTCCTGAACTCGGAGGGAAACAGGCAAATTTCGACAAAGGTATTTACAAGGACATTGATGGGGTTCTTATGGAATTTTCAATGAAAACTGCTGAAATGACAATGAGATTTACCGCCAATTCAGTTGAAAAGAAAGCGGTTTCTCTTAAAGAATTTGAGATCCCTCCGGATTATTCTATACTTTCAAAGGATGAATTGAAAAGCAAAATCGGGGGCAAGGAATAGAAGCAATGGCAAAGCAATACAATCCTTTAAAAGCGAATACATTCCGGGAGGAAGCCGATTCCAACCAGGAATTGTCTCAGCCTGACCAGGAAGAAAACCCCAAATCAAAAAAGATCAGGAAGGAGAAACCTAAAAAGGAGAAACCTGCAAAAAAAGAAAAACCGCCTAAAAAGAAAAAAGAGCTTACCAAAGAGCAGATTGAAAAGAGGGAAAGAAGGCTCAGGGTCTGGGGCCTTGCTTTTGTTCTGCTGGGGATTTACCTGCTTTTATCGTTTACTTCCTATTTGCAAACCTGGAAAACAGATTACAGTTATACCGATACAGTTTTTAAACATTTTTCAATTGAGGCTTTCCGTGCCGGGGACGTGAAATGTGAAAACTGGATGGGTAGAATAGGTGCTCTCGTTTCTTACATGTTCATTTCCAATTGGTTCGGGGTCGCCTCCTTCCTTTTTGCTTTCATCCTTCTGATCTGGGGTACCAGGTGGCTGATCAGATTTACTATTCTGCAGCCATGGAAAGCCATGGAATATTGTTTCTTTGGCATTATCTGGCTACCTGTATTTCTTGGGCTTGTGCTTCCCCCCGACCGCGTTGCCACAGGAGTTATATTTACTGGGGTTTACGGATTCCAGATGAACCTGTGGCTGACGGATTTTCTTGGGACTTCCGGTCTGGGAATAATACTTGCATTTACATTCCTCAGCTTAATGATCCTTTCGTTTAATTTTCCATTCCGCTGGATGAAAACCGGGAAGCATAAGGATGAGTATCTTGAAAATATGACTGCGGATGTGGCAGTCCCTGAACCTGGAGCGGTGCAAGATGAACAGGCTGATGTCCCCAACACAAACCTGTTCAAAGATGAGCCTGCAGAAGAAATACAACAGATTGATCTGGGTGGTCCCTCAGAGGATTTACCTGCCGAACCATCTCCTGCAGGTATTGAGCTTCAGATCGAGAGGCATGAAGACGAGGCGCATGGAGAGATTAAAGGCCCTATTCCCCGCCAGGGCTTAGATACTTTATATGACCCAACACTTGATCTCCCAAGTTATAAATTTCCGACACTGGACCTGCTTAGCGATTATGGGGGAGAATCCATCGCAGTCAGGAAAGAAGAACTTGAAGCCAACAAGGACAAAATCGTTCAAACCCTTTCGCATTATGATATCAAGATCTCCAAGATCAAGGCAACTATAGGCCCGGCAGTTACTCTGTACGAAATTGTTCCTGAAGCCGGAATACGTATTTCCAGGATTAAAAATCTGGAGGATGACATTGCCTTAAGCCTTTCGGCATTAGGCATCCGTATCATTGCTCCCATCCCCGGCAAGGGTACCATCGGAATCGAAGTTCCTAATCAGAACCCTGAGATCGTTTCAATCAAATCATTACTGGGTTCCGAGAAATTTAAAAATACATCGTTTGAACTACCCTTCGTCCTGGGAAAAACAGTGTCGAATGAGACATTCATAGCCGACCTTGCCAAGATGCCACACCTCCTGATGGCAGGGGCAACCGGACAAGGGAAATCGGTCGGCCTGAACACCATCATCACATCGCTTTTGTATAAAAAGCATCCTTCACAGATAAAGTTTGTGATGATAGACCCGAAAAAAGTTGAATTAACGCTGTTTTCAAGGATTGAACGGCATTTTCTGGCAAAGTTGCCCGACAGCGAGGAAGCCATTATTACCGATACCAAGAAAGTCATCCGTACCCTGAATTCACTAAATATTGAAATGGACAGCAGATACGACCTGCTCCGGGATGCACAGGTCAGGAACATCAGGGAATACAATGAGAAATTCTTCAACCGTAAACTGACTCCAACCGAAGGCCACAGGTTTCTGCCTTATATAGTGCTGGTAATTGACGAGTTTGCCGACCTTATCATGACTGCCGGCAGGGAGATAGAAACCCCGCTCACGCGACTCGCCCAGCTGGCCCGTGCCACGGGGATCCATTTGATAATTGCTACACAAAGGCCCTCTGTGAATATCATCACGGGAACAATTAAAGCAAACTTCCCGGCCAGGATCGCATTCAGGGTAATTTCCAAAATAGATTCACGTACCATTCTTGACTCTTCAGGTGCCGACCAGCTGATCGGCCGGGGAGACATGCTCCTGTCAACCGGCAGCGACCTGATCAGGCTGCAATGCGCCTTTGTGGACACACCCGAGATCGAAAGATTGACCGATTTTATAGGATCCCAGAGAGGCTATCCTCAAGCATTCTCATTACCGGAATATTACGATGAAGAAACCGGATCGGGCAAGGACTTTGATCCCAACGAAAGGGATGAGTTCTTTACAGAAGCTGCCAGGCTGGTCGTCCAGCACCAGCACGGCTCCACTTCACTTTTGCAGCGTAAGCTTAAGCTCGGTTATAACAGGGCGGGACGCATCATTGACCAGCTCGAAGCTGCAGGGATCGTGGGCCCGTTTGAAGGCAGCAAGGCAAGGGAAGTGAGGTTCAAAGATTCATCTGCCCTTGAGTCCTACCTCCGGGAAATGGGAAGTCAATAGACCAAAAAGAAAATTAAATCAGGAAAAATGAAGAAGCTCATCATTTTATTTCTCTCACTGGCTTTTGTGAGTGCATACAGCCAGAAAGACCAGAAAGCGACCGAACTCCTTGACCAGGTAAGCGCCAAAACAAAAGCATACAAATCGATCAAAGCAGATTTTTCATATAAGATGGAAAACGCCAAAGCCAGGATCAACGAGGAAAAACAGGGCACCCTCCTGCTTAGCGGAGACAAGTACAGGATGCAGGCCAGCGGCCAGACAGTGATCTGTGACGGGAAAACGATATGGACGTACATGCCGGAATCCAATGAAGTTCAGGTCAATTCGCTCGACAATAAAGATGAAGCACTGACCCCATCCAAACTGTTATCGAACTACAATACCAATTTCAAATCAAAAATACTGCCCGATAAAAGTTCCGACCCCAATACAGTTAAGGTCGAATTGTTGCCGAATACCATTAAGAATTACAATCGGGCAGTGCTGGCCGTTGACAAGTTGAAGATGCAAGTCAAATCCTTTGTTATCTATGATAAAAGCGGAAATATCTTCACATACACTATCACCCGTTTCCAGACTGATCTTCCTGTGAATGTCACGGATTTTAATTTTGACCCTAAAAAATTTCCGGGAGTTGAAGTCATAGATATGCGATAATATGGTTTTCCCACTGACAAACGGAATCTCCAGCTTATGCGAACTGGCAAGAGCAATACGGCAATCCGTTGTCAGAAGCCTTGCTGAATCAGGTTCCGGTCATCTTGGAGGATCTATGAGTTCGGCCGACATCCTTACCACTTTGTATTTTTCTGTAATGCGGCATAAACCCGGAGAGCCATCATGGTCCGAACGCGACAGATTCATACTTTCCATCGGGCATATTGCACCCCTTTTATATGCCACCCTGGCAGAAGCCGGGTATTTCCCAAAAGAAGAACTGTTAAGCCTCAGGAAAATGGGCAGCAGGCTGCAGGGGCATCCGGGCAGGGACCATCATCTTCCCGGACTGGAGCTTTCGGCCGGTTCTCTCGGCCAGGGGCTTTCCGTTGCAGTAGGAATGGCTATTGCAGCCAAAATGGATGGGCATGACAACTGCATTTTTTGCCTTAATGGTGATGGGGAATTGCAGGAAGGTTCCATTTGGGAAGCAGCAATGTCGGCAGCACATTACAAACTCAATAATCTCGTCATGATCATCGACAGGAACGGTCTGCAGATCGACGGCAGCACCGAAAAGGTGATGGGACTTGAACCCCTTAAAAAGAAATGGGAGGCTTTCGGATGGGATACACTTGAATGTGACGGTCATGATTTCAGGTCCCTTCTGAGCGCATTTCAAAAGGCTAAAATTGAACAGACAAGGCCTTCGGTCATCATCGCAAAAACTATTATGGGCAAAGGTATAGCAAGTATTGAAGGAGACTATCGCTGGCATGGGAAAGCGCCCTCGAGGGAGCAGGCGACAGAATTTATCAATGAATTATCGTGAATAATTTGAATAGATGAAAAATGATCATTGAATATTCGAAATTCGCTTGTTAATATGGGAACCAGGGTTATCAACAGGGGCAACAAGGCTGCCAGGGCGGGGTTTGGCGAGGGTTTGCTGGAGGCAGGAGGCGCGAACAGCAGGGTTGTGGCTATTGGTGCAGATATTACTGCCTCTGTTTGTGTTGACCTTTTTGCCTCAAAGTTCCCACAGCGCTTCATTTCGCTGGGAATAGCGGAGCAAAACTGTGTTGGCGTGGCGGCGGGTCTCGCATTATCAGGCAAGATCCCGGTATTTGCAACTTACAGTGTTTTCTCGGCCTTACGTACCACCGACCAGATCAGGGTCTCACTTTGCTATAACAATCTTCATGTGGTCATAGGCGGAGCCCACGCCGGCGTTTCTGTTGGTCCGGACGGTGCAACTCACCAGGCACTTGAAGATATTGCCATAATGCGTGTTTTGCCTAATATGTGCGTTCTATCTCCCTGCGATGCAACCCAAGCCAGGCTTGCGGTTATTGCGGCCATCGAGCTTTGCAAAGGGCCTGTATATTTGAGGTTCGGAAGGGAGGCAATGCCTGATTTCACTTCTCATGATCAGGAGTTCATCTTTGGCAAAGCGCAAATCATGCATGCCGGCAATGACCTGGCAATAATCGCCACCGGGCATTTGACCTGGGAAGCCCTGCAGGCTGCCTATCAGCTTGAAAAGGAAGGCATTTCTGCGAGGGTCATCAATATACATACTATAAAACCCCTTGATGAAGCCGCTGTCATACTTGCAGCAAAGGAATGCGGGGCCATTGTCACAGCCGAAGAACACCAGGTTTCCGGCGGACTGGGATCAGCCGTATCAGAAGTCATAAGCAAGAATTATCCTGTGCCGATGGAGTTCGTTGGGATGAATGACCGTTTCGGGGAATCAGGAACTCCGCTGGAACTCATGCAGAAATTCGGGCTCAATGCAGGCAATATACATAGAAAGTGCAGGGAAGTGTTGATCCGCAATCAATAAAAAACCAACCTGGCCGGAATTCAGATCAGTTATTTGTGTCAATAAGGGTATTTCACCCTGTTATTTCCTCCGGGTAATTCACATGGTGCAGGAACAACCCGCAAGCAGGCACCGAATCCCCTGCATCGGAACGGTTCTTCGCTTCAATCACAAGTTTGAGGTCCCTCAGGCTCATTTTATCTGTTCCCAAATCGAGAAGGGTCCCTACAATTGCCCTCACCATATTCCTCAGGAACCTGTCGGCCGAAATTGTGAACACAAGCAAGTTCCCACTTCTCTCCCACCCGGCATGGCTGATTTTGCAGATTTTTGTTTTGGTATCGGAATCAACCTTGGAGAACGAAGTGAAATCGGAATATTTCATGATGAGTTCAGCGCCCCGGTTCATTATATCGATATCGATAGGGCCGTAATGATAGAATGATTGATTGACCAGAAAGGGGTCCTTAACAAGGGTAATATGATATTGATATGTGCGAAGAGTTGCGCTGAACCGGGCATGGGCATCAGGTCTTACACGAAAAATCTGTCGAATGGCAATATCTTTTCCAAGGTAGGAATTCAGTTTAAAAACCAGTTTGTCCGCCTGAATCCGGGTTAAGTCTTTTTCAAGGTCCATATGTGCAAAATACTCCCGGGCATGCACACCGGTATCAGTCCGTCCGCAGCCGGCAAGACTTACATTTTCCTTCAGCATCATGCTTAAAGCATCTGAAATTACTTTCTGTATGCTGATGGCATTCTTCTGGGCCTGCCATCCATGGTAGCTGGTTCCGTCGTAGGATAATCTGATAAAGTATCTCATCGGTTTTAATACTCACCAAAGGTAATTTGTTACTTCAAATATAATGAAGATTATAGTAATATGATAATTATACATAATTTATCTGTTTTTTCACTTAAATTTGTTATTTGATAAACAGTACAATGGGGCCCAGGAAAGATAAAGAAACCCAATGTGAACTCTGCCATCAGGCTTATCATAAATTTTTCATATGCCTCGACAGGGCCGACATGCAATATCTTAACTCAGAAAGAGAGGTAAGGCTGTACCGTAAAGGGCAATATATTTTCGAAGAAGGTCATAAAACACATGGCATTTTCTGTATAAAAGAAGGACAGGTCAAACTCTATAAAAACGGTTTTGACGGGAGGGAACATATCACAAGAATAGCGTTCCCTGGTGATTTTATAGGAATGAGAGCGTTGTTAAGCGGACGTGATTATTCTGTGAATGCCACTGCAATGGAGGATACGACTGCTTGTTTTATCTCAAAGGCGGATTTTTTTCAACTGATGATAAAATATCCCGATTTTTCAAGGAGATTAATGGTCGTCCTCACTCAACTCCTTGCTGAAGCAGAGGCCCGGCTGATAAGTATCGCCCATCGTCCCTTAAAGGAACGTCTTGCCGAATCCCTCCTTTTTTTGCATAATTCATTTCATAACACATCCCCTTCATTTCCAATACCTTACCTTAATTTGACAAGAACCGACCTGGCGAATATCATAGGAACAACACCTGAAACAGTCATACGCATGTTATCCGCCCTTAAAGAAGAAAGAGTTATCAGTATCAAAGGCAGGAAGATCTATATTCTTGACCGCCCCAGGCTTGAATTTATTGCAAACGCGAAGTATTAAACTTATGCGCTTTCCTTCATAAGTTAATATATTTTAAACATCCTGAAAAACATGATATAAATCATTTTTTTACCGGTAATCTTTTACTTCATTTGTTAACAAATTAACAAATAGATGAGAAGCAAAGAGATCACCGGTTTGTTCTTTTACAACCATTCGGGTTTGTATCCGGACCCCATCGATTATTCAGAGTTAATCAGGTATTCATATTTATTTGAAAACGTAGCCAAAGCCTATACCTACTCTGATTTCATCTGGAATGAGAAAAACATTCTGAAGAAAATCGAGGAGAATAATTTTAAGCGAATCATTATTGCAGGCTTGATTCCAGGGACCGTCAAGGCATTGTTTTCCAAAGCCATGGCGCTTGCAGGCAAAGATCCGGAGAAAGTCCTTCTTGCAAGTTTCAACGATTACTGTACAGGTACTTTATTCAATCCGGAGCGGCTTAAAATCGTTCTTGCTTCGATCATATCAGGTATCCCTTATGAATTCACCGGGATTCCGGATGAACTGCCGGTTAATAATGCAACTCTTGTAGTAGGAGGAGGAATTTCAGGGATACAGGCTGCCCTGGAAATTGCTTACAGCAACAACCTGGTATACCTGGTGGAAAAAAGCGGTACCATAGGGGGGAAAATGGCCACATTTGACAAAACCTTCCCGACCCTTGACTGTGCTGCCTGTATACTTACTCCAAAAATGGTAGAGGTAAACCAGCATCCGAACATACGGCTGATGAGCTATTCCGAGATTATTGAAGTTACCGGCAGACCCGGAAATTTTAATGTCAAAGTGTTAAAAAAAGCCCGGAAGGTAAATGTGCAAACCTGTATCGGATGCGGAACCTGTGCCGAAAAGTGTCCTGCCCAGGCCCCAAGCGAGTTTGATGCCGGCACCTGCATGAGAAAAGCAATCTATATCCCTTTTCCACAGGCTGTTCCAAACAAATACCTTGTAGATGCGGAAAACTGCATTTATCTGAAAAACGGAAAATGCAAAGCCTGTGTGAAAGCCTGTCCTGTCCCCGGCTGCATAGACCTGGATGAACAAGACTCTGAAGTCATTATTAATGTCGGAAATATTATTATTGCCACCGGGTATAAGCCTTTCGATGCAGGGCGGATGACACAGTTCGGGTATGGGCAGTTCCCGAATGTCCTAAATTCGCTGGAGTTTGAAAGACTACTGAATGCTTCCGGCCCAACCAGCGGCAATATCCATTTCAGGAGTCAGGATAAAAAAGGGAATTGGATATTTAATACATCAACCGGAAAGCCGGAAAAGATCGCAATTATTCATTGTGTAGGCAGCCGTGACAAGAATTTCAATAAATATTGCTCGAGGGTGTGTTGTATGTACTCCCTGAAATTCGCCCATCTGATCATGGAGAAACTTCCCGAAGCTGAAATTTTCGAATACTTTATCGACATGCGTTCCTTTGGTAAAGGTTATGAAGAGTTCTATGAGAGAATAAAGCAGGAGGATGTGTCTATTATCAGGGGTAAAACTGCAAAGGTCGAGCAGCATGGAGAAAAATTGTTTCTTAGGGGAGAAGACATCCTTAAAGGTGAGATCCTTGAAAACCTTGTGGACATGGTTATTTTATCGGTTGGCCTTGAATCAGGTGAGGATGCAGGGAAGATCAGTGAAATGCTGAACATTGCCACGAATACTGACGGATGGTTTGAAGAGGCGCATTACAATCTTGACCCCACAGGAACCTGCCGCGGGGGCATCTTTCTGGCCGGCACATGCCAGGGGCCAAAAGACATACCCGATTGTGTAGCCCAGGGATCTGCTGCTGCCGCCAGGGTTATTCAAAGCATTCTGAAAGGCAGGATACGCGACGATTCGATGTCGGTATCACTTGAACATGTGGAACGCAAAATAGAAGAATTATCTACTGTACCAATTTAAAACCAAGTATACCATGAGTGTACGTGTTCAACCGGAGCTTAGGAACCAATTGATTCAATTTGGCATTGGTGACTGGAATGCATGCTATCATTGCGGCACCTGCACTGCCCAATGCCCTCTTTCGGAAGAAGGCTTTCTTTTCCCGAGGAAAAAGATCCGCCTGATGCAGATGGGCCTGAAAAACGAGCTGGAAGCCAGTGTGGAGCCGTGGCTTTGTTATTATTGCGGCGACTGCTCAACATCCTGCCCCAGGGATGCCAATCCGGGCGAACTGATGATGTCGCTGAGAAGATATCTCACCTCAATCTATGACTGGACAGGTATGTCAAAGAAATTCTACACTTCTGAATTGTGGGAACTGGGCTTTATCATAGCGTTTGCCGCACTCGTTGTATTGTCGTTCCTAATCGTGCTTCCTTCTATGGGATATCATTTCACCAGGGAGCTGACAGCTGAAGGCGGAGTACAGGTCAATGCTTTCGCTCCAATCCATGTTGTCGAGACATTTGACTGGACCATGGCCGCCATAGTGGCATCCCTGCTTATTTCGAACATTCTGAGGATGTATTACAAGATCATCTGGAAATATGGCAATATGAAAGTCAGCATATGGGTGCATATCAGGGAATTCTGGCTGCTTATCTTAAATTTCACAGTACAACCGAAATTCAATAAATGCGATGACAAACGCTACTGGCTCTCACATTGGTTCCTGATGTCGGGGTACACTATCATGTTCATTGTTATTGTCGTCTATCTTCCATGGTTCCAAACAGAGAAGATCCTGCCGGTATGGCATCCTCAAAGGCTCCTCGGTTACTATGCAACCTTCGGGCTGCTCTTTGGTTTGTTCGTGGCTATAATCGGACGTATTCAACGGAAGGACATCAAATTTTTGTTTTCGCATATCAGTGACTGGCTTTTCCTCGCTATGCTAACCCTGACCGCAATTACCGGCATACTGATCCATATTTTCAGGATAACCGGGATGCCGGTGGCCACATACATATCATACATTGCCCATATGTCGGTGCTGGTCCCGATGATTCTTATCGAAGTGCCATTTTCAAAATGGTCCCATCTTGCCTACCGGCCTTTTGCCGTATATTTTCAACAGCTTAAAAAATATGCAGTTCCAAGGTAATCCGATCATCCCTGAAAAACAAAAATTATGGAAGAACCGAGAATAGGGGTTTATGTCTGCTGGTGCGGCACCAATATCTCCAAAATGGTGGATGTGGAAGCTGTGACCAAGGAAGTCAGCACCCTGCCGAGCGTGGTCCTGTCAAAAAACTACAAATACATGTGTTCCGATCCAGGGCAGGATCTGATCATCAAGGATATCAAATCGCATAATCTGAACCGGGTTGTTGTCGCTGCCTGCTCTCCCCGTCTTCACGAACTTACTTTCCGCAATGCCTGCGAGAAGGCAGGTATTAATCCCTACCTTTTCGAGATGGCAAACATTCGGGAGCAGGATTCCTGGGTACATACCGACCGCACTGAGGCAACCAAAAAAGCCATCGACCTTGTTATCGCAGCCATCAGAAGAGTAAGATACCACGAATCTTTGCAGAAACGCTCGGTGAATGTTGACCCGTCCACCCTTATCATTGGTGGAGGCATATCAGGAATGACTGCAGCTCTGGAGATCGCAAATGCCGGCAAAAAAGTTTTCCTGATTGAAAAGGCCGACCATCTTGGTGGTCAGGTTGCGAGGTTCGACCTCACTTTCCCCCACCTCTCAAGCGCACAACAGATGATAGGGCCAATGATACAGCGGGTTGAGAACCATCCCATGATCAATGTGTACCTGAACACTGAACTGAAAGAAGTCAAAGGGTACATAGGGAACTTCACGGCCAGGCTGCAGTTCATGGGTGTTGAACAGCCTGAGATAACCTTTGGCAATATCATAGCAGCTGTCGGCCTCAAACCGTTTGACCCATCAGTGATTGAAGAATACAGTTACGGCAAATTCCCGGATGTGATCACATCACTTGAATTCGAGGATAAGCTGAGGGCCGGCAGGATCCTTACAAAGTACGGCAAAGAGCCAAGGAATGTGGCAATCATACATTGCGTGGGCAGCCGAAACAAGAAATATCATGAGTACTGCTCCAGGGTCTGTTGCATGGTAGCATTGAAATTTGTCCATGAGATCCGCGCAGCACTGCCCGATGCCAATATTTTTGAGATTTATGCCGACATGAGGGCATATGGCAAAGGGCATGAAGAGTTCTATGCCATGACCACGCATAAACAAATCATTTTTCTGATGTACGACCAGCAGAAACGCCTGCCCGTGATAAGTGAAGCTCACCGCGATGATGATTGCAATATGCTGATCGAAATGAATGAGCTTCTTTCGGGGATTGATATTGAAGTGCCTGTGGATATGGTGATACTGATGGTCAATATGGAGGCCCATGATAATGTCAAGGAAGTGGTCCGCGCTATTGGGGTGAGTTTATGCGGTAACCAGTTCTTTATTGAGAAACATCCGAAACTGGATCCGGTCGCCACGACTACCGGTGGTGTCTATATTGTCGGTACATGCCAGGGGCCTAAAGATATCCCGGATTCTGTTGCCCAGGCTAAAGCTGCTGCAGCCAGGATACTTGGGACTATTGCCCAGGGTTCTGTAGCGGTTGAAGTCACTACGGCCGTCGTTAACGAATCTCTTTGCTGTGGCTGCCAGACCTGCATCAGTGTATGCCCATATACGGCATTATCATATGATGAAATTAAAAAAGCATCGGTGGTCAATGAAGTATTATGTAAAGGTTGCGGAACCTGCGGAGGGTGTTGTCCGGCCGGGGCCATTACAAGTAAACATTTCACCGACCGCCAGATCCTTTCAGAGATTGAAGGTATAATGTCCATGTCATATTAACCGTAACAGTATGAATTTCAGACCCACAATTGTAGCTTTCCTTTGCAACTGGTGCGCCTATACAGGCGCAGACCTTGCAGGCACATCGAGGCTTCACTATGCGCCGAATGTGCGTATCATCCGGATTATGTGTTCAGGCAGAATTGAACCCACTTTTATCCTGAAGGCCTTTAAAGAAGGAGCTGATGGTGTTCTTGTCTGTGGATGTCATCCGGGCGACTGCCATTACCAGGAAGGAAATTATAAATGCCTCAGGCGGTTTAAGCTGCTGGAAAAATTCGTCAGCCAGATGGGCATTGAAAAGGAACGGCTTAAGCTGGAATGGATCAGCGCCAGCGAAGGTAAACAGTTTGCCGAACTGATAAATGAGATGACAAAGACCATACTTCAGCTTGGTCCTGGCAAAGTGAATAAAACACTGGAATTTGAACATTTTAAAACGAAGTAATCATGGCTCAGGAATCCACCAAACCAAAACTTAAACTGGCAATATACTGGGGCGCTGCCTGCGGAGGCTGTTGTGTTTCCGTGCTCGACACGCATGAAAAGCTTCTTGATATTGTTGCTGCAGCCGATCTTGTATTCTGGCCGATCGCGATGGATATTAAATACAAGGATGTTGAGAATATGCCCGATAAATCGATCGACCTGACACTTTTCAATGGGGCGGTCCGTAACAGTGAAAATAAACATTTGGCCCAGCTGCTCCGGCAAAAATCAAAAATCCTGGTGGCGTATGGCTCCTGCGCTTATATGGGGGGGATACCAGGCCTTGCAAACTTCTTCTCTCGCAATGAAATCTTTAAAAGGGCTTACGAGGAAACCGAATCTACCTTAAACCCTGATAAAACCATTCCTTTGCATAGTTTTAAAGTTAAAGAAGGAATCCTGGAGATCCCTGAAATGTTCAATGATGTTTTTCCCCTGAACCAGATCGTGGATGTGGATTATTATATTCCCGGATGTCCTCCTCAGAGTGAGAGGCTGCTGGAAGTATTTTCAGCGATTGTATCCGGGATAGGGCTTCCGCCGGCCGGCTCGGTTGTCGGAGCCAATGACAAGACCAACTGTGATGAGTGCAAGCGGAAAAAGTCCGATAAGAAGCAGATCAAAAGATTTTACAGACCCTGGGAGATCCAGGATGATAAAGAAACTTGTTTTATTGAACAGGGGGTTATCTGCATGGGTCCTGCAACCCGCGGAGGGTGCGGAGTCCGTTGTGTGGAAGGCAACTCTCCATGCCGGGGATGCTACGGACCACCTCCCGGAGCAACCGACCCGGGCGCAAAAATGATGGCAGCAATCGGGACCATGATAGCTGCCGACAAACCTGAAGAGATTGATGAAATAATTGAAACTATTGTTGACCCGGCCGGACTGTTCTACCGTTTCAGCCTGCCCGGCTCTATCTTGGGGAGGAAGATACTATGAAGCATATAAGCATTGATCCGATTACAAGGCTTGAAGGCCATGGGAAGATAGAAATCTACCTCAACAATGAAGGGGAAGTTGAGAATGCCTACTTCCAGGTCCCCGAGCTGAGGGGTTTTGAAAAGTTTTGTGAAGGCCGGCCGGTTGAAGAACTGCCATCCATCGTCACAAAAATATGTGGTGTTTGTCCTGGCTGCCATCATATGGCTTCAGGCAAAGCCGTTGATGGTGTTTTCGGTGTTGAACCACCCCCTACCGCTAAAAAATTAAGAGAACTTTTCTACATGGCTCATTTTGTCCACAGCCATATTGCCCACTTTTATGCTCTGGCAGCTCCCGACTTCGTTGTAGGCCCTACTGCAAACCCGGCTGAACGGAATATACTCGGGGTCATCGGTAAAGTAGGCCTGCAGATAGGGTCAGAAGTCATCAAACAGCGCCGAATTGCCCAGGAAATACAAGCACTTATCGGAGGTCACCAAACGCATGTCGTCATGAATACCCCCGGCGGGGTAAAAAAAGGCATCACTCCGGAGCAACGGGATGATATTATAAAAAAAGCAGAAGGATTCGTTGAATTTGCAAAATTCTCGATTCAATTGTTCAAGGATGTGGTACTCGGAAATAAGGAGTATGTCGAGCTCATCCTGCACGGCCCTTATTCATTGACACTGCATTCCATGGGGCTGGTCGATGAACAGAATAAAGTCAATTTCTATGACGGGAAAGTAAGGGTCGTAGATACCATTGGTAAAGAACTTTACAAGTATGCGCCAGGGCAGTACCTTGATTTCGTTGAGGAGCGGGTCGAACCATGGACATACCTGAAATTCCCATACCTTAAAAAGATCGGGTGGAAGGGCTTCACCGACGGCCAGGAATCAGGAGTTTACCAGGCTACACCACTGTCAAGACTGAATGCAGCTGACGGGATGGCAACGCCTATAGCTCAGCAGGAGTATGATTTTATGTATAAAACCCTTGGTGGGAAGCCGGTCCATGCTACACTTGCTATGCATTGGGCCAGGCTGATCGAATTGATATACGCAGCTGAACATTGCCTTGAACTCGCATTGGATCCGGAAATAACAGGTAAAGAACTTCGGGCCCCATTGGGGAAAATAGTCGGCGAAGGAATAGGAATTGTCGAAGCCCAGAGAGGAACACTCACCCATCATTACTGGACTGATGACAGAGGATTGGTCAGAAAAGTCAACCTGATCGTAGGAACCACCAACAATCATGCAGCGATCTGCATGTCAATTAAAAAAGCTGCCCAGGGCCTTATCAAAAAAGGCAGCGAGATAACGGAAGGGACACTGAACATGATTGAAATGGCCTTCAGGGCCTATGATCCTTGCTTCTCATGTGCCACTCATTCCCTTCCCGGCCAGATGAAGATGGTCCTTAACATCAGGGATATTGAAGGCAATATCATTGATTCATTCAGTAGAAAATAATGTTAAATTATGGAAACAGAAAAAATTCTTGTTCTGGGCATAGGTAATGACATCCTCACGGATGATGGTATCGGGCCAAAACTGGTCAGAGACCTAACTAATATGAAGCTGAACGTTGAGATTACATTTGAAACTGCTGCAGTGGGAGGCCTGGAGTTGCTGGAAATTGTATCTGGGTATTCCCGCATTTTTATGATAGACGCCATCAGGACTTCAGGAGGGAAACCAGGGAATGTATACTTTCTCTCTCCGGATGATTTCAGGGAAACCATGCACATTTCAAACCTGCATGACATTAACTTCTTTACGGCACTTGAACTTGGCAACAAACTGAATTACCCTCTCCCCTCTGAGATTATGATAATAGCCGTGGAGATAGCGGAAGACCTTGAATTCAGCGAACAACTAAGCCCGGCACTTCAAAAGCGCTATCCTGAAATCCTTTCGAAGGTCTCAAAGTTTCTTCTTGAGGCTCTGCTATTCCAGAAATTCAAAGCCTGAGACTCCTTCAGGATGTTAATAGGTTGTCCGGGCTGTGTAGTGTGTATGCAGCAGGTCTTCTGCCACAGGGCCCATTGGATCGAGCAGGAATTCTTCATATGCTGCCAGGGCTTCTGGATTTTCATTAGCCTTCCGCAGATCAAGTCCCATTTCTTCAGCATATAATGCCTGAACCCTTTTCAAGCGGATGTCAGGATTGGTGGGTATCGGCTGCCCCCCTCCGCCAAGGCATCCTCCGGGGCAAGCCATGATCTCGATAAAATGGAATTGGGAATCTCCGTTCCTAATCATTTGCATCAGGGTTTTTGCATGTGCCAGTCCATGAGCAACGGCAACTTTTAATTCCAAACCGTTCATGAAATTCCATTGTTCAAGACAATCCTGGATAGGCAGAGTGAGTTCCTTAATGCCATCCATACCACGGACCGGCCTGATGATCAGGTTTTCATATGGAACATCCCTGCCCGTGATCTTGTCATATACTGTGCGCAGTGCCGATTCCATAACACCTCCGGTGGCTCCGTAAATAACGCCTGCTCCGGAAGACCTGCCCATGAGGTCATCATAATGGTCATTGGGCAGGGTTTTGAAATCAATGCCTGCCTGTATAATCATAATAGCCAGTTCACGGGTAGTAAGGACGAAGTCGACATCCTTAAACCCGCTGCCTCTCATCTCGGGGCGGTCAGCCTCAAACTTCTTCGCCGTACAGGGCATAATAGATACAGTGACAATATTTTCAGGCTTGATCTGGCGCTTTTTTGCATAGTAAGTTTTTGCCAGTACGCCAAACATCTGCTGAGGGGATTTACAGGTGGAAAGATGAGGCAGAAGATCCGGGAAATAATGCTCGCAGTATTTGATCCATGCCGGGGAACAGGAAGTGATCATGGGTAGCTTTACAGTGTCATCATGAAAGTCCATTTTCTTTCGGAGCCTGTCGAGCAACTCTGCACTTTCTTCAATGGTAGTGATATCGGCTGAAAATGCAGTATCCAGAACAGTATCAAATCCCAGTCTTCTCAGTGCGCTGACAAGCTTTCCTGTCACGCGTTTCCCGGGCTCGATGCCCAGGTCCTCCCCTATGGCGACCCTGACAGCAGGCGCTGTTTGAACAATCACATGCTTTTCTTTGTTCCATATGGCATGCCAGACTTCTTCAATATAATTCTTTTCAACCAAAGCGCCTGTCGGACAGCGGTCAATGCATTGTCCGCAATTAGTGCAGAATACTTCATACATGGATTTTCCCATATACGTTGAGATCTTCATATTACTGCCCTTATGAGCCACCCAAACGGCACTCACACCCTGTATCTCGGAACAAGTGCGCACACAGCGCTGGCACCGCACACATTTACGGTCATCCTTGACAATTGCAGGAGAGAGTGTATCGAGTGTAATTCTTTCCTCATGGTGAAGAGGGATAAAAGTGGGATTAATAATCTTGAATTCAGATGCCAGGTTCTGAAGTTCACATTTGCCACTTTTATAGCAATTGGTGCAATCTGTAAAATGTTCCGATAGGAGCAATTCAAGCATTGCTTTCCGGGCGGTCCGAACATTCATGCTGTTGGTTAATATGACCATGCCTTCTTCCAGAGGAGTAGAGCAGGAAGTAACCAGGTGTTTCGATTTTTCCAGTTCCACAATGCAGATCCTGCAATTCCCTGCTATCTTCAGGTCCTTGTGATAGCAAAGGGTCGGAATATGGATATTCATTGATCTGGCGGCATCCAGTATAGATAATCCTTCTTCAACGAATACGGTCTGCCCGTCTAAAGTGACTTTGATTTTTTTCTTTAATGTCACTTCTTTTGATAACCCCACATAAAGGTCATACTTCTCGGCAATCTCATCCTGTGCAAGCTGGAGGGGTATACTTATATGGTCATATAAATCCTGTTTGCTGAAATGATAATCTTTTGACTGAAGGAGGTAATTGTTGATGGACTCGGCGAAAATACCGAGCAGGGCGCTGATCTCAGCGCCGGTAAACCCTTCCTCGAAACGAGGCTGGGCAATATCATCCGTATAATTGATGATCAGGCTACGGTCTCCGTTGAGGATGGTTGAAGCCAGAACATTAAACAGTGTTAAGAGAACCAGATTAAGTTCCTGGATATCCATATGCTGATAATGCGACAGATCGACCGTGCTGCTTTCGGAATTTACCCTTACAATCATGGTATTGACCAGGTTCTCCTTGTCCCTTAAAAGAATTTCATAGATAAGGAGGTTTGTACGTACGGAAATGTGCCGTAAAGCAGCTTCATTCTTCACCTGCCATTCCATAGGATTGCTTTTCATCCTGGCAAGGAGGAACATCAGCCTTCTCATGATATGAAGGCGTGCAAGTGGTTCCCAACCCAGGGCCTGCCTGGTGTAGGAAGCATCCGTATCGAGTTTGAGGTCAAGATATTTCAGCATCCAGAAGCGTTCAAAAGGTACGGGTGTAAGTCTAAGCTTTCCCATGGCGATCCGGACTGCAATACCCGGATAAGCAAGGAGTCTTGGAATAAAGAATGGCTTTATAGCTTTCCCGAAAAAGTCTTTTGTTGCGATCCCGAACAACTCCTTATGCGAAGTGCTCCCGTCGTGGCTGGCTGCATAAATATCAAATTGAGGCAGAAGGTGGCTTTTCTGCAAAACAATCACAATAAGCCTTGCCAGGTCGTGGATGTGAATATATGGCACGGCAGACTCGCCTTTCCCACCAAGAATCCTTGAGTCATATCCATTTGACAACCATGTCCCGAGAAATTTGTACAGGGGTGGGTATTCGCAGAAATCACTGAACACAGCGGCAAAACGGATAACAATGGCGGGAATATCTTTGGAATTGTTCCTCAGCAGTTCTTCCCCTATTTTCTTGGTTTTGGCATATGCGAAATCTGCATCCGGTGAGGTCTTCTCACTGATAAAGTGGTCCGGGCCAGGGAAATTGCAGGCGGCCAGTGAACTGGCGAAAATAAAACGCTTGATTTTAAGCTGCCTTGCCAGGTCAAGGACATTCCTGGTCCCGTCAATATTCGTCCTCTGGTAAGCAATATCATCAGAATAACTAAAATCATAAAAAGCAGCCAGATGCAGGAGGAAATCTGCACCCCCATTCAAATGTATCTCCTTGTAAACTTCCCTGATCTGCGCTGAATGAGCAATATCCCATTGGATCCAATGGATATTTGGATGCTCGGCAATATTAGCTTCTTTCGCGGACCTTCGAGCAATGGCAAAAACCGTGAATTGTTCCTTGACAAATTCAAGAAAATACCGGCCTATAAAACCGGATGCGCCTGTGATTATAAGTGAAGGCAGACTGGAGTTCATATTGATCGTATATAAAGCCTGTATGAAATCAAAATAGCCAACCCCATCATCAGATCACCAGCTCCCGAAAAGAGTACCATAATTATTGGCCTGTCGAACAGATAATATGAAAACAGGAAGACGGCTGCTGTGAATTTGGTCACACATGATAAAATTACCAACTTTTTTGAATTCTCAGGAGCCAGGGCCGCCATAATATAAGCCAGGCTGATGATCAGATGGAAAACACCACCCTGGTCGGCAAAGAATTTTTCCTGTAACTGAAATCCGAAAAATTCTATCCATCCTGACGGAAAAATTATCAGGGCTAACCCAAAACATATGGAATGAATGGCGATAAGCCAAAGTACCCATTGCAATAAAAGACGGCTGTTTGACGAGGTCATTTTGGTTTAATTTTCCGTAAAGTTAAAAAAATATTTTAATTGTTATTTAATTAACAAAAGAAAGATGTAATTTTGCGCCAGATAGTTTAGTAAAAGTTTTAAAATAGGCAACTTATTAAAAACCAATATACAATGGCTACAAACAACAACAATTACATCGGTGAATTAGTCGAGCAGTACGGAAGAACCCGTTCCAGCCTGATGCCAATTCTGCAGGGAGTGATTGAGAAAAAGAACTTTATTTCAGACATGGACATGACTGAAATTGCAAAAGAACTCGATCTTTCTGCAGCTCAGGTTTACGGTACTGCAACCTTCTATGCATTTCTTGAAACACAACCACGCGGACAATATGTGATCCGTGTCTGCAAAACTATTACCTGCGACATGCATGGCAAAAAAACTATCGTACAGACGATTGAAGACATGCTGAAGATCAAAGCCGGAGAAACCACCCCGAACAAAAAGTTCACTTTGCTTGAGACCAATTGCCTTGGCTGGTGCCATGAAGGACCGGCCATGCTGATCAATGAGAAACCTTATTCCGGTCTTACACCCGAGAAGGTCCATGACATTTTAAGTGAGTATATGCATAAATAATTTAACATAAGGAGATTGACAATGTCTGATACCAAACTAAAACGAGTTGACCTTATTTTTGGCGAATATTCCAATGTTAAGTATAAGGTTCTGGAGGATACACTAAAACGTTCTACTGACGAGATCCTTGAAGACCTGCTGGAATCGGGTTTGCGTGGCCGCGGCGGTGCAGGTTTTCCGACCGCCATGAAATGGAAATATACAGCTCAGGCCCCGGGAGAGGAAAAATATGTTGTTTGTAATGCCGACGAAGGTGAACCAGGTACATTTAAAGACCGTGAGATCCTGACCCGTGTTCCAAGGAAAGTATTTTCGGGCATGGCGATCTGCGGTAAGGTGATTGGTGCAAAGAGAGGCTATATCTATCTCAGAGGAGAATATAAATTCCTATTGCCAGATCTTAATAAAGAACTTACAGATTATCACGAGCATGCTAAGACTATTGGCCTGGATTTTCTGATCGAGATCAAGCTGGGCAGCGGGGCATATATTTGCGGTGAAGAAAGCGCTCTTTTTGAATCCATGGAAGGGAACCGCGGTGAGCCAAGAAACAAACCTCCCTACCCCACAACTTATGGATACCTTGGGAAACCCACGGTTATCAATAATGTGGAAACTTTTGTAAATGTGCTGATGATCATGCGTCTCGGCCCCATACAGTTCAAAATGCTGGGGACTACTGACTCACGTGGATCAAAAGTATTTTCGGTTTCGGGCGATACTCCTATTCCTGGCATTTACGAACTGGAATTAGGGATGCCCCTCGATCGTTTTGTTGATGAATTCGGCGACGGTGACGCCAAGGCTGTCCAGGTTGGAGGTGCTTCCGGATTCTGTGTACCGCGCAAAAAATTTAAAGATACAGTTATAGGATTTGAAGGTGTTCCCACCGGAGGCTCCATGATGCTCTTCAACAGCTCCAGATCCATGTTCAATGTTTTACACAATTATCTCGAATTCTTTGAAGAAGAATCCTGCGGACAATGTACTCCCTGCCGTGTCGGCTGCCAGCAACTCCGCAAGGGCATTGAAGCAGTGAAGAAAGGTGACAAGAAATCTCTTTATCTAGACCAGCTCCTGAAACTTTCCGAAAGCATGAGGCTGACGGCAAAATGCGGTCTCGGCCAGTCAGTCGCCAACTCATTCTCATCTATCGTATATAACTTCAAAGAAGAAATGATTTACTAAAGGAACACTAAGCATGAAAAATACTAAGAACGAAACTATAAAACAGATCAGCCTTACCATAGACGGGATTCAGGTAAGTGTTGATGAGGGTAAAACAATACTTGAAGCCGCGCGCCAGCTCAACATACACATCCCGACACTCTGCTTTCATGAAGACCTGTGTGTTGCAGGTAACTGCCGCGTATGTATCGTGGAACAGGAGAAAGTAAAATCACTTCCTGCTTCCTGTGCCATGCCTGTTTCTGAAGGCATGGTTATTCATACCAACAGTATGAAGGTAAGGCTTGCCCGGAAACATATTGTAGAGCTGCTACTGTCGGAACATAACGCGGATTGTACGAAGTGTTATAAGAACGGTATTTGCGAGCTTCAGGGACTTGCATCCCAGATGCTCACGGGCGACCATATGTTCCTTGACCTTGTACCGGAACATAAATATTCTATCGACATGTTCAACACTGCAATTATCAAGGACGACAGCCGTTGTATACGTTGCCAGCGTTGCGTGAGGACATGTGAGGAACTTCAGGGTGTTAGCGCACTCGGGGTAGCATACCGGGGCAACTACATGAAGATCTCTACCTTCTTTGAACACCCATTGTTCGAAGTTGTTTGCACCAATTGCGGCCAGTGCGTGAACCGTTGTCCGACAGGTGCCCTTATCGAAAGGAATTACATTGACCAGGTGTGGGATGCCATTTATGACCCTACCAAGCATGTCGTTGTTCAAACTGCTCCTGCAGTACGTATTGCCCTTGGTGAATCTCTTGGATTGCCACCGGGAAAAATTGTAACAGGTAAAATGGTCGCTGCCTTAAAACGTCTTGGCTTCAGCGCAGTTCTCGACACCGATTTTACAGCAGACCTTACGATTATCGAAGAAGGCAATGAGCTCCTGACCAGGCTTAAGAAAGCCCTTCTCGACAAGGACCCCAATGTATGCCTGCCCATGGCAACTTCATGTTCACCAGGCTGGATTAAATTCATTGAGCACACATTCCCTGAATTTTTGGGAAACCTTTCGACCTGTAAATCGCCTCAGCAGATGTTTGGCGCACTTGTTAAAACATACTATTGCCAGAAACGCAAGCTGGATGCCAAGAACGTTGTATCAGTTTCAATCATGCCTTGTACTGCAAAGAAATTTGAAGCCAATCGTCCTGAAATGCGTTCCAGTGGCTATAAAGATGTTGATTATGTTTTGACCACCCGCGAACTGGCCATTATGATCAAACAGGCAGGCCTCGATTTTGAGTCCTTGCCTGATGAACATTTCGACAGCCTCATGGGAGCTTCGACAGGAGCTGCAGTAATTTTCGGAACCACCGGCGGTGTGATGGAAGCCGCTCTGCGTACTGTATATGAAGTTGTCACCGGGCGGGAGATCCCATTCGAAGGCCTTAATATCACTGCTGTGCGTGGAACTGAAGGCGAGGTTCGAGAAGCTTCATTGAAGATTGAAAAAACCAAACCTGAATGGAAATTCCTTGATGGCGTTGAACTGAAATGCGTTGTTGCCAATGGCCTTGCACATGCCAAAAAAGTCATGCAGGATGTTAAGGAGGGGAAAGCCCATTATCACTTTATCGAGATCATGGCTTGCCCCGGAGGATGCCTTGGAGGCGGCGGACAGCCGATTCCCACGAACAAGGACATCCGCACAAAGAGGAAACAGGCTATTTATGAAGAAGATATGGGAATGTCGATCCGTAAATCTCATGAGAACCCCGAAGTACAACTGATCTACAAAGAATTCCTCGGACATCCTCTTGGCCATAAATCCCATGAACTATTACATACGCATTACACTCCCAGAAAGAGGTACTAGCTGACTCACTAAAAAAGAAGCCGTCCAAACGACGGCTTCTTTTTATTTATAGCTGCCAAATCCCAAAGGCAGCCTTTTACACATCACTAACAACGGTATATTAAGAACGAACTGGAATTAAATCTTTGTTGAACGGGATTGTTATTTCTTTGGTTCTGCAGGAGGTGCC
Source organism: Bacteroidota bacterium (assembly GCA_026391775.1). Classification (GTDB taxonomy): domain Bacteria; phylum Bacteroidota; class Bacteroidia; order Bacteroidales; family FEN-979; genus CAIRDP01. The sequence goes on from JAPLDK010000011.1 coordinate 100,603, forward strand.
GGGCTTTCAGGCTGTTCAGCATTATCCTTGTCGTCTTCTGTTTTAATAATTACCTTAATATCTTTCTGATTCTTCATCCCTCTTGGTGCCCTTACCTGATGTCGGGGTCCGTTGAAATATATGATCCGGTCATTGTGTTCGAAATAAGGACCATCCTCCAAATCAATAACGATGCGCTTCCCTCCTTTCTTGTCAATTATTTTATACGATTTTACCCTGCTCATGGGGATATCGCCAAGGACATCCGAAAGAGATTCCCCTCTTTTTGGCATCGAAAACACCTGGGGGCCGGGAGTCCACTGGTTGAAGAAGTCATTATTAAAATCTTCCGGGCCTTCAGGAGGTTCAGGCACATCGGGCATTTCAAAGTTATAGTTAAACGCTTGGGGGCATTCCTTTATCCGGATCTTCGGACATCCCGGGGTACCGGGAAATTTGAACATGTATTTATGATGCCCGCTGGAATCGTTCACTGAGGAATCATTCATGGAACCAATGTATAATTCAATATCTTTCATCTGATCTCCCACCTCTTTCATTTTTGAATTTACTTTTTCCATCAGTACTTCCAGTTCTTTCCCGTCAATGCCTCCTTTTGACGAGATCACAGTATCGATCTCCGTTTTCTTTCCATTTTCTTCCTTTATAATATGGACATTGATTTTCCCATCCTTGTCCTTGGAGTCAGATTTTGCAACAACAGTCACTTTCTGCTCTTTTTTATCCTGTGCCTTAGAAGGAGAAGCAACAAAGACAGTAATCAGTAATGCTGTGACTCCTGTAAGGATCGCAGCCGGCCGGTGGAAATTGTTCATTTTCATAGGTTTTTCATTTGACTGTACAAAAATACTCCGGGATTATGGTGAGAAATGTTAAGGAAGAGTTAAACTTGGTTAATGAAACGTTAATCTGCTGACATATCATGGTTTCTTTATATATTTTTGTACCATGAATAAGCGGATGCTATATACCCTGATTGTCCTGATTTGTCTTTCATTGTTGGGGATCATTATCGTTCAGCTCTTCTGGATTACGAATGCTATTCAGGTGAAAGAAGCCCAATTCAGCCGAAGTGTTAATGACGCCATGGGAGTTGTGGTTAGCAAACTTGAGACAAAGGAGAGCGTGCACCTTCTTATCAGGACGAGTATCAACGATAGTATTAATGCCATTCTCAGGGAATACCCAGAGGAAAGTTTTTCTGATTCTCCTCCGCCGAGGGAAAATGTGATCCGTGAAAAAATGTATGTCAATAATGTTAAGAAGCAAAAGAAAGTAGTTGACAGTATCATGAAACAGTTCCGTCATGTCACCGTCAATGTTAATCCGCTCTTCACAGAAATGCAGTTTGAATGGAATGACAGCGAGCTGAAGAAGATTGATTCCATTATGCAGCTTCATGCTGAAGCCATGCCGGATCCGCAGTTCGAATACAGGATTGAGGAGGAATGGGACGCCTCACCTGAAGTGATCTTTAATACCCCTTCCCAGTCCCATACCATTCAATTCTATAATTCAGGTCCCGGACATTCAAACAGGAACGGATATTTAATGAGGCAGTTTCCTCCTCCCCCGCCGGGTTCTGCCTCTTCGGAGGTGATGGACCGGGTTAAAAGGCTAACTGAAAAGACCCGGAAATTAAAGGATATACTTCAGAAGCTGACCGTTGAATCGGAAACCAAACCAAAGCCAATTGCCGACAGGGTCCCAAAAGACACCCTTGAACAGATAATAAGGAAAGCTCTTTCGGATAAAGATATCAGGATACCTTTTGAATATGCGGTTTATTCGCCCTCTAGTGACTCAAATCATTTTCCCGTCAAATCGGTAAATTTCGGACCTGAAAATCTGAGTACAGAGCATAAGGTTACACTTTTCCCAAATGATTTAATCACGAAGCCCAATCAGCTACTACTGTTTTTTCCCAGCCAGAAAGGGCAAATACTCAGTTCATTGTCATTGTTAATGATCAGTTCGATTATCTTTACCCTGATCATTGTTTTATCTTCGGGCGCAAGTATAGTGGTCATGATACGGCAGAAAAAGATATCCGACATCAAAACAGATTTCATTAACAACATGACCCATGAGTTTAAAACACCGATTGCAACAATATCCATCGCTGCCGATTCTATTGTAAATTCAAAGGTGATACTGGAACCAGAAAAGATCCGTAACTTCACCAGGATCATCAAGGAAGAAAACAACCGGATGAACACCAGGGTTGAACAGGTACTTCAGATGGCTCTGCTCGACAGCCGTGATTTCAAACTGAAACCGATACTCACCGAGATGCACAGGATGATACACAGGGCCGTGGACCATTACCGTTTGCAAATCGAAAAGCGTGATGGGATTATTACAACCCAGTTTGATGCGGTAAATGCCTTTGTGGAAGTTGATGAGGACCATATTCGGAATGTGCTGATGAACCTTCTCGACAACGCCAATAAATACTCAGGTTCCAGACCCGAGATCAGGGTTTTCACTTTCAACAGGGGAGAAAAATTTTACTTTGGTGTTGAAGATCACGGGGAGGGAATGAGCCTTGAGACCCAAAGAAAGGTTTTTGATAAATTCTTCAGGGTGACATCCGGGAACATCCATAATATAAAAGGTTTCGGCCTGGGATTAAGCTATGTAAAGGCCATTGTTCTGGCACATCATGGGGAAATCAGCCTGCAGTCGGAAGTCGGTAAAGGAAGCCGTTTTGAGATCAGCCTTGCTTTTATGCCCGGTCAGGGAGACAAGGTTGTGTACGACGGACAATTATAAGGGAAAAATTATGGAAGCGAAGAAAATATTGCTGGTTGAGGATGATCCGAATTTCGGATCAATCATGAAGTCGTATCTTGAGATGAACGATTACCAGGTAAGTTTGAAAGTCGAGGGGAAACAGGGATTATCAGCATTCAAAGCACAGAAATTTGATATCTGCATACTGGATGTGATGATGCCCGAGATGGACGGTTTTACGCTGGCAAGAGAGATTAAGAAAGTAAACTCCAGGATTCCCTTCATTTTCCTGACAGCAAAATCTTTAAAAAGCGATATGCTTGAGGGGTTTAAAACAGGGGCCGACGATTATATTACAAAACCATTTGATTCAGAAGTTTTATTGTATAAGATCGCCGCTATCCTGAAACGGAAATCTTCTGCCGATCCTGATTCCGAAATAAATGAATACAGGATAGGAAAATTTGTATTTCATTATGTCTTAAGGACGCTTACCATTAATGGGGAAACGCAGCAGATATCACCTAAAGAAGCAAAGTTGCTGCGTATGCTGTGTACTTCTAAAGATGGCATTCTGATACGAAAGGATGCGCTTGAAACCATCTGGGGAGCCGACAATTATTTCAATGGCCGCAGCATGGATGTCTTTATTGCCAAGCTTCGTAAATACCTGAAAGCCGACCCCGGTATTGAGATCGTCAACATTCATGGAAATGGATTCAGGATGATTTCTCCAAAGGAAGTGTAAAATAAAAAGTACTGCCTGCACCTTCTTCGCTGCTAACCCATATTTTTCCATTATTTTTCTCAATAAAGTCTTTGCTTAATATCAGACCCAGGCCGGTTCCCATTTCATTATTTGTACCCCTGGTTACCATCCGTTTTTCAATTTTAAACAGGTTAGACAGGATGTTGGGCGACATCCCGAAACCTGTATCCTTAACTGATACAAGTATCTGACCTGTTTCCTGATGACCGACATTGATAGTAATACTTCCTCCTGGAAAAGTAAATTTAATGGCATTTGAAATAAGATTTCTGACAATAGTATTGATCATATTGCGATCGGCCATTACTAAAAGATTCTTTTCAACACTTTGTTTGATCAGAATGTCCTTACTATGTGCGGCCGATTCAAAAAGCATGATATTTTCATGAACGATATCCAGCATATCGAACTTTTCAGGTGAAAAAGGCAATAATCCCTTTTGAACTCTTGCCCAGGTCAACAAGTTTTCAAGTAAATCGATTGTCCTGGTTGCTGCAGTTTTTAGCCTCATCAACATCACCTGCCGTTCCCTGTCGGAATATTCGGAATAGTCTTTTGTAAGCAGTTCGAGCATCCCGAGAATAACATTGAATGGGCTTTTCAGGTCATGAGCAATGATTGAGAAGAAATTATCTTTAGCCTGATTGCTTTCTTTCAACATCTGCTCGGAATGTTCAAGCTCTTTTGTACGTTCAGAGACCATTTTTTCGAGCCTGACATTATATCTGATGATCAGGACATAACGTCCGGTCAAGAAACCGATTACTCCTAAAATAATAATTGCTGTCATCAGGAACCACCAACTGAACCAAAAGGGTTGTTTAACCTTTATTACAGATGAACAAACAGGATCACACCAGACGCCCAGTGAATTCCTGGCTTTTACACAAAAACGGTAAGTTCCGGGTTTAAGGTTATTGTACCTCACCGAATTATTCAGGTAAAAAACATCATTGGACCAGGATGTATCCAGACCATCCAGCTTGTATTTATATACAACCAATTTTTCATCGATAAAGGAGATTGCCCTGAAATGAAAGATCAGATTGTTCATGTTGGATGGCAATCTAAGTGGAATTGCAGGATTTAGCGTGTCTTTCCCCGACTCTAAATATTGAAGACTCAACAATGGAGGTGAGACTTGCTTAGGATCAAAATTTGTTACCGGATCATAAACTGTTAATCCATTATTGGTCCCAAACCAGAGGCGATGCCTGAAATCCATAAAGCCGGCGCTTCGATTGATCTCTTGCCCGGAAATCCCCTCAGAAGTTGAAAAATGATCCAGGGTCTTCTCATCCCAGCGATAAATGCCATGATCGGTACCAAACCATAATCTTCCAACGTTATCTTCCAGGATAAGATAAATAGGACGGTTGATATTCGGGCTGGAAGTTCCTGATCTGACAAGCATTGTATCACTTATAAGATATAATCCAGCCGCTGTTCCCACCCATTTTCGGCTTTTTGAATCAATGAGGAAAGAAAAAACATTATTGGCAAGGTCGTTTTCGGTCGACCTGTATCTGATCACTTTGTCATTCCTGACTTCCATGATTCCCCAACTGATTGTTGAAATAAAAATCGATTTTCCCTTTCCGGGATAAATTTTCCTGATAGCCATATAGCGGGTTTCATGCTCATGAATCTTTACAAACCTGTCTCCGGTCAATACGTATAAGCCTGTAGTTGTACCGGCATATAATTTTCCATCTGAACTGGAAAGCACTGAAAACACGATTCCATCCAGGCCCTGCGCTGACCTGTACCAATATATTTTTCTGTTCAAATCAATCCTGGCCAGTCCTTTCGAGCTTACAGCCGCCCATAGATTTCCCTGAAAATCTTTAGCAATATCCAGGACCCTGCTTTCATAGTTTCTGTTATACGTGGTATGGTCAAGAATTAATGGACTGAAAGTTCTTCCATCATAGAAAGAAAGCACACCGTCATGTCCGAAAACATAATTACCGGGCCTGTATTCCAGACCGGAAGCTACCTCATTGCTAAAAAGTCCGTCAATATCGTAAAAACTGGCAAACTGTCTCGACTGTATCTTTGTGATTCCCCTGTAACCGCTGATCCATGTATTAAACTCACGGTCGACAAGGACCGAACTTCCACCTTCAGATATCAGGCCATTGTTTCGCTTTAAACTCTCCAGGCTCTCGCTTTCTTGATTATAGCAAAATACTTTGAACATGTTCCCAAAGTATATTCTTCCCTTTCTGTCTGGTTGTATAAAACAATGCCTGCCATTTAGCTTTACAGGAAGCAGGAAATTTTCAGATATTAAAGTGAACTTTCCTTCGCATAGGGAAGCAAGCCAGCTTTCCCCCAGTAGATAAAGGACATTTCCTTCAACCGACATAGCGAGAATGTTTTTTGAAAGATATGGGACGCCCTTGAAGAAGTTTTTCCTGATACCATTGTTTTGCATAACTGATAATCCCTTGTCAGTTGCCACAAAAACCATCTCTTTAAATTGCAGAATACTATTTACAGTGTTACTGGGCAAACCATCGGTTGTTTGATACTGTGTCCACTGGAAGTTTTGAAATTTAAACAAACCGTCCTTTTCTGAACCTACCAAAACCACCGGTTCGGCATTCTGGTAATAGACGTTAAAAGCGGTGTAAGTCATGCTGATAATTGATTTCAGCCCCTGACGGCTGGAGATTGTCTTCCATCGTTTGCCTTCATAAGTAGATATTATAAGATCTCCGCTTTCGACCAGGGCCCATAATTTGTTTTTTGGATCTATCTGCAGAAAGGAATAGCTTGTTGACTTCAGTCCGTCGGATACATTGTAATTTTTAAAACTAATCCCGTCATAGGATGAAACTCCTGATCGTCTTGCAATCCAGATTATTCCCGAGGAATCCTGTTTAAGATCATAGATCATGGAGTTAGCCAGGCCGTCGGCTTCTGTATAGGTTCGCACAGGATACCTCTGGGCAGCCACTTGTATTCCAGATAAAAGAAGCAGCATGAATATCAGGCAGAGTGACCTTAAAAGATTCTGAATAGTAAGCACTGGACCTGAAAATTCTGACAGCCTGCTCACCGTTTTCAGCGTAGAGGACTTCATTTTGTAAAAATAATAAAAATATAATTTATTTATACCTGGTTATAAGCATCATTCCGATATAAATATACATTTGTATTCGTTAATTTACATATATAGATTATATAATATGAACAATTTATTAATTATTCCCTGCCTGTTCCTGGTAACACTTTGCCCGGCACAAAATTTTTTCAGCAAGCTGCAGAAAGGCCTCACCAAATCGATGACGGTAAAAAGCGACAATCTTGCTGAAATAAAAATTGACGCGGGTATGATAGTTAATACTTATCCGAAGTCCTTGAACCCTGACGCAGATAATATTTTTCTGCAGCTGAACAGCATCTGGCCCGAAAAACCGGGCAATCTGGTCTATATTTCGCTGATGCAGCGCACGTCTTTTAAATTTGTCGAACTCACCGGAACAGTTGAGATCGACGGACAGCCCTTGGCAAATCTTGGATCGGGGTATTACGGCAAACAGGTGCAGGAAATAAGACCTTATAATATTCATATTAAAAGTTCCAGAGGGCAGGAAATTGCTTTTATGGTAAATCCAGTGGAACCCTTTAAAATTAATGAACCGTCCACTATAGAATTGCGCGATGGCTTTACCGTCAAACTTGAAAGCACGAATCCCGGCAACCCTTCACAGGTAAGGTTATTTTTATATTCGAAACCCTCCGTAACCCAGCATGGTTGGTCGGGGATCGACTATTTTTCCTGTATTCAGGAAATCAAAGTACCATCAATTTATTTCGTTGATGACAATAATGACTGGGCATACACCTACCACCGTTATCTGGTAAACGGCAAATCCTGGCTGTTGGCTGAACGCTACCGCATCGACATTCCCAGGATAGACTCTTCTGCCTCAGGGCCTGTAAAGATCGTTTCGAGATTTATGGATGTTAAGGAGATCAATGTGGAATACCCTCCCGTTTCGGCTAATTTTGCCAGGTCCGACAGGCCTGAAGATGGGGTCAGGATCAACAACCAGGGCATTGTGGTCGAACAAAAGGATAACAAGAAAAAGAATATACCAGGTTACAAATTCTTTACCTTATTCGGCAACGGCGGAGCTATTGGTAATATTAAAAAGGCTGCTATTATATGCTTTAATGTGGATGTTTCCGAGCTTGAACAAACAAAGGAAGAACTTGCCTGGATTGATTATGAGTATGGTGTGCACGATGGGCAACTAACCATCGATAAAGTCAAGCATTATGATGAGATTACCCATCGGTTCCCTCATTTGCCCGTCAAGGTTTGGGATGACTACACAAATAAGATATATGGCGAGTTTACATCCCTGCTCCACCAGGACTTCGGCATTGAAGTGATCCCTGTTTCGGAAGTAAAATCGGCACTTTCATACAGAAACCTTGCCGAGTCCCAGAAAGTATACAATTATGAATCCTTTTCCACAACTTATGCTGGATTAAAAAAATACGCATCCAGGAGCCTTTCCCAAGCCTTTACAAACCTTATTATTACCCAGGCAAACCTTATCAGCGAGTTAAAGGTGGATGCCCTGATCTTTGTTTATTATGATATTACGATGGATTTCGACTGGTCGCTGAATCCCATTCTCAGGGTTGAAATCAACGGTGCACCAACGGGTTATGAGACATATGAAACCAAAATGTTTCTGTACGGATCTGCATTAGCGCATTGTCGGCCGCTTTCCAAAACTGAGCTTGCCAACCCCGGGCCCGACATCCTGAATAATGCCATTGATGATAAAACACTTTTCTCCTCCTTTTCGGAAGCTGTTATTGAATTGAAAAAAGAAGAAGAAGCTTCAAGGTATTACGAGATTATCAGGCAAAAGTAAATTTACCCTCTCCCAAGAACTGAACCCAATTCAGGTTTGACTTTTTTTTAACACAGCATCATATAATTACTTAGCATCTGTATTACAGCGTGTTAAAATTATTTTTTTAAATATTTCTAATATTTCTTGTGATTTTATTAACAATGTGAAAAAAATAACACCGAAAGCTTGCACAACATTTATAAAGGTTATAATTTTGCAGCCAGAAACTATGAAAAATAGTTTTAAACAGATTAACAAATTAAGCCGGATCACTAATTTTCAACATAATACATATGACAAAACTGGAATCAAAAAAGTCTTTGATGGACCTCAGAGAGAACCTGAAGGCCAAAAATGCAGCTTTGTCACAAAAAGACAATCCTCAAAGCATCATTCAGGTCAAGGTGACAATGGCTACATGCGGGATAGCATCCGGATCACGGCCTGTTTATGAATATATGAAAGAGGAGCTTAGCAAACGGAATATTCCAGCCAGGGTAAGCCAGGTTGGTTGTATGGGTTTCTGCTATGCCGAACCCACAATCGAGATCACCATGCCGGGGAAAGGTCCTTTGATGTTTGGCTTTGTGAACACTAAGAAGGCCGACGAGATCATTGAGCGCTTTATCCGTAAAAGTGAGGCGATTGAAGGGGTGATTCCAATGAATTACGAAACAGCATAGATATGGCAAGACAAATCAGGATAGCATTACGTAACTGTGGCGTCATAGACCCTGAGCGGATCGAAGATTATATTGCCCGTGACGGTTATATGGCACTTGCCAAAGTTTTGACCGAGCTTTCACCTGAAGCCGTTATTGAGATTATAAAGAAGTCGGGCCTGCGAGGCCGCGGTGGCGGAGGGTTCCCTGCCGGCATGAAATGGGAGATCACACGGAAAGTTCAGGCCGACCAGAAATATGTAGTTTGCAATGCCGACGAAGGCGACCCGGGTGCATTTATGGACCGTTCCATTCTCGAAGGTGACCCCCACGCAGTGCTTGAAGCAATGACCATAAACGGTTACTGCACAGGCGCTTCCAAAGGGCTGATCTATATTCGCGCTGAATACCCTCTGGCTGTTGAAAGGTTGAAAACCGCTATGAGCCAGTCACGGGAGACGGGGTTACTCGGAAACGATATCCTTGGAACAGGATTTAACTTTGATATTGACATCCGATATGGAGCAGGAGCCTTTGTTTGCGGAGAGGAAACCGCCCTGATCCATTCCATGGAGGGACTTCGCGGTGAACCAACCGTAAAACCCCCCTTCCCTTCGGTTGAAGGTTATCTTAAAAAACCCACTAACGTAAATAATGTTGAAACTTTTGCCAATGTACCGGTCATTATAAATAAAGGATGGGAATGGTTTTCCTCCATTGGCACTGAGAGATCAAAAGGCACAAAAGTTTTTGCACTTGCAGGAAAAATCAATAATGTAGGACTTGTTGAAGTACCCATGGGAACAACCCTTCGCGAAGTTATTTATGAAATCGGCGGAGGCATACAGGGAGGAAAGGAATTTAAGGCAGCACAGACTGGCGGACCCTCGGGTGGTTGCCTTACAAAAAAACATCTTGATACGCCTATTGATTACGATAACCTGATAGCTGCAGGATCCATGATGGGATCGGGCGGATTGATCGTAATGGACGAGGATGACTGCATGGTTGCCATAGCCAAGTTTTATCTTGGCTTTACTGTTGAAGAATCCTGCGGAAAATGTTCTCCCTGCCGCATAGGGAACAAGCGTTTGTTCGAACTTCTTGAAAAGATCACCCAGGGCAACGGCACGATGGAAGATATAGACAAGCTGCGAAACCTGAGTACTGTGATTAAAGACACTTCGCTCTGCGGGCTGGGACAGTCCTCCCCCAACCCCGTACTCTCAACCATTGAAAATTTCATGGAAGAGTACCATGAGCATGTGAAAGATAAAAAATGCCGCTCCAAAGTGTGCAAATCACTTATGCAATATCTGGTCGTACCAGAAAAATGCATAGGATGTACCCTTTGTGCACGTAACTGTCCGGTGAACGCCATCAGCGGTGAACGCAAACAGGCCCATCTGATCGATCAGGAAAAGTGCATCAAATGCGGCGCCTGCATGGAAAAGTGCAAATTCAACGCTATCATCATCAATTAAGGAAAAAGGAACGTTATGAATAGGATTAAGCTTATCATTGACGGAAAGACGACAGAGGTTCCTGAAAATACCACGCTTTTAAAGGCAGCCAAGACCGTTGGCATCGATATACCTACTCTCTGCTACTTCGAACTGAAGGACATGAACATTGAAAACCGTCCTGGTGGATGCCGCGTTTGTGTGGTTGAAGTCAAGGGAAGACGGAATCTCGCACCAGCCTGCAATACAATGGTGGCAGAGGGTATGGAAGTTTACACACATAACATCAGGGTATTGAATGCACGCAGAACCGTTCTGGAGCTCATACTATCAGATCATCCTGCTGAATGTCTTACCTGTGCCAAATCGGGAAGCTGTGAGCTCCAGAGCATGGCACAGCAACTTGGCGTGAGGGAGATACCCTACCAGGGTGAGCAGTCGAAGTACCGCAAGGATACTTCGCCTGCAATCATCCGGGATGTGGATAAATGTATCATGTGCCGGCGGTGTGAAATGATGTGTAACGACGTTCAGACGGTGGGCGCGCTGAGCGCCGTCAACAGAGGCTTCATGGCAGTGGTGGCCCCGGCATTCGAAATGAATCTCGAGAAATCTCCCTGCACTTACTGTGGACAATGTGTATCTGTTTGCCCCACCGGTGCCCTGACCGAAGTAGACCACTCGCGCAACGTAATTAATGCACTCGCAGACCCTACCAAGACTGTTGTTGTTCAGACAGCGCCTGCCGTCAGAGCTGCTTTAGGAGAAGAATTTGGCCTAGCGCCAGGCACCCTTGTAACGGGTAAGATGGTCGCCGCACTACGACGACTTGGATTTGACTATGTATTCGATACTGACTTCGCCGCTGACCTTACGATCATGGAAGAAGGCACTGAACTACTCGACCGTCTTACCCGTTACCTCAAGGGTGACAAGGATGTGAAACTTCCTATCCTCACCTCCTGTTGCCCCGGCTGGGTCAACTTCTTCGAACATCATTTCCCCGAAATGCGCGATATTCCTTCAACGGCAAAATCGCCCCAGCAGATGTTCGGGCCCATTGCCAAAGAATATTTTGCCAAAAAACTCGGAATCGACCGCCGAAATATGATCGTGGTCTCCATTATGCCCTGCCTTGCCAAGAAATACGAATGCCAGCGCGACGAATTCAAGGTGAACGGCGATCCGGATGTGAATTTTTCACTTTCGACACGCGAACTTGCCCATCTTATCAAAGCTTCAAATATTGACTTTAATTCACTGTCTGCGGATGACTTTGATAACCCTCTCGGAGAGTCTACCGGCGCCGCCGTTATTTTCGGCGCAACCGGCGGAGTGATCGAGGCTGCGTGCCGTACAGCATATGAATTGTATACAGGTAAAAAACTGCTAAAAGTTGATTTTACTGAACTTCGTGGCCTTGAAAACGTCAGGAAAGCCACCCTGGACTTTGACGGACTTCCTATCAATATTGGTATCGCCCATGGACTTGGAAATGCCCGCAAATTACTTGAAGATATCCGCGATGGCAAGAGCCAGTTCCACGCCATTGAGATCATGGCGTGCCCCGGCGGATGCATAGGAGGTGGAGGACAGCCCTTCCATCACGGCGATTCGGAAATTATCAAGCAGAGAGCTTCGGCAATTTACCGCGAAGATGCCGGAAAGCCTATCAGGAAGTCTCATGAAAACCCATTCATACTTGAATTGTATAAAGACTTTTTGGGAAAACCCTGCGGGGAAAAATCATACAACCTGCTGCATACTCATTACTTTGATAAGAGTGCAGGGGTGTTTGTGGAAGAATGATAAACAGTTACTAGGAACTGGGTACTAGGCAACTAGTAAACCCAAAACCCAGAGCCCAGAAACCAGAAAATTATGGCGAAAATAAAATTATCGGAGAAGAAGATCCAGGAGCTGAAAGATGTTTGCAAAACTTTCCATAACGATAAGGGCGAACTGATTAACATACTTCATAAGGCTCAGAGTTTGTTCGGTTATCTTCCAGCTGAGCTGCAGGAAGTAATAGCAAAGGAGCTCAATGTTTCCGTTGCCCATGTTTACGGTGTGGTCACTTTTTATTCTTTCTTCACCATGCAGCCTAAGGGCAAGCATCCTGTTTCTATCTGTCTTGGAACCGCTTGCTATGTGCGTGGTTCCGAAAAAGTACTCGAGGAATTCAAACGACAATTAAACATACAGGTTGGCCAGACCACTGCCGACGGCAAGTTTTCCCTCAGCTGTCTCAGGTGTGTTGGCGCTTGTGGACTGGCTCCGGTTGTACTTGTAGGTGAAAAAGTATATGGACGTGTGGCCCCAGATGGCGTATCCGACATCATCGCGGAATACAATATTTAAGATTGGTTTTTTGGTTAATACTTGATGTGAGGCCCGCAGTAGATTGATAACTGCGGGCTTTCCCTTTCCAGGCAGGGATTTTAAAAGTCCCTGTTTTGTCAGAAAAATTTCATCGAAACTTCTTTCATGAACTTTTCATCGAGAGTCCGGGCAATACGGTGAACAACAGTCCGGCGCAACTCAAGCTCCATGGGCAGGGTCGGATCCTGGTGGGCCACGTTAATGTTTGTACCAACAATAAAATGGATCTCATCGCTTTCAAGAATAGCCTTTACAATAAGGTCAGCCGGGCCTTTGCCAAGCTCGTAAGCTGAATTATGCTTTTTAAGCAGTTCACTTACCTTACTCAATGTAAGTATCCCTTCGGTGATCAGCTCAACCCCTTCCATATGAGACACAGGAGGTAGTTCCGGATCGCTCATCACATTCGTATCAACAATTTCTTTACCCCATTCACGGGCAATCATATCGCCGGTTGTGGCTCCCGAAATAATCTTCCTGCCTTCAAACTGCTGAAGCAGCCCTGCAAACATTTTGTCGTTGGCAGTATCCACTGGCGGACCGCTGCAGATCATCAGTTTCCTGGGTTGCCGGTAATAAATAACAGCGCAGGAAATATCATCGCGGGGATGGAAACCATCGTTCAGGTTAGCCCTGTCAATAACTTTAGAAGCAAGCCGGTCAGCCGAAATAGTGTGTTCCTCCTGGATTGCATCGTTTAACATCATTTCCAGGTTTTCCTGTCCGAAACCTAATGGGTATTTATCAGAACCCAGCCCGGATTGTACCACCCCATCGGAACAAAAAATAATACGGTCTTCCTTTAAAGGACTGAAACTTGTAGTCAGTACCTCCTTTCCTGCATGCTTCACCCCTTCCAGAACAACTACGTTCCATTGGGGCTCAAACAGTCTGACTCCCCTGAAAAACAAGGTCTTCGGATTCTCGTATTCCAGAACCTTCACATCCCCGTCCACATCAATATCAGCAATTGTAAAGGTTGAATAGTTCATTTCCTTAACACTGTCGACAGGCAGGGTATTCATTATTGTTGCAGCGATTGACTCCACACTCTTATGCTCCTGAGTGAGATTAAGGGCAAGTGTGGATGTGAGTGTCGCCAGAATATTAGCTTTTATGCCATGCCCCATACCATCGGAAAGTACAGCAATAATGCGGCCTTCCTCCGATATCCGTTTAGTATAAAAAACATCTCCGCAAACCCTGGCTTCGCCGTGATTCTTCTGTTTGCATACAACTTCGATATAGAATTTTTCGTCCATTGGCCGGACTTACTTTTTATTCTGCGACTGATGGGATTCGATAATGGCATTGAGCATCTGCTCTGTTTTTGCAGCCCCTTCGCCAAGCAGGAAGGCAATCTTCTGCACCATATCAAAATTCTGGTCTATCACTTCCTTCATGCGTGTGATGATCTGCTCCTTATAGACTTCGGGCATGTACATATCACGGATGATACCCCCGACAAACTTTTTGGAACGCAGCGGAAATACCGATACATTCAGGATGCCGCTTCCATACTGTACGTCTTTACGCTCAACACTTTCATCCGAAGAAAGCACAAAGGAAAATATCTTGTAAAAGTGAATTGGCAGTAAGGACTTAAGATCGGCACCTTCCAGGCCGGGGATTACCTCGTCGACCATAGCAGCTTCTTCTCCCAGGATGCGGATAAAAGCTTTATTTGCATGCAGTATCCTGAGGTTTTCGTCAACAATAATAACTCCGGAAACAAGCTGCTGGAGCATGGAAGAAATAAGCCCGGATGTTTCTTGCTGGCTTTCCTTCTCATGCTTTGCTTTTTCCTCGGAAATCCTAAGCGCTTCCTGGGTCTTTGCAAGTTTTTCGTTGGTAGTACGAAGAGTCCTTATATATTCCTGGCGGTTCCTCCCGCTGAAAATATGACACATATCAGTCGTAGCCAGGCCCTGAGCAATGGCAATGGCAAAATCACGACAGTTTGAATAACCGCAGGATTCACAGCCAATCTCATTATTTTTCTGATCCTGGCGGTTGATCATTCTGAGTACTTCATCAATTTTTTCTTCGGAAGGCAAAGGGAGACGCTGGTCGTCAGCCGAATAAATCCGGTTGAGGTCCAGTCCCGAAAAACCGTCAATATCCCTCTTCCAGGCATCCGGGTCAAGGGTTTTCAGACGTTTATTGGCATACTCTGTAACGAGTGTATGGCGCAGGAATTTCTCGCCTCCCTGGGAAGTACCTGGCCCCATCAAACATCCGTCATCATAAAAAATATTAAAATGTCGGCGGATGAGGTCAATGCGGGTATCAAACTCCTTTACCGCGTTCAGCATATTATTGCGGCCCTCGGTTGTGATGATGTTCCCGCTGAGCAGGTGCTCGTTGATGTCGACGGCCTGCAGGATACCATTGCTTATAGGATATAAAGAGCCCCTATTTCCAAGAGGAGCATCGAATTCAGAGAATTCAAGATGGCTCTCACGGATGTTGAATTCATTGAAAAGCTGCCTCAACTCAACAAACGTCAAAACCGAATCGATCTTGCCATCTCCCTCAAACCTTAAGGCTTCATCCTTGGCTGCAATACAGGGACCAATTGCCACAATTTTAATATCCTGGCCATAACACTGGTGGATTACTTTGGCTGCTGCTACCATGGGTGAAACTAAGGGTGCAAGGTTACTGATCAATTCAGGATAATATTTTTCAATAAAAAACACCACGGCCGGGCAATTGGCCATGATATGATATTTACCTTTGAAATCTTCAAGCAACTCCTTATATCCCCTGGCGACAAGGTCAACCCCGAACGACACCTCTGTAACATAGGCAAATCCAAGATTTCGGATCATCTGGACAAATTTGCGGTAATCGGTGATGTCGTGGAATTCACCCGAGATAGCCGGATCACAGATAGCAGCCACTTTTTTCCCTGAAGCGATAAGTTCCCTGGTCTCAGAAATTGAAGACCTGTATGTTATTGCTGCAGGTGAACAGGCCATGTAACAGCTACCGCAACCAATGCAACGTTCACGTATAATTGAAGGAAATTCCGTATTCACATCAACCTTTATAGCTTTGACAGGACATATCCTTACACAGGAGTAACATTTTATGCAGGTTTCGTGATGAATTTCGAATAATGGGGAATCCGTCATAATGGTCAAAATTACAAATATATCAGCTCTTTCGACAAGATTCTCCAAATTTTTTCTTCCGAAATACCTAACCCTTTTATTGTTTATTTATTAACAATGATAATTTTTTCACAATAAATATTTTTATAATTGAAATTATTACCTTATTTTTGTATATAATTGAAAGAAAGATTTATGGGGATGATAACCATTTAGTGAGGAATTAAAAGCAATATAAATACTGTATGGATCATATTTTTGAAAAGTACGCCCTGAGGAAACCCGAGAACCTGATCCCTCTTCTCCAGGAACTTCAAAAAGAAAACGGTTATCTTACCGACGAGATCGTTGAAAAGGTATCGCTACATTTACATATTCCTACTAATAGGATCTATGGAGTTGCCACTTTTTACGACCAGTTCCGTTTCAGGCAGAGGGGGTTGTATCACATTCAGGTTTGCCGGGGGACTTCATGTTATCTATGCAGTTCCGAATCCTATCTGAAAGAAATTGAAAAACTTCTGAAAGTCCAGGCAGGTTCTGTGACCAGGGATAAAAGGTTCAGCCTTGAAACAGTAAACTGTATGGGTGGCTGCAGCCAGTCACCGGTCATCAGGATCAACGATACATATTATCACCACTTGAGTGTGGCCGATCTGTCAGAGGTCCTCCGTATATTTAGAGAAAAAACCGAGTAACATGCCAGCACAAGATTTAACCGACAACAGGGTATTTCTGATCGAGAAAGTCATTAAGAATTATTCCGGAATATTCGATAAAACGACAACCGACAGGCTGGCAATGCTGAGGCGTGATAAAGTTACACGTCCGGTGATCTATATAGGGACAGGGACCTGCGGTATCATATCGGGAGCTAAGTCCACCCTGGGAAAAGTGAGGAATTATCTCTCTGAAAATAATATCATTGCTGATATCATAGAGGTAGGGTGTAATGGCTTCTGTTCTGCCGAACCCTTGCTTGATATACAGTTGCCCGGCAAGACAAGGTTATCATTCCGGAATGTAACTTGGGACAAAGCCGAGGACATTTTGAATTCATCGCTGAACCACACCTTGCTGCCTGATCAGGTCCTTGGGCAGTATCAACAACCAGGACTTGAAGAATGGCCGAATGTGCAATTGCTTGATCAAATCCCCTGGTTCAGTCTTCAAAGAAGGTGCATACTTAAAAACGCAGGGATTATCTGTCCGGTTTCAATAGAAGACTACATTGTCAGGGGCGGTTATAAACCTCTTTACAAGACGGTTTTAAATTACCCGGCCGATAAAATCTGCGAGATTATTGAGCAAAGCGAGTTAAGGGGCCGTGCGGGCGGAGGATTTCCAACCGGTAAAAAATGGAAGATAGCCCTTGACACTGCAGGTGATCAGAAATATATGATTTGCAATGCAGATGAGAGTGATCCCGGGGCTTTTATGGACAGGGCAATGATCGAAAGCGACCCTCACCGGGTCCTTGAAGGCATTGCCATCGCCTCATATGCGATCGGTGCGAGCCAGGCAATCATCTATGTCAGGTCAGACTATGAAAACTCTCTGAATATTCTTGAGATGGCTATCAGGCAGGCGAAAGACTATGGCCTGTTGGGTGAGAACATCTTTGGAAGCGGGTTTAACCTCTCGGTAAGCATACGGCAGGGAGCCGGAGCTTTTGTATGCGGTGAGGAAACAGCCTTGGTTTCGAGTCTTGAAGGTCAGAGGGGATTACCGGGATCAAAACCTCCCTACCCTGCTGAGAAAGGCCTTTGGGGTCAACCAACAGTGATCAATAATGTGGAAACCCTGGCCAATATTCCCGGAATTCTTGAAAACGGTCCGGCATGGTTCAAAACCCTGGGCACGAAGTCTTCAAAAGGCACCAAATTATTCTCGGTTGCAGGAAAATCTGTCTCGACAGGATTCATCGAAGTACCCATGGGGACAACGTTTTCTGCAATTATCAACAATATTGCTGGAGGAGTAAAGGACGGGAAAGCCTTAAAAGCTGTTCAACTTGGTGGACCTTCCGGAGTATGCATTCCTCCGGCTGATCTTGATACGCCTATTGATTTTGAATCTCTTTCCGAGATAGGGGCTACACTGGGGTTAGGCGGCCTGATCATCCTTGACGAGAAAACATGCATGGTCAATCTTGCCAGGTATTTCATGAATTTCCTGCAAAATGAGAGTTGCGGAAAATGTATTCCATGCAGGGAAGGCACAAGAATGATGCTGGATATTCTGGAAGGCATAACAAAGAGGCCGAAGGAGGAAACCACGCATGAGACCCTGGAACGCTTCAAAGGAGTTGTTCAGCTTGAAAGCCTTGCCGAGGTCATCCGTGACACTTCGCTTTGCGGGCTGGGGCAAAATGCGCCTAACCCGGTCCTCAGCTCTTTGAAATGGTTCAGGGAAGAATTTGAAGAACATATTTTCGACCGCCGGTGTTCGGCAGGTGTCTGCCATGATTTGCGTACGTTTTTTATCGATGTGGAATTTTGCAACGGATGTAATATCTGTCAGAAAAAATGCCCCGAGAACGCAATTATAGGTTCTCTTAAACAACCTCATTTCATCATTGAATCCAAGTGTACAGGTTGCGGGATTTGCTTTGATGCCTGTAAATTCAGCGCAATCTATTTTAAATAAGGGGAATTATGCTTCTTAATATCGAAATAAACGGTCAGCAGGTCAGTGCCAAACGGGGAGAAACCATACTAACGGTATTGAACCGAATTGGTGTGAAAGTCCCTACACTCTGTTATCTGAGCAGCCTTTCACCAAGCGGAGCCTGCCGCATGTGCGTTGTTGAAGTTGAGGGCCTGTCCCATCTTGTCCCGGCCTGTTCCCACCAGGTGGAGGAATGGATGCAGATCCATACTCATTCACCCAGGGTGCTCAAAGCCAGGAAAACCCTTGTTGAACTTCTGCTTGCCAATCATCCTGATGACTGCCTTTACTGTGACCGTAACGGTACCTGCGAACTTCAGGGTTTATCGGAGGAACTTCAGGTAAGGGATCGTAAATATATCAGCAGGCATAAACCGGTCCAGATCGACAAAGCCTGCCCTTCAATCCAGAGGGATCCTGCAAAATGTGTTCTTTGCGGTCGTTGCAGCAGAGTTTGCCGGGAGATCATCGGAGTTGCTGCCATCGACGCCGTTGGTAGAGGATCGCATACAAGAATCGGGACTTCTTACAACCGGGGTCTTAATTTCAATGCCTGTGTCAAATGCGGGCAATGTATCATAGCCTGCCCCACCGGTGCCCTTACTGAAAGAAAGGCACTTCCCATGGTTATAGAAGCCCTGGGGAATCCGGAGCTTTACCCAGTTGTACAGTTTTCCCCGACTGTTCCTGCCGCCATTGCCGAAGAATTCAGTTTGAAATCCAATAAGGATATCCTCAATCTTCTGCGTTCTGCCCTCAAGAAAATGGGGTTCCGGCAGAGTTTTGACGTTTCCCTGGCCGCCGACATTAACATTATGGAAGAAGCAGCGATTTTCCTTGAACGCTGGCCCAGGAATAAAATGCTTCCCTTGTTTACCAGCTGCTGTCCGGCCTGGGTCAGGTACCTGGAAGTTTTCAGACCTGAATTCCGAGATCATTTATCTCCTGTTAAATCCCCGCAGCAGATCATGGGAACGGTAATCAAACAATATATTACAAGCAGTGCCGGCATCAAATCCGATAAAGTATTTGTTGTGTCAGTCATGCCATGTACTGCGAAAAAGGCTGAAGCCGAATTCGACAATAACGGGAACAAACCCGTAGATGCGGTCATCACGATCAGGGAGCTGGTGAGGATGATCAGGCTTTTGGGGATCGATTTCAGCAGTTTAGAACCCGAGCCTACCGACACAGCTTTCAGCCTGAGCAGTTCAGCAGGAAGATTGTTTGGAATTTCGGGCGGTCATCTTGAAGGGTTGATACGGAGCATTTATTTCATGAGTACCGGGCAGGATATGAACCCTGCTAAAATTAATGACCTGAGAGGCTTAAAACCCAGGAAAGAAGCCAGGATAAAAATAAACAAACAACCCATAAATGTTGTTGCTGTGAGCGGTCTGGCAAATGCCATTGCACTTTTAGACGAGATTGAAAACGGCCGCGATGACATTCAGATCGTCGAAGTTATGGCCTGTCCGAATGGCTGTATCAACGGCGGAGGCCAGAAAATCGGATCTGATGAGAAAAGTCTCAAAGGTAGGATGAAGGCTCTTTACGATGTAGATGAAGAAGAAATGGTTAAAATGGCACATAAAAATCCAACCATCACCGACCTTTTCGATAAATTTCTTTCCAAACCAAACAGTACAAGGAACCAGGAGATTTTGCACAAAGACCACTCCAAATCATCAGAGGTATGAGCCACGCCTATCACAGGCAACTCGTGTTTACGGTAAAGGATAAATGCCGTGTATGCTATACTTGTGTTCGCGAATGTCCTGTAAAGGCTATTAAAATCATAAGGACACAGGCAGAAGTGATCAATGAACGATGTATTGGCTGCGGGAACTGTGTTAAGGTTTGCAGCCAGGGAGCAAAGTATCCGCTGCGTTCAATTGATGAAGTGAATGAGCTTCTGAAATCCGAAAAGAAAATAGCTGCATGCATTGCCCCCAGTTTCCCTGCAGAATTCACCGAGGTCCCCGATCACCGTATGTTTGTAGGAATGATCCGGGCTTTGGGATTCGATTATGTAGCGGAGGTTGCTTTTGGGGCCGACATGGTGGCCAGGGAATACGAAAACAGGATCAAGAGGTCGGAAGGCGATGGTCAGATAAGCTCAGACTGCCCGGCTATTGTCTATTTCATCAGGCATTACCATCCGGAACTTGTGGGCAACCTTGCCCCTGTCGCTTCACCGATGCTGGCCATGACCCGGATCATGAAAAAGAAATACGGGGAAGATCTGAAGGTGGTCTTTATCGGCCCCTGTTTTGCAAAGAAAGCCGAGACGGATGAAATTGATGAAGTACTCACTTTCAGAGAGCTAAGAGAGATGTTCCAGGAAAAAGGAATCATCTGGGAAAATTCCAGTCCGTCAGTTTTTGATCCCCCGGTAAGCGGGAAAGGCGCTATCTTCCCGATCAGCCGCGGCCTGTACTTCACTGCTAATTCCACTGAAACCATTCCGGAAGAACAGGTGGTGGTCGCTGAGGGCAGGGTAAATTTCAAGGAAGCCGTCAGGGAATTTGAGGAAGGCCTTATCCGGAATAAACATCTGATGCTGCTCTGTTGCGAAGGATGCATTATGGGCCCCGGCACTTCTCCCGGGGGCAAACGATTTGCAAGGAGTGCCGCTGTAGGAGAATATGTAAGTAAAAAACTGGCCACTGTCGATAAAGAGCAATGGGAAAATCAGGTTGAGGAATTCAGCGGCCTCGATTTTTCCCAGCAATTCAGTCCGGAAGACCGCCGCTTCGAGATCCCGGCCGAAGATAAAATTCTTGAAGCACTGCATGCTATGGGTAAGTTCAAACCCGGGGATCACCTCAATTGCGGAACCTGCGGATATGATACTTGTGTGGAACACGCGATTGCGATCGTAAAAGATCTTGCGGAAACGGAAATGTGTCTGCCCTATACGATTGAGAAACTGCATGACTCGATCAACAACCTGAATGTTTCCAACGACAAGCTTGCAAAGGCCAAGCAGGCCCTGAAGCAGTCGGAGAAGCTAGCCCATATGGGGCAGCTTTCGGCAGGGATTGCACATGAGCTTAACAACCCCCTGGGGGTCATCACGATGTATTCGAATATCCTTATCGATGAATCTCCTGAAAACGATCCCATGCGGGATGACCTGAAACTTATTGCCGAACAGGCCGACCGCTGTAAGAAGATCGTAAGCGGCCTGTTAAATTTTGCACGAAAGAACCAGGTCACTCTGAGCGAAACTGATATTGTTAAATTCATGAGGCATAGTATTGATTCCATAATTAAACCTTCAAACATTGAGATTGCATTCGAACCAAAAATAGCCGATCCTCAAGCCCGGCTTGACATCGATCAGATGATGCAGGTGCTTACGAACCTGGAAAAAAATGCTGTTGAAGCGATGCCTGACGGCGGAACGCTTACAGTAGGTGTTGAAGGGGACCAGAAAGAGATACGGTTTATTATTGCCGATACCGGAACAGGGATATCCAAAGAATATATGGATAAAATTTTTACTCCGTTTTTTACAACCAAGGAAATGGGAAAGGGCACGGGACTTGGACTGGCTCTTATCTACGGGATTGTCAAGATGCACAAAGGGAAAATACATGTTGAATCGAATGATGATGTTACAAAAGGGAACACAGGAACGACGTTTACGATAACCTTACCAAGAACATGAGCACTAAAAACAAACTGATCCTGATCGTTGATGATGACCAGGATTACCTTTACCAGATGAAAACCAGGGTCGAATCCTTTGGATTTCAGACACTTCTTGCCGAGAGCCAGAAAGAGGCTGAAGAACTGATTGAAAAAACAAAACCGGATCTTGCCATTGTTGACCTGATGATGGAAAACGAGGATAGCGGCTTTATCCTGTGTTATAAAATGAAGAAAAAATACCCGGAAGTCCCTATCATTATTGCAACGGGTGTTGCAGCTGAGACCGGGATATCCTTTGACATTAACGATGAGAACAACCGGAAATGGATCAAGGCAGATCGTTTCCTTGAGAAAGGAATCCGGAAAGAGAAACTTAAAGAGGAAATAGATAAACTATTGATCAAAATTAACAGCTGATGTTGAAATACAGGTTTTTTCCCTTATTTTTGATGTGATTATATTAACATGTCTACTCTAAAGATTCTTGTAATAGATGATGAACCAGGCATCAGGAGCGGGATAAGCCGTATCCTGCGAAACTTCAGAGTGGACTACCCGTTCATGGAAGAAGCGTTCGATTTTGAGGTTCACGAAGCTTCAACCGGTGAAGCCGGGATTGAACTTATCGAAAAAGACAAACCCGACATCCTGCTGCTTGACAATAAACTGCCTGGAATTCAGGGGATTGAGGTGCTGGAATACATCCGTAAAAAACAGATGAACATCATTGTGGTGATGATCACTTCCTATGCCTCGCTTGAACTTGCAGTGAAGGCCACGAGTGACGGAGCATACGACTTTATCCCCAAACCCTTCACTCCTCAGGAACTTAAGTCTTCGATCGAAAATATCACTAAACGGGTATTCCTGAAGAAAATGACCAACAAACTTCAGGAGACTGGCAAACAGATCAGGTTTCAGTTTCTTTCTGTTCTTTCACATGAGCTCAAGGCGCCTCTTAACTCCATAGAAGGGTATTTGCAAATGATCAAGGAAAGACAGGCAGGTCCACAACTTGAGAGTTATGATTACATGGTCGACCGCATGCTGGAAAGAATTAAAGGGATGAGGACGCTGATTCTTGATTTACTGGATCTGACAAAAGCTGCCTCAGGAAAGGGGAAACGGGATATCAGGGAACTTAATCTAGTGGACATTGCTAACACTGCAATCGATACAATGAGGCCGTATTCAATTCAGAAAGATGTAAAGCTGAACCTTCACGGGAATGATACGGTCAAAATCATGGCAGATAGCGAGGAGATGGAAATCATCTTTAACAACCTGATCAGCAATGCCATTAAATACAATAAGGAAGGCGGCACTGTAGATTGTACCATAAGTGAAAACGGAAATTGTGTTGAAATACTTGTGGAAGATTCAGGTATTGGTATGAACCCTGAGGATATTACCAGGATTTTCGACGATTTTGTAAGGATTAAAACCGAAAAAACCAGAAATATAACCGGCAGCGGGCTCGGGCTCGCCATTGTAAAAAAGCTAATCGACACTTATATGGGGAAAATTGAGGTTACCAGCCAGCCGGATAAGGGCAGTAAATTTAAAGTCAAACTTCCAATTGATAAACCATGTTCATAAAAAACCTACCTCACAAGACGGTCGAACGTCTCAGCCAGTATCGTCGTGCTCTTCTGATGATATTATCAAAAGAGAAGACCCATGTATTTTCTCATGAGATTGCCCAGATGCTGCATATCACACCCGTTCAGGTCAGACGTGACCTGATGCTTATTGGCTATTCAGGGAACCTGAGAAAAGGCTATGACATCAAGGAGCTGATCGAACTTATCGGAAAAATTATAGATTCAGAGCGTGGTCAACGGGTTGCCGTAGTCGGATTGGGCAATCTGGGGAAAGCGTTCATCAGCTATTTTAAAGGGAAGCGTTCCAAGCTTAGTATGATCGCTGCTTTTGACATCAATCCTGAAAAAATCAACAGGGTTTTTGACGGTGTTCCCTGTTACCATATCAACCAACTAACCGATATCATAAAACAAAATAATATCTCCATCGGCATCATTACTGTACCCTCGGAACAGGCCCCTGAGATCGCCGAATCTCTTGTTTTATCGGGGATCAAAGGAATACTAAATTACACTCCCAAGCCTCTCAATGTCCCGGCTTATGTATACCTCGAAGAATATGACATGATAACATCCCTGGAAAAAGTCGCATTCTTCGCCAAGAAAAACGACGAACGATTTAAGTAAAATTTAAAGTGAGGATTTTTAGGAATTTTAATGAAGTCGGGGAAATCCGGAATGCTGTTGTAACTACCGGTTCCTTCGACGGAGTGCATATTGGACACAAAGTAATTTTGCAGCATTTAAGGAATCATGCTGACGAAATAGGCGGTGAGACCGTTCTGATCACTTTTCACCCCCATCCCAGAAAGGTCCTTTACCCGGAAACTGCAGGGAAAGACCTGTATCTCATCAATTCACAGCGCGAAAAGATATATCTCCTGGAAAAAGCCGGGCTTGACAGCCTGATCATTGTTGACTTTACTGTTGAATTCTCAAAGATCACTTCGGTGGAGTTTGTCAGAAACATTCTTTTGAACAAGCTGCATGCCAGGAAGATCATTATCGGTTTTAACCATCATTTCGGGCATAACCGTGAAGGGGATTACGAAGCCCTGCGCAAACTCGGATATGAAAACGGATTTGAGGTAGAGGAAATCCCTGAGCAGGACATCCAAAACGAATCTGTTAGTTCGACCAAGATCAGGAAGTCGCTTCTCGAAGGGAATATTCAGAAAGCCAACGCCTATCTTGACCATTTTTATATTGTTATGGGGCCGGCAAAACCAAGTAACATCATGCTGGCCGAAATAGGATTCCCCAGTTACACGATACAGGTGGAAGAAGACTGCAAGCTTGTACCACCTAACGGGGTATATGCAGTTACTGTCAACGGTGGTGTAAAGCCGCAGAAAGGCATGTGTTTCATCAGGAAAAACCAGGAATCACCAATAGACACATTGGTTGAGGTACATCTTACCGACAGTAATGAGCAGCTGGCCAACAAAGTTCTGTCCCTGTATTTTCACAAACGTCTGAGAGAGGAGAAAACAATGATCTCTATTGAAGATCTTAGGAAACAACTAATGATCGACAAATCACAGATCGACGAACTGATATTCTGATGAAAACCTCCAGTGACAAACAGATCAAAGTAACCTTTTTAGGCACCGGCACTTCCATAGGAGTACCTGTAATCACCTGTGATTGCCCGGTATGCCAGTCGGGAGATCCTCATGATAAAAGACTGAGGACATCAGCTATGATAGAGGTGAACGGCTGCACCTTTGTGATTGACTGCGGACCAGACTTCAGGATTCAGATGCTTAGGGAAAATGTGAACAATCTTGATGCGGTTATTTTTACTCATGAGCACCGTGATCATATAGCAGGCCTGGATGATATCAGGGCCTTTAATTATGTTTTGAATAAAAAGATCGACATCTACGGCACACGCCAGGTAATGGGAGCTATCCAAACTGAATTCCCCTATATTTTTTCGGAAGCGAGGTATTTTGGAGCTCCCCAACTCACCATGCACCACATTGATGAGGCACCGTTTAAAATCCGGGAAGTGGTTTTCATGCCTGTAAAAGTGCTCCATGAAAAGCTTCCCGTGACAGGTTACCGTATAGGTGATTTTACTTATATCACAGATGCATCCTATATTTCGGAGAAAGAGCTTGAAAAAATAAAGGGCTCAAAAGTAATCGTTTTAAATGCCCTTCGCAATTCCAAACATGTTTCCCATTTTTCGATAAGAGAAGCAGTGGATATTCTGACTAAACTCCAGCCCGAGGCTGCATATCTCACACACCTCAGTCATTTTGTTGGCCTCCATGATGAGGTCAACAGCAAACTTCCTGATTTTATCAGGCTTGCATATGACGGTTTAATCCTGACTATCTGAGTATGAAAATCGATATCCTGACTTTGTTTCCCGAAATGTTTGATGGACCTTTTTCGCATTCCATCATTAAAAGGGCCATGGACAAAGGCTTGGCCGAGATAGGCCTGTACAATATCAGGGACTGGTCGGCAGGCAAGCATAAAACGGTCGACGATTCCCCGTTTGGCGGGGGTGCCGGCATGGTAATGATGATAGAACCTATCGCACGCTGCATAGAAGAACTGCGCGAAAAGACAGCATATGACGAAGTGATATACCTAAGCCCCGATGGGGAAATGCTGGACCAGAAAATGGCGAACCGGCTTTCAATGAGTAAGAACCTCCTTTTGCTCTGCGGCCATTATAAGGGTATTGATGAAAGGATACGTGAACATTTTATTACACTTGAAGTATCGGTTGGTGATTATGTATTGTCGGGAGGCGAACTTGCCGCGGCAGTCCTTGCCGACGCAGTAATAAGGCTGCTGCCGGGTGTCCTCAACGACGAAACCTCCGCTCTTTCCGATTCTTTCCAGGATAACATTCTTTCTCCTCCTGTATACACCCGCCCTTCGGATTTCAGGGGCTGGAAAGTCCCCGACGTACTGTTATCCGGCAACGATAAAGAAATCACAAAATGGCGCTATGAACAGAGCCTTGAAAGGACACTCAAACGCCGACCGGGATTATTGGAGAAATGATTCCGTGATTTGATTTGTAATTCAGAAAAAAATCCTATATTTGCAAACTTTTTGTACAGAACCCCATTAATTATTTTGACGTCATGAATAAAGCTGAGATCATTAAGTTTGTAGAGGACACAGTAATCGAAAAGAAGGAATATCCCAGGTTTAAAGCTGGTGATACCATTACAGTTCACTATAAAATCAAGGAAGGTAATAAAGAACGTATACAGAATTTCCAGGGTGTCGTATTGCAGCGTGCCGGCAAAGGCATTAACGCCACTTTCACTGTGCGCAAGATCTCTGGCAATATTGGTGTTGAAAGAATTTTTCCTCTTTCCTCCCCTTTCATCGATAAGATCGATGTAAACAAGCGAGGTGTAGTACGCAGGGCAAGGATCTTCTACATGAGGGAACTCAGGGGCAAGAAAGCCCGTATCAAGGAAGAAAGGATTTAATCCTGAAAGTATTAATTAAAAAAAAGGCCGTCTCTTTGAGCGGCCTCTTTTTTTTAGTTCATCACCAGTCTGATGATCCCTGTTTCTTGTGTTTTCAGTATTGCAAGTGCTTGAGAGTAGTTCAGTATATTTCGGATCACCGAATCGCTGGGAGAAACTTTCTTGCAGGTTTTCCTACATTCAGTGGAAAAACCGTTCTCCTTTGGATTTCTGGAATTCAAAGAATAAATCGTAGCGTGTCTCTTCATAGGCATTCCGTTGATTTTTAATGACGTTCATAATAAATAAACGGAGATGCCTATGGGGTTATTTTACGCGATGAAAAATAATTTTATACAGTAAGTATGACTTCATTCTCCTTCACCAGCTTGCGAAGGTTGATAAGTGCGTAACGCATACGGCCAAGGGCTGTATTGATGCTGACATTAGTAAGCTCGGCAATATCCTTAAAACTCATATCGGAATAATGCCTTAGTACCAGCACTTCCTTTTGCTCCTTGGGCAGATATTCGATCAGCTTTTTCACATCCTTATGGATCTGTTCTGTGATAATCATCTCCTCAACCGATTCAACAGGAATGCGCACCTTTTCAAAGATATCGTAATCATTGCTGTTTTCAATGAGAGGGAGGCGGTTTGATTTCCTGAAATGGTCGATTATCAGATTATGGGCAATCCTCATGACCCATTGAATAAATTTGCCTTCTTCCTTATACTGCCCCGAACGGATAGTATTTATAACCTTAATAAAGGTATCCTGGAACAGATCCTCAGCAAGTTCCTTATCCTTGACTACCATAAGGATATAAGCAAATATTCTGCTTTTATGACGGTGGATTAGCTTTTCGAGGGAAGATTGTTGACCTGCTATATAAGCATTAATCAACTCATGGTCACTGACTTGGGAAATCATGTCACTACGTTTTAAGGTTCAAAGCGTAGACTTGTGGCCGATAGAGTCCCTCCTATATTTATGCACTTTTTGTCAGTGCTGGTTATTAATCAGATACGTTTTTTACCTCGAAAGGTTTCGCAAATATAAGCAAAAAATTAAAAAAGCAAGTTTTATTCATAATTTTGCAGCCGTTTAATCATAATATGAAAAAATTTAACCCCGATGTACTCGACCCCAAGGACTATATAATAATAAAAGGCGCAAGGGTTAACAATCTCAAGAACATCAGCCTTGCCATACCCAGAAATAAATTTATAGTAATTACCGGGCTTTCCGGTTCGGGAAAATCTTCACTGGCTTTTAATACACTGTATGCTGATGGCCAGAGAAGGTATGTTGAAAGCCTGAGTGCATATGCAAGGCAGTTTCTTGGCCGGATGAGCAAACCCGATGTGGACTATATCAAGGGCATTGCCCCGGCTATTGCAATCGAGCAAAAAGTAAACACACTGAATCCCAGGTCCACTGTAGGCACATCAACCGAGATTTATGAATATATAAAATTGCTTTTTGCCCGTATTGGTACAACGTATTCACCTGTTTCAGGGGAAATGGTCAAGCGCGACACGGTTTCGGATGTTGTGGACTTTATCTTATCGTTGCCCGGACAAACAAAAGTCAGCATATATGCTCCTGTTTCACTGACTGCATCAAATGGCGACCTGAGATCCAAATGTAATGTCCTTCTGCAGCAGGGATTTACAAGGATTCTTATTGACGGTGAGATTATCAGGGTTGAAGATGCCATGGAAATGAGCAAAAAGCCTTTTTCTTCCTTATCGGTCCTCATTGACCGCATCATTGTGAAACATGAAGATCAGGATCTTGCAGGCAGGCTTGCCGACTCGGTACAAACGGCATATTTCGAAAGCCATGGTTACTGCAACTTGGAATGGATAAACGGATCAACCTCAAATCGTTCATTTTCCAACAAATTTGAAGCTGACGGCATTGTATTTGAAGCACCATCAGTGAATCTTTTCAGTTTCAACAACCCATACGGTGCATGTAAAACATGTGAAGGATTCGGAAACATCATTGGTATTGACGAAGACCTGGTTGTCCCAAACAAGAATCTTTCCGTTTTCGAAGAAGCCATCGCTTGCTGGAGAGGTGAGAAAATGAGTGAATGGAAGAACGAACTTGTGATGAATGCCTACAAATTTGACTTCCCTGTTCACAAGCCCTTTCATGAGCTGTCCGAAGAGCAGAGAGCCTTGCTTTGGAGCGGCAATGAATATTTTCATGGCCTCAGGGATTTCTTTGATTTCATTGAAAGTCAGAACTACAAGGTTCAGTACCGTGTGATGATGTCGAGATACCGTGGTAAAACTGGTTGCCCTGACTGCAAGGGAACAAGGCTCAGGAAAGATGCAGCCTACGTTAAGATCAACGGGAAGTCGGTACTTGACATGGTTCTGATGCCGGTAACCCGGCTAAGCAGATTCTTCCGTGAGCTCAGGCTTGGTGAGCATGAAAAGACTATCTCCAAACGCCTTCTCATTGAAATTAATAACCGTCTGGATGTCCTGAACGATGTCGGGCTGGGATACCTGACCCTGAACCGTCTCTCTTCCTCTCTCTCGGGAGGCGAATCGCAGAGGATAAACCTGTCGACAGCCCTCGGCAGCAGCCTCGTAGGTTCAATGTACATACTGGATGAACCCAGTATCGGGCTGCACCCCAGGGATACACAAAGGCTTATAAAAGTTCTTATGAGATTAAGGGACCTTGGCAACACGGTTATCGTGGTTGAGCATGACGAAGAGATCATCAGGTCAGCCGATGAGATCATCGATATAGGTCCGCTGGCAGGCCGGAATGGCGGAGAAGTCATTTTCCAGGGAAATTTCAAGTCGCTTGTGAAGGATAAAAAAAGCCTCACAGGCCGTTACCTGAGCCGGGATTTGAAAATTGAAGTACCTCTCAGACGAAGAAAATGGAAAGAATCCATCCTGGTCAGAGGAGCCCGTGAAAACAACCTCAAGAACATTGATGTAAAAATCCCCCTGCATGTGATCACAGCAATCACAGGAGTGAGTGGAAGTGGCAAGACATCCCTTGTCAAAAGGGTCCTTTATCCCAGCCTGAAGAAAATTTATGGAGGATATGGGGAAAAGACCGGCAAATTCGACAGGCTGGACGGCGACATCAGCCGCGTAGGCGCAGTTGAGCTTGTAGACCAGAATCCTATAGGCCGTTCCTCCCGGTCAAATCCCGCTACTTATATAAAGGCCTTCGATGATATCCGCAGCCTGTTTGCAGATCTACCTCTGGCCAGGGCAAGGGGATACAAGCCGGGATATTTTTCGTTTAATATTGAAGGGGGAAGGTGCGAGGAATGCGAGGGAGAAGGGGTTGTTAAAATAGAAATGCAATTCATGGCCGACATCTACCTTACTTGTGAAAGCTGCAAGGGGAAGAGGTTCAGGGAAGAGGTATTGGATGTCAAACTAAAGGAAAAGAACATTGTCGATATCCTTAATATGACAGTGGATGAAGCTATTGATTTCTTCGGAAAGGAGAGCAAACATGCCGGAGAGAAACGTATTGCTTCAAGGCTTAAATCACTTCAGGATGTCGGCCTCGGGTACCTTCATCTGGGGCAGTCTTCTTCAACTTTATCAGGGGGCGAAGCCCAGCGTATTAAACTTGCCTTCTTTTTATCGAAAGGCGCTACCGAAAAGCCTACCCTCTTTATTTTCGATGAACCCACGACAGGCCTTCACTTTCACGACATCCACAAACTCCTTATATCATTTGAATCACTTATACAGCACGGGCATTCGGTACTGGTCATAGAACACAATCAGGAAGTCGTCAAATTTGCCGATTGGGTAATCGATCTCGGAAAAGAGGGTGGAGATCCAGGTGGATATATTGTTTTTGAAGGCACTCCCGAAGGACTTGCGGCATGCAATGACTCCTATACAGGATTCTATCTAAAGGAAAAAATTTATACCGGGCCCAGGTAGCGAGCCGTTTTTTTTCCGAAAATTCTTCCTATGTTTGCGCCCAAATTAAAAACAAAAAAACATGAAGAGAACTGTATTCATTACAATTTGTTTACTGTTTGCCGGCATTTTGAATGTTTCGGCACAGAAAGGACTTTCGATAGGCGTAGGAGGTAATGTCAATGCCATTTTTATCCTGAACCAGAATGCTTACGGAATGGAAGAACTGGATTACAAGCAATCCATCGGAGGTGCTGTCAACCTCGGAATTGGTTATAATTTCACTAACTGGCTGGGGCTTAAAACCGAAATCGGTTATACCCGAATGGGCCAGCAATACTACGACAACAAAGACAATCCTGTTGTTACAAGAAATGTAAAACTAAACTATATTACTGTTCCTCTTCTTCTCAGGTTAAGTGTTGGTGGTAAAGTTCTTCGCTTCTATATGGCAGCCGGTCCCCAATTTGCCTTCCTCACATCGGCAACGCAGGATTATCTGAAAAACGGGACTCCCCTTACAAGGTTTTACAATCCTGAGCTTAAAGATTCTATCAATATTTCCCAGAATGATATCAAGGATAGATACCAGAGTATGGATGTCATGGCCAGGGTTGACTTTGGTCTTGATATTATCCTTCTCCGGCATCTTGCGATTAATTTTGGTCTCTCGTCAGCTTATGGCCTCACCGACATCAATGCTTCCGCATGGAGATTAAAGAACGGCAAGGGAGAATACAAGCCCTCACACAATATGTATGCAGGTTTTAATTTTGGCATAAGATATTGTTTCGGCAGTTTTGGTAAAAAAGATTAAACGTTTCTATGAAAAGCATTAACCCTGCTCTGAATCAGCTGATCAGGGAATATCCCGAACACAGCCAAGAAGAAGTTGCGGCCATTGTTGAAAGGACGTCCCGGTCCGGGATTTCATGGAGGAAAACATCGTTTGCATACCGGGGAGAACTGTTCCGCAGGCTCGCCGGTATGCTTCGTTCGGATAAAGAGCGGCTCTCAAGACTGATGACGGAAGAAATGGGAAAAATCATCATGGAATCCCATGCTGAAATTGAGAAATGCGCCCTTGCCTGCGACTTTTATGCTGAACATGCCGGAAGCATGTTACAAGACGAAATTGTTGAAACGGAGGCCAGCAGGAGCCTTGTTGTTTTCCAGCCCCTGGGCGTAATATTTGCTGTAATGCCATGGAACTTCCCGTTTTGGCAGGTGTTCCGTTTTGCAGTTCCGTCCCTGATGGCAGGAAATGTTGGTTTGCTGAAGCATGCTTCCAATGTTCCCGGCTGTGCCCTGGCTATTGAAGACCTCTTCATTAAGGCAGGTTTCCCCGATAATGTGTTCAGTACCCTGATGATCCCTTCCTCGATGGTGGAAGAGGTCATTGCAAATCCTCTGGTACATGCTGTAACCCTAACAGGCAGCGGACCGGCAGGCAGCAGTGTTGCATCCTTTGCAGCCAGATATATTAAAAAGGCTGTACTTGAACTTGGGGGCAGCGATGCCTATATCGTACTGGAAGATGCCGACCTTGAAAAAGCTGTTCGTGTGGCCGTGAACGCCCGTATGATCAACCAGGGTCAAAGCTGTATTGCAGCAAAACGGTTTATTGTTATTGAAACCCTTGTTGAAGAATTTACTTCAGGATTGGAAAAAATTGTTTCTGAATTAAAAACCGGCAACCCATTTGATCCCTCAATACAGATAGGCCCCCTGGCCCGTCCCGATCTTGTGGACGATATTGACAGACAGGTCAGGGAATCCCTTGATGCAGGCGCAAAACTGGTATGCGGAGGCAAACGCCCTAAGATGACCGGATGCTATTATGCTCCGACCATACTCGGAAATGTAAAAAAAGGGATGCCTGCATACCATGAAGAGACCTTTGGCCCGGTATTCAGTATTATTTCTGTGACATCAGAGGAGGAAGCTATTTCAGTCGCCAACGACAGCCAATTCGGGCTTGGTGGCAGCATCTGGACAAGGGACCTGGAGCGGGGTGAAAAACTTGCCAGACAAATCGATACAGGAGCCGTATTTGTCAACGGGATGACGAAATCGGATCCCCGCCTTCCTTTCGGGGGCGTTAAAAAATCAGGGTATGGACGTGAACTCGCGGCATACGGGATCAAAGAGTTCGTCAATATCAAGACGATCTGGATCGGATAAAATTTTCTTTGCCGGTTTGCCTGGAATTAATACCTTTGCACCCTTAAAAAAATGGCGCGGTAGCTCAGCTGGTTAGAGCGTCGGATTCATAACCCGGAGGTCACGAGTTCAACTCTCGTCCGCGCTACTAAACGGGCCGCCTATTAGCAAGGGCGGCCTTTTTTTGATTACCCGCCCGCTACCTGATCGTATAGTTTCTCAAGTTCGGCCTCTTTTTTCCTGATATCCAGGGTTCCCAATGCATATTCCCGGGCCGCAATGCCAACTTTTTTGCGCAAGGATGCATCCCCGGCCAGGATGATTATAGCCCGGGTAAGTTCTTCAATATTGTTTTCCCGGATCAGCAGACCTGTTTCATTATTCTTAATTATATAGGGGATGCCGGCATGAAAAGTGGTTATTACGGGCAGCCCCGAAGCCATAGCCTCAACAACAGCACCGGGAATCCCTTCCTTCTCGCCATTTGCCGATTGCCGGCTGGGGTGGACAAAGACATCCGCAGTCATTAATGAAGAAAAATGTTCATCAGAGCCGAACTGAACGGACCCGCAAAACTGTATACGGTCCGTTCCGGTTTCAGCAATCCGGGAACGTAATTCACCTTCAAGCTCACCTTTACCATAAATTTTCAGCCTGATTGGAACTGATGTCTGAGCGATGGCATTTACAAACGCTTTAATGAGCACATCATGACCTTTTTTCGGATCAAGCATGCTGATCATAAGGAAAGTCAGTTCACCGCTCTCCCTGTATTCACGCAAACGGTTGAACCGCAAAGTGTCAATACCGTGATAATATATCCTGATTTTACCGGCGGGACAACCCAAGGCCAGAAGGTCATTTTCCATATCGGGCGACATAGCAGTGATCGCTTTGACCATTGGGTTATTGAAAACATTTTTCCTGAGCAGATAGCCTCCAATACCGAAGGCACGCGAAGGAAAAGCTGTACAATCATGGCCATAGAAAGAAACGAGGGAGGGAATATTCACCGATTTGAGCACCGTTGCGAAAAGGGCAGCTTCAACTCCATAGTGAATATGAGCAAGACCGGGTTTCGTTTCCGAAAGCCTTTTAACAAGCCGATGCCTGTCAGCGGGTGCAAACAACAGCATATGATCACACAGCCATTGCCCATGCTTGGAACCAATAGGGGACCATGTGGAATATTTTGAGGAGATCTCATTGAAAAAAGGACTCTCATTCCGCTCAGTATAGACCACGGAGGGTTCATAACGGATATGATTCATGATCTGGTTCCTGACAAAGGATGTCATAGGAGGAAGAAAATTCCGGATCAGGTGAACAACTGATGGCATATTTGAACTATGGAGTTTTCAAATGTATAGAAATTTCATTAATCTTGCATTACCGAAAAGAATGTATATGAAAGAGGAATCTTCATTTCGCAAGAGCCTGAACCTGTTTGACTCCACTGCAATTGTCATGGGATCCATGATAGGCTCCGGGGTATTCATTGTGGGTGCCGACATTGCAAGGCAGGTTGGTTCGCCGGGCTGGCTTATCATGACCTGGGTCATCACCGGCTTTCTTACTGTTTTTGCAGCCCTTAGCTATGGTGAACTCGCCGGAATGTTTCCTCATGCAGGCGGCCAATATGTTTACCTTCGTAAAGCATATAATCCTTTAACTGGTTTTCTTTACGGATGGACACTTTTCCTGGTCATTCAGACCGGTACCATTGCCGCAGTAGGCATGGCATTTGCAAAATTCACCGGCGTTCTTTTTCCCTGGGTGTCGGAAAATGTCATATGGTATAAGGCCGAATTTTTCACATACGTTTTCAAATTCGGTCCTGTTCAGATTGTGGCGATACTCTCTATTTGCATCCTGACCTGGATCAACCTTAAAGGTGTACGGGAAGGGAAAAGAGTTCAGAACATTTTCACTTCCGGAAAATTCCTGCTCGTTCTCGGTTTTATCCTTGTGGGATTTCTCTTCGCTGCAAATTCCGGTTCCATTGCTAAAAACATGGCTATTTTCTGGGAACCTGCCGTGAAAAATTCCAGCGGACAATGGATCCCACTTACCGGCATGACCCTTATTGCTGCTCTGGGCATGGCACAGGTTGGGAGCCTGTTTTCCTCAGATGCCTGGAATAATATAACGTTCACAGCCGCTGAGGTAATCAACCCGAAGAAAAATATCCCTATGAGCCTGTTCCTGGGGACCTTTATTGTGACCATTCTTTTCATTCTCACCAATATGGTTTATATCACTGTTCTTCCGCTAAGGGGAGACCCGGCAGGGGTTAATGTAATTGACAAGGGAATTCAGTATGCCCTTAACGACAGGCTTGCCACAGCTGCAGTTCATAATGTTTTCGGAGTTTATGCCGCTTCCGTCATGGCCCTGTTTATCATGATCTCCACTTTCGGATGCAATAACGGACTGATACTTTCAGGAGCCAGGGTGTATTATGCCATGGCTGCCGACGGGCTGTTTTTTAAGAAAGTCGGGATACTGAATTCAAAAGGGGTTCCTGCGCTGGGGCTCGTATTGCAGGCGACATGGGCCTCTATGCTTTGTATTTCAGGGACTTACGGCCAGCTTCTCGATTACGTGGTATTTGCAGTCCTGATCTTTTATGTACTTACGATTGCCGGCATCTTCATTCTCAGGAAAAAGATGCCTGATGCGGAAAGGCCTTACAGGGCTTTTGGGTACCCCGTAATCCCTGCAGCATATATTATCCTGGCAACGATAATTATGCTGATCCTTCTTATTTACAAACCAGATTATACCTGGCCTGGCCTGACCATCGTTATTCTGGGGATACCAGTGTACTTTTTCTGGAAAAAAAACCCGCCTAAGCTAAGGGATCATGATTTTTAAGCTGTTTCAAAAGGCCGCAACCATTCTTTTCATATTGTCACCTTTCCTGATGAAAGCACAGTGTTACCAAGGTAATACGGTTTTCGGTGACGGTGAGGATATCAGCTACACTATTCACTATAACTGGGGGCCTATATGGGTTGATGCAGGAGTGGTCACCTTTAAAGCAAAACTTGAGAAAAAGGGAGAAAAACAGGTGTGGCATTTAACAAGCACAGGAAAGACTTTTCCCTCCTATGATGCATTGTTCAAGGTAAGGGACTATTATGATACCTGGGTGGATCCTGAAACATTTCATACCATAAACTTCAAAAGGTACATTTACGAAGGAGGTTACACCCTCGTTAACACCCTGAATTTCGATCACGAAAAGAAAAAAATCTACTCATCCACCAAAAGCAACAATAATCCGGTCAGATTCGACACCATTTCAATTCAGGCCTGCTCGTTTGATATGCTCGCTGCCGTATATTTTACGAGGACTATTGATATGGGACATATCCCTATGTACCAGAAAAGGCAGGTTTCGGTTGTAATTGATGACCAGGTCTACAATATATATATCAGGCCGCTTGCAAAAGAGGTGGTTGAAAATAATGATGGGAAAAAGTACAATTGTATAAAAATGTCGGCCAAGATGGTGGAAGGGACGATTTTTAAAGGAGATGAGGACGTGCTTGTTTGGATAACCGATGATGATAACCGTATTCCGGTATACATAGAAGCCAAGATCCTTGTTGGCACCGTTAAAGCATACCTCCATGAAGCAAAGGGCTTAAGAAATCCAATGAAAGCCCTGATCAAAAAATAAACACTAATCTCGTATGAAACTCATCGTCGACAGCGGTTCAACCAAAGCAAGCTGGGGATTGCTTGAAGGGAAAGAGCATAAAACAACCATACATACGGCCGGGCTCAACCCATACTTCCATACCTCTGAGAGCATCACTGCTATCCTCAAAGCAGAACTTCTCCCATTCATAGTAACGGACCATATAAGGGAAATTCATTTCTACGGAGCGGGATGCAGCACCGAAAATAATGATGAGCTGATCAGGGAAGCCTTGTTAAGCTTTTTTCATCATGCAAGGGTATATGTATATCACGATATCCTCGGGGCTGCGAGAGCCCTGTTCGGCAACACATGCGGGATATCATGTATCCTGGGCACAGGTTGCAATTGCTGTTATTATGATGGGAAAGAAATCAATTCCAAAGTTGATTCACTTGGATATTTGTTTGGTGATGAGGGAGCGGGTTCTTACCTGGGGAAAAAACTGATTGCCGACTACCTCAGGAAGACATTGCCCGGGGACCTTATGGAGGAATTTAACAGGATTTACAGGTTCTCACTCGAAGATATTCTGAATTCTTTATACAACCTCCCCTATCCTAACCGTTTTCTTGCCTCTTTCAGCGATTTTATGGCTCCCCGGCAGGAACATCCGTATATTCACAAACTGGTCAAAGATTCATTTCTGGCATTTTTTGATGCACAGGTCAGACATTATGAGGGTTACCGCACACTGCCGGTGAGTTTTGTGGGTTCAATTGCCCATTATTATCATAGGATTCTTGAAGAAGCAGCATCCGGAGAAGGGATTCATATCGGATCCGTCATAAAAGCCCCGATGGAGGGTTTGCTGAGGTTTCATTCATCCTGATCTGGCATTTCGTTGAGGATCAGATCGAGTATGGGCTTGATGTCATCAGGTCTGAACCAATGGATCTCTTTATCCTTTCTGAACCAAGTCATCTGTCGCTTGGCATACCTCCGGGTATTAGTCTTTATTTTCTCAACCGCTTCACTGTACCTCATCTTTTCGGCAAAATGATCGAATATTTCTTTATATCCCAAGGTGTTCAATGCATTGCAATCGCGGAATTTATAAAGGTCCCTGGCTTCGTCAAGCCAGCCGCTTGCAAGCATAAGGTCAACCCGTTCATTAATCCTTTTATTCAATTCTTCCCTGGGGAGTTCCAGGCCGATCTTCAGTACTTTGAAAGGACGGAGGCGGGGTTTCTGGCTGCGCAGTGAAGAATAGGGTAATCCGGTCGAAATACACACCTCGAGGGCCCTGATCAGCCGTGAAGCATTATTCAAGTCGACAGTTCCATGATAAATCGGATCCAGGTTGAGCAGCTTTTCCTGCAAAGCCTGAATGCCTTTCTCAGCCAGCAATTCCTTTAATTCAGTTCTAAGCTGTGGTTCAGGGTCGGGAAGTACATCAATACCATGACAAACCGCATGAATATATAAGCCAGAGCCCCCGGTCATTATAATTACAGGGTAGGTATTAAAAAGCACGTCGAGACGGTCAAGTGCATCTTTTTCAAACCGTGATACATTATAGGAATCTGTTACAAGTAAATGGCCCACGAAATGATGAGGTATCCCGGCAAGCTGGTCCTCTGAGGGGTAAGCCGTCCCGATCTTCATTTCTTCGTAAAACTGTCTGGAGTCTGCCGAAATGATCTCCGTTTTCAGGAATTTTGCAAGCTCAATGGCAAGGGCTGTCTTCCCTGAAGCGGTCGGACCGCAAATTACAATAAGAAGTTTTTTCTCAATAGTCATCCGAGCCTTCCCGGTAATTGGAATACCTTTCATCGATCTGGTCCAAATCTCCGAATTCCTCAATATGCTCTATCTTCTCATCCTCTCCATATCCGGATTCCTCTCCGTCTTCGGTAGTTGCGACCTGGCTTTCAACTTCAAATTTTTGAGGAGCTTCTTCCTCAAGAATATCAGCAAGTTCAGCATCAATGGTTTTGATCTCATCGAGATCTTCTTCTATCGCATCCAGTTTTGAAGTTTCAACCGGTTTAGGCAAAGGGCCGGGTTTCACCTTAAGGGGTTTGACCAAAGGCGGAATGTCATCGGCATCAGGAATGTGATGAACGGATGGCAGCTCTGCAATCTTTCTCAATTCACCGGTCTTTCTTGCAAGCCTGGGATAGGAGATCATGTTTTCGGATTGCAATATTTTAAACAGTTCTATATGCATGGTAAAAGTTTCTTTACCATGGAATTCATAGTTCATTGTCTGGTGAGGATCTTCAATGTAGTTTTTAAGTTTGGAATTTTTCATCAGTGGCATAGTCACCGTTTCAATGACAACTTCCCCAAGATCATCGTCAAACCTGCGTACCTGCTTTTTTGTTGTTTTGTGAGTGATCTCATGCCTGACCTTATTTTTCTTATCCGTCATAAAGAAAATCGCCCCAATGCTGTTCCTGAGCTCAGCTGTTTCAACAAGGAGATGATGAAAATCGAGAAAAGTCTGGTTGGGCTGGATCTCAATCTCCCTTAAAAAATCGTCATGGTCATTAGCAGTAACTCTGAAACGGTATATCAGCATTGTTGTGTATTCTATTGACGGGGTAAAAATAAAGAAAACTTAAGTACGAATAGGTTTCAATCCCTGTTTTTTCCCTTCCTCGATCATCAGCCTGAATGCGGCTTCATAATCATTGGGGATCTGGCCTTCAAGGATGGCTTCGGTGATCACATCCTTAATTTCACCGACCAGCCTGGAAGGTGGGATTCCGAAGGTTCTCATAATCAGGTCGCCTGAAATTGGCGGTTGCCAGTTTCTCATCTTGTCCTTCTCTTCAATCTCAACAAGTTTTCGTCTCACAATCTCAAAATTCTCAAGAAAGTTCTTCACTTTGACCTGGTTTTTAGAAGTAATATCAGCCTCACACAGCAACATGAGTTCATCCACATCGTCGCCGGCTTCAAACAGAAGCCTTCTCACAGCTGAGTCGGTCACCGATTCCTCGGCAAGTACGATCGGCCTGAGATGAAGAAGAACCATTTTTTCCACGAACTTCATCTTCTCATTCATGGGAAGTTTCAGCCTGCGGAAAATCTTTGAAACCATTTTCGAACCCTTGAAATCATGGGCATGGAATGTCCAGCCTGTGCCCTGAACAAATTTTTTAGTAGCAGGTTTTGCTATGTCGTGCAAAAGAGCCGACCATCTCAGCCAGAGGTTTTCGGAAGTTAGGGCAACATTATCAAGTACGGCAAGGGTATGGTAGAAATTATCCTTATGACCTTTTCCGTCAATAGTCTCGACTCCTTTCAGTTCAAGGAGCTCCGGGAATATCAGTGTTAACAGTCCGGTTTCATCAAGCATCCTGAAGCCCTTCGAAGGTTTGGGGGACTGAATAATAAAGTTAAGTTCGTCGACGATCCTTTCCATGGAAACAATAACCAGCCGTCCGGTGTTCCTGGAAATGGCAGAATAACATCCGGCTTCAATTGTAAAATCGAGCTGGGAGGCGAAGCGGATTGCCCTCATCATACGTAAAGGGTCATCTGAAAATGTTATATCCGGATCAAGGGGAGTGCGTATTATCTTATCCTCCAGGTCCTTCATCCCGTAAAAGGGATCAATAAGCTCACCGAAGTGGTCCATCCGCAGATCAAAAGCCATGGCATTAATAGTGAAATCCCTTCGTCTCTGATCATCTTCGAGGGTGCCGTCTTCGACCAGGGGTTTACGCGAATCGCTCCGGTAAGACTCTTTCCTCGCCCCTACGAACTCTACTTTCCACTCTTTGTACTGAATCATGGCAGTACCGAAATTTTTAAAGAATTTCACATCCGGTGACGGTCTGAGCTTTAATGCAACCAGATGGGCAAAGTCGATACCGCTTCCGACTACGGCAATGTCGATGTCATTCTTATCTCCCCTGGCCAGGAAACAATCTCTGACAAAGCCGCCCACGACGCATGCCATAAGCTGCATTTCATCAGCTACTTCCGAAACTGAATGGAAGATACGATTCTCGATATAGTGTTTGAATGTTGACATGATCTGAACCTGCACCAAAAGTAAGAAAATAATAAGAAGATGTTAACAATTATGCTGGGATTGGGCCTAATTGCCTACTTTTGATCCGGTTGTTTACGCACACAAACAGCCACCATAAATACATATTCACCAACAAAATTTTATCATGTTACGAGGACTACTACCCCGAGAATATGCCTTTTACGATTATTTTGAAAGGCTGATGAACATCAACCTTCAGGTCAGCAGTGAGTTTCTGGCCCTTGTGAAGGAGAAAAAACATCCGGAAGTTGCAACCAATGCTATTAAAAGACTGGAGAGGGAAGCCGACAAGATTACCAAGGAATGTATTGACTTGCTGCACAGAACATTCATCACACCGATTGACCGCGATCAGATATACCAGCTTGTAAACGGGATGGATGACTTTGCTGACCAGATGAACGCGGCTACATTCAGGTTGTTTTATTATGGA
The DNA here is from genome assembly GCA_026391775.1 of Bacteroidota bacterium. Classification (GTDB taxonomy): domain Bacteria; phylum Bacteroidota; class Bacteroidia; order Bacteroidales; family FEN-979; genus CAIRDP01. The sequence continues at coordinate 142,250 of JAPLDK010000011.1, forward strand.
ATTGAAGAATTCAGGCCTGAAACCCTTGAATTTGCAAAAATTATACACAATTGTAATCAGGAAGTGGCGTCTGCCATTAAAAGCCTTAGAAAAATCAAGAAACAAAGTCATGAGATAAGGTCTAAGTGTTCTTTGATCCATGAATTTGAAAATCAGGCTGATGACATTTCCCGTGTTGCTATCGCTAATCTTTTCAAGACAAACGATATGATGATGATCATGAAATGGAAGGAAATATTTGAACGTCTTGAAAAAGCGGTGGACCGCATGGAGAGAGTTGCCAATACAATAGAAAGCATCCTGATCGACAACGCCTGATTTCATCATTCCCAATTCATTGTTTATGCTGATTATTGTTTTAATTACAATTTTAGCTGCCCTGATATTTGACGTCATTAATGGGTTTCACGATGCAGCAAATTCTATAGCCACCATTGTTTCCACGAAAGTATTATCTCCAAAATTCGCAGTTTTCTGGGCTGCCTTTTTCAATTTTGCTGCAATGTTTGTTTTTGCCCCTAAAGTTGCAAATACTATTGCCAAGATCGTAATTATAGACCCGGCCGACCCCGCTTTTGTGTATGTAATCCTGACCGGCCTTATCGGGGCAATTCTATGGGATCTGGTTACCTGGTGGTACGGACTTCCGTCCAGTTCCTCACATGCACTTATAGGTGGCCTTGTTGGAGCGGGCATGGCATATAAAGGTACAAGCATAATACATTGGTCAAAAGTCATACAGACCGCCACATTTATACCCATTGCTCCTTTAATTGGAGTAGTATTGGGCTTTCTGCTTATGCTTGGGGTAATCTGGATATTTCATAAAGCATCACCCCACAGGGTTGACAGCATTTTCAGGAAAGGCCAGTTGTTTTCTGCCGCTTTATACTCACTTGGACACGGAGGGAATGATGCCCAGAAAACTATGGGTGTCATTGTGGCACTTCTTGTTGCAGCCGGCATGTTGTCTCCTGATACTCAATTATCACTCCTGCATTCCAACACAAACTGGATCATTTTATCATGCTTTGCGGCTATGGCTCTTGGCACCGGTATCGGAGGATGGAGGATAGTGAAAACCATGGGGATGAAGCTTACAAAATTAAAACCTGTTCATGGTTTTGCAGCTGAAACATCAGGAGCGCTGACAATTTTCCTGGCAACAAGTATGGGTATCCCCATTTCAACAACCCACACTATTGCCGGTGCGATTATCGGTGTAGGCGCGGTAACAAACCTGACCGGGATCAAATGGAAGATCGCCATGAATATTGTGATTGCCTGGGTACTCACCATCCCTGCGTCGGCATTAGTCTCCGCACTCTGCTTCTGGCTCGCCCAGGCCCTTCACCCGGGTTTCTGATCCTTTTTAAACTGCTTATAAATTATCCTTTCATATGCATCATGATGTATTTTTTATATATTTTTGTGAATCAATTCACATACTCTAATACAAACCAAATCATACTCTTATGGCAAAAAGAACAATCGTAGCCATGCCTGGTGATGGCATTGGCAAAGTAGTCCTTGATGAGGCCATCCGCGTCCTGGATGCTGCCGGTTTTGAAGCTGAATATATTCATGGTGACATCGGATGGGAATTCTGGTGCAAGGAAGGCGATCCCTTCCCAACACGTACACAGAAACTTCTCGAACAGCATAAGATCGGCCTTTTCGGTGCAATCACATCGAAACCTAAAGACAAGACTGAAGCCGAACTTGCCCCGGAACTGAAAGGGAAAGGTTACACCTACTACAGCCCTATCGTCAGTATGCGTCAGAAATATGACCTTGATATCTGCATGCGTCCCTGTAAAACTTTTAAAGGGAACCCCCTTAATTTTATCCGCCGTGGCTTCGGTGGTGTAATCGAAGAGCCAGTTATCGACAGTATGATCTTTCGCCAGAACACCGAATGCCTATACGGAGGTGTTGAGTGGACAAATCCTTCCGACCAGGTTTATGCTGCCCTCATGACCCATAAAAAATTCCAGGATAATTTTGCATGGTGCCCCCGCCCGGAACTTGCAGTTTCTACACGAATCTTCACTAAAAAATATACTACCCGCATCGTCAAGGCTGCTTTCGAATATGCAAAAGAAAAAGGTTTTGACACGGTTACTGTTTGTGAAAAACCAAATGTGATCCGTGAGACCTCAGGCATGATGCTGAAAGTGGCCCAGGAAATGGCCAAAATCGAATATCCCGGCATAAAAGTTCAGGATACCAATATCGATGCCCAGATGATGTGGCTGACCAAGAACCCGGAGATATATCACGTGATCGTCGCAGGAAATATGTTCGGAGATATCGTTTCCGATGGTTTTGCAGGCCTTATCGGCGGGCTTGGTTTTGCATGCAGCGCAAATATCGGACCCGAAATTGCAGTGTTCGAGCCTACCCACGGTTCGGCCCCAAAATATGCCGAATTCAATCCTTCTATTGTCAACCCTATCGCCATGATCATGAGCGCCTGCATGATGCTTGAACATATTGGAGAAAACGCAATGGCTGCAAGAATCTCAAAGGCTATTGCCGATGTGGTGGAAGAAGGTAAAGTCAAGACCTATGACATGATGAAACTGCCCGGAAAACCTGACGTTTTCAGCAAGGGAGCGGCATCAACACCTCAAATGGCCGACGCAATTATCGCTAAATTATAAAAACCATGACCGACACTGTAAAAAACCTGTGGCCCGAGCTTATGTGGATCTGTGATCCAGGCTTGCGCGAGAAAACTGCCAGAACCTGGGAACTTGCACTTGAAAAGAGCGTTCTCACTCCAGAAGACCTTAATAAAATACCCTTTACCCTGCTGGCCGGCCCCGATCTTAAAGTCTCCTTCATGGCCCACAAGCGCTGTGTGGTGCATGTTGCCCGCGATGCCGGGAATAAAATGAACGATTTCTTCAAGGACGATCTTCCTGTGAATATGGATGTGCTTATTGCCGGGGCCATACTGGCCGACGTTGGCAAGCTGCTCGAATACGAGATGAAAGATGGAAAATCGGTGCAGGGCATGTACGGTAAATACTTACGACATCCGTTCAGCGGGGTATCCCTGGCCGAACAATGCGATGTTCCTGCTGCCGTTTGCCATATCATTGCAACCCATGCAGGTGAAGGCGATATGGTAAAACGTACTGTTGAAGCATATATCGTGCATCATGCCGATTTTATGACATTCGAGCCATTCAGGGAAAGACTAAAATAAATAGCGAGGTAGCGAGGTAGCGAAATACAAAAGAGATTATGACGATTATAGAAAAAATTATATCCGCCCACAGCAATCAGTCGAAGGTTAAGCCTGGTGACATTGTGGATGTTTTGATTGATACCAGGGCTGCGCGCGATTTCGGGGGCGCCAATGTCGTCAAGAATCTTCTTGATAACGGCCTTAACGTTGCCGATGCTTCGAAGACTATTTTTACTTTCGACTGCAACCCTGGAGGATCCGATCAGAAATATGCCCAGAACCAGCATTATTGCAGGCAATATGCCCGCGAAAAGGGTATCCGTATTTATGATGTGGATTCCGGAGTAGGCACACACCTGGCCATAGACGGCGGACTGGCATGGCCGGGAAGCACTTTTGTTTCCACCGATTCGCATGCCAATATCATGGGCGCCATTGCTTCCTTCGGGCAGGGCATGGGTGACCAGGATATAGCAGCAGCATGGGCAAAAGGCGCAGTTTGGTTCAAGGTCCCGGCTTCAGTAAAGATCAATCTCAACGGGCCCAGGCCTGCTCAGGTATCGGCGAAGGATACAGTCCTGAACCTTCTCAGCATCTTCGGGGCAAATCAGCTTCTTGGCTATTCAGTAGAGATCTATGGCCCCGAGACAGAAAAATTCACTCTCGACGAAAGGATCACGATTTCTTCGATGGGAACCGAGATGGGTGCTATTCTGATTATTTTCCCTACAACCAAGGGTCTGCTTTCCGAGCTTAAAAAGATAACCGGCAGGGATTATCCTATGGTCATAGCTGAAACTGATGCGGTTTATGAAAAAACATTCGACATCGATTTTTCAAAGTTTGTTCCCATCGTTGCAAAGCCGGGACATCCTGAAGATGACACTGCTATAGACAATGTGCGTAACCAGAAAATCGATTCGGGATTTATCGGCAGCTGTACCAACGGCCGCATTGAAGACCTCAGGGCTGCAGCTTCAGTGCTGAAGGGAAGGAAAGTAGCGCCTGGTGTGGTTCTAAAGATTGTCCCTGCCACCGATTCAATCTGGAACAATGCTTTGGATGAAGGTCTTATCAAAATCTTCAAGGAAGCCGGTGCTATGGTTTCAAATGCAGGTTGTGCAGGCTGTGCCGCAGGGCAGGTTGGACAAAACGGTCCGGGAGAAGTTACGATAAGTACAGGTAACCGCAATTTTGAGGGGAAACAGGGCAAAGGGTTTGTTTACCTGGCCTCCCCTGCCGTCGTTGCTGCCAGTGCCGTTGCAGGTTTTATCACAACACCCGACCAGATACCCGCAACACCCGCGGAATTCGGGAATACCGCCATCCTGAAATCCGCAGTCAAAGAAAAAGTAAAAACAAGCAAACCTACCGTTGTTGAAGGTAAGGTATGGCTCATCGGCAAAGACAATATCGACACCGATATGATCTTTCATAACCGCTACCTCACCATAACCGATATTAAGGAAATGGGACAGTACAGCTTTGACAACCTTAAGGGATACGAGGATTTTGCAAAGAAAGCCAAGGCTGGCGATATTGTGATGACAGGGAAGAATTTCGGTGCCGGTAGCTCGAGGCAGCAGGCGGTTGACTGTTTCATTTCTCTTGGGATCAGCTGTTTACTTGCCGAGTCCTATGGTGCGATCTATGAACGCAATGCCATTAATGCAGCCATGCCCATCCTTACTTACAGGCCTGAGATCGTTGCGGATATTGAGCTACAGGATGGCGATAACATACGCGTAAATTTTGAAAGTGGGGAAATAGTGAATTTACGGAATAGCAAGGCAGGAAAACTTGAGAAATTCTACGACGCCCAGATGACGATCTATAAGAACGGGGGACTGCTTTAGGGTTTCTTAATCTTCCAACGGCGGTGTGACCAGAGGTAGTAACGGGGATCTTCCAGGATCTGGTCTTCCAGTATTTTCATGAATGCAGCACTGATCTCGCCTGTTTTGGTTGATTTGGGTTCAAGGCTTAATGGAACGAAATCAACTGTATAATACCCTCTTTTTACAGGTTTAATCCATGCATAAAAAACCGGGAGGTTTAGCACTCTCGCATATTTCTCGGGACCGTGCAATACTGCTGTTTCCTGGTTGAGAAAAGTAACCCAGTGGGCAAGCCTGTGCGTCGTGGGGCTCTGGTCGGCAATCATATAATAAACGGCCGGCTCACCCCACTTAGTCTCGAAAACTGCCCGGGTATCCGTAATGGAAACCAAAACCGACCTTCCCTGAACCCTTGTCCGTTGAGTGTAAGCGTCAATGTATTTGTTTGAAAGAGGTTTGTAGAAGCCTACAGGTTTGTGGAGCAACTGGGTTCCGCTCGCAATTCCTCCCCATTCCCAGTTTGCATAATGGCCTGCAACACAGATGGTTCCCCTGCCATCACGGTAGCACTGATCCAACTCTTCTTTGTTCACATAGTTATAACGTTCAACAATCTGGGCCTCGGTCATGGTGAAGGATTTCAGGCTTTCGACCAGCATATCGCCCAGGTGATGATAAAAGGCTCTGGCAATCTTCCGGTACTCAGCTTCTGTTTTGCCAGGGAGTGATTTCCGAAGATTAGTAAACACAACCTTCTTACGGTACCCGAGAAGACGGTACACGACAAAATATGTAAGATCGGAAAACAAATAAGCCAGCGGGAACGGCATCAGACGGAAAAGAGCAATAAAGGCCCTGAACAGTAAATAAACAAGGTAGTCCACAATCATAGAATTTACCGGGGACAAAGATATGATGAAATTTCGGGTCCCGAATTATCTCAATGGATCAAAACCACCTTCGTTTTATCCTGCCTGCTGATCTGTTGGAGAAATCCAACAAAATCATTAAATGATGAGGCGGGATATGTTCCCTTTTCTATCTCAAGTTTACGGTAAAACATGAGTTTGATCCCTTCCGTTCTCATTTCTGATTGCATCTGGCCGAACTGGGTTTTAAGATTGAATGTCTGCGGATGTGACTCAACAGAAAAGCCTGCCGGAAGATTGAGTACAAGTGTATCATAATCTGTGTAAGGGATCCTTAACTCCAGTTCAAACCTGCGCGCCAGGTCCTTTCTAAGGATGCCCGGTTCATCCAGAAAACGGTTAATTGGGATAAACATCCTTCTTCCTGTCAATGCAGCATAGTTTTTAACTGTTACCTTCAGAGTTTCATGCGCTTCCGGGATATAGTCGCAGGCAGAAATCATCTGGATGGAATTCAGCGTCAGTCCAGGCATGTCATAGAGTTCCCTGGCCTTTTCCCTGAGATGTTCAGGGTTGAGAGCCAGCAATTCTTCCATATCCTCATACTGCAATCCCCGGTAACAGGAAGTCCTCTCAATTTCAGCATTTCCGATTGAATCAATGCTTATCGAAATATTTGACCTCAGGCTGTTAACATCCCTTGGATACGATGGGGTGCGAACCAACAATCCTCCATCAGGAGTGATCAACAAGGCTTGACGGTTATCGGTGAAACTTCCAAGGAAGCCGAATGGCTGGTTGGGATCGGTACATTCAAGCCAAACCGTGTCTTTCCTGATAGGAACTGCCAGGATCACATGATTGAACTGGTTGCAGGGAAAATCTGTAAGTATACTAACCGAATTTTTTCCTGCAGAGACAAGGGCATATATTGATTTTATTCCAAATACCTTCAGCAGTGCTTTGGTGTAATTTACCAACCCTTTGCAATCACCATAACCCAGGCGTGCAATGTCGTTTGCTTTCTCAGGCTGCCAGCCACCTATACCAACATTGGTGTTTACATACCGGCAGGTTTTTTGCATATACTGGTAGATCCTTTTAACTTTCATCAGGGTATCAGTCTCGGCATACACTTCAGGCTGGATTCTCACGGAATATTTAAAATCAAGGGTATCCCTTCCCGATAACAGGGAACCCACCCAAAGGCCAACCCCATTCCAGGTACTGAAATCACCGGTATAACCCTTTACACTGTATATGCTTGGAGCTGCGAGTATTACCGGAGAAACACTTTTAATTCCCGGGCTTAAAGGCTCATAATCAGCTGCCTTTAGATCCCTTATTTCCCAGGCTTTTTCATTGACCCCACCACCCTGTTCAATAATTACATTTTCCGGCAAGCGTTGGGCGTGAATTCTGGGAAATAGGCCATTGGCAGCTTTGATAATCAGTTTTGACGATTCAATACTTTCCCTGAAGGCATAGCAGGGCGTCCAAACAGGGTAATTCAATATCCTCTTGCATGTATACTCAACGAAATATTCTACCGTAAAAGGGTAGGTCGCCGAAACGGGCCTGATGATCCGGACCCTGTCATCGGAATACAGTGAACCGTCCCCAACAGCGCTCTGATCAATTACATCGGCAGATTTAAATTCTTTCAGCAGCCTCCCATCTGCATCATACATATATCCCTCAATGGATCTGATACTAATATAATCATCATAGTATTGTTCAAATATGGCACGCTCCGATGCACTCTCTTTGAGGATAGTGATAACGACATGTTTTGACCAAACGGCATTGTTCAATGATTTCACTTCAAACTCCGTATTGCTTAGCCTGATCACAAAATCGGCATTTGCCAGGAGTTCGGGGTGAATATCCGAAACGGGATAACGGTTGTCGGAAGCAGAACAAGCCAGGCCTGAGACCAGAAAAGCCAGAACTATCATGAAGAGACGCATATTTTACAATTTTTTCAGCACAATTTGCTGGGCATGCTTAGCAACAATCCGGGCAAAAAAATCTCTCAAAAATTCGTATTCCGAAATAATAAAAACTGTTTTTGTAATGCTGAGGGTGCTGCTCACCATAATTTTATTATCCTTCGCCGCTGTAACAAATTTGAATGAAGCGGACTGCTCAGGAAGAGCGAATTTTACCGGTTCCGGTAATGATTCAATCTTATAACCTGCCGGAATTTCATAAGTAAATACGTATGCATCCTTGAGAGGGCAGTTGAAATCAACAGGATAAACCCGTTTCTCAGCATTGAAAGGATTTGAGTTCTGCCCCATGCCTGCGAGAACGTTCATGTAAATCATATCTCCATTGACCTGGCAAATATCGGTAGAACCCAAAGAATAGATAATTTTCATGATCTGATCAAGCTTGTCCATGTTTTCATACGTTATTTTGTCTATATCCCATGATTTGAACTTTTGCTTAAGTAACTTGGAATTCTCTTCCTCCCCGGAGCTAAAATAATTTTCCCTCGATCTGACAGCCGAATAACCCGATTTCGAAGCTTCCAACCGTCCCTGAATTGCTCCAATGGAATCTATTTTAAGATTTGCAAGTAAGAGGTCATTGTCCCTTTCACTGCCCAGCAGGGGAACCCAACGGATATTTCCGGAAGAAACAACAATCCCTTTGCCATTCAGGCAGCGTCGCGGGATCATGGTATATGGCAAACTGGAACTTGTAGCATCAAGCAGGTATTCAACCGAATCAATCCTGACAAGACCAATCACATAATTCAAACCTCGTTGTGTGGGCATTGATTCGAGTATAATTCCATGATTCCAGGTACTCAGAACAACAGGAACAGCATCCAGTCCCAGTTCTCGTAAAAGAAGGATAAGCGAAAGGTTTATATCGGCCGAGTTGCCTGCGTGGTCATCGAAAGCCTTTTTCAGGTCATCGGTGGGATATAATGAATTCCTGCCATTCCATTTAAAATGGGTTTTTATATAAGTATGCGCCTCTACCATCTTATCAAACGGCTTTTGGGCTTTTGAGTTTACCTCATTGACAATATTCTTAACCAAACCGCTTCTCCTGATCTGCTTTCCGAAATCATCGTCGGTTTCAAGGTCTTTTACGATCACATCCCAGCTGGAAGTCATTTCATGTATAGCACCCCCGGGGTATTTATATGACTGAAGCTCATATCTTATCTTTGTTGAATAGTTTTGCAGGGAATTTGCAAAGGGCTCATCCTTTAAAGCTGGTACGTTCTGGGTCGCATACAGTTCGGTATACACTTCGTAATCAATGCTTGAATGTTCTGTCGTGGCATGGACGTCTAACCCCAGTCCATTTCCACTGTATTTTGTCTGCTGAAAATTGATTGACTCAGGATGACTCGAAACTTTATTAACCACAAACGGATAATACCCGGTAGCCCGCTTCCCAAACCTGTAATACTCGGGTATATTCACTTCATATTCACTCCAACGGATCGGCAGATCTCCCTGGAAATACCAATCCGTGATATTGCCAATAAATGGTGAGCGTATAGTATATTTCAATTCGATTACAGAACCTTCCCTGATCGCAGGGAAACTCACTTTTTTCAGTTTGTTATGAATATCCTGAACCTCATCAAATACAGATTCGTCCCCAAGTTTTGTTTCCACTATCTTTCCCGACTCGAGATTGTAGGTCCTGCCTTTCAATGACTCCACCTTTTCATAGTCTGAACCGGAATACCAGTATTCTATCTCAACATTCCCTTCATTAAATCCGTTCTTGGTAAATATTTTGATCCTTAGAAGACGTTCAAAGAGGAGTTCGAATCCTTTGTTATCGGAATATTCATACCGGTAACTCCCCACATCACTGAGAATCATAGCATCTGCTGCAGAATCAAATGGACAACGGGTCATTTTAAGGTCTTCGATATCAATTTTACCGAATTTAATTTTTTCCTGGGCTGAAAGATATCCTGACAAACCAAGAAAGAACATTGCTGTCAGGACAAATTGGCGAAGTTTGGCGGGACGTTTCATAACGATACCTATATCCGGTAAAATTATATATTTTTTTCTCCGTCAACAGCGACTGTTAATAATTCATCAGCAATTTTGCCGGAATCATTTATTTTTGTTGAAAAATCCTGAACAATGCTTATTATCAAACGACACAATACCGATCCCTACTTTAATCTTGCAACCGAGGAATATGCATTGAAAGAGATTGCAGATGATTCGTTTATGCTTTGGAGGAATGCCCCTTCAATCATTGTCGGCAAACATCAGAACACCCTGGCTGAGATCAACGTGGAATATGTAAAACAAAATAATATACACGTTGTGAGAAGGCTTTCGGGAGGAGGCGCTGTATTTCACGATCTGGGGAACCTGAATTTTACCTTTATTCAGACGGGACAGTCGGACCTGCTGGTTGATTTCAGGAAATTTACCCAACCCATTCTGGACGTTCTTCTGAAACTCGGAATCGACGCCAGGTTTGAGGGAAGAAACGATCTTACGATATCAGGGAAAAAGTTTTCAGGCAACGCAGAGCATATTTGGAAAAACAGGGTTCTGCATCATGGGACCCTGTTGTTTTCATCAAAAATGGCCGATCTTAGCCAGGCACTGAATGTTGATCCATTAAAGTTTAAGGACAAGGCTGTGAAATCGGTCAGAAGCCGGGTCAGCAATATCAGCGAGCACCTAAAGGGACCAATGGATGTCATGAATTTTTCCGATCTGATTCAGGAACATATTATTACAATGTATCCGGATGCAAAAGCCTATGATCTGAGTGATGAGGATCATCAGAAAATTAATGAACTGGTAAGGTTAAAATACAGCACCTGGGAATGGAATTTCGGGTATTCTCCCAATTATAATTTCAAAAAGATTTTAAGAACGGAGAAGAGTGGTACTATCGAATTTGACCTGGATGTAAAGAATGGCACAATTCTTCATATTAAGATCTTTGGAGATTATTTCTCTAAATTTGACACGGAAGAACTGGAAGAAGCCCTTATCGGGGTTCCCCACGAAGAATCTGCTATACGAAAGGCCCTTGAGAGGTTTGACCTGGGGGATTACTTTTCGAACCTGACGATGGAGGAGTTTTTAAAGGGTGTATTTTAAATAGCGAAAACATGAATTACAACAAAATATTTGAAAAGCTCTGGACGATATACACCGGTCAGAACCCGGGAAGCCGGAAAGTATGGGAGTTGCTATCCGCCGAAGGCGAAACAATTATTAACGACCATGTGGCCTTCCGTACCTTCAACGATCAGCAAATCAATATTGACGTACTGTCAAAAGAATTTATTGCGAGCGGTTATGTATATAAGGGGGACTATCATTTTACCGAAAAGAAGCTTTATGCTAAACATTTCGAGCACAAATCCGACCCTAAGGCCCCCAGGGTTTTTATCAGCCAGCTGATCACCGCTGAATTCAGCCCATTCCTTCAGCTAATTGTTAAAGAATGGATCCGGGCAATTTCACCAGAGAAGCTATCATCTCCGGCTCTGATCTGTTCGGGTAATCTTTCGGGTGTACCGTCATTTGAAGTGTTTGAAAAGCTGAGGAAGGAATCGGAATATGCAGCCTGGCTGTATGTGAATGGGTTCTGTGCCAACCATTTTACCGTGAGCGTGAATTACCTGAAAAAATATGATGGCATTGCTAAAATCAATGCCTTTCTCAAGCAGAATGGCTTCCTCATGAATGATGCAGGCGGGGAGATACAGGGCAGCCCTGAAGAACTCCTGGAACAATCAAGCATCAGGGCGGGCATGGTTAATACAAAATTTACTGAAGGCAATTATGAGGTTCCCGGCTGCTATTATGAATTTGCCAAACGCTATCCCGACAGGGACGGCAGGTTGTACAGCGGGTTTATCGCCAAATCAGCGGATAAGATCTTCCAGTCGACCGATTTTTACAAACAGTAAGTTGCAGCAAATATGACAGCAAACCTCAAAGTGATCCTTATCCTGGCCTTATTGCTGCCGGTTCTTGCCTGCTCGTCGGGTAGCGGTAATAAGGGAGGCGACATCCTGCTCCCCCAGGCCGGCAAGGTATATGAGCATATAAGTTGCAATGCCAATACCCTTCTCACCTATGCGCTTTACCTGCCGTCGGTTTGCAGCAACCGTTTTGATAAAACCCCGGGACAGAAACGGTTTCCAATAATCCTGGCTTTTGATCCCAGTGGAAATGGCGGCCTTCCTGTTAAACGTTTCAGCAGTCTTGCCGAGAAGTATGGATTTATCCTTGTAGGCTCCAATGATTCAAAGAACATGCAGTCGCCCGAAGAAAGTGAAGCCGTTGTTCAGGCTATGTTTGATGAAATTGAAAACCGGTTGCCAATCGACACTTCAGCTATCTATGTTATGGGATTCTCGGGTGGATCGAGGGTTTCAACTGCAACTGCAATGTACAAGGCGATCGTCAAAGGAGTTATCGGCTGCGGTGCCGGTTTTCCATCCGGGGTTCAGCCACCGAAATATACATTCGATTATTTCGGCATAATAGGCCTTGGAGATTTCAACCTTACCGAAATGGTCGCACTTGACAAGACCCTGGCCCGGATGAATTTCAGACATTTTATCCTGGAATTCGACGGCATTCACGGCTGGCCACGTCAGGCTGAAATAGAAAAGGCATGGAACTGGCTTGTTTTCAACTCCATGAAGGAAGGCAGGCTGAAAAAGAATGACAGCCTTATCGGGGTATTTTCATTAAGTATGACTGCGGATTACGACTCCCTTGTAAAACAGGGGCGGTTGCTGTATGCAAGGCAAAACCTGGCATACCGGATCAGCTGCCTGGAAGGTTTATCCGATGTGGCTCCACTAAAGTCCCGGTTTGCTTTACTTGAAGGATCAGAAGAATATAAAAGGGCAATGAAAAAGTTCAACGAGGTTCTTGAAAAGGAACAGAAGGAGCAGAAGCTGCTGATGGAGGCTGAATTCAGCAAAAATCTGAAATGGTGGCAGACCAGGATTGAAAAATACCGCGACAATAAAAACCCAAAGCTCAGCCCTGAAGACACGCTTATGAACCACCGCCTTCTGGCATTCCTCGGCCTGTTTTGTTATTCCAACGCCAATGCCCTGCTGAAGCAGAACAATTTCGAACAAACACAATTGGTGATCGGGATTTATTCCATTGTCGAACCCGATAACCCGGAGCCATGGTATATAATGGCAGTGCTTTCGGGCCGGAAAAACGATACTATACAAACACTGGCCTATCTGAGAAAGGCATTTGACATCGGCTTCAGGAATAAGGCAAGGGCGCAGTCCCAGCCTGAATTTGAAATCATCAGGGCCAACAGCATTTATTTTGACCTTATAAAAAAGATGCAATGAGTTCCAACCAGGATATCCTGAAAAAATTAGATGCCATCAGACCGGAACTCGAAGGAGAACTGTTTACCGATACTGCCTGGAAGCTGATGTATGCCACAGATGCATCGGCATTCAGGGAAATTCCCATCGGGGTTGTCAGACCAAAAAATAAGGAAGACGTTAAAAAGCTCATCCTTTTTGCCGCGAACAGCGGAATTCCGCTTATCCCCCGAACTGCAGGGACATCGCTTGCCGGACAGGTAGTAGGCTCCGGACTGGTGGTTGACGTGAGCAAGCATATGACTTCTATCCTTGAGATCAATGCCGATGAGCATTGGGTGAGAGTCGGGCCGGGCGTTATCCTTGATGAGCTGAACAAGGTGGTTGAAAAGCAAGGCTTGTTCTTCGGTCCTGAGACTTCCACTTCGAGCCGATGTATGATCGGCGGCATGGTTGGGAACAATTCCTGCGGTGCACACTCCATTTTATACGGCAGCACACGCGATCATGTTATCTCGGTCAAGGGTTTCCTGAGCGACGGCTCGGAAGTGGAATTCAGGGAACTCAGCGTTCAGGAATTTCAGAAAAAATGCCAGGGAGATACGCTCGAAAACAGGATCTACCGACAGATGCGTGACATACTCTCCGATCCCGCAAACCAGGAAGAAATTCGTCGTGAATACCCAGATCCGGCAATTCATCGCCGGAATACTGGCTATGCGATTGATCTGCTTTTAGACACCGAGCCATTTAACTTCTGCAAACTCATCGCCGGTTCCGAAGGGACTCTAATGTTTATGACCGAGATCAGGCTGAACCTGATGCCCCTGCCCCCGAAGCAGAAAGCTCTCGTTTGCGTTCACTGCAATACCATTGCAGAGGCCCTGAAAGCCAACCTGATCGCACTAAAGTACAAGCCGGGATCGGTGGAACTCATGGACAAGGCCATCATGGATTGTACTAAGGACAATATCACCCAACGGAAAAATCGTTTTTTCATTGAAGGGGATCCCGGAGCAGTACTGATCGTTGAATTCGCAAGGGATACCAAGGAAGAGATTGCTGAGCTCTGTAGCCGTATGGAAGCCGAAATGCGTTCAGACGGCCTGGGCTATCATTTCCCCCTGGTATTTCCTCCTGATCTTAAAAGGGTCTGGGATCTCAGGAAAGCCGGATTGGGCGTACTTTCAAATTATCCGGGCGACCGCAAACCTGTCCCGGTTACCGAGGACACGGCCGTCAATCCGGGAGCCCTTCCAGACTATATCAGGGATTTTGATGCGATGCTTGAAAAGCTGAGACTGAAATGCGTTTATTACGCACATGTAGGTTCCGGGGAACTGCACCTGAGGCCGGTATTGAATCTCAAAGATCCCGCCGACATTGAGCTTTTTCATACCGTCGCCCTGGAAACGGCTAAAATCGTGAAGAAATACCGTGGTTCGCTTAGTGGCGAACATGGAGACGGAAGGCTGAGGGGAGAATTTATTCCACTAATGATCGGAGATCACAATTTTGCCTTGCTCAGGGAAATCAAGAAATGCTGGGACCCCGATAACATTTTCAATCCGAATAAAATCATCGATACTCCCAGGATGAATACCAGCCTGAGATATGAACCGGGAGCGCCTGCAAAAGAAATAGAAACCTATTTTGACTTTTCATCAAGCCATGGCATCCTCAGGGCCGCTGAACAATGCAATGGATCGGCCGATTGCAGGAACAATGTGGTTACCGGAAAATGGATGTGCCCATCGTATATGGCCGTTGGCGATGAGGATACAACGACCAGGGCCAGGGCAAACATCCTGCGTGAATTCCTTACCAATTCAACAAAAGCCAATCCCTTTGACCACAAGGAGATCTATGGGGTGATGGACCTTTGCCTGAGCTGTAAAGCATGTAAAAGCGAATGCCCTTCAAATGTTGACGTTGCAAAGCTTAAGGCGGAATTTCTTCAGCATTATTATGACTCAAACGGCATTCCTTTACGTTCGAGATTGATCGCATACATCAGCAGTATCAACCGCCTTGGAAGCATTGCCCCGGGTATCTTCAACTTCTTCCAGACGAATTCATTCATCTCCTGCATATCCAAAAAAATGCTCGGTTTTGCCGCCGGCCGAAGCATCCCCTTGCTGTATAAAACAACTCTTAAAAAATGGTTGGGAAAGAACCTGTCTGCACTGAATGCCGGGCTAAGCGAAAAGAAAGGCAGCTTTTACCTGTTCGTTGACGAGTTCACAAATTACAATGATGTTGAAACAGGTATAAAAACGGTGCTCCTGTTTAATCATCTGGGGTACGAGATTTTATATACAGATCACGACCTGAGCGCACGTACTTTCCTTTCAAAAGGCTTACTTCGGAAGGCGAAGAAGATCGCAGAAAACAACGTCAATAAATTCAAAGACCTTATTTCGCCGGAGGTACCCCTTGTAGGCATAGAACCATCAGCGATACTGGGGTTCAGGGACGAATACCCCGACCTGGCAGGCCCGGGATTCAGGGAGCAGGCAATAATATTATCGGCATCCTGCCTTATTTATGACGAATTCATCATGAGGGAAGTTGCTGCCGGAAGGATCAGGTCTGAAACATTCACCACTGAGCCCAGGACCATCAAACTGCATGGGCATTGTCACCAGAAAGCGCTGGCATCGGTGGAGGCCACTCTCAAGATGCTGTCAATCCCTCTCAATTATTCCGTTGAAGAGATCAAATCAGGTTGCTGTGGCATGGCAGGTGCGTTTGGCTATGAAACGGAGCATTATACGGTTTCGATGCAGGTTGGAGAACTGGTTCTTTTCCCTGAGATCCGACGATCCTCATCAGAAATTACAATAGCTGCACCGGGGACCAGTTGCAGGCATCAGATAATGGACGGTACGGGGCGTCGTGCATATCATCCGGCAGAAATACTTTTCGAGGCTCTGATTAGTGAGCTTTGAGCTAAACAGTTCCTTTGCCGGGATCATCCCCATCATGCAGGAAATGCTTCAGCACCTTCCGTAACACCGGTTCGTCGATAGGTTTTGAGATATAATCGTCGAAGCCGTATTCCAGTATTTCTTCCCTGTTGCCTTTCATTGCACTTGCTGTAAGTGCAACAACCGGTATGTTTTTTAGGTGCTCCGATTTCCTGATTTCATCAAAAGAGGAAAAACCGTCCATAACCGGAAGGGACATATCCATCAGAATCAGGTCGGGCTTATGATTCAGAGCCTGGCACACACCTTCCACACCATCATGGGCTTCCACTGTCCTGTAATCAGGATGAAGCAAGGCTTTCACCGTTCTCATGTTATCGGGATTATCCTCCACGACGAGGATCAGAGGTTTGTCGCTTCGTTCTGTTCTGGGAAACATGGATCTGACCTCGGCCGTTTTGCTATGTTTTAGGCTAACCATCTCATTCACCCTGGCAATCAGTTCTGTACGGTTTACATCTCCTTTTTGGACAAACTCGTGGACATTGTTCCCCTTAAGGAAACTCAATTCCTCTTTGGAGATATGTTTAGCAGTAAGGATCAATACCGGGATTTTTGAGGTTGCCTCAGTCTCACGTATCATTTTAAGCAGTTGGAACCCATCAACCTCGGGCATCATCAGATCCATAATTATAGCTTCGGGTTTGAATTGAGTGAGCTGTTCCATTGCTTCCTTGCCATTTCTTGCAATAACAACATTGAATTTCTGTTCGGAAAGTATCTCGTACAGCTGGATGATAGCCGGTTCGCTGTCCTCAACAAGAAGAATGTTCTTTCCTGCCCCGGGTATTGCTATTTCAGATGCTCTGGCACCCTTGACATGATGTTCCATTGAATAACTTAAAACACCCTCCCCGATCTTGTCCGTATCAAGTTTAAGAGGCAATATCAATGTAAAATTTGATCCCTGGTCTGGTAGACTTGTAACACAGATTTCTCCCTGAAGCAGATTTGCATATTTCTTCGCAATCGTTAATCCGAGCCCGGTACCTCCGTATTTTCGAGAAGAACCTTCATCTGCCTGCCGGAATTCGTCAAAAATAAAAGGCAAATTCTGTTCTGAAATACCTATGCCTGTATCTGTGATTGAAACTCTGATCTCATGATCCAACTGCATTGCCGTGACTTCCACCTTCCCTTTCTCAGTGAACTTTACAGCATTGCCTATGATATTCTGAAGTATGTGCCTGCACTTTGCATAATCGCTTTGTATCGGGTTCATACCCTGACCGACCTTGTTTATAAGTCCTATTTTCTTGTCCTGTGCCTGTAGATCAAGCATGGTCACAACTTCATCAACCAGCTCAAAAATACTGAAGCTTGAAGCAGTGATCTCCTCGTGGCCCGCCTCAATCCTCGAAAGATCGAGAACATCATTGATCAACGCCAGAAGGTTCTTTCCGTTCCTCTCAATGATCTCAATATAATTATATTCCTCCTCCGGAATTGCATCGCGGAGCCTGCGGTTCAGGACACCCGACAAGGCAATGACCGAATTCAGGGGTGTTCTCAGTTCATGGCTCATGTTCGACAGAAATGAGCTTTTCAGTCGGTTGGCCTCGTCGAGTTCCCGTTTCTGCATTTCCAGTTCTATGTTCTGTTCGGTAAGTTCATTCCCCTGGGTAGTCAGCTCGATCGCTCTTTCGTCAAGTTCGCGGTTCTGCAATTCAAGTTTTTCGGAGAAGTCAAGGATTTTTTTGTGCGCCAGAACTCCTGTAAAACGAGCCGTAAGCGTATTATGGATATCGTTTATAATACGCATTGCTACAGGTGAGAAGCTGTTTAATGTTGCAAGGGAGATCATTGCAACGGCCTCATCCCCGGAGAGTATCGGGATACTGACAATTTCCCTGGGTTTGAATTCTCCAGCGGTAACATGAAATAGCATAGTCGTATCAGAAGGAATATCCCTGATAACCTGGATCTGCCTGCTGGCAAGAGCCAAGCCAAACTCCCCTTCATATGATGAAGCAGAGAAAGGGGCAGATGCTGCCACCCTTAATCCAATCGATTCATAATGCTCAAAATCGGTTTTCTGATCATTCAGAAGGTATACCGCCCCGATCTGGGATCCGGTAGTTTCCAATAGTATCCTGATAAGCTCATGGCAGAATGAATGGAGGTCCTCTTCCCTCAGCATTACATTGGAGATCAGTGCAACCACTTCGCTGTTTTTTATCGCAGCCTTATTGGTTTCAGCAAGCCGGTTGAATGATGCAGCAAGTTTCCCTAATTCATTATTAAAGTTATATTCGATGCGTGAATCAAGATTGCCTTTAGTGTAGTCGTCAGTCGCTTCAATCATCTCATTTAGAGGTGTCCTTATCCATTTTACCAGTGTAAGGCTTATAAGAATTGACAGAACCAGGATTATTCCAAGTAAGATTATAAGAAATGTTTCCAGATTCTGCTTGTTGACCAGAGCTGTCAAATAGAATTTATCACCACGGGCCAAGGCAAAATCACTTACATCATTGATCTGTTTCAGGATACTATCTACCTGGGCGCCCCCAATACCGTCATGAGTTGTCAGTTTTGCAGCTTTCTTTTTCTCCCCTGCCTGAACCAAATTAATGATCTCCTGCCGTATTGGCTTCCAGTATACCATCGCTTTATAAATATCATCGATATCTTTATGCGGGCCAAGATATGACTTTGAAATACTGTCTATCTGACGGAAAGCTTGTACCTCGTTTACAATAATGGCTGCAACCTCAGCTTGCCTTTTTATCTCATCATCTGCAAGCACAATATCTTTCATGCTTCTGTGGATCAGGAGAACATCTGTTTTAAGTACTTCAATAGCCCTCCTGACCTTTAGAGGATGATTATATATTCCATCGGTTTGTTTCCATAAACTGTTTGACTGAAACCAGGCTACAGATCCAAGTAGGATGACGAAAATGAGTATCAGTCCATGACCGACCCTCAATTGGGTTCCGATGTTAAGGTCTTTAATCTTCATTTCACCTTTCCTTTGTTGATGGTAAACTTATTTTCTAGCTGATCTTTTGAAATACCGCTGCAGGAGACGCTACCGGCCGGAATTTATGTTTTGCAACAATTTCCCTTTCAGCATCCCCGGTTACCAGATAGCCCTTCGGGGTAAGCGAATGATATAGTTTGCCGAGTATCACCTGCCGTATATCCGGTTTATAGTAGAATAACAAGTTACTGCAGTCAATAAGGTCAAAATCGCCGAAAATACTGGCAGAGGGGCTAATTGAGTTTGGATCCAGGAGGTTGTATTCGGAGAAATCAATAGAATCTTTCAGTTGTTTGGAGATAGTATATGTTTCTCCCTTCAATGTAAAATATTGTGAAATCCTCCTCAGACTTATATTCTGGACATCTGCGCTGTTATATACGCCCTTTCGTGCACCTTCAAGTGCCTTTTCGGAGATATCTGTTGCGAACACCCTGAACCGGTTGATTTTTTCTTTACGGCGAATGAGGTCGTCGAAAACCATTGCAATGGAATATGGTTCCTGACCACCGGCGCAGCCGGCCGACCAGATCCTGATTTCCGAGTTTAACGGTTTCTCTTCAATAAGACGCGGGAAAACGATTTGCTCAAGCAATGCAAATACAAGCGGATTCCTGAAGAATTCGCTATAGCAAATGTTGAGTGAACGTAAAAAAGCGACAGCTTCGTTTTCATCTTTGGTAATCAGCTTAGTGAACGAGGCATCATTGTCAAGGTTTAATAAAGTCATCCTCTTTTTAACAGATTTTACAAGAAAGGATTCCTCATACATGGATATGTCCATCCCATGATCCCTGTTCATAACCTCCACAATTTCTGCAATAGCCTTCATAATTGATCCTTCTGCCTTATGTATATTCTTAAGATCTTTAGTTAAGGTAGTTCTTTAATATGGCGATCAGTTCTTCCGATCGTATAGGCTTCGCCAGGTAGCCGGTACAGCCGGCCTGGATGGCTTTTTCCCTGTCTCCGCTCATGGCATAGGCTGTGGTTGCAATTACGGGCACGTCGGAGCGCAGGTTCAGCATCTTGCGGGTTACTTCCTGCCCAGGCATATCCGGCAGTTTGAAGTCCATCAGTACCATATCAATTTCGGCATGCTCACTGAAGATCTGCATGGCTTCCTTTCCATCCCAGGCATGCAGTATATTTATCTTCAGCCGGCCAAGGATGATATTCAGGAGGTCATAATTATCCGGCTCATCCTCGACGATCAGGATGGTTTTTCCGGTGACGTCAAACACATTACGCATTGCAGCCATGGTGGAGCTTTTCTTCATCTCAGAAAGAATATAAGGCACTGAAAAACTGAAACAGGATCCTTTTCCGGGCGTGGATTCCACCATTATCTCTCCACCTAATTTCTTTACAAAAGCGCTGGAAATGGCCAAACCAAGGCCTGTGCCTCCGTATTTTCTCGCCAATCCGTTTTCAACCTGCCAGAAACGGTCAAAAATTGCCTTGCGGTGTTCATCCGATATTCCGATCCCGGTATCCTTTACAAAAAATTCAAGCCTTTGATCCCTGAATTTGTATCCGAAATCGATCGTCCCGGCCTGTGTGAATTTGATGGCGTTTGTAATCAGGTTGTCCAGTACCTGATGGATTTTGGACTGATCTGACAGAATCCAGCATGCTCCGTGTTCAATTTCCTTATGGATGATCATTTTCAGTCCTTTTAAGGAGGCCTTGGGAAGGTAATTCTCAACAAGAGAATCCATCAGTTCGTTAAGGCAGAATTCAATATGTTCGGGTTCCACCAGGCCGGCTTCAACCTTTGAAATATCAATAATATCACTGATAATATGAAGAAGCTGCTGGCAATTATCGTTTATGATCCTGATATACCTGTCCCTTTCATTAGTTTCCAGGTCCGTTTCCTTCAGAAGTTCAGAAAACCCGATGATGCCGTTCATCGGCGTACGTATTTCATGTGACATATTTGCAAGAAAGGCTGATTTCAGACGATCACTCTCCTCCGCTTTGTTTTTTGCGATTATAAGTTCGGCTTCTGTCTTTTCGCGGATTGTCATTTCTTTTCTCAGATCTTCAAGCAGGTTTAATGTGGCAACCTGTGTTTGCTTCAGCTTTTCATTCGCTTTTTGCAGTTCATTCTCCGCTTTCCTGCGTTCATTTAATTCTTTCTCAATCTCCAGTGTACGTTCTGAAACCAGGGCAGCCAGTTGCGATTTTTCCATTCGCTGAAGATCGGCCGACTCCTTTATTTTCGCCATGGCTTTCACCTGTGCGATCAATTCCACCTCATCAAGAGGTTTGGTCAGGAATGCTTCGGCCCCGACTTCAAGGGCTTTGATGCGGGTTTTACGGTCGGTCTTTAAGGCCGTGAGCATGATTATCGGGATATGGCTGATACGATCATCCTGCTTTAGGTTGCGGCAAACTGAGAGTCCGTCAACCACAGGCATCACGATATCGAGAAGGATGACATCAGGATTCTCAGAAAGCGCCAGCATGATGCCGGAACTGCCATCCAGAGCTGTAATTACTTTTGTGCCTGGAATGGCATCCGCAATGACCGCTTTCAGAGTGGTCAGGTTATCCTGATTGTCATCAATCGCAAGGATCTTAAGTTTTCTATCTTTCATCGGCAGATCTCTCCATCAATGGTTTACAATAAAAAAAACAAACGTGAAATTACTCACGGCTCCTTACAAATATACGAAAGGAATTGAGCTAAAGGAAATAACTGAACGGAATAATACAGGAATAAAAGCCTATTTCAGTCCGCGATTTTCAAGAAGTGCATCGATTGAAGGCTCTTTCCCTCGGAAATCAAGATACATCTGCATGGCATCTTTCGAACCGCCTTTCTCAAGAATAGCTTTTCTGAATTTCGTGGCAGTTGCCTGGTCGAAGATATTTCCCGCTTCTTTGAAGGCCTGGAATGCATCGGCATCAAGAACTTCGGCCCAGATATAACTGTAATATCCTGCAGTATAACCTCCAGTCATAGAATGCTGGAAGTAGGTTGACCTGTAACGGGGCGGGATCTGTTCGATCAGCCCTATTTTATTCATCGATTCAGTCTCGAATTTGAGCACGTCCAGATTATTTTCAACCTCAGGGGATGTATGATAATCCATATCGAGGAATGAAGCGGCCAGGTATTCTGTGGTTTTAAAGCCTTCACCGTATTTTCCGCTCTTGACGATTTTATCGACGAGTGCCTGAGGAATGACTGCCCCTGTTAAATAATGCTTTGCATAGACTTTCAATACTTCAGGTTCAAAAGCCCAATGTTCATTGATCTGGGATGGAAGCTCAACGAAATCGCGGGGGACCCCTCCTATCCCATCATACCTGACATTTCTGAACAGCCCGGCAAGGTTATGGCCGAATTCATGGAAGAAAGTCTCAACTTCATCTGCAGTAAGCAATGCAGGTTTATCAGCAGTGGGAGCCGAAAAATTACATACAATGGTCATCACAGGTGCAATTCGTTTCCCGTCCCGGTTTGATTGTGAACGATAGCTTCCGCACCAGGCCCCTCCACGCTTGCCTGCACGTGGGTGGAAATCCATATACACAACACCTAACAGGCTGCCGTCCTTATCATGGCATTCATACAAGCGAACACCCTTATAATATGCCGGAGCCCCCCTGACCTCTGAAAAGGTAATGCCATATAGTTTGCGGGCGACGTAAAAAATCCCGTCACGAACGTTTTCAAGTTTGAAATAAGGTTTTATTGTTTCCTCGTCAAGGTTAAACCTTGCTTTCCTGACTTTTTCACTATAATAACGCCAGTCCCAGCCCTGGCACTCAAACTTTCCGCCACTTCTTCTGATCAGCTGCTGTATATTATCCCTTTCCTTCTTTGCCATGGCAAGGGCTGGTGTCCAAACCTGGTTGAGGAGGCTGTAAACATTCGCGGGTGTTTTGGCCATGCGATCATCAAGCATAAAGGCAGCAAAACTGTCAAAGCCCATCAGCCTCGCTTTCTTCTCTCTAAGCATGACCAGTTTCTTAATGATTTCTGTATTATCCCTTGAGTCATTTTTGTTACAACGGTTGATATAAGCCGTGAATATCTTTTCCCTCAGCTCGCGTTTATCAGAAAATTGCAGGAAGGGCATGACACTTGGATTCTGCAGTGTAAAAACCCATTTACCTTTTGTGGCTGAGTCTGTATTGGCAATTTCGGCTGAAGTGGAAATCAGATCCTGGGGGAGGCCCGAAAGATCTTCTTTTCTATCAATGACGAGCTTATAGGCATTATTTTCGGCAAGGAGGTTCTGGCCAAACGTCAGCTGGAGCATGCTGATCTCCGTGTTGAGCTCACGCAGCCGGGCCTTGCTTGCTGAATCCAGCCCGGCACCTCCCCTGATAAAGTTCTTATAGGTTTCTTCAATCAACCTCAGCTGATCGGGATCATATTTAACGGTTTCGCGGGCATTGTAAACTGCTTTAACCCGTTCAAACAGCAAAGGATTTAGATTTATATCGTCGTTATGTTTGCTCAGAAGAGGAGAAAGTTTTTTGGCCAGGCCCTGCATTTCAGGGTTGGTGTTTGCAGAGTTGAGTCCGAAAAAGACCGAACTGACTTTCTCAAGTAGCTGCCCACTGCGGTCTAAGGCTGCAAGGGTATTCCCGAAAGTGGCAGGTTTAGGATTACCGACGATGGCTTCGATCTCCTGATTCTGTTCAATCATCCCACTTTCAAAAGCAGGCATAAAATGTGTATTTTGAATTTTATCAAATGGAGGCACCCCAAAAGGGGTGGTCCATTCTACCAAAAAAGGGTTTGAGTTTTCGGGGGGAGCTGATACAGTGCTGATGCCGATATCCTGAGCATTTGCAAAAGCTGCTGTCATAAGCAAGAAGATTGATGCGAGAAAAAAGTTTTTCATAGAATTACAATTTGTATTGTGCAAAAGTAAAAATTAAATTATCTTTATAAGTTCAATTTTGTCATATATGAAAAGGTTTAACCACGCAATCAGGATTCAGGTTGTTTCCTTTGTCTTGCTTGGCTTAAATTGTGTTTGCAATTCGACAGGCTCAGCCCAGAGTTACAAATATGTTTGTCTTCCCGGTGTGACCTTGTTCAAGGATAACTTGACGAATATAAAAGCTTTGCGCTTTGACAGTATTTATCCCCAACCCGGAGAGGATACGGTATATATCTCCTACCCTACTATCAGGGAGATTTTACCTTATTGCGATACTGCCGGAGGTTCACTCCTGGGGAGGAAAATCCTTAAGAAATCAAACGGGGACTTTCTTTTTTTCAACCGGACGAATGATACCATTCTTATAAAGTCAGGCGCAGGCATTGGGGTTTCATGGAGATTCATCAAACTCAGCGATACATCCTATGCCGAAGCAAACGTATCTTCAATAATTTATGACAGCGTGACAGGGGTTCATGATTCTGTAAAAATCATTGTTTTGAATGCATTTAACCTGGCGCATAATCCGATCTCTTCTCTATTGAACAATGTTCAGATCAGGCTGAGTAAAACATTCGGATTGGTTGCATTACCTGATTTTTATATGCTTCCCGGCACAACCCTGCCTGTGAGCTATTCAATAACAGGAAATTCCTATTATAAATACGGTCTGCAACCGCTCACATCTAAACAAATCTATGATTATGATGACGGGGATGAATTTCATTTTTCTTTGAACAGACATTCCCCCAGTGCTTATCATGGATGGTCTTATAACGGACACTTGATAAATAAGGTATTAAATGTCGTTACAAAGAATGACAGCGAGTCGGTGTACAGAATTGAAACATGCGAGTATGGAATTTCCAGAATGTTTGATTTTCCGAATACAAATGATACAACCAGAAAACATTCTATTGATACCAGTACATTTTTTTTCAGAACATTGGATGCAAACGCATATTGCAGGCTTTCGGATGAGTTTACACTTATCCAGCAACTGTGTGCGCACCGCACTAAATGGTATCTCATCAATGAATCCGAAGTTAACAGCAAAGTTGATTATTATTATTTTTACAGGAATTCGCAAAATCATTGGGTCCTCAATAATTCTGCATATGTCCCAGTGGTATGGAAGGAAGTATATGCAACAGGATTAGGCCAGATATATATTTATACTGATTCTCCAAGCGGAGGAAACAGCAGTTCCCAGGTTTATTACAACAAATCTTACGGTTCCTGGGGCACTCCTGTCGCTGCAAACTGTTCGGCATTACTTGATATTACAGATGATAATTTATCTGCAACAAGGGATGAAACTCAATTGAGATTTTCTCCAAACCCGGGGAATTCAAGTACCGTTATTGTCACCGAACAAACATATCCTGATGGGACCCTTAGAGTGTACGATTACCTGGGGAGACTGGTTCATCAGGGCAGCATTTCATCAAAACCATATCTTATCGAACGAAAGGGGTTACCCTCTGGGATCTATTATGTGAAACTTCTTGACAATAAAACCGGGAAAACCCTGGGCGGGAAGCTCATTTTCAAATGAAGGACCTCGCCGCAGAGCAGCGAGGTATCTAGAACAGAGCCAACTGTTTACTTGTATGCAACACTGTGTATTCTTTTTCAAGACCCTGGTCACGAACATACTTCGTAATGCTCGTCTCATCTCCAAATTTACTG